>CAYUQT010000024.1:0-114314 GCA_964446835.1 uncultured Planctomycetales bacterium | reverse complement strand
CTATCGGCTAGAGGGCCAGAAATGCTCAAGCTAACTTTGCCGACCTAGAAAAAAACCTCGCACAGGCCGGGCAGTTCTGGTCGAAGTCGGCAATCCGCATCGCCGACGCCACCCTGGAAAACCTCTGGTACGAGACCCTCCACGCCCGCCGATGTGCCTATCGTGCCGGAACCGTGCCGCCGGGGCTGATGCTGCCCAGCACGGTCCAGGACTACTCGCATTGGCACGGCGACTACCACACCAACTACAACATCCAGGAGCCCTTCTGGGGTGACTACACGGCCAATCACCTCGAACTCGGCGATGCCTACTTCGATGCCATGAAGTACCTCGTTCAGATCGGACGCAAGATTGCCCGCGACTACTACAACTGTCGAGGCGTGTTCATCCAGCTCTCGGGCTATCCCATCCACCATGCCGACGACCCCCTGGGATGCGTGCCCATGGGACGAATGGCCTATATGACCGGCTGGGCTGCTAACCAGTACTGGTGGCGATACCTCGTCACGATGGACACCCAGTGGCTCCGCGATACCGGATACCCCATGATCCGCGATTGCGCCCTGTTCTACACCGACTTCCTCAAGAAGGGCGACGACGGCCTGTACCACGCCTTCCCCTCGAATCAGGGCGAAGACGGATTCACCGGCGATCCGAAAGACTACACCGATCGCGCCCAGATCATGCAACACGCCCGCTACTGCCTGCGAGCCGCCATCCTGGCTTCCGAGGCCCTCAATACCGATCAGGACCTTCGGCAGCAGTGGAAGGACCGACTCGACCACTGTGCCGGCGACGATGGTCGCCCGCCGCTCAAGCTCACGGGGGCGGAGAAGCTGTGCTATGAGGCGAATCCGCCCGAGTTCGGCGTCGGCCGGCCCTATCGCCCGCAGCCGACGACCTACCCGGCCACACCGTGGAGCTCCCCCGGCGACGGCGCCTACACGTGGTACTTCGGACAGGCCTCGTGGTCGGCGCTCCAGCGACTGCGGGGGGGTGAATGGGTCGCCGCCCGCGATCTGCCCGCCTTTCGCGGTCTCATCCAGCGATGGCGCCACCCCAACGGCCTGATCTGGGGCATGGCCATCGGCAACTACGGGCACGCCGGCGCCTGGAGCGAATCGCTCGGCGTGATCGCCCCGCTACAGGAAACGCTGATCCGGAGTTGGGATGGCGTTGTCCGCGTCTTCCCCGCTTGGCCCGCGAATGTCGAAGCGAGCTTCGATAACCTCCGAGCCGAGGGGGCCTTCCTGGTCAGCGCCGCCTGGTCCGCCGGACGCGTGACGGCACTTCGCATCGTCAGCGAACGGGGCATTACCTGCCGGCTTGGACAGCCCTGGCCCGAGGAGGTCCGCGTCCGCGATGCCCAGGGACAGGCTGTCGCCTGTCGCCGAGAGGCCGACGTCGTCGTCTTCGATACGCGGCCGGGAGGACAGTATTCCGTCGAGCGGTGATATGGACGAGAGGTACCGCGCCTTGACCCGGCTTGCCCACAGAGTAGACTGCTGAATCGTTGGCTCCGGTGTGGCGGGTTTGCAGACCCGCCTCCGCCATCTGATGACGCGTTGAGAACTCGCGGAAGACCGATCCGCGAACCAAGAGGTTTGAACCATGGCTAATTATGCGATATTGACCGCAATGGGTAAGGACCAGCCGGGTATTGTGGCCGGCATTTCGGGTGTCCTGCTCGAAAAGGACTGCAACATCGAAGACTCCACAATGGCCCGCCTGGGCGGCGAATTCACGGTCATGCTGCTGTTGCGCCTGCCCGAAGGGCTGACGGCCCGTCAGGTCGATCAGGAACTGGGCGTTTTGCGAGGCAAGATGCGGCTGACGGCACAACTGACCGACCTTCGTCCGGAAGACGCCATGGAAGTTCCGGAGGTGCCCCGTCACGTCGTTCGCGTTTACGGCGCCGATAAGAAGGGCATCGTGGCCAAGATCACCCGGCTGCTGGCCGATCGCAGCGTGAACATCACGAACCTGAACACGCACGTGCTTCGCCATGCACAGCCGCTGTACATCATGTCGATCGAGGTTGAGATTCCTCCGTTTGTCGAACCGGAAGTGTTGTCACGGGAACTCGCCGAAGCCGGCAAGGAGATCGCGGTGCAGGTGTCGATGCGGCCCAAGGACGAAGGCTCTCATCAAGAGGTCTGACGGTCCGTGGCAGGTCACCAGGGCGTATGGCCCTTTCTCCGGGATGTCAAATTCCGCTCCTTCGTTCTACGACGCAGGGCAGCCGAATGGCTGCGACGGCACGGCTTTCCGCTGAGAATGACACCCCAGGCCTATGCCTTCGATCGGTTCAAACGCGCCCGCCGCATCCTGGCCGGCGGAGATCTCTCGCGGCTCAGGGTCCCCGCGCAAGCCCGCCGGATCTCAATCGTCCTGCCCGTCTACAACGGCCAGGACTACCTCCGTGAGGCCCTCGACAGCATCCACCAACAGACGTGCGGTGATTACGAACTCGTCGTGGTCGATGACGGCTCGACGGACGACACGCCGCAGATCCTGGATGAATACGCCCGTCAGGACCCACGCGCACGCGTGATCCGACAGCCCAACCTCAAGCTCCCGGCCGCCCTCTCCAACGGGTTTCGCCAGGCCCGTGGCGAGTTCCTCACCTGGACGAGCGCCGACAACCGCCTCAAACCATGCTTCCTCGAGAAGATGCTCGACAGCCTGCAGCGTCACCCCCGCTGGGACATGATCTATGCCAACGAGGATGTGATCGACGAAACCGGTCGCCCCCTCCACGGCACCTATTGGTACGCCGACTACCAGCGTCCCCTCCGAAGCGAACACATCCACTTCCCCGCCGACGTATCCGAACTCAACACGCGACCCAATAACTTCATCGGTGGGGCGTTTCTCTATCGGTCGAGGGTCGCCTTCCTGCTCGGCAACTACAGCCCCCTGCGATTTGGGCTCGAAGACTACGACTACTGGATGCGAGTCAACAGCCTGCTGACCCTCCGCCACACCGATTTCACCGAGCCCGTCTACGAGTACCGTCTACACGGCAACTCCCTGACAAGTCGCGCCGAGGAACTGGACATCCGCCCAAAACTCGATCGGTTGATGGCGTTCGATGTTTTCCGCCGCCGTTTCTGCCTCCAACCCATGGAATGGCGTATCGAGATGGGCGTGCCCGGCGCGCCGGCCGACGCACTGGCCGAATCGCTGAGACGCCACGTCACCTCACTCGGACACCGCCTGTCTGATCGCGAGCACCCTGTGGCCGTGGCACGGTCTGTCCCAACCGTCGCCTCCGTGTACGTCCGGATCGCCCAGACGCCCGCAGACGCCACCTCGCCCCCGGCCGATCTGCCGGAATCCGTTTCAAAGGTCCTGATCGTCGTCGGAGAGACACCGCTGCCAGACTCAATGCCCGCCGAGTGGAACCTCTGCCTGGCTTGGTCGGGCAGGATCGAACCCGTACGACTGACACGCCCACGTCAGGGCTGGGCAGCAACGGATTGCCTGGAAACGCTCGTCTCGACCATCGACATTCGGGTGAGATCAGACGTGCTGAACAGGATCGAGGCCGAAGCCATCCCTCCGCTCGACGGCCAGGACGATCCGGCCGGGAAATCGCGCCGTGCCCCCTCAGGCCCCGGTGCGTTGTTCCGGCAGATACGAAACGGGCTGGGCCGATACCGCAGGCCCGTCGTGCTCTCGGATTAGTCAACCGCCCAGTAAGCCCTGAATCTGCTCCATCCCCATCTGGGCCTCGTAGTACATCTTCCGCAGAACTCCGGCGTTGGCCTCGGCCATGCTCCGATAGGCCGCGGGCTCCGGCAGCGGTTGATTGACATCGACGTACCGGTAGCCCAATCGCAGGAAATCGCCGATGTCGGGGCACTCCACAATGGGCACCAGGCCGTTCTGGAGATACTCCACCAGCTTCGTGGGACAGGCCGCCAGATTCACAATCGTCTTCTCACGCAGGATCAGCCCGTAAGAATGGCTGGCGTACCATCCCGCCACCTCGTGCGAGGGGGCCGACGAAACGGTCCCCGGAAAGTCCTCCCGGAACAGATCCCGGTACATCTGCTTGACTACGTCCGGCTGCGGAACCAGAAAGGTGATCCGATGCTTTCCAGCGTCACGGTGGACAAAATCCAGCATCTTGTCGACCTGCTGCCATTTGAACAGGCTGCCACAGTAAATGATCCCGTCGCGCACGCTGCCGTTTGTCCCCGACACGTTCCATCGTCCCGTCTGGGGCAGCATGGGGTAATAGGCGTATCGGCGCGTGGGAGAGTCGCCGTATTTCACCGTGATGTGGTCGGCGAGGACCTGCGTAACCACCACGAGCATCGAGGCCTTCTCCACCGCGAATTTCTCCCAGAACCCGAACACCCTGGAATGGTGCTCATCGCCGGCGTGGATGAACTCCTCGGGCACCACGCCGTGCAGGTCGAGAATCCGCTTGCGGCAGAGGTTGTACATCAACTTCGTCAGCGGGTCGCCAAAACGCATCACACTGTGAACATAGATTCGCCGGCAGAGCATGGCCAGTGCGGCCGCCACCAGGCAATGAACCTTCCGGCGCTTGATCAGCCCGATCTCGTAGCACCGGTCCTTCTTCCGAACGATCTTCGGCAGAATCCAACCGCTCTCGAACACGTCCTGAGTCTTAATGTAGATGCGGCAGTGCTCCTCGATGTTGCCGTCGATCAGGCGAACCCGCTGGAAGTAGCCGTCTCGGAGGTCCTCGTCTCTGGGGAACCATCGCCCAAGAACCAGAATGGGCCGCCGCGTGAGCAGATCGCCCAGAAATGCCGCCGCCTTGGCCGCACGCTGGGTGCCCCACCATCGCTTCACGCGGTCCCGAAGATTCCGCAGCCGACCGCGCGTCCCGGCAAAAGCTCCGCCCACGCCCCGTTCATGGATCAGATGCTTCGTATACTCCATGCTGCGCAGGGCATAGAGCTTCAGTCGCTGAACATCGGCCTCCTTGCCCTTGCCGGCAATATGCTCCAGATCGTCCCAGACTCCGACCAACGGAAGCGACGAACGATCCTGCCAGGCCTTGCCGTGCTTGGCCTCGAACTTCTTGCGATTCTTGTTCAGGAAACCCCGCAACGTCTTGAGCGGAATCTGAGAGAATGACGCCGTTCCCCAGTGATAGATGAACACGTCCCGCGCTACCGTCATGCGGTAACCCTTGGCCAGAATCCGAAGGCAGTAGTCGTCGTCCTCAAAGGCCCCGCGACCGAATCGCTCGTCCAGAAGCCCGACCGTCAGATACAGCTCAGCGCGGGCCAGGAAGCAGAAGAACCCCAGGAAGTCCGTCTCCTTGCAACATCCCTTGAACGCCTCGTAACGTTCCTGCCCCCACTGGTTGACCGTCGGAAAGGCGTCGTCCGACGGGGCGAAACCATAGGGTATGGGGATGGTCTGCTCGTTTCCGCAGGCATTCGTCACCGGACCGATAGCGTCGACGTTCTTCTCCAGAAGACGATCGAGCCAGAAGTCGGTGACCACAACGTCGCTGTTCAGCAGGCAGATGTGCGTGACATCCTCGCGCTGCACGAAGTAGCGGATGCCCAGATTGTTCCCACCCGGGAAACCCCGATTGACGTCGCTGTGAACGAACTGACCCCGTAGCCGACCCTCCTCAACCAATTGCTCGAAACACGTCCTTACCTTCTCGGCCTCCTCGGGACGGGAGGCATTGTCGACCAGATACAGCTCCCACGACGCAGAGGCCCTGGCCCGCGCCAGCGACTGGAGGCAGGGGATGACCACATCGGATCGGTTGTACAGCAACATCACGACGCCGACGTGTTCTGCGCCGGGTCGCGTCGATCCACCCGTGGGACACGGACTGTTCAACGGCGTTCGCATAGCAGGGGTCTCGGGAGTTGGTCGGGATTCCTGTTGAGGCATCTGGCGATGGAAGCACGACAGATACTGCCGACACATGTTCCGGGCGGAATAGGTATGAAGCACCTTCTCGCGGCCGGCCATGCCCCGCTGTTTCCATCCCTGACGATCCCGTCCGATCGTCTCCATCGCCGTTACCAGATCGTCGACGTTGTCCAGATGCGTCTCGTCCGAGTAGTACACAATCGCCATCTCGGTCGTGATCTGGTGGATGTCGCTGAAGGGCGGTCGAACAATCAGGCCGATGTCGCTGTCGTTGATCACCGCCCGGGCCGAGCCGACGTCGCTCAGGATCAACGGCAGACCGCTGTACATGGCCTCCAACGTCGCAATGCTCCAGCCTTCAATAAGGCTCGGAAGCAGGAAGCAATCGGCCTTCTTCATCAGGCCGATCACTTTGTTCTTGGGCACATAGTCCAGAATCTGAATGTGCCGGTTCAGGCCGCGGCGGGCGATCTCCTGCTCGGCCCGCGCCCGACAACCGGCATCATGCGTGTCACCCACCAGAAGCAGCTTGGCGTTCGGCATCCGATGGATCAGCCGCTGCATGGCCGCGATCATCAGAACGTGGGCCTTGTGCCAGTTGAATGAGGCCACGTTCAGAAACACCACGTCGTCCTCGCTCAGGCCCAGCGACGCCCGGTCGACGGGGTCCTCCTGCGCCACATACTCCAGATCCAGCCCGTTCGGAACCACGGTGATCCGATCCCGATCGATGCCGAATCGCCTCGCGAAAAAATCGCCCACGGGCTGCGACACCGCGATGAAGTGCGACACGTGGCGGTAGGCCTCAAGCCGTTCGCTGACGAACGAGGGAGTGGCCCAGATGTACGTGTTGTGAATGGTATAGACGATCGGGATGCCGGCTCTCGTGTACTCCTCGACACCGAACGTCGTGTAGTGCAGGTTTACGAGCCGCACATTCCACTGGCGGATCAGCCGGCGGAGCTCTGACGCATTCTCATTCAGCGGCACCACCGGGATCCCGTGCTGGCGGGCCACCTCACCCAGGTGACCGATGATGCCGGTCGTCACGAACACGACCACGCTCACCGATCCTTCCTCTTGCAGATTTCTCGCCAGGGTGAAGACGACTTCTTCGAGGCCGCCCTTGTCGAACGACCCGATCTGGAGGGCTACCACCGGCTTGCCGGAAGCCATCGCGGTTGTCTGAAGCCCGGAATCGGCCACTGCCGGTGCCGCCGCAGTGGAAACAGGCGGTGCCGCGGGAATCGCCGCCGGTGCCGACGGAGGGGGTGCAGCGGGCGAGTGCTCGCTGGACCGTCGGCGCAGAGCGTGACGAATACCCCGTATCCGATGCATCATCGCCTTGCCGGCCCGCTCGCGACGACTGTTCGATGGAAACAGCATATACCTCAAGCGATACAGCGGACGCAGCAGCGCCCACCCCGTGCTCTGGTAGATGCCGTCCAGCTCGACGAAGAGCCGCTGCGCCTCCGCCCGCTTATCGACCAGCTCGGCCTGTGTTGCCGCCAGAAGACGGTCCTGCTCGCCAAACCGGCTCTGCAATTGCTCCGCCTCGCCCTGCCAGGCTGCCAGCAGGGCCTGCTTCTCATCGACCGCCTGGCAAGCCCGAACGAGATCCGCTTCCCGAGCGGCCAATTCGGCTTGTGCCGCAGCCAGCGACTGCTCGCTGGCTTCCGCCTGAGACCGGTATTCGGCAATCTCCGTCCCCCGCTCGACCAGTTCGGCCCTGGCCGCATCCAGAGACTTCTCCGTCGTCTCTAGCTGAGATTTCTGCCGGACAACCTCCGCCTGCGTCGCGGCCAGCAACTCCTCGATCTCAGCGACCTGCTGCTGTATTTCACCGAGCTGAACGTGGGTCTCGTTCAGCTCGGCGCGAGTTGCCGTCAGCGCCTTCTCCGTCTCCGTTGCATGAAGCCGGAGCTGTGCCGACTGGACCCGAATCTCGGCCATCTCCGCCTCATACGCGATCAATTGCGATCGCGCCGCCTCCAGAGACGTGTCCTTCTCCTCCAGTTGAAGCCGGCATCGCCCGATCTCTGCGTCGCGCTCGGCCAGTTCTGCACGCACGACCGCCAGCGACTGTTCCTTCTCACTCAACTTCTGCTGAGCCTCTGCCTCCCGAGCAGAAATCTGCCCCTGCCCCGCCGCCAGCAGACCGTCCCGTTCACTCACCTGCCGGCGAAGCTCGGCCACCGCCCCCTGGTGCGCCGCCAGAGACTCCTGAAGCGTCGCCACCGTCGCCTGCATGTGGCGATACTCTTTCTGATAGTGCTCGATCCAGTGCTGCCTGACCGTCGCAACCCGGCGCCACCCCTCCAGATCTTTGCTCTTGCAGAGAAACGCCTGGTTCCAACTCCACCCCGACCGATCAGACCAGTGCTCCGATGCCAAAAGGGCATACGCGGCCCGCGAGGCCAACTCGAGAACCTGTGAGGCCTCCGGCAGACCGAAACTGACCGGCTGCTTGACCCTGCCCAGAACGTTCAGCCAATTCGCACGGACGGCCTTCTTGGCCCAGCGGATCGCGTCGGTCCAATACCCCCTCGCCTGCTCCAGCTTGCCGTCGCACGCCGCCAACAAACCCGCCTGAAACCAGGCGTCGACTGTCTTGGTGGCCAGCAGAGGCGAGAAACGCAGACAGTCCATCTCCCCGCACTCGACGAAGGCCTTCAGCGCCTCGTCGCGACGACCCATCGCCAGCCAGAGATGACCCGCCACATACTGATTCGACAGCCGCCAACGCCACGCATGAGACGTGTCGTCCGCCTGGGCATGATAGCTGTGGATCATGTCCAGCATGCGGCGGATCTCGTCTACCGCGGCGTCCGGCCGGTTCAGCACCCGATAGGCCAACACACAGATGGCCGCACCCGCATCTGCGGAACCGGGCCGCCCGCTCGCCAGAACCTCCTCGGCAATGGCCTGAAGGTCTTCATCGCGCGTCGTCCGCATCCCGATCGACACCATGCTTTTGACCAGCCACGGATTGTCGTAGTCGCGATCGAAGGCCGTAATGTTGTACTTGCCGCGATTGCGGAAGTCCGGAAAACTCGTCTCGCGATAGGTGCGGGGATCGGCATGAACCGGGTCCTTCATGCCGACCATCAACCACCATTCCGCAGGGTCGCTCTGCGAGGCACCCACAGACACTTCCCTCAGTACACGGCGCCCGTCGCGAAGCTTGAGCCCGCCGCCGGCGATCTGAGAGTAGGCCTTTTCGATCCGGAAATGCCGCCCCATCCGATCGAACAGGGAACCCCACGTGTACACCTGAAGGTGGTGCGGCGTCGGATCCTTGCCGCTCTCGTCCGTCCAGTCGTCGGGAACACTGACGATGACGCGCCCCCCGGGACGCAACACCCTCTGAAATTCCGACAGAAGCGCCTCCGGATCGGACACGTGTTCCAGCGTTTCAAACGAAACCACGCAGTCCACAGATTCCGGACCGAGAAAACTCAGACGGGCGGCGTCGCACAGATGGAACTCGATCAGCGGCGAACCCGCCCCGTAGCACTCCTGCGCGTAGTGAACCGCCTGGAAGGAATTGTCGACCCCCAGAACTTTCGAGGCGGGTGATCCGGCCGCCAGAATCGCGCTGCCATAGCCAAACCCGCAGGCTGCGTCCAGAACCACATCGCCCGGCCGGACATACTGGCACGCCAGCGCATACCGCGCGATGTGAGCATCGGAACTCCGCCCCGTGTCGCGAAGCATGTCCATGTGCAGCGCGCGATGCTCGTCCAGTTCCCCGAGCGGATACCGCTGCCGAGCCTGAAGGGGAACCTTCTCGAATACCAGCGTGATCGGAGAACCTTCTTCGTCCAGAGAGGAATACGCCACTACAGACTGCATGAGCGGATGCCTGCGAAAACCGGCCTCGAAGAACCGCGCCTCCCACCATGTGCGATCGCGAAGCGTCTGTCGCCACTCCGCGTCCCGATCCGGCTGAGTCGGAATCACCGCATAGACAAAGCGACGAGCGACCCGATACACCTCCGCCAGGGCCCGCGGAACATCACTTTCCTCCAGACAAGCCAGTACGTCCGTCGAAACAACCGTATCGAACGCCGCATCAGAACAGGGCATTTCGAGAATCGATCCCGTGCGAAATCGCCCGGGGACCAGGCTATTGCCGTATTCAACTGCATTCTGTGCAACGTCAATGCCCTGCGCGTCGAGTCCCCGACGAACCAGGCTTCGCACCAGAAGACCCATGCCACAGCCGACGTCCAGCAGCCTGCCGCCGCCACACGTCATACCAATACGCTGGATCAGCTCCTCGGTGTCGCTGAACGAATGGGTCCCCCAGCGATCGGGCCGGGCCCAATATTCCTCGTGGATCCTGGCATAGTCCATAGCACACATAGGCTCTCGCTCTTGCCGTATTTTCGCCCGGAACCCGCCCATCCGCTAGTCCCCGAATCCCCACGAACCCGGCCCGGACGTCTGAGCGGTTACCGCCCTCCTGAATCCTCCGAGGTACCCGCGCCCCGCGGCGAAACGGCGTCCGCCCCTGCCGCCCCACCCTCCAGGGGCCGGGACGGCCGGTCGAAGTTGATCCGCTCCCTCTCCACCACCAGCGGCCGCTTGCGAACCTGAAAATGAATCGCGCTGATGTACTCACCCAGCACGCCGAAGAAGAAAAGCTGAACCCCCGAGAAGAAGAAGATCGAAACCACCAGCAGCGGAATGCCGGGAGGCGCCAATTGCCGGTAGAAGACGAGATTGACCACCAGAATCACCATCGCGAAGCTGATGCTCGCCGCCGACAGCAGAAACCCGAACAACAGGCACAGCCGCATGGGCAGATTCGTGAATGAAATCAGACCGTTCAGCGCCTGATCGACCAGGTGATACAGCCGGTTCTTTGAAACCCCCTTGCGCCTCGCCTTCCACGTGAACGAAACCCCCACCGACGAGAAACCGCAACTGGCAATCATCCCTCGCAGGTAGGGATAGTAGTCGTCGCACTGCCGGAGGACCTCCACCACCCGGCGGTCGATCAGCTGGAACTCGCCCACGTCCGGCGGAATGTGAATGTCCGCAAAGCGGTTGACCAGCCGATAGTACCGCCTCCGAATCGTGCGCATCACAATCCCCTCTTCGCGATTCGCACGAATCCCGTAGACAATCTGGTAACCCTGCTCCCAATGCCGGACGAAATCGACGATGACCTCCGGCGGATCCTGCTGGTCGGCCGCCAGCAAGGGCACCACCGCATCTCCCGTCGTCCGAAGCAGGGCATTGAAGACCGAACGCAGCGGCCCGAAGTTGCGGGCATTGAGGATCACGCGAACGCGAGGGTCCTCGGCAGCCAGTTGCCTCAAGATCCCGATGGTCCCATCGGCCGAGGCATTGTCGCAGAACACATACTCGTAGTCGTACGCCGCCAGCTCGTTCTCAAACAGCCGACGCACCGCCAGGTAACAATCGCGGACGTTGTCCTCTTCGTTGTATACCGGCGTCACAATGCTGATGAGCCTGCGTCCGTTCGAGACCATGATTGCTCACCCGTCCAAAGCCCGGTCGTACGTTCAGAAGTCCGCGAGAGTACCCGACAAGAAACAGCCGACCACCCGGGCCGCCCGGCACCCAATCCGCCGGCCTCCGGTCAGCTCGATTGAAGCAACTCAACGACCATCTGCCCGAGATCGCCCACCTGCTCCCGCAGGAAACGCTGGCTGCCGATCCTCCGGCTGAGATGGTCCGGGACGCCCCATTTGCGGAACGGCTTGAGCGACCCCCCGTTCTCGGCAATGGCATCCGCCACCGCCGAACCCAGGCCGCCGATCACGCTGTGCTCTTCCACCGTCACCACGCCGCCGGTCTGGCCAAACGCGCTCGCGACGGCCTCAACGTCCAGCGGCTTGAGCGTGTGCATGCTGAGCACGCGAGCCTGGATCTTCTCCTCCGCCGCCAGCTTCTCGGCCACGTCGACGGTCTGCCGAAGCATACCGCCGGTGCTGATCAGCGTGACGTCCGTCCCCTCGCGAATCCGCAGGGCGCGGCCGATCGCAAAGTCGGGTGCCGACGTGTGAACCACCGGCTCGCCCGCCTTCCCCAACCGCAGATAGCAGGGGCCCGGCCGCTCCACGATCGCACGAACCGCCAGAGCAGCCTCGATCGGATCGCCCGGGGCTACCACCGTCATGTTCGGCAGCGCCCGCATGATCGCCAGGTCTTCCAAACCGTGGTGGGTGTACCCCTGCGGTCCGTAAGCGTAGCCGCCTCCTACGGACACTACTTTAACCGAAAGGCTGTGATAGCACACGTCATTGCGGATCTGCTCGAGGCATCGCAGCGTCGGAAAGTTCGCAATCGAATACGTGAAGACCACCTTCCCGCCACTGGCCAACCCCGCCGCAATACCCGTCAGGTTCTGCTCGGCCACACCCACGTTCACATACCGCCCGCCGAACTGCTGTTCGAACACCTCCAGCACGGAGAAACCCAGATCCCCCGTCAGCAGCCAGATCCGTTCATCGCGGGCGGCCAGCTCCATCAGCGTGCGTATGAAAGCGGTTCTCATTCCGAACGCTCCAGCTCGGCCAGAGCCTCCGCAAGCTGCTCGGCGTTGGGCGACTTGTAGTGCCACCGGAGCTGATGCTCCATGTAGCCGACGCCCTTGCCCTTGACCGTGTGCGCGATCACCACCGACGGACAGCCCGCCTCAAGTGGCAGATCGCCCAGAACGCGATGGATCGCTTCGTGGTCGTGGCCGTCGATCTCCCGAACCGACCAGCCAAACGACCGCCACTTGTCGGCGAAGGGGGCCAGATCCAGTACCGCCCCGACACTCCCGAAGCCCTGCATCTTGTTGTGATCCACAATCGCCACGAGATGATCCAGCCCGTGATGCGGTGCGAACAGAGCGGCCTCCCACGTCGACCCCTCGTCGCATTCACCGTCGCTGAGCAATACGAACGTGCGAAACGATCGCCCGTCCGCCTTCGCCCCCAAAGCCACCCCGCAACCGAGCGACAGACCATGCCCCAGCGACCCCGTCGAGAAATCCACGCCCGGCACGCCATGCGTCACGTGCCCCGCCAGGGGCGAGTCGTCGTCGCAATATCGCTCCAGCCACTCCTTCGGGAAGAACCCCCGCTCGGCCAGAACGGCATACAGCACCGACGCTGCGTGGCCCTTGCTTAAGATGAATCGGTCCCGGTCGGGATCATCGGGACGGCCAGGATCGACCCTCAGCTCCGAACCGTAAAGCACCGCCAGCAGATCCGCCATGCTCAGCCCCGAACCGATATGCGAGGCATCGGCGTGATGGACCATCGCAAGGGCAGACGCGCGAATCCTCCGCGCCAGGGCCTTCGTCGAAGCCGAGGCGGCGTGCAGATCGATCGAGTCACGTCGCGTCATGCGTTATCACCTCGATCCGCCGACCCAGAACGGCAATGGGGCCGGCAAAACCCCACTGCTTCCGCAATTGGTCGATGATCTCGTCCCGATACGGCAACGCCGTCAGCACAATCGCACCCACGGGCTCCTGCTTCAACGTCTCCGGCGCCACCACCCTCAGATGGCTCACCGGCGTGTAACGACCCTGCTTGTGCGGATCGTTGTCGATCACGTAGGCCACGTCGCTCACACCCGTGGCCGCCAGCGTGGCCAGTCCCTTGCCGCCGGCCCCCCAGATCGCCACCTTCCGTCCCGCGTTTCGCTGAGCTTCCAGGAAGCCCCGCAGCTCGCGAGTCAGGTCGGCGACTGCCTGTTGCAGATCCTCGCCCGGCACCGCAGCCGGCAGCCTCACACACGCCACATCGTATTCACCCCTCATGCCCCGCGTAACGTCTTCAACCTCGAAGCCGCTCATCTCCAGCGACAGCCGAAGCGTCCGCGCCGAGAAGTAGTTCACATGATCGGGAAAGAAGTCGTAGAACCGCCCGTTTTCCAACGCCTGCTCGAGACTGGGCACCTCCACAAGCCCCACGCCCCCCGGCTCCAGCGACCGCCGAACGCCCGCCAGGAAGCCTCGAAGGTCCTCGACATGCTCCAAGACCTGACGGGTCACAAAGCCGGCATAAGGCCCTTCCGGCACGGGTGACTGCCGCCCGACATACCCGGCGAAACAGCGGAAGCCCCGCTGTTCGGCCAACACTCGGAAACGGGCGGAAGGCTCGATCCCGGAAACCACCGCCCCCGCGTTTCGCAGACAGTCCATGTAGTGGCCGTCGCCGCACCCCACCTCGATCACCCGCCGACCCGCCAACCCGAACCGATCCACAAAGTCGCGGGCCTGCCCCTGCTGATAGGCACGCATCTGCGCCGAGTGGCTGACCGTCATCAGATAGTCGTCGTAGTATCCCGCCCCGGGGTCCGTCGGCACCTGCACGAAACCGCAGTCCGAACATCGGTAAACCCGCAGACAGACCGGACGGTCTGCACTCAGCTCGTCCGGACGTAAGAGTCGCGAGATGTTCGCCGGCGAGCGATCCAGCACTAGCAGCTCGTCCAGCGCGTCACCCCGACACAGTCGACAGGCTCTGCTTGGCTCCACGAAACCACTCCACCGTCTGCCGCAATCCCTCGGCCAGCGGAATCCGAGGCTCCCACCCCGTCAACCGGCGTATCTTTGAGATGTCCGCCTGAAGATGCATCACCTGATCCGGGCGATAAGGCACCTCGCCGAAACCCAGCGGCAGCGCCGGATCGATCATGTCCCGTATCTGCTCGACGATGCCCCGAAGCCGATAGGCCTGACCCGAACCCAGGTTCAACACACCTTCGGCGCAAGACTCTACACTGACACGGTAGAGGGCCTCCGCGGCATCGGCAACATGCAGATAGTCCCAAAGCTGTTCACAGCCGGTCAAGCGCGGCTGGCCCTTCTTCAGCAACTCACCGATGAGATAAGAGATCAGCCAGGACGGATGATCGCCGGGACCGTAGGTCGAAAAAACCCGCACCCACGCATGGCGAATCCCCGCCTCCCGCGCCAGCCGCTCCGTCAGAAGCCCCACGCAGAGCTTGACCACGCCGTACGTCGTGCTCGGCCGAGTCGGAGTCTCCTCGTCCAGAAGGCAATTGGCCGGCCCATACTCGGCCTGCGAGCCCAGCCCCACCCATGCCCCACAGCCGGCCGCCACCCCGATCCGAAACAGCTCTAGCGACGGCTCCAGATTGGCCTCAATCTGATCGATTGCGTTCCGGTGCTCGCTCATGACCCCGTGCCACGCCAGATGAAATACCGTCTCGGGCGCAAAATCGAGAATCGCAGACCTCACCTCCGCCAGTTGCCGAAGATCGCCACGAATCACCCGAACGCTCGGCAACACCTCGCGAATCCGCCACGCATCGCTGCCCGGCCGCAGCACGACCGCCACGGTCGCACGCTCACGAAGAAGCACACGCGTCAGGTACGACCCGATGAATCCCGCAGCTCCCGTAACCAGGGCTCTCATTTCAACACGTCCAACAGCGAAACGAATCGGCCGCCCCGCGCCTCATACGCCTTCCACCGCTCCCGGATCTCCGCCTGATAGCCATACGAGAAGACGATCACCTCGTCCACGGCCTCATCCATCAGCCGTTCCGGAGGAACCACACGAATGTGAGTGGCCGGCGTGTACCGTCCGTGAAACCCGCTGTTCTGATCGCACAGAAACGCGATGTCTCGCTCACTGAAGCCCGCCATCGCCAGCGTCATGACGCCGCGTCCCCCGGCCCCATACCCGGCCACCCGGCCACCCCGCTCGCCCACCAGCCGAACGTGATGCCGAAGACGCGCGTAGGCCTGCTCGACCTTCTGAGCGAAGGCGGAGTAGGCTTCCCAATGCTCCAGGTGCGCCGGCAGGCCCGCTCGAACCGAATCGTCAACCGTGTGAACGGCCGATGGTAGCGCCGCCGCCACCAGAAGCGAGTTGCCCCGCCGTTCGCCCTCAGGCAGAAGCTCGGCCGTCAGCATCACGAATCCCGCCCGCTCCAGAAGCCTCTGGATCGACAAACGGTGAAGATAGATCGTGTGCTCGTGCTCGAACAGACAGGTCTCGCACCGATCGAGAATCTTCTCGAGATCGTGCACCTCGATCAGCAGCACACCCCGCTGAGGATCCAGAAGCGGTCGAACGGCGTTGAGAAACGTCATCGGTTCCGGAAGGTGGTCGAAGGTGTACGTCAACAGGATGAGCTGGACACGACGAAACTCCGCCGGTATCTCGTCGACGGTCTCGCCACTGAAGAGACACTGCTGCACGTCGACGCCCGCCGAACGGCTGGCCTTCGCCAGTTCGGCCGACGGCTCGAAACCCAGCACCCGAGCCCCCAACCGGCCGAAACACGAAAGCTGATAGCCGTCCCCGGAACCGATGTCGATCACGCGATCGCCCGGCCGGAGCCCGAATCGCCCGACGCTCTCCTCCGCAAGCCGCTGCATGAATCGGCGGACAAGACCGGAACTCGAAGCGGAATAGCGGTACGAACGGTAATACTCGGCAACATCCACGTCCTGCAGCGTCTGAGCCACCCCACAGCCGGCACAGAAGTGCACATCGATATCCGCCAGGAATTCCGTGCCCCTCTGATCCGCCGTCACGAACTCGTCGGTCAGCGGCATGGCCGGGAAGTGCAGGAACCGCCGCATCTGGCCGCTCCCGCACACTCGACAGACGGTTCGACGGTGAATCTGCCGTTTCATGAGAGGGGAACCGACCTCGTACTCTCATAGGCCGCAATATCATCGAGACACGCCGGCTGCATTTCCGTGCCGCCACCGGCCGCATACCGGGCATACCAGCGGGCCGTTCGCCGAACCGCCTCGGTCAGCGACCAGCGAGGCCTCCAGTCGAGCCGGGCCAGTGCCTTGTCGACGGACAGCCGCAACACACCCGCCTCGTGCATCGGGTCGGGCGAACGAATGTGCTGCCACGACCCCTTGCCCCACGCCGCAATGAATTGCTCGACCAGAGACGACACGGGAATATCCTCGCCCGGCAACGGTCCGAAGTTCCACCCGTCGCACCAGGTCGCGTCGTCGCTCGTCAGCATCCGGGAGGCCAGCGTCAGATAGCCGCTCAACGGTTCCAGGACGTGCTGCCACGGACGAACCGACGCCGGATTCCGCACCGGCACCGGCCGACCCTCGACCAGGTGACGGACCACGTCCGTTACGATCCGATCCTTCGACCAGTCCCCCCCGCCGATGACGTTGCCGGCCCGCGCTGTCGCCACCTTCACCCCATGCTCGGCCAGGTGCCCCGAAGGAAAGAACGACCTGCGATAGGCAGCCGTCACCAGTTCGGCACAGCCCTTGCTGGCGCTGTACGGATCGTGGCCGCCCATCGGATCGATCTCCCGATAGCCCCACAGATACTCGTGGTTCTCATAGCACTTGTCGCTCGAGACCACCACGACAACGCACGGCCGGCCCTGCGTGCGCACCGCCTCCAGCAGGTTGACCGCGCCCATGATGTTCGTTTCCAGCGTCCGACGAGGAGAACGATAACCCTCCCGAACCAGAGACTGAGCGGCCAGATGAAAGATGACCTCAGGCCGTGTCTCCCGGATGGCGCCCGACAGCTTCTCGTAGTCGCGGAGGTCCGCCTCATAATGCTGGACCAGCAGCCGCCGCACGTCGGAAACCGTGAAGTTGTTGGGCTGCGTGTGCGGGGCAAGAGAATAGCCGCTCACCTTCGCCCCCAATCGGTGCAGCCAGAGGCACAGCCACGAACCCTTGAACCCGGTGTGACCCGTCACCAGCGCGGAACGACCGACCAGGGCATCGGCAATACTCCCATTCATGTCCAGACCTTCCAGGGGGCCCGACCGGCGTCCCACATCTCGTTGATGGCCTTGTAGTCGCGATAGGTGTCGACGCAGTAGAAGAAGCCCTCGTGACGGTACGCCATGAGTTGACCTTCTCGCGCCAGTCGCTCCAGCGGCGACCGCTCCAGGATGCACTCGTCCCCGTCCAGATAATCGAAGACCTTCCGATTGAACATGAAGAAGCCCACGCTGACCCAGTTGTCCAACTGCGGCTTCTCCTCGAAACGCTGAACCTGCCCCGACGGCGACAGGTCCAGGATCCCGAAACCCGACCGCGGACGCGTAGTGGTCAGCGTCGCCAGCCGCCCATGGCTCCGGTGAAAGGCCACCAGACCCTCGATGTCCACATCACTGAGGCCGTCCCCATAGGTCACGAGGAATTCATCCTCATCGATATAACGCCGAATCCGGCGAATGCGACCGCCGGTCATCGTGTCCTGCCCCGTATCCGCCAGGGTCACCCGAAAATCCTGCTCGCCGTGGGCGTCGTGATAGGCAACGTCCCGCACCGTCCCCAGCCGAATCGTAAAATCGTTGTTCATTGCCTCGTAGTTCAGGAAGTACTCCTTGATCATGTTGCCCTTGTAGCCGAGGCAGAGCACAAAATCGCTGTGACGATGATGGGCGTACAGCTTCATGATGTGCCACAGAATCGGGCGCCCCCCCACCTCGATCAGCGGCTTGGGGCGAAACTCCGTCTCCTCGCGAAGACGCGTGCCCAAACCGCCGCACAGGATGACAACCTTCATGGCACACCCCCGACCTCACGGGTCGGACAAATCGGCCCGCCCACCGCCGCGGAACCTACAACCGCCCCTCCTCACCGTCAAGCCAACCCCCTTCCCGCGACAGGGCAACGGGCTACTTCTGCGAAGAAGGTGGGCGCACGGAAACGCCGCCCGACGAGGCGGCCGGCCCCCTTTTCTCCCTCCAGACCCGGCAGGCAAACCGGTCATAACTCCGCCGGCCGACATCCACATGGCCCACGTCCTCAAAACGCTCGCCGAATCGCGGGAAGCACGCCTTGAGGTCCAGACCCGCCACCCGATTGCTCTCCACGAAGACCTGGGGAGGCCTCTGCTCGAGCAGCCCCCGGCCCTCGGAACCCAGATCGAACCCCTTCGTCATCAGGTACATGCTCAAATCGGTCATCGCCAGTGTGGTCGGACGTCGGCGGCTGAGCGGGTACAGCGCCGTGCACAGCCCCGAAACCAGCAGCCGGTCCTCGGCCGACGAGTTCGCCCGAATGATCGCAGCAGCCGCCAGATAGTAGCTCTCCCTCACGACGGGCGAATTCCAGTCTTCGTGCAGTATGAAGGGTGCGAAGTGCCTGCTCTCACGCACCCCGTGGCACACCTCCCGCCACCAGTAGCGAGAACTCGTGCCCGCCTTTGCGCCGGGCACCATCAGAATGCCCCCCACCAGAAGGACCAGCGCACCGCCCACCCATGTTCGTGTTGACAAGCCGCTCAAACCCACCGCCGCCAGCAACACACAGCCCGCAAGGGCGGCGCTGAGGTGATACGGAAACCCGAGTTTCAGAAGAAACTCCGGCAGAGGCACCAGCACCAGACAGCACCCCGCCAGTACCGTCGCGCGCCGGGTGGGATTCTTCCAGGCCGCAACACCGGCCAGAATACCGCCCACCGCCCAGAACGGAATCGACCAGCCGATCGCATCCAGCGTCAGTCTGAACTGCAACGCCCGGTGCGCCTTCAGATCGATCCCCAGCGCCTGCACCATGTGGGCGTACATGACCGAGGACTGGCGATAGTTGCGCCACAAACACCCAAACACCCCAAAGGCACCCACCCCCTCGACCAGCCCGATGCCCATGATGACGCCCACGACACACACCGCGCCGCCCAGGACAACACGCCGGACCTCCGCCAGAGAATGCCGAAACCAGACGTACGCCAGAACCGGCGCAAAGTACACCACCAGAGGTTCGCGGAGCAGGGCCGCAATCCCCAGCAGAACCCCGGCCGCGTACGATCGTCGCGCCGAGACCCGCTCGACAACCAGCAGCAGGGCCCCCATCACACAGGCAAATCCCGGGGCAAACGCGTTCTTGAATCCGGCGTTGATGAACAGGGGGTGATTCGAACACAGGAACCACAAAAGGCACAGCACCAGCGCCGCCCCGTGGCCGGCCACCCGGCACAAGAGGGCATACAACACCACCAGCCCTCCCGCCATGATCAACGCGTCGGCCATCCGGAACAGAAGGATACAACTCCGATCGAAGGCGAAGAGCCAGGACAGCAGCCTCGGATAGAGGTTCGCGTGCGGAATGTACTGAATCGGGCTTTCCGTGCCCCGCTCGAAATTCCATACATGGTAGGCAATGGCGACATAGTGGCCCTCGTCCGTGAACGGGGCGTGCCCCATCAGCATCCCGCGAAAGCCCAGGACGCACAGACACAGCAGCAGAACCGAAAGACCATGCCTGCGGCATGCATCGCTCATGGCGCAACCGCCGACCGATGTCGTTGGAACGGCGCCCGGTCCCCGTTCGTCACCCGTCTCGCACCCCATGAAAGCAAGACCCGTCTATCGATGAATGCCCGGAAATAGAACGAAACGCGCCGAAACGAGCCCCTCGCTGCAACCTGCGACCCCGGCGATCCCCCCGCATGCCATCCGCCGTCGGCCTCGGCTCACCTCGACAGCTTCAGGGCAACGGGCAGCGACCCGGCCCACGACGCATCGGCTTCATAGCCCAGCCTGACCAGTTGTGCCCCCGCCAGCCGGACGAAAACCTCGGCATCCCGCTTCGTGAAGTAGTTCCGCCAGTCGCCGACAACGCCCTTGCGGACATGAGCCGTCGGAACGTCCTGACCCTGGGCCCGCCCGCCTGACATCTTCTCGAACGATGCCGCCTCGGCACACGCCTTCACCACCGCTGCCGAATCCTGAACACCCAGAAATGCGCACACCTGGCCCAGACTGCCGGCCATATCCCGAATCATCTCCTCGTACCGCAGCGTCAGTGTGGGATGCGCCCCCTGAAGCATGTCCACCGCCTCAAGGGCCGTCGTCCACTGCGAACACCATTCCCCCAGGTCCTCTTCCGAGAAGAACGCATCGAGGTGCCCGCCCTGCCCAGCGTGCAGGAAGAACTCGCGCCGACGATCGCGCACCGCATTGGGCCTTTCGACGTCAGCCCGCTTGTTCAGCCAGTGAAACACGCCGCTGGTCGCCACATCCCGACCATCGCGAATCAGGTGGATGATCCTCGCCCCGGGAAAGTTCCGCCGCACACCCTCGGCCACCTCGGCGGCCGTCCCCGCATAGGGCGTCACCTTGTCCACCAACACGCGCTTGCCGCTCGACTCGCACAGCGCCCGATCCACCACCCGGCTCATCTCTTTCAGCAGCCGGCCCCGCAGCTCGTCCGGCGAAAGACGCAAGTCCGGACCATGAAGCACCGGCACGATCGCATCCACATAGCGATCCATCGTGATCCGAACCCTCGGCCGGGCAACCCCCGCGTCGAAGACCAGATCGCAATACATCCCGAAAAGCCGCTTCTCCGTGCAGTGAACCTCGGGATGAGCGTTCAGCGCCTGGCGAAGCCACGTCGTCCCCGATCGCGGACAGGCAATGATGAAGGCCGGACCCGACGCCGACTCGTCCCCGGCAGACGGCGGATGCCCGGGTCCCTCGCTACGCCACTTCGGAAGCGGCATGGTCTGTCTCACTCCTTTCAGGAGCCGGCGGAAGGTGTCTCCGGAATCGGTCCCTGGCAGACCTCGTGCAGACGAGCCTGGGCCCGCAGATCGCAGATCCCGCCGAAGAAATGCCTGTCGGCCATGACATTCACGTTGAAAAACGCCGCCTCATCACGCCAGTGCAGCATCCGCTGCGTCCCATAGTGGCGGGTCTGCTCCGTGGCCACATAGGCCTGAACCTCGTAAAAGTTCTGCCCGAGACAACACTCGAATTCGAGCTCGACGACCGCCGTCGTCCCCTTCTCGAACCGCTGCTCCCAGAACGACTCGCCCGAGCGGCCGCTGTTCCACATCTCGACGTCCTGGTTGAAGGTCCCCCACGAGTACAGCTTCATGCCTTCCTTGTTTCGAAGCCGAATGCCGACGTTCAAGTGCGTCAGGTCGCGGTGAATGCCGATGTGAATCCGGATCACCACCGGCTCCCCCGGATGAAAGACCGACACAGACTGCCGATCGCCGTCCAGCAGCTCCACCTTGCCGACCTCGGCGTCGAGATCACCGAACGAGAAGGAATCCGACCGCTTCGGGGCCTCGGCACTCGCAGTCGTCGGCGCCGATTGCGCCTGCTTCGTCGTCGTCAGAGCCTCGTAGTACCGACGGTCCATCTCGTGCAGAAGCTTCCGATACTCCAGCACCACCTCCGCCGAAGACCCCACCGACACCGTCTCGCCGCTCTCCAGCAGAAGCGCCCGAGTGGTCAGCGTGCGAACCGACTCCTGATCGTGCGAGACAAACAGAAGCGTGACCCCCTTGGCCCGCAGTTCCTCGATCCGCTGATAGCACCGCTTCTGGAAAAGCGAGTCGCCGACGGCCAGTGCCTCGTCGACGATCAGAACATCGGGGTCAAGTTGCACCTGCACCGAAAACGCCAGCCGAACCACCATACCCGTCGAGTACGTCTTGACGGGCTGATCGATGAACTGGCCGATGTCGGCGAAACCGGCAATCGAGTCGAACCGCTCTTCCACGTGCCGGCGCGAAAGGCCCAGAATCGCCCCGTTCAGAAAGACATTCTCACGACCGGTGAAATCGGGGTTGAATCCCGATCCGAGCTCGAGAAGGGCGTGCACGCGCCCCTGTACCCGAATCCGACCCTCCGTCGGACGAAGTGTCCCGGCAATGAGCTGCAAGAGGGTGCTCTTGCCCGAACCGTTCCGCCCGATGATCCCCACCGCCTCGCCGCGCCGAACGTCCAGGTTGGTGTGGCGAAGAGCCCAGAACTCGCGGTAGAACTGCCGGCGACCCCGGTAGATCGTCTGCTTCAGCCGATCCAGAGGCTTGCCGTAGATCTCGTAACACTTGCCGACATCCTGTACGGAAATCACCACCTCTTCCGAAACGAAGCCGGCGGCGGGCGAAGTCATGGAGTCCTGCGGCTCGTCGGCAAATCTCTCCGCGGTGGCCGGACTAGAGGACATCGGCGAACCCCCGTTTGGTCTTCATGAACCACACGAAACCGAGTTGCATGACCACAAGCGAGATCACCGTCACGCCCCCCAGCCACAGCCAGTCCGGCGGTTTATCGTACATCATGATCCGTCGGCTGCTCTCGACAATCACCGACAGGGGATTGGCCCGCATCACCGACTGGAACCCCGGCGGCATCTGCTCGATCGTATAGAACAGCGGCGTCAGAAAGAACAGCATCTGCACCACAATCCCCACCGCGTGCCCCACATCTCGAATGAAGACGCCGATCGATGCCAGAAACCACCCCATGCCCACACAGATCATCGCCAAGGGCAGCAGAATCAGCGGATAATAGTAGAACAGCGGCGGAAACTTGTGCGCAAACACCGCGATGCCGCCGAGCATCACCGACAGACTGATCAACGCGTTCACCATCGCCGCGCCGAACGATACAATCGGCAGGATCTCCAGAGGAAAAACTACCTTCTTGACGAAACTGACGTTGCCGATGATCACCGAACTCGAAGCGGTCACCGACTCGGAAAACACGTTGAACACAATCAGACCGCTGAACAGCGTCAGCGCAAACTCCGCAGTCGACGGCGGCGCCCCGCGCCCCCACCGAACGTTCATCACCACACCGAAAACAAACGTGTAGATCAACAACATCATCAAGGGGATGATCATCGACCAGAACAGCCCCAGAACCGACCCGCGATATCGGCTCGAGACGTTTCGCACGATGAGCTGCCAGATGAGCTGCCGATGACGCCAGAACGTCATCGGAACGTGATATGGAAGCAGGTAGTAGCCCACCGATCGCGAACGGTGATCGATGAAGACAGTGTCTGACATCTCAAATAACCTCAAGCCCCGCTTAATATTGGGATGGCAAGGGCGTCTTGGTCACACGTGTAATGCGTTGATGGCGAGTTCCGGTGCCCGGTGTAATCCGTACCCGTCAGGGCAAGGCCGGGAGTATAGTCGATGACCCCCCGCTTTTCAACCTCCGCAAAGGCGGACTATGCCGTCAGCCCGCCGCGACAATCACAACCCGGCAGCCTTCAAGAAACCTACGGAACGCCCCCGCCCACGGTCACACGCTCCCGAGTGACAAACTGATGCGCCAACCGGGTCGGCTCGGGCAGCCGATACCTCGTGCAGCATGACAAGACCAGTCTGATGCCATCCTCCAGCGTGGCCAGATGACCCACGCTGACAAAGACCGGCCGGACGTTCGCTCGCGTCCGCACCACCGCCCCGATCACCTCAGAACCGTCCCGCAAGGCGCTGTGACGGCCCTGCAGACCCGCGGGCTCCTCATACTCGCCACACAGACGACTCTTGGCGCACCCCACCGCCGGCAGGCCCGCCCACAAGCCAATGTGCGACGCCAGCCCGCAACGCCGCGGATGCGCCACGCCCTGCCCATCGAGAAGGATCACGTCGGGAACCCGTCGAAGCTTCGCCAGCGCGGCCAGAACCGCCGGCGCCTCGCGGAACGACAGAAGCCCCGGCACGTAGGGAAACCGAACCGAACGGACCGCCACGTGCTCCTCGACCGCCGCTCGATCGAGCCGATCCCAGAGCACAACCCCCGCCACGCACCGCTGCCCATCCGGACTGAACGCCATGTCGGCCCCGGCAATCCATCGGGCGTCGCGCGGCAACGGCCTGACCACCACGCGACCCGCCAGCTCGCGCTGAAGCGAGATCGCCTCGGTGGGCGATACACGCCACGAATGAATGGCCCGCGGAAGCTTCATCACCGCCGCCCGAACAGTTGTCGGAGACGCTTGATCGCCTCATCCGTCTTCGCCGTCGGCACATCCAGATGCGTCAGCGCCCGCACCCGCTGCGGAGCGATCGCCAGCATCAGAACACCGGCGGACTTCATCTTCGCCACCACATCCTCGCCCGTGCCCAGCGACGGCTCGACGTCGAAGATCACGATGTTCGTCTCAGCGAAATCCGGATCGATGATCATGCCGGGCAGCTCGGCGATCGCCTGGGCGAGCCGTTTGGCGTTGGCGTGATCCTCGGTAAGCCGCTCGAAGTGATGGTCGATCGCATACAGCGCCGCGGCCGCCAGAATGCCCACCTGCCGCATCGCCCCGCCGTAGAGCTTCCGGGCACGACGGGCACGCTGGATGAACGCCTTATCGCCCGCCACAATCGAACCGGCCGGGGCACCCATACCCTTGCTGAAACACATCGCCACCGAGTCAAAATGCCGGGCATACTCGATCGGCTTGCGACCCGACGCCACGCACGCGTTCCACAACCGGGCCCCGTCCAGGTGAAGCCGCAGATCCCGCTTCGTACATACGGCGCGAATGGCCTCGATGTTCTCCATCGGCCACACCTTGCCGCAGCCGCGGTTCTGCGTGTTCTCAACCACCACCAGCTTGCTGATCGGATAATGCTGGTCGTCCGGCCGGATGCACGCCTCGACGTCCGCCGCCGTGAACACCCCTCGCGGGCAATCGATCAGTGCCACGCTGCAGCCGGCCAGCGCCGCGCAGCCACCGCTCTCGTAACGGTAGAAATGGCTCGCCTCCGCCCCGATGATCTCATCGCCCGGACGCGTGTGCGACCGAATGGCCACCTGGTTGGCCTGCGTGCCCGTCGAAACAAAGACCGCCGCCTCTTTGCCGAGCATCTCCGACATCCGCTGCTCGAGCCGGTTGCACGTCGGGTCCTCCCCGAAAATGTCGTCGCCCACCTCGGCCTCGGCGATCGCCCGGCGCATCGCCGCCGTCGGCTTGGTCACGGTATCACTGCGAAAGTCGATGAAGTCGTTGCTCACCATGGTCTGACCCCTGCATTAACTGAGGATTTCAAGAGGTACAACCATACGCCCTCCGGAAGACGTTGTCCATCATGAACCCGTCCCCCCGCATCGCCCCGCGAGACACCCCGCGCCCGCACCCTTTGACGCGACACCGACTACATCGCACAATGATGCCATCGCAGCGTCATCAAAAGAAGGAAAGGACATCATGACCGCTCGTAAAACCCGGAAAGGCAAGAAGGCTCACAGCACCGCACCCATCGCCTCTGAGAACAAGACTCAACGCCCCGGCCACGTCGACCACGATCGCCTGGCCGCCGCCATCCGCGAGATCCTCATCGCCGTCGGCGAGGATCCCACGCGCGAGGGCCTGCTCAAGACGCCCGATCGCGTCGCCCGCATGTACTCCGAGGTTTTCGCCGGCCTGAACGAAGACCCCCGCCAGCACCTCCGGGCAATCTTCCGCGAAGACTACAACGAAATGATCGCCCTCCGCGACATCCCCTTCCACTCCATGTGCGAACACCACCTGCTGCCCTTCACCGGACGAGCCCACATCGCCTACGTCCCCAACGGCAGAATCATCGGTATCAGCAAACTCGCCCGGATCGTCGAGTGCTTCGCCCGCCGTCCCCAGGTCCAGGAACGACTGACCAGCCAGATCGCCGACCTGCTCATGGAAGGACTCGACGCCCGCGGCGTCGCCGTCGTCATCGAGGCCAGCCACTCCTGCATGATCGTCCGGGGCGTCAAGAAGCCCGGCGCCGAAATGGTCACCTCGGCCGTGCGAGGACTCTTTCTGCGGAACCCCGCCACCCGAAACGAGGTGCTCAGCCTCCTGCACCAGAAGCCATAGCCGTTACGGATGGTGCAAGCCACCCCCGGCGAACGCCGCCGCCCCCTCAGGCTGACCATCGTGGCCGGATGGTTGGAAGCCTGGGACAACATTGGCCGAAGCCGTCGCCTCTCCCAGGCCGAAGGCCCGCGACAAAAGCAGATGGGGACAGAGCGAAGCGCCGCCCCCTCAACCCCGGCACCGTTTGCATACCCCCGTCAGATGGAATAGGTGCCCCGTGACCGCATACCCCAACTCCCGCTCGACCTGCCGCGTCAACCGGTCGACATCGCACTTGCCGATCGAATCCGTTCGGCCGCACCGGGTACACCGAACATAGTGCTCGTGCCCCTCGTCGAGTTCGTATCGGGCCGTGCCGTCGCCGAAATCCACGCGGCGGACAATGCCCGCTTCCTGAAGAGACTCGACATTCCGGTAAAGGGTCGAGAGATCGTGCCGATGGTGCAGGTCATTCCGGTGGACGGCCCGGCTCAGCTCGTCGACGGTCATCGGCGCCCCATGACGCGTCATCGCCGTCAGGACGCCGCGCCGACAACACGTCACGCGAAGCCCCTTGGCCCGAAGACGATCGATCCAACCGGAACTCAACTTCACCTGCGAAGCCCTCATGACGCCCACCAGTGTAGACCCCCCCGCCGCGCCGGGCAAATCCCGCCACGCCCCCGCGACACGGCGCGAACCCGACACCCTTCGCCGCCCGACCGCCACCCACCGACGCCGCGCCGACTTGATCGGCCGCCCGATCGCGATACCATGTAAATGCAAATGATATGCATGTGCGCGGCCCGCCCGGCCCCAAAGGAGGCTCTGGCCATGTTCCCAATCGTATCAATCCGAAGGCTCCCGCTGGCAGCGTCCGCCCTGACCCTCACCATCGCCCTCATGGGATGCCGCAAAGACTCAACCGAGCCGCCAGCCGACCGAAGCCCGTCGGGCCGGCTGCCGGTGGCCGCCAGCATCTTCCCCATCGCCGACGCCCTCAAGCAGATCGGCGGCGACCGCGTCGAGGTGCTCACACTCCTGCCCGTCGGGCAGACGCCCCACGGCTACGAACCCACCCCCGCACAGGCCGAAGCCCTGGCCCGAACACGCCTCCTCGTGGTCGTCGGATTGGGCCTCGACGACTGGGCCCGTCGCAGCGCCGCCGCAGCCGCCCGAAAAGACCAGACCGTCCTCATCGTAGGTCCCAAGGTCATGCAGTCAGCCGCCTCCCACGCCGCTGCAAAACCCGACGAGCACGGGCACGACGAAGACTCCAAACACGACGACCACGGCCACGCCGGCACCGACCCGCATATCTGGGTCGATCCGATGGTCATGATCCGCATCACCGACGCGATCACCGACACCCTCTGCGGGCTCGACCCCGCCGGCACGGACACCTACACCGCCAACGCCCAGAAGTTCCGAAACGAACTGGTCCAGCTCGACAGACTCTACGCCACGAGCCTCAAGGCGGTAGCCCGAAAGGACTTCGTCACGCTTCACGCGGCCTTCGGACTCATGGCCGATCGCTACGGGCTCAAGCAGCTTGCCCTGCGTCACAGCCACGCCGAGGAAACCGGCCCCGGACACCTCGAAGAGGTCGTGGCCTTCATCAAGAAACACAAGGTCAAGGTCATCTTCGCTGAGCCGCAGTTTCCCGCCGAGCGTCTGGAATCACTGGCCCGGGAGACCGGCGCCTCCGTCGGCCGCCTCGATCCGATCGGCGCCCCCGGCGTCCCCGGCCACGACGGTTACATCGCCCTCATGAAGACCAACCTCGACGCCCTCGTCGCCGGGCTGTCGAAGTAGCGTCGAACCTTGCTCTGAATTGGAGAACCCCCCATGATCAGACACATTCCGGCACCGACACGCATCAAGGCCCAGGGGAACAAAGAGAAGCTCATCGAAGAGTTCATCGGCCGGGTCAACAGCCAGACCGACGGAGTCAGCATCGCTCGAATGACCAGCCCCGCCGGATGGATCGAGCCCGGCCAGCAACCCGAATTCGACGAATACTCCGTGGTCCTTCGCGGCCTCCTCAGGGTTCAAACCCGAAACGGCACAACAGATGTTCGAGCAGGCCAGGCCGTCATCGTCCGCCGGGGCGAATGGGTCCAGTACAGCACACCGGAACCCGACGGCGCCGAGTACATCGCCGTCTGCATCCCCGCATTCTCGCCCGACACCGTGCATCGAGACGCGTGAGGCGCAGAGGACTCACCGAGGATACTTCAGCCGGCCCCTGAAAGATGGGACTCCCCCACATCGCTGATTTTCAATGCCCCGGTCTTGCGCATCTCGTCTCCGCGGCTGGCGGGGAATACTCGATCTTGCAGTCGGGCAATGCCTTCCGAAGCATCCCAATGCCGACCTTGGTCACCTTCGTCCCATGCAAAGAAAGCTCTTGAAGTCTGGTCAATCCTTTGAGATGTTCCAAACCTGCATCTGTCATCCCGGTGTTGCCCAAGCCCAGAAACTCCAGTCTCCTCATCCCCGCGAGGTGTTCCAGCCCGGCATCAGTGATCTTGCACTCAGACAGATGCAATTCGCCCAGTCGAGAGAGGCCCTTCAGGCACTCCAGTCCTGCATCGGTCACTTTAGTGCCCTGCAGATTGAGCGCTTCAAGCTTCGCAAGTGTCCTGAGCTGCTGCACTCCAGCATCGGTCACTTCTGTATATGCCAACCAGAGGGATTGAAGCTTCGTACACGCCCCGAGGTGCCGCAGCCCCGCATCGGTCACTTTGGTGTCTGAAAGATCCAGTTGTCGCAGATTGGTCAACCCTTCGAGATGGAGCAACCCTTCGTCTGTCACACAACAAGAGCCGAGATTCAGCGATTCCAGGTTGGTCAGTCCCTTGATGTGTATGAGCCCTGTACCAGTCACCCTCGAGAAAGACATAGTGAGCGTTCGGAGTTCTTTCAGCCCCTTCAGGTGTACCAGGCCTGCGTCGGTTATGTCCGTGATATCCATGTTCAAACGCCGGAGTCGTCCGAACCCTTCGAGATGTACCAGATCCGCATCGGTAACCCTGCTACTGCTCAGGGATATGTACATGACCTGCCCGGTGCGATACTTGTCAACATCGACCTTACCCTCCAGCCTTCGAAGCTCGCGTACGGGCTTCTCGTCGCAGCCTGCGGCAAGGGCAACCAGCAGCACTGCGGTTCCCCAATGAAGTGAACTCGGCTTGCGACCACCCTTTCCTGACCGAGCCGAGTCCTTGCTCCGACAACAATGCCTCACGTGGCCCGTTCCACCTCCGGTTTCGATGTCGTTCATCAGTCGCAGAACCTCGTCCCAACGTCGCCGCAGAGCCCCCGCCCCCTATTCCACCTGCCCCGAGTCGCGTACGGTTTCTGAAGGTCTGCCCCGACGATCGTCGGGCACCAGAACTTCTCGATGTACTCGATGACAAGCCGCGTGCCTTCCGCGTGGCTCACGTACGGCCGCATCGCCGGATTGTACATGGCATCCGTCAGATCGCGGGCGAGAAACACGTTCACCCCGCGACTGACCAGCGCCCGGATCGCAAACGGCCGCCCCAGAACGCACATGTTCGTATGGACCCCCATAATGATGACGTTCCGGATGCCTCGCTGCTGCATGAAGTTCCACACCTGCTGACCATCGTCGGAGATACCGTCGCGGTCGCCGTCGATCTCGATGGCCGGATGCTGTCGCGTCCACGCCTTATACCACGGCTTCTCCCCCGTGTCCGAGCCGCCGTCGGAATCGTCAATCGGCAAGGGCGGGCCGAGCCTCGGCTTCGGCGCGGGCATGTCCGCCCTCGGCGCCTCGATCATCCGCCTGCGGGGTGGCGAATCCTTGTAGAAATCCATCGTCTCCGAGGGAGCATGGATGATCGTCACCCCCCTGGCCCGTGCCGCCTTGACAACCTCGTTCATCCGAGGCGCCATCGCCGCCACCCGCTCGGTCGCCCCGCGGCTCCAGTGCTTGTCCCACATGTCGCAGATGATGATGGCCGTCTCGCCGGCCGGCAGAACCCGCTCCTGGGTCACGACCTTCCAGAAGGCGTGCCCGCCGTCATCCTGCGACTTCTCCTGTGTTCGAGCCTGAAGGCGAAGATCGTCGGCCCACGCCGCCCCCGAGCCAACCCCACCCACAACCAGAGCCACCGCGATCACCCGACGTGCTGTCATACCCCAACTCCCATGCCGACCGGCCGCCGCATCCCAGTATCCGACCCGCCGCCAGAGACCCCAAGACCGCCAAGGTCTGCCTCCATTCCGACCCCCGACGACACCGATACTCCACTACGAACCCTGTTTTTTCTGTATCCGTTCGTAAACCTCACGCAAATTTGGCGGAAGTTCGTCCACGGAGTTGTAAGTGCGCTCCTCCCCCGTGGTGGCATCGCGGAAGGTGAGCCTCCGCTTGATGTCCCCGCCCTCCGCACCGGCCATCGCCGCCTCAATGCGAGCCCGAATCTCCGGCGGAACGTCGGCCATCGAGTGATACACCCGATTCTCGCCCGTCGTCTCATCCTTGATGCGGATGACCTGTTGCGGCCGGGCGATTCGCACCTCCATGCCAAACGTCGGCGAGCCGACGCCCCGTCCCACCCTGTGCGGCCGGTTGAACAACGCGTGGATCATCCGCCGCAGCAGCCCCGGTTTCCTGACGGCCGCATAACAGCGCGGACATACATTCTGACCCTCGGGAATCTCGGCACCGCACGTCGCGCAGTCCATCTCCGGCTCCTCCTCACGCCCCTGATCCGGACATCATACCCGCCCCAGAGAAGCTGTCAGCCCCGACAAGATGTCACGATAATCCCCCCCGATCCCTGAAAAAGGCACCGGACTTCGGTGGCCGATGACTTGAGTCGCCGTTCAGGCCGGGCACAGTATGCTCGTGCCCCTTTGCGACAGAGACGGGGGAGGGAGACGGGAGATGGGGCATCGCGCAGGGTCGGTCGTGAGCCTTCGGCTCCGCCGTAGAGAGCGAAAACTGGACGCGACAAGATGTCGAGTCCACTGTGATCTTCGAGGCCGGCAAAGCGAAGCAGATCTCTTCGATCTTGCGTCGAAGGGCCGGTTCCCTCAATCGCGCCGGACACATCACGGTTTGCTCAGGAAGACCTTCTCGATGTATTCGCGCCCGAGGCGGTGGTTCTCGACGATGCCGTGTGTCACCTTCGTGCCGCCTTCGATCGCCAGTTCGAGCGACAGCCACCCGGTGAAGTGGATCTCCCGCAGAAACTCGGCGATCGCCTCATAGTCGACATCACCCGGACCCAGCGTCTCGAGCCACACGCCGTCCTTGCCGTTGCGAAGATGAGCCGCCTTGATCTTCCGTCCCGCCTCCTTGGTCAGTTGCGTCGCATCCTGCCCCCCTCGCTTGAACCAGTCGGTGTCGATACAGAATCCGACATACGCGGGATCCACGTGCTGAACGTTGTACCGATACTCCCGCGCATTGTGCTGGATCTCCGGGGCATGATTGTGAATCACCAGCGACATGCCCAGCTCCGACAGTTGCTTGCCCAGCTCGTTCAGCAGGCGGACCTGCGTGGCAAGCTGCTCGTCGGTCTTCTTGGCACCGCCCGGCAGCGGATCAGGATTCACGTCGATGAACGGGTTGGGCGACGCCTTGGCCCGCTTGGCCATCTCGAGAATCGACGCCATGGCCTTCCGCCCCGCCTCTTCGTTGTGCAGCGGCGCGCCGGTGTAAAGCCCCGCCAGCGTGATCTTGTGCTTGGCCGCCAGGCGACGCGTCCGCTCGGCTCGCTCGTCGTTTCCGAAGAAGTCGCCGAGGAATCCCTCCACGGCATTGAAACCGGCCTCATGCACCTCGCCGAAGACCGCATCGAGATCGTCCCACAGCGAAGTGCCCTTCTTGCCCCGATCCTGCACCCAGGCATAGAGCCCGACGCACACCTTGGGGTTGTAGCCTTTTTCCGAAGATTCACCCCGCGCCGCAGGGACGCCGCCCAACAACAGGGCGACGATCGGAAACATCGCCGATAACATGGCGGTATGCTTCAACATCGAACCGGCGGAAACCGATCTTCTCAACAAGGGTCTGTGTACGTCTGTCATGATTCATGGCTCCTATCGAAGACGAGTGGATAAACCGGAATGATAGCGTGGAAGCCTTCGAGGCGACAGTCCATGGTCCCTGACCTTCGGAAGAATGGGAGTGTCCGATGAACACGATCTCCGACGGAACGCCCCGGCATTCGAATCGCCCCACGGGGCACCGCATGCCGCACCTGCTCAAGCCGGTGCTCGTGGCCGCGGCGGTCTATCTGCTCGTCGCCTACGTCGCCCTGCCGTCTTACTGGAAATGGCATACCCGTTCCCTTCACCCGGCCCTCGTCGAAATCCCCCAACGAACCTGTACGGGCGACCGAATCCCCGGTGATCCGCTGAACATCGCGATAGTGGCCACCCAGGACGAACTCATCCGAACGATGAGGCTGGCCGGGTGGTTCCCCGCCGATCCGATCACCCTCGAAAGCGCCCTCAAGATCGCCGAGGGTGTCGTCCTGCACCGACCCTATCCGGACGCGCCGGTCAGCAACCTCTACGTCTGGGGACGCAAGGAAGACCTCGCCTTCGAGCAGCCCGTCGGCCACGACCCCAGGCGGCGCCATCATGTCCGCTTCTGGAAATCCGACAAGACCGATGCCTCGAACCGACCCGCCTGGATCGGCTCGGCCAGCTTCGACACCGCTGTCGAACTCAGCCGAACCACCGGCCAGATCACCCACCACGTCGCCCCAGATGTCGACGCCGAACGCAACAAGCTCGTCGGCGATATCCAGGGCACCCAGGCATTCGACCACCTGGAATGGCTGACCGGCTTCCAGTCCGACTCCCAGGGCCGAAACGGCGGTGGAGACCCCTATCACACCGACCGCCGACTCGCCGTCGTCTACCTCCGACGCCTCGCCCCCACCACGTCCACGGCCCCCGCTCAACCCGCCACCTCGACACCTTCTTCAAAGGCCTCCCCAGGCTGACGTCCTGTCGCCCCGAACGACCCGAACATCGCTTGGCGCCGTCCGACTATTGGCAGCCACGAGCCCACGGCGTAGACTGGAGCCCAGCGAGGGGTCTTGGGGAAGGACTCACGATGAAATACCGTGATGGGACAGGACTGTCGACAAGACTCGCTCCGGCCATGAGCCTCCTCGGCATCGCAATGTTCATGGCGATTCAGGGCTGCGACGGAGGTTCGGCATTGCCTCCAAAGCCGAAGCACACCGTCCTGCTCGTCGGTACCCAGGAAGCAGACCCCGTCTGGCCGGCCATAGAGGCCGGCGCCGCGAGGTTCATTCGCGATGCCGCAAGCCTCAAGCTGAGCGTCCGGTTGCCCAAATCCCCTACGCCCATCGCCCAGAAGGCCCTGCTCGAAACCATCGGGCAGGACGACGTAGTTCATGCCGTCTGCCTCCTGGCCATCGAGGCCCGCATCCTGCCCCAACCGATCGGGCAGTTGATATCCGCCGGTATGCCCGTCGTGCTCCTCGGCGACGATACCCGCCAGAGCGGGCGAACCGCCTATGTCGGCGCAGATGAAGCCGAAATCGGTGCCCAGATCGCCCGGTCAATCACCGCGATGTGCCAGGATCATCGGACCATCATGGTGGTCCATGACAATCGGGCCAGCGAACGGTCCAGGAAACGGCACGTTGGCTTCGTTGCCGAAATGAAGCTGCACCCCGAGATCACGGTGTTGCGAGATTTCGACTGTCTGGGACAACCACGCAAGGCCATACAGATCGTGCAGCAGACCAGCGAACGCTATCCCGAACTGGGTGGATGGGCACTGCTGGACGACTGGCTGGCCTATGCCCCCCCGCTGACCGAGTCGTTCACCCGCGGGGCGGCCAAGGTCGTCAGCTACGGAGCCCATCCCGGCAATTTCCACCTGCTGGAACGAGAGCGCGTCCACGCCCTCGTCGGCATCGACTGGGAGGAGGCCGGCTTCCAGGCATTGCAGATTTGCAGCCGCTTCCTCAATCGCAGCGCCTTCCCCGTCACGGACGAGAAGATGCCGCCTCTGGTCGTTCGCACCGACAACCTGGCCGAGTACCAGAAGAAGTGGTCGACATGGACCTCCAGGGCAACCACACGCCCTGCAACAATGACACCAACCTCGGGACCCGTCGAACATCGAGCGATCCGGCCGGCGTTGATCCACCCGCCGCTCTGAACCCCGATGTCCGGCAGAATATGCAGCATGGGGAGGACAGAAGACCCCTCGACAAACAGGGGTCATCTCCCTGCCGATCGGCGAGGACCACATCGTACCACGCGACCTCCGCTGAGCCGCAACTCGTGCGTGATGCACGAGGGCATCTCATCGGGATGGTGCGTCACGTAGATCAACGTGCGGCCCGGCGTGGCCGCAAACCGATCGACGGCGGAACGAATGGCGCCACGATGGGCCGCATCGAGCCCCTGACAGGGTTCGTCGAGGATGAGCAGCGGCGGATCCTTCACCATGGCCCGGGCCAATAGCGCCATACGCTGCTGCCCGTCGGAAAGCGCCCCGAAGTCCGTCGCCGCCATCGCCGCCAGGCCGAGCCGCCGCATCCAGTTCGCGGCGATGCGGCGATGCCGCGTCGAACACGATTGATAGAGCCCGACCGAGTCGAAGAAGCCCGAGCACACCACCGCCGCACAGCTCATGTCGCCCGGGTAGTGATACTGAAGCTCGGGCGAGGCGTATCCGATCCGACGCCGAACCTCCCACAAATTCGTTCCAAAGCCCCACGGGTGTCCGAACACCTCGACCGGGTTGGAGTAGCACTGCGGGTTGTCGCCAAGGACCAGACTGAGCACCGTCGTCTTGCCCGAACCGTTGCGACCCAGCAGCGCCCATCGCTGACCACGGCAGACCGTCCACTCGATCGGGTGGATGATGCACGCACCGTCGTAGATCACGCGGGCACCATGAAACTGAACCACCGGCTCTGCGGAAACAGCGGCCTGCGATCGGCTGAGCCGTTTCCGGGCCCGGGCGGTCGAGGCGTGAGCGCGTCGGTCGGATGCAACCCGCTTCGAGACGTGCAGGGTGAGGCGCGAGGCGGCGCGTTCGGTCAATGAGCGATGTCGAATCATAATCCGTCGCGGGCCGGTCGAAAGGATCCGCTGGTGGTCGACGACGGCAATGTGTGTGATCCGCCGGAGCAGTTCGTCGGGACGTTGTGTGAGCAGAAGCACCGGCAGACCACCGCCCATCAGCCCATCGAGGATACCCCGGAGATGGACGCGGCTGTCGGCATCCAGTCCGGCCAGTGGATCGTCCAGTATCAACAATCGAGGCGACGGAACCATCGCCCGGGCGATGAGCGTCTTTCGCATCTCACCGTTGGACAGATGCGGCAGCTTGCGATCGAGCAGGTGCTCGATGCCCAACCATCGTGCGATTCGCAACAGATGGCGGGGGTGATCGTCCGAACAATCCTCCAGAATCACGTCTCGTGCCGTGGGATAGGGCGGATCGTCGATGGGCGACCAACGCGCCTGATGGTACTGCACGATCGACGCGACGAGTCTCCGATGATCGTCGACGGAGACCTTCCGTATCGCCTCTTCGGGAAACACCTCGTCGGCGATCCCACGGGTTCCGAAGCTGTACCGGACTTCTCCCTCCACGACCGGCAGGCGTCCGCACAGGCCCTTGGCGAAGTTGGACTTCCCCGAGCCGTTCGGCCCCACGATCGCCCAGTGTTCGCCTCGGCAGAATGCCCAGTCGGTGTTCCGGAAGATCAGCGACTCGCCCAGTCGAAACGTGGCGCCTCGGAGTTCGAGCAGTGGTCGGATGCGACGAGTCATTCGATCGGGTGGCCTGTTCGGCCACTCCCTTCGGGTCGATGTTCAGACGCCGGCGTCCGTCGTCTCAACCCATTCTATGCGACGGTGTGGACCGTGTCCCAGACAGTGGGGAAGCAAGACCTTGTAGGCTCTCGCCCCCCCCAACCCGACAGGGTGCTGGAAAGCGGCGACGTTGCCTGTCATACTGCCCCCGTCGGCTGGCGTGCGTGAAGGTCTCGGAGGACCGAATGCCATGCAATCGGTTGAGGCCCATTGTCATCAGATCGATGAGTGCAACCAGCGCGGCGGACGAATGCTCTCCATCATCGATCTGCTGGATGCCGGAACCGTCACACCCGACCTGGCAGGCTATCTGCTCGTGGCCATCGGCCGCTACCGATCGTTCATGGTCGGGGCTCGCCCGGGCGGAGCGGGCAAGACGACCGTCATGGGGGCCCTGTTGAACTTCGTTCCCGCCGATGTCGAACTCCTGGCGGCGGACGGCCCTCGAACGCTCCGCGAAGGATTGGATCATTCGCAACCGCCCCGCTGCTACATCTGCCACGAAATCGGCTCCGGGCCCTACTACGCCTATCTGTGGGGCAAGCCCCTTCATGATCTGATGCGTCTGCCCGCGTGCGGCCACATGGTGGCGACGAACCTCCACGCCGACACGATCGACGATGCCGCCTCGCAGATCTGCGGCGACAATGGCGTCCCCGAGAACCTCTTCAACAGCTTCGGTCTGATGCTGTTCCTCGCGGTCCGCCGGTCCGGCAACAGCGTCCAGAGACGAATCGTCGCCGTCCACGAGGCCAGAGAATCGGGGCCGCCCGTGATGGTGTACCGGCGAGACGGACAGGATGACCACTGGACCGAACCTTCCACGGTCGTCTTGCCGACGGAACGGATCGTGGCTTCCGAGAGGATCCGGGCCTTGCGCGATTCGGGCGTCAGAACCATCCAGGAGGTCCGGCAGTCGCTGGTGACCGCCGCCTCCTGAGTCCCCGCGAATCCATCGGCATCGTCGACCGGCTTGGGCTTTGCCGGCCCCCTCTGATCATCGGCTTCATTGAATCGCAGGGGAACATGCCATTAGAATGGCTTCAGGCAAGGGCAATGACAGGGAATAGCCGACTTTCATGGCCGAATCGGGTCACACTGCTCAGACTCCTGCTGATCATCCCCTTTGTGGTGTCGGTCATGAGCGTGCAGGAGCACGACTACGCGCGCTGGATCGCCTGCGGCCTGTTCCTGCTGATGGCCTTGTCCGATGCCTTGGATGGATGGCTGGCACGCCGATTCCACAGTGAGACCCAGCTGGGCATGTTTCTGGATCCTCTGGCGGACAAGCTCTTGGTGACCTGTGCGGTGGTCCTCCTGGGCCACCACGAGACCTGCGTGCCGGGAAAGGCGATCCCACACCTGGTGGTGGTCGTGACAATCGGCAAAGACCTGATGGTCGTCGTCGGATTCCTGGTCATCTACCTGGTGACCGGCAAGATTTACATCGAGGCCCGGCGATTCGGCAAACGCTGCACGGCCGTGCAACTGGCCATGATCGTGGCCGTACTGCTGTGGCCCGACCTCAAGCGAATCGCCTGGCCGCTCGGCTATCTGCCCGATACCCTGTGGTGGGGCGCAACCGGCCTGGCACTATTGGCCGTTGTCGACTACTACCGCCTGGGCGTGCATCACACGAGCGAAGTCACCGGAGATGTCGAGGAAAATCGTGGCAAGGGAGCTTTATGAGCAGCCCGTTTTGCAGGATTGATGAGGCTCTGGACGAACTGCGTCAGGGCCGGCTGATTGTTCTGGTCGACGATGAGAATCGCGAGAACGAGGGCGATCTCATCTGTCCGGCCTCCACTGTAACCCCCGAGCAGATCAACTTCATGCTCAAGCATGCCCGGGGCCTGCTGTGCCTGTCGTTGACCACCGAACGGTGCCGCGCCCTGCACCTCCATCCGCAATCGCCGGAGAATACCACGACATTGGGCACGGCCTTCACGGTCAGTGTCGACGCACACCCGCGGTTCGGCACCTCCACTGGCGTCTCGGCCAAGGATCGGTGTATCACGATTCACACGGCGGTAGCGCCCGATTCCAGGCCGGCGGACCTGCTTCGTCCCGGCCACATCCATCCGCTTCAGGCGAGAGACGGCGGCGTCCTGGTTCGTGCCGGTCAGACCGAGGGATCGGTGGACCTGGTTCGCCTGGCAGGATTGAACCCCTCGGCCGTCCTGATCGAGATCATGAACGAGGACGGCACCATGGCGCGGGTGCCGCAGCTAACGGAGTTCTGCCGGCAGCACGGACTGAAGATGTGCACGGTCGCCGACCTGATCGAATACCGGCTCCAGCGGGAGAAGCTGGTCCAGCGGATTGAAACGATTCGTCTGCCCACCTCCCATGGCGAGTTCACACTGATTGCCTACAAGTCCCTCGTCGATCCGGAACCGCACCTGGCGCTCTGCCGCGGCGGAGTAGGCGAACTGGACGCCGACGGCATGCCCCGCGAGTTCGAAGAGCCTGTTCTGGTTCGGGTTCACTCAGAGTGCCTTTTCGGAGACGCCTTCGGCTCGCTCCGTTGCGAGTGCGGTGAACAGCTCCGCACGGCGCTGGAATTGATCGCTAAGGAGGGTCTGGGCGCCCTGGTCTACCTTCGCCAGGAAGGGCGGGGTATCGGTCTGGCGGCCAAGTGCAAGGCCTACGCCCTGCAGGATCAGGGAATGGACACGATCGAGGCGAACGAAGCCCTGGGCTTCCCCGCCGATCGCCGGGATTATGGCGTGGGGGCACAAATTCTTCGCGATCTGGGCCTCAAACGCCTTCGCATCCTGACGAACAATCCCAAGAAGGTGGATCGCCTCGAGGTCTACGGCATCGAAATTGCCGAACAGGTTCCGATCGTCATTCCGCCCAATGAGAACAATCGACGATATCTCGAAACCAAGCGGGAACGATTCGGACATCTGCTCGAAGGCATATGAACAGGCGGGTTGCGAAACGCCGAAACACCCGGGGCCCCTTGTGGCAGCCCCCCTCGCGCGGTCTCTGAATTTCTCGGCGCCAATAGACGCATTCTGCCGATCCGTGTATCCTGTGCATCGGAGGATCGTACCCCCCGTTGGGAATGGAGTCCTGACATGCCTTCTATCGTCGACAGACAGATCACTCGATTCACCCTGCGTCGCGCGATGGCTGCCGCCGGCCTCTTCGCCGTGCTGGCACCCATCGGATGCCAATCCTCGAACAAGAGCGGAGGCATCTGGGACCCCGGCGCAATGTTCGCCTCATTTAAGGACAAATCCGAGGGCGAGGCGTGGACGATCCTCTGCCTTGATGCCCGCGACAAGCACCATGTCCAGAATGCCGACCATCTGCTGTCGGCCCTGAAGCAGGTCAAAGGCCTGGATTCGTCCATGGCCAGCGTCGCCCACGAAGACAACGCCAGCAAGGTCTACTACGGCAGGTACTCCCGCAAAGTGGATGCAGCCGGCCGCGAGTCCTTCGGTGCCGACGCCGTCCGCGACCTTCAGCTCATCCGCTCCCTGGCGGCCGGTGATGCCTTCCCCTTTGCGACGGCGCGATACGTGCCGGTCCCGACACCCGACGCCGGACGTCCGGAATGGCATGTGGCCAAGTGTCCCGGAGTCTATACCCTCCAGGTCGGTGTCTTCTACGACACGCCAACCTTCTCGCAGCGCAAAGAGGCCGCGGCCCAATGGGTCGAGCAGTTGCGAAGCGAGGGCGTTGAGGCCTACTACCACCACGGTGAGGTTCGCAGCAGCGTGATGGTCGGACAGTTCGGTGTCGAGGACATCATCCGTGAACGCAACGGCCCGGCGAACAACTCGCTGAACATGCGAACGCGATACAGTCAGAAGGTCGAGACCCTGCGGAATCAGCAGGAGTTTCGCTATAACCTGGAGAATGGTTTCAAGATCAAGCGAACGATCGTGACGCCGAACGGTCCCCGAGGCGTCTACCAGGAGTCGTTCCTGGTACCTGTGCCGGGCAAGAAGGTGGGGCCCGCGCCGGAATCGTCCGCTCCCCTCAAGCCCGACGCCGCCGCGCCGACGCCTTGAGGAATCCTGTTGCACATCACAACAGCTCGCCGGTCATGCGAACGGCTCCGGTGCTGGGTTGTGTCGTGCCGTTATTCTGGGGAAGGCACCGCCGAGGTCGCATGCACGTTTGAGGTCGTCGCCGTATGCCACAGAGCTGTCATCGTATCCTGATCGCCACCGCCAACCCGGGCAAGGTTCGAGAAATCGCGTCCGTCATGACGGATCTGCCGGTTCAGTGGGTGGGCCTGTCTGATCTGCCACCCGTCGAGGAACCCGTCGAGGACGGCCGAACCTTCGCCGAAAACGCTCGACTGAAGGCCCTGTACTATGCCCGGAACACGGGACTATGGGCCCTGGCCGACGACAGCGGCCTGGAGGTCGATGCATTGGGCGGGGCCCCGGGTGTGTTCTCAGCTCGCTATGCCGGTCAGCAAGGCAACGACCTGGCCAACAATACCCGACTCCTGCGTGAGCTTCAGGGAGTGCCCGCGGAGCGACGGTCGGCTCGGTTCCGATGCTGCCTGGCCCTGGCTCGCCCCGAGGCGATTCTTGCCGAGTCCGAGGGCACGATCGAGGGAGTCATCATCGACGAATCACGCGGCGACAACGGCTTCGGCTACGATCCGCACTTCTTCGTTCCGTCTCTGGGGAAGACGACGGCAGAGCTCAGTCCGGATAACAAAAACAGCATCAGTCATCGCGGCCAGGCACTTCGCGCCATGCGCCCGGCCATCCAGCGATGCCTGACCGACGAACGAAAGTAGCTGTCTGCGGCGGAAACATCAGGCGGTCTGAGGGGGCAGGCTTCTCCTGAGTCAAACGAGCAGTCCGATGCGGCGCAGATAGGCGGCCGATTCGGCCACATAGGCCAACTGCTGTTCCGCCGTCATCTCCACACCTTTCGTGCCTTCAAGCTCCATCGTGAACGGTCCTGAATAGCCCCGTTCGATCAACAGTCGAACCACACTGGGAAAATCGACCACACCCTGGCCCAGAGCGGGGAAGAAGTACTTCTGATATCCGCCGTCTGTCTCCTTGAGATGAACGCCTTCGACCCACGGCAAAACCTTGCGAAGCTCGGTAACCGCATCCGTATTCTGGTTGTAGTAGTAGATGTTCGCCGTGTCGAAATTCAGGCGAACGTGGGGGTGATCGACCCCCCGCATCGTCTGTGCCCCGATGTCGCCGTTGGTGACGAGATCCGGATGCGTCTCCAGGATCAGAATCACTCCCCGCCGGGCGGCCCGATCGCCGGCCGCACGGAGCCGATCGTACGCGACGGAACGATCGAGTTCACCGGCCTTGACACTCAGGAAGAGTCGCGACACGCCGAAGGCCGCACACGTCTCACACTGCGACGAAAGGGCCTCCAGAACCTCGGGGTGGTTGATGTCGAACGTGCCTTGAAAGGAGGCGACCGTCAAATGGCTTGCTCCAAGACGGCGTCGGACATCCTCGATCCCGTCGGCAGCCGGTATGGGAATCTCGACGTGCCGAATGCCCAGCGTCGGCAGGTGTGTCCAGCCCAGATCCATATGCTTGCCGTAGCTGTGGAGGCGACAGGAAACCACGTGAGGCATCATTCCGGTCCTTTCTGCAAGAGGGAAATCAGGCGTTCATCCTCGTGGGATGCCATCAGAGGGTTGGAGGCGGACCGGGCAATTGTTCATCCCGGCCACCCATGCGCCCGTGACTCGCTGCTCGAACCCAGTCAAGGTAGCCATATCGCCATAGGTAGAGGAACCCCACGGCCAGCACGCCAAAGAAGAATAGCATGTCCCACAGTGCCGGCAGGCCCGACGCCTTGTACACGACCGCCCATGGATAGAACAGGGCGATCTCCACATCGAAGATGATGAACACCAGTGCGACGACGTAGAACCGCAAATCGAACTGCACCCAGCTCGGCCCGATCGTCCGTTCGCCGCACTCGTAGGTCTCGCCCTTCTCAGCATTCGGCTTGTGGGGACGGATCAGCAGGCCGAACAGAAGGGCGCCCAGCACGATCAGCGTCCCGGCGGCCGCGAAGATCAGCAGCCCGGTAACAGTGTGGACGTTGGTCTCCGTGAAGGGCATCGGTTCGATACTCCCTGGGGCCTTCCGATCGGTATCGGCCGGCCGGCCCCTCTCACGTCTTCTTGGCGGCCGGAGGTGTCGTCTCCTCCAGCGTCTTCAGCATCGCCGCCTGATGGGGTCGCGCCCGCTCGTCCCACTGCCGTTTACGCTCGATCACCCACGAGGGGGCGTTGGGGCGTGACATCCACAGCGGTTGCGGCGTCTGACGGCCTTCCCGGGCCAGCGCGACAAAATCACCGACACAATCCTCTCTCGCGTAGCACGACAGATCGTGGTTGTCGCCCATATGAATGCATGTGGTGGGACACACCTCGGTGCACAGTCCGCAGAACAAACACTTCCCATAGTCGATGTCGTACCGGCTGAGGGCCCCTCCCACCACCGTCCCGCTGGCCTTGTCGAGCCGTCGGGGTTTGGACTTCTCGATCGCGATGCATTCGACGGGGCAGACCTTCACACAGGCCTCGCAGGCGATGCACCGTTCGATCTCGATCCGGTGGATCCCACGCCACGAGGGTGTGGTGGTGGGCGCCACGTCGGGATACTGAACGGTGATGGTCTTGGCGAAACAATACCGCAGCGTGACGCCCAATCCGAGCAGAATCGAGCCGATCGTTCGCCCAATATCCCTGAAGTAATCGCCCATGCTCCACCGCCGCGCCTGGACACCGGGGTATCGTAGCGCTTATACCTCTTGGAAGGACCGGATGCAACCTGAATGAAGCACCTGGCGTGACAGGGTCTGGATTCGAAATTCCCAATTGTCGGCGTCAGCTTGTGCCATGGCCGAACCGGTTCTTGGTGAGGGTGTCTATGCGTCAGAGGGTGCTCTGTAGCCTGTCGTGGCTGGTCGTCACAGGTGGTATGGCCGCGGTATCGGCGGCCGCACCGTCCGTTCCCGAAACGATATATCAGTCTCTGGGAGCCTTTGAGCTTCGACCTCAGGCGGAGAAGCCCGAGTGGGCCAAGATCGCCGAGCCGCCCCTCTTCGCCTTTGCCTGGATGTCCGATCTGCACCTCGATCCGAGGCGGCTGGAGAGAACCCGCCTTGCCTTCCAATACATCGACACGCAGCTCAAGGCCGCCTTCGTAGCCTTCACGGGCGATGACAATGGGTGGGTCGGCCCGTCGGATCAGAATGCCTCGGCGCCCGCCGACGTCCGGCGGCAACTCTTCCTGAAGCAGTTTCTCAAGAATCATCTCAAGACGCCTGCCGTTGTGATTCCCGGCGACGACTGGCCCGAGGCCTTTGAGAAGGTCTTCGGTTCATTCCAGTTCAGCTTCGACTATGGCGGCATGCACTTCCTGTTCACCTCGCTGGACCGCTGCACCTTCGGCGTCGAAGGGCGGGCAGTCTTCGAGGAGTCTACGCTGGACTGGATGCGCCGGGATCTGCAGCGAAACCACAACCGTCCGACGCTCTTCTTCATGCACGAGATGATCCTGCCGCCTTCGTTTCTCGATGCCGCGAAGACACGGGCCCTGCTGGAATCCAACCCCAATGTGATCGGCGCATTGTGCGGGCACCTGCACCTGGACGTCGAGTTCGGCCGCGGCCCGGTCCGCTACCTGCTATGTCCGAGCCTCGGAGTAAACCCTCGTCACGGCTTCAAATTCCTGAAGGTCTATCGCGATCGGATCCTGATCGAGACGATCGAGTACGACGAACCGAATGCCCGCTTTGAACCCGTCAATAGATGGCAGAAGATCGACATTCCCGAACCGTTGCGAGCCTCGCTCCATTCGCCGACGGGGTCGCGATTTGTCCGGGAAAACTATACCGAGATTCCCCCTCACCCCCGCCAATCGGATCCCGAGCTTATGAAACGAACTCAGGAACTGGTCAACGCGCTGATGCAGTTTGCCGGCGACTTCCTGACCGTCGGTGCGCGAGGTCGCGTTAACGGCCGCTGATATGCGACTCGCTTGGGTGTCAGGGTGATAATCCGACCGACATGGGGCAGTCCTTCTCGCCTTTGGGGATGTCGGGCTCATTCAGTCATACCGCCGTGATGTGTTCCACCACCACCGAGATGGCCCCGAAGTCGCAATCCACGCGCCCCGTGACGATCAGAGGGGCATCGCAGACCAGCAGACGGGTGTATCGGCGGTATTCGCGGGGAAACAGCACGGCCTCATAAAGGTCCGTCTGGTCTTCGAACGAAACGAATTCCATGTCCTGCCCACCGGCGGTGGAGATGGTCTTGGATGAGACCGGCCAGCTCAGAATGCGGACGTGCCTGCCGGCGTATGCCTGCAGACGACACGCCTTGACCCACGGGATCGCCGAGGGGACACGCGGCAACGCCGGCGCAAAGACATCCAGCGGGTGTACCCCACAAAAGAACCCCAACAGGTCGAATTCCAGGGCGTGCTTTCGCTCGACGGCATAGTCGCGCAGAGAGGGAGCATCAGGTTCCGACGGATGCCCCGATGCCTCACCGGCATGTAAACACGACACATCGAGAAGCGAGACGCCGAGCGATCGCGTCGTTCCTCCTCTCTTGGACCGCGGCCTCTCGGCATAGGAACCGTCCCGCCCCACCGCCCCGCCGACAAAAACAACGGGTCGTCGAGCGGCCACCTTCAGATGCCACAACATCGAGGGGCGATTCTTTACCGATTCGATACGATCGAATGCCCCGATCAGGATCAAACGACGGACATCGGCAGCGTCGATATCGGTGCGGGCCAGAAAGTCTTCCAACCCGGAAAACGGACCGCGGGCGCGCCGCTCTTCAACGATCTGCTGCCGAGCGGCTTCGCTCAGCCCCTTGATCTCTTCCAGGCCTGTGACGATCCGATGGTCGTGGGCTCGAAACTTCGGCTCGCTCAGATTCACATCGGGGGGCAGGACTTCAACACCCCATCGCCGGGCCTCGCTCACATAGGCCTGAGTGCGGTAATAGCCCCCGTGGTTGGCCATCACCGCCGCCAGAAACTCCGCTGGAAAGTGCGCCTTGAGATACGCCGATTCATACGAGACCATCGTGTAACTGGCCGAGTGCGGCTTGCAGAACGAATAGCCGCTGAACGCCAAAATCATCCGCCAGACCTCTTCGATCACTGCGTCGTCGATACCTTTCTGGCGCGCCCCCTCGACGAACTGCCTGTAAAAGTGGGCCAGCTCGAGATGCTTGTCTTTCTTCGACATGATCTTGCGGAGGCGGTCGGCCTGTTCGCACGAAAAGCCCGCCAAAGCCATCGCCACGCGAGAGACGTCTTCCTGGTAAACCATGATGCCGTAGGTCTCGCAGAGCAGGTCTTTCAAGAGGGGATGGATCGGCGCGTAGGGCGCCCCATGGACCCGTCGCACATATTCCTGCGTATAGGCATTGGCGGCCGGACGAATGATCGAGGTGTTGATCACCAGATGGTCGAAATCGCCCCGGCCGGTCTTGATCTGAAGCTGGCGCATCGAGGGGCTCTCGACGTAGAACACGCCCATCGTTCGCCCGCCGGCGAGCAACTGCTGCGTTGCTGGATCGTCAATGGGGGCCCACCGCGTTTCGTCGAACGCCATCCCCTGACCCCGGATGTTGGCGATTGCATCGCGGATGACGGCCAGAGAACGATTGCCCAGCAGGTCGATCTTGACCAAACCCAGTTCCTCGACCCCGTCCTTGTCCCAGTGGACGATGTTCACACCTTTATGCGCCGGCCGAATCGGTACACGCTGCCAGATCGGTCCGGGGGTGAGCACCACACCGCCGCAGTGGACGCTCAATCCCCGTGGTATGCCGATCAGCCGGCCGGCCATGCGGAGGATGTCGGGCCACGGCGGATCCAGTGCGACTCCCGCCAGCCGTGGTGCGGTCCGTACGATCGCGTCCAGATCGTCGAGGTCGTCGGTCTGCCAGAACCATGGGAGGCGGAGCGTCACCTCGCCGATCTGCCGCTCCGGCAATCCGAAAACGCGTGCCGTTTCCCGCAGCGCCATCCGGGGGCGAAAGCGAATGTGATTGGCCACCATCGCGGCGTGGTCGAGCCCGTATCGGTTCAACACCCAATCGAGAACCTCGTCGCGCTCGTCCCATGCAAAGTCCACGTCGATGTCGGGCGGGTCGGTCCGCCCGGGATTGAGAAATCGCTCGAACATTAGGTTGTGTTGAATTGGATCGACGTTGGTGATGCCCAGGCAATACGACACGATGCTGGCCGCTGCCGATCCGCGACCGCACGTCCGCGGCGATCGCCGGACAATCTCATCGACCACGAGAAAGTAAGGAGCAAACCCCTTGATTTCGATCTGGTCCAGTTCGCGCTCGATCCGCTCCACGACGGGGGGCGAAAGAGAGCCATCGGATGCGTAGCGCCGTCTCGCCCCCTCATACACCTTGCACCGCAGCAGATCGATCACCGACATGTCCGGCGGGCAAGGAAATTCGGGGAACAGTGTCTCGCTGAAATCGGCGTCGAATCGCAGGGTATCAATAAAATGTTGTGTCCCCTCGATCGCCTCCGGCATCGCCGAAAACCTCGCCACGATCCGATCCCACGACAGGAACACCGAATCGGCATCGGCAAGCTGACAGGAAGGAATCGAGCTGAGCCGCTCCTTCAGATCGATGGCCCTCAGAAGGCGGTGGAGTTCGCCGTCGTCACGGTCGAAAAAGAGTGCCGGCGGTGCGATAACCGCGGGCAAGTGCCGTACCTCCGCCGGTGGACGCCGCAGACTATGCCCCATGCGAAAAAAGATCGAAGGATGCCCCGACAGCCGCCGGAGAAGCTCCGGCCGGTCGGTCACCATCGCCAGCCCGCTGCCGTGTTCGCCCAGCGTTCGCGCCAGATTGAACTCGACCGGCCTCGTTTCGCCGACGCCCTGCCCGCATGTCTGCCCTGAAGGGGCGCACGAAACGCGTTGATATTGCGGCCCCTTGTAGCGTTCCGTCAGGATCCGGCAGAGATTGGCGTAGCCCTCGGTGTTTTGGGGATACAGCAGGACACTCTGCGATGTGGCCGGATCGGTCACCTCCGCCGCGACTATTGGGCGGATGCCCTGCCGTCTGGCCGCGCCAAGAAACTCGGGCAGACCGTACAGCCCGTCCCGATCGGTCAGTGCGACGGCGTCGTAGCCCAGCTCCGCAACCTTGCACACCACATCGGCCGGTGATCGAACCCCCCACATCAGCGAGAAGTAGCTCTTGGCGTCGAGCAGTGCCTTGATCATGGTCGAACCTCGGGCTCCATCGGTGCCGTTCGACAGGCAGAAGCAGAGGGCCCGCCCGTGAGTCCAGAGCGATTCTCCGTTCCCCCAAAGGCCGCCAGATCGATCGCGTCTTCGCCGAATCGCTCGCGGATGCTGTCGATCGCGTCGAGCAGTTTCCGCCGTGGCCCGTTCATGTCGAAAAGGTAAAGCTGCCCGGACGGACACCCCAGCTCTTCCAGGCGAACCGACAGCGACCGGAGTCGGACACGTCGTTCGTAACCGGCGATCAGAAGGTCTTCGGCGGCGGCGAACAGGTCGAACTCGCTGAGGGTCGGCTCCGAAAGCCCCCTCGTGCGCCGCACCCGCTGCCCGTCGGCATAACTCAGGTTCAACACGATCCGCCGGCTGCCCTGCCCCATCTTTCGCAACCGACACGCCGATCGCGAACAGACCCGCCACAACGCCGCCCGGAAAACATCCTGGTCGTTGGTCTGGCCGGGAAAGACAAACTCCTCCAGAACGCTGGGCGCCGGCCGGTCTTTCAGTCGGACCGGCGAGTCGTCTTCACCCTGCGATATCTTGAACAGCCTGTTGCCCGCCGACCCGAACGCCGTCGTCAGCGCCGCAATGCCCAGCGAGTGAATGTCGGCCACAATCTGGAGGTTCAGCTCCAGCAGCTCCCGAAGAATCGGCTCGTCTACGCCCGGCAGGTGCCCGATCGGCAGCGGCGAAAGAAACTCCCTCTCGCTGCCGGCCAGAACTTCGCAAAGCCCTTCGGGACGGACGACGCGAGTGGCCACCTTGCTGACCAGCTTGTTTTGAGCCACCCCCAGCGTCGGGTTGAGGCGGTACTTGTCGATGACCGCTCGCCGGAGCGATTCGGCCGCGTCGAGCGACGGACCCCATAACCGTTCCGTGCCCGCCAGATCGATGAAAACGTGCCCAGGTCCCGAAGGCTCCACCTGCGGCGAAAACCGCCACGCCTCGTCCAGCAGGGCGGTCATTGCCCGGTCGTACAGGTCGGGTGTGGGATCCAGCATGACCAGATCCGGACAGAGCCGCCGGGCGGTCTCCAGCACCATCCCCCGCTCCACACCGACCACCATCGCTTGCCGAGACACGTCCAGCAGAATCCGCTGAGCCCGCCCGGGGGCGACGACGGCCAGGGGCGCCCCCTTCAGCCGAGGCCGAATCGCCTGGGCAACGGCCGTATAGAAGCCAATGATGTTCAAATGCACAATCGGCATGGACAACACAGAACGATCGCTGTTCCCCCCTACGTGGTCTGGGCGACCAGTTCCATCAACCGCTGGGCGTTCATCGCCGCCTGGCCTCGCCAGTGGTTGTTGAAAAACACCAGGAGTTTCGAGACGTGCTCGGCCATCGCAGCAATCCGCGGCAGCCACTCGCGCAATTCGTCGTCGTTATAGAGATAGTCGTAGCGCGACTGATCCTCCCCCTTCCACCAGTTCGTCGCGTTACGGCCGTGAAAGCGAATGTAACCCAGCGGCGCCGTAACCTCCTGAACCGGCGGCGGCAACCGCGGCAGTTGAGGCTCGTCCACACACACCAGCGACAGACCGGCCTTTCGCATCCCCTGGAACACCCGCTCGCTGAACCACTCGGCGTTCCGAAATTCCACCGCCAGCGGAAGCCCGCCCATGTGGCCCGTCAGACCGGCCAGATACTCCCGGTTTTCCCGCGTATAGTGGAACGAGTAAGGAAACTGGAGAAGCACCGCATCCAGCCGGCCGGCCTCCTCTAACGGACGAATGCCTCTGCGAAACTGGTCGGCCACCCCCTTGAACTCCGCCGGGTGAATGTCGTGGGTCAGCTCCCGAAAGGCTTTGACGGTGAAGCCCAACCGCCCCCCCGAAGTCTGGAGCATCCGTTCGAGCATCGCCGGTTCGGGCTGACGATAGAACGAAAAGTTCAGCTCCACCACCGCAAACCGCTCGACATAACACCGCAGATACTGCCCCTGGGGCGTCCCGGCAGGATAAACCGGACCGACCCACTCCTTATACGAGTAGCCGGACGTCCCAATCAGGATCTCTGCCTTCTGACCCATGAACTTCGTTTCCTGACCCTCATGAACTCAGGAGAGCGTCGCGCGTCGAGGTTACAGGGTTCTCATAATGCCGATGACCTTGCCGACAATCTCCACCTTCGCCTCGTTCGGTGCCACGACGATATCCGCGTAAGCCGGATTCTCAGCGTGCAGAACGATGTCTTCCCCGTCTCGGAGAAATCGCTTGAGAGTCGCCTCGCCGTCAATCATCACCACAACAATCTGACCGGCCTCGGCCGTAGGTTGACGCCGGATCACCGCAATGTCGCCGTTGTGAATGCCGATGCCCACCATGCTGTCGCCGCGGACCCGAAGCGTGAACACCTCCTGACCGGCAAAAAGTTCGCGATCCAGCGTGATATACCCCTCGACGTTCTCCACCGCCAGAATCGGACGCCCTGCCGCCACCGATCCCACCAGCGGTACCCGTGCCTCACGCCGATCGCCTCCCGAATCGGCGATCGGGACGATAATGCCTCGTGCACGCCCCTTCAGCAGACGGATATATCCCTTCTTCTCGATGAGTTTCAGGTGCTGAGCGGCCGCGTTGGGCGACGAAAAACCCAGGTATGCCGCAATCTCGCGCACCGTCGGAATCGACCCCTCCCGACGCTGCTTATCCAGGATAAATTCCAGAACCTGGCGCTGTCGCTCGGTAAGTTCCATCGCCATAACAACCTCGTGACTCGGAGATTTCAGTGCCCAACACCTGCCCTACACTATTATACTGTACATTTGTACAGTGTCAAGGGGTTGGCGATCAGATTCCCCATATCCGCATGCCTTTACCCTTTTTCCATCGTTCGGTTCCGACGCCTTTTGGGGTTGCTGCCACGCGACCGCCGTCGCCGCCGGGAGCTCCGGCTTGTCTGATCCGCCGGTCAATCGTAAAATGCCACTCTTATGAACAACGACCGAGAGCATCCCACGGGCAGACCTCAGTCGATCCTGGTGGTCATGCCGAATTGGGTGGGCGACGTGGTGCTGGCCACGCCGGCCCTGCAGGCCCTGCGCAACGGATACCCCGAAGCCCACATCACGCTGCTGATGAAACCCTACGTCAAAGACCTCGTGGCCGGGGGCGATTGGATGAACGATGTGGCCCTCTGGCCGGGGGGCAAGAACCGCCGCGACCGCCATCGGAGCTTCCTGGGGCTGGTCGCCGACCTGCGAAGCCGTAAGTTCGACTGGGCCGTCCTGATGAGCAATTCCTTCCGAGCGGCCATGCTGTCGACCCTCATCGGAGCCAAGCGACGCATCGGTTACGATCGCGACGGACGCGGATTGCTGCTGACCGACCGGCTCGTGGCACATCGCGTCAAAGGCAAGTTTGTCCCCATTAGCATGGTGCGATACTACGGGGCGGTGGCCGACTATCTCGGTTGCAGACCCATCAACGAAACGATCAAGCTGTATACCATCGCCTCCGAAGAAAAGGCGATCGATGGTCTCTATGCCCGATACAAGCTTCGGACGGACCGCCCCGTCGTGGTGATCGTCTCCGGAGCGGCGTTCGGATCGGCCAAATGCTGGCCACCCGAGCGATTTGCCGCCGTGGCCGACCGGCTCGTCGACGAGTTCGGTGCCCAGGTCGTCGTGCCCTGCGGACCGAAAGAAGAGGAGATCCTCGCGGCCATTCGTCACGAAACGAAGCGACCGGCCGTCTTCATTGAAGAGCCGATCATGCCGCTGGGACCACTCAAAGCCCTGGTCCGGCGAGCCGACCTGTTGTTGACCAACGACACCGGGCCGAGGCACTTTGCCGTAGCCTTCGGCACGCCGGTGGTCACGGTCTTCGGTCCGACCGAACCGACATGGACCGAGACCAACTATCCCCAGGAGCGAAAAATGTCGGTGACGGTGGATTGCGGGCCTTGCATGAAGCGCCGCTGTGCCACCGATCATCGCTGCATGACGCGAGTCGGAATCGAAGACGTTTACAGTGCCTGCGCGGACCTGCTTCGGAACCGCGTGGGTGCCGGGGAGCCCGTGGCGAAATGAACGCCGCTTCCTCTGGACTGGGCGCATGGGTCGATCGGCTCACCGGCGCGCGGGTGGGCGTTATCGGCGACCTCGTGGCGGACATCTATATCTACGGCCTGACCGAACGGATCAGCCGCGAGGCCCCCGTCCCCGTGGTCCGCTTTGAGAATGAACGGCTGGTGCCCGGTTGCGGGGCGAACGTGGCGGTCAACGCCGCGGCGGTGCGGGCCGGTGTTCAGGTCGTGGGACTGGTCGGTCAGGACGCCGCCGGCCAGGGACTGGCCGAAACCCTCCAGGCCATGGGAGTCCACACCGACGGACTGGTCTTCTGCCCCAACCGCCCGACAACGAGCAAGACACGACTCCTCGCCGGCGCGCGGCACACCATACGACAACAGTTGGTCCGCCTCGATCGCGAGCCGACGATTCCTCCCGAACCGCCTCTGCGAGACGCCCTGCTCGAACGGCTTCGTGCCATCGACGCGAAGGTCGACGCCTGGGTGATCAGCGACTACGGCTACCACACCTTCGACGAACGACTCAAAGATGCCCTGCGGGAGGTCGCAGCCCGAAAGCCCGTTCTGGCCGACAGCCGCTTCGATACGCTGGGCTTCTCGGGCATGACTGTCATCAAGCCCAATGAGGAAGAGGCAATGCAGGCAACGTCGATCGGTCAGGGAGGGATCGAGCCGATGACGCGCGCCGCCCGAATCCTGGCCGAACGACTCGGCGTCCGAGCCGTGCTGGTCACACTCGGTAACCAGGGCATGCTGCTGCACGAACAGGGCCGGTCGCCCGAGCACATCCCTGCCGTGGGAACCGATCAGATTGTCGACCTGACCGGGGCGGGCGATACGGTGGCGGCCATCTTCACGGCGGCGCTGGCGGCGGGGGCCCCCATGTCCGATGCGGCGAAGCTGGCCAACTGTGCGGCCAGTGTGGTCGTGATGAAGGAAGGCGCCGCATCGACCAGCCCGGACGAACTGCGCGAGGTAATCTTCGCGGTGAACGATGGCGACTGAGAGCCTCATTCACGCCTCAGTGAGTCGTGCGTGAGCAGGTGTCCCGGCACCTCATTCCTGTGGGTTCGAACGGCGAGGTGACAAACCGGCCCGACCGATCCTGTGGACCGGCCGGTGGGCGTTCCAGAGGCTCGATAGACGGAGTGATCATGAAGTTGAAGTCGGCGATCATTACGAATGATCATGAACACCTGGCGAAGTTGATAGAGGCTGAGCGGACGGCCGGCAAGAAGGTTGTGCTGACCAACGGAGCCTTCGACCTTCTTCACGTAGGACACATCCGCTATCTCAATGCGGCCTCAGAGGAGGGCGATGTACTCGTCGTGGCACTGAATGGCGACGCGTCGATCCGCCGCACCAAGGGCGAAGGTCGTCCTCTCGTGCCACTCGTCGAGCGTATGGAGGTCGTCGGCTCGCTGCGGTGCGTCGACTACGTGACGTCCTTCGATGCCGATACCGTCGACCGGCTCCTCGAACAGCTACGTCCACACGTTCACGCCAAGGGTACGGACTGGACCCCCGAAAACCTGCCCGAGACGCCCACACTGAGGCGCCTGGGCATTCGATTTGCGGTGGTGGGTGACCCCAAGAACCACTCCAGTTCGGCGCTCCGGCAGCGGATTCAATCGAGGGGGGCCTGAGCGGTGCCCATCGGGTATCGAGATACCATCCACATCGATCCGCCCTATGCCGATGCCTTGGCCCAGGCGGGCCTGCACACGGTGGGAGCCGTGCTGGACTGCGTCGGCGATCGGCTGTCCGCCTGGAGCCGGACCACCGATACCATTCAGGTTCTTCTCAAGAACGGATCGAGCATCTTCATCAAACGCTACCATCATCCGCGATGGAAAAACCGCTTCAAGGCGATGTTTCGCGGAACGTTCTTTGGTGCCAGCCGGGTCCGGGCCGAATACCGCGCCCTGATGGCCATGCGGGGGCTCGGCATCCAGACGGTCCGCCCGATCGCCTACGGCGAGCGGCGGCATTTTCATTTTCTCACCAGTTCCTTTCTCATCACCGAAGCGGTCCCCGGAGCCGTCTCCCTGGCAACCTATGCCCAGCAGATATCGGGGGTGAATCATACGCCGTCGGCGTTTCGGCGCCGGCGCGAAGTGCTCGCCACACTGGCACTGCAGATTCGCCACATGCACGAACAGGGCTTCATTCACGGCGACCTCTTCGCACGGAATATCATGGTCCGCCTCCTGGGTGAGGCCAGTTGCGAGTTCTACTTCATCGATGCCGGCCTGGGACGGCGGGTCTACCGCAAGGGACGCCGGCAAACTCTGATCGTCGACGAACTGGCGGGTCTCATGGCCATCGCCCCCCAATTCTGCTCTCGAACGGATATGGCCCGGTTCGTCAAGGCGTACTTCGCGCGAGACCGTCTGGGCCCCCAGGACCGGGACTGGATGCACCGCGTGGCGGAACGCTCCGACGCATTCCGAAAGCACGAACTGCTCCGCCTTCGCTACAATGAAATGTTCAACACGCACCTGCGAAACCTGGACCGCCTCGACAGGGCGGGGCAAGACGGGGACCCACGGCCGTCATGAAGGAACAACTGTACATCGAACCGTCTGCCCGTGAACTGCTGCATCGGATCGGTCTTGCCGACTTTGACGCCGTCATGAAACACAGTTCGGGCATGACCTTCAGCCGCCACGCCACCCGAAATACCGTCCAGATCGTCGAGGGTGAAGGCCCCACGGCCCAGAGGCTCTTCCTCAAGCGGGTCTTTCGTGTGCCGCTCAAGCACGCCATGGAAGACCTGTTGCGGGGACAACTGCCTCGCTCCCAGCCCCTCCGCGAGTGGCGGGCGATCGATCGCTGCCGCGAGGCGGGCATCCCCGTGATGGAGGCCCTGGCCTGGGGACAACGCTCCCTGGCCGGAATTCCCCGGCAGGCGTTCATCCTCGTTCGAGCAGTACCGGCCCCCGAGAGCCTCGACGAAGTCCTGCGCCGCCTGGGCACGCCCCAGGCCGACGCCCGGACGACGCTCTGGCGAAATCGGCTCGCCCGGGACCTGGGGGGGTTCGTAGCCCGCATCCACGAAGCAAGGTTGAACTGGCCCGATATGGTCGGCAAACACATCTACCCCGGCAGGTCCGGCTCGACAGCATCGCACGCATGGACCTTCCACCTGATCGATGTGGAACGGCTCTCGGAAGGTGCAACCCCCCGCAATCGACAGCGGGACCTTCGGGCGCTGCTTCGGTCGCTGCGAACCACGCCGCTTCGAACGACAGACCTGTTGCGATTCGCCATCGGCTATGTGGGCGGATCGGGTCGGTGGTACGACCTCCGACGGCGCGTCCAGACGGAGTTCGCCTGGGCGGGAGAGGTTCTTCGCAAACGCCTGTCCGGCGGCGGTCCGCGTCTGCCCTGGCCCGACGATGCCCTGCCCCCCCGGCAGCATCGGTTTGTGCGGTCCGGACGCGTCCTGGTCAACGAACCGTTCATCCCCCTGCTGATGGAAAACGGCATGGTCGGGTTCGGATCCGTCTTCCGCTACGATCGGGGCCAACGACTCGACAAGGCGAGCATCGGTACCTGGAGGCAACGCTGGCGGGCAGATCTGAACCACTTCGGGGGTCGGCAAGAGGCGATCTACCTGAAGCGATACGACTCCCCACCGTTGAGAGACCAGCTCCGACGCCTTCTGGGAGGACATGCCCTCCACAGCACCGCCTGGTGGGAATGGCGGAACATCCGCCGCGTCGCCGGCGCAGGAATCCCGACCCTGACCCCCGTGGCCTTCGGCGAGAAGATGCGGGGCTTCGTCGAAAGGCAGAGTTTCATCGCCACGCAGGGAATCCCGGGCGTCTCCCTGGAGCAGTGGATCCCCGAACATTGGGGACAAGGCAGAACGGTCGATGCGCGGGCCCGCCGCTCACTGATCGAGCAGGCCGCACTCCTCGTTCGGACCCTCCACGCAGCCGGCCTGTTCCACCGCGACCTCTACCTCTCGCACATCTTCATCTCGACCAATCATGACGGGCGGGTCGTTCTTCGATTGATCGACCTTCAACGGGTGTTTCGCCCTCACTGGCGCCGCCACCGATGGCAGGTGAAGGACCTGGCCGCCCTCCACTACTCGACGCCCCGGAACTGCCTGCCCCTGACCGATCGCATCCGGTTCCTGAAGCAGTATTTAGGCGTCCAGCGGCTTGGGCCCGCGGGCAAGTCGCTCGTTCGCGATATTCTGGCCAAATCGCGACGGATCGAACACCATAACCGTCCGTCGGCGGCAACCGATCGATAGAGGAGTTCGGACGCTCACCGGTACCGTGTCTGAACATCCTGAATCGCCACGGGAGCCGGCAAGAAGGAGTGAAATCGAAATGTCCAAGTCCCAACCGGTCGTCTATCTGGGTGGCAAGCTGATCCCCGCGCCTGAAGCGCACGTCAAGATCTACGACGCCTCGGTCATCCTGGGTGCCACGGTCACGGACATGACCCGAACCTTCCGGCATGAACCCTTCCGTCTCGAAGACCACGTGGCTCGCTTCTACCGTTCGTGCCGTTACACGAGTATTCAACCGCGGATCACCGCAGAGCAGACCGCCGAAGTGACGCGGGAACTGGTTCGCCACAACGCGAGCCTCATTCGACCCGAGCAGGAACTGGGCATCGTTCACTTCATCTCTCCGGGCGAGTTTCCGGTCTACGCCGGCTCGGCGGGAATGGCCGGTGAAATGGCACCCACGTACTGCATCCACTCCTTTCCGCTGCCCTTCCAACTGTGGCAGCCTTTCTTCGACGAGGGGGTCCATCTCGTCACCCCGTCGATCCGTCACGTGCCGCCCCAGTGCGTCGATCCTAAGATAAAGTGCCGCAGTAGGATGCATTGGTGGCTGGCCGACCAGCAGACCCATCTGGTCGATCCCAAGGCAGTAACCTTGTTGCTTGACCTCGATGGCAACGTCACCGAGACCAGTGGGTCAAATGTCGTGATCGTTCGCGAGGGCCAGGTGATCACTCCCAGCCGGCGCCACATCCTCTGGGGCATAAGCCTCACGACGCTGGCCGAACTCTGCCAGCAGCTTCGCATCCCGTTTGTGGAACGGGACGTTCAGCTCTATGACGTGGTGAATGCTGACGAGGTGTTCCTGACCACCACGCCATATTGCATGGCACCGGCCACCCGGATCAATCAGCAGCCCATCGGAACCGGAAAACCCGGCCCGATCTTCGAACGCCTGATCGGCGCTTGGAGCGCCCGCGTGGGCGTAGACATCCTCGCCCAAATCCGGTCGCCCGCGGCACAGGTATAGCCGCGGGTACCCGGCCACACGCATCCCAGACTGAAGCCCGACAACCATGGGCTGCCCAGCGAGAGCGTACCCGCGAGCCACGTGGGGTGCGTCGTGACGCACCACTCTGCTTTGGGAGGGCGAGCGTACTCGCGAGCCGAGAATCAGGGATGGGGCCTCCTTCCGCGAAACGGCTCGCGAGTACGCTCGCCCTCCCATTCCTGGAGCGGCTATACGCAAACGTGAGATGCTCCAGTGCCGCACGGCGGCCCAACGACTACGGCGTCATGAAGGCCCCCTGAAGCAGGTCCTGTGTCTGAACGAGCTTCCAGCCCTGCCCGCCGTCCGCTGACATCATCACGGCCCGGCGATCTCCCATGTGATCGGTTCGATAGAACCAATAGGTAGACCAGTAATCATATGACAGGAAGAGCCGCCCGCTGCGGTCGACCGTGAGGCGGTGGTAGTAGACGCTGTACTCGGAGAAGGCCGACACAATGAGAATGCGCGGAGACTCCCACGGCTGGCCCGGCTTCTTCCGCTGGTAGGCGAGCGTGGCGCCGTACGAGCCGCCGGAGAAGTACGCGGGGTCCGACCGCCACAGCCGGAAGACCAGGTGCAGGGTGTCGTCGGGACCGCACACCATGCCGATATAGGTCTGCCGCAGCCCATCGCCGACGGGTTCGGCCTGGGTCCAGCCCGAGTGGGCGTCGTTCGGTTTCAGCGACCGGGCATAGTAGAACGGACGGCCGTGCGTTCCGGTCAGGACGTGAAGGTATCCCTGGCTGTCCATCGTGATGCAGGGGCGGTTGTGAACGTCGTTGGGCGGGGCTCCGTAGCCCACGAGCACGGGCTTTCCGAGTGTGTTCGTCTGGCGATCGTAGCTCGCCACATAGGTGGGCACGCCGGGAACGCTGATGTCCGGATCGGTCGCCTCGGCCCACACGACGTGGACCTTCGAGCCGCGCGATACCACGGCTGACGGATGCCCCGAATGCGAGCCGACGCCGAGGCTCTGTCTAGAAATGAGAATGGGGTCTCCGACCGCCAGGCGTCCGTCGACCTTCGTGGGCAGGAGCAGCTCCAGGTCGCAGATCCTCCGCCAGATCCGCTTCGGGTCGGAGGCGGTTCGAATCGAGCGCAGGACGGGTGGCGGCCCGTCGGGAACGTTGTGGCCGGAGAACTGTTCGATATCCAACGCGCCGCCCTTGCCCAGATCGAAGGTGGTGAACGTGCGTCCCCCATCATTCGAGTGCAGGAGTGCGGAGTGGGCTTCCACCGCGGCCGGTATGTACAGATCGTTGTCGCGGTCGAAGGCGATTTTGCTGCCGGCCGAATGGGTGCGTGCGGCCGGTCGTCGCGAGCTGCGGGGTGCCGGTTGGGTGGCCGTCCCCAGGCTCGAAGCGGTCCACTGCCCGTCACGCCAGGTGTGGAGGGCTTCATCCGCCTGCGTGAATGGCCGGTTTCTCAGGTCGAAGTAGAACTCGGATTCGGTGGGATAGTCGGGCACGTAGCCGAACTGCTCGTTCTCATGGCGATAGGGCTTAAGGACCAGCGGCATGTTCAGGGGGCGAGTGGCCGGCGAGGTCCCCGCGATGACGGTCAGCGTGGAATAGGTGGTGAAGTCCGGGCATTCCGCCGGTGTGGCGCGCAGGTGGCAGACGCGCGTCTGGCCCTCGGCCGGTAGGGTGTATTGGATGGAGACGCGGGCCACGGCACCGGGCTTCACGACCACCTTGTTGGCGGACAGTCTCAGTTCCGCCGGCCACGGCTCGCCGGACAATTCGATGCCCAGTCGCACAGTCTGGGGGCGATCCGAGTTGTTCTTGACCCGGAACTCGGTCGTTCCACTGCTTCCGGGTTGTCCGTAGACGTTCCGATTGTAGGGCGTCAGAAGCCATCGATAGGTCTGGAAGGGGAAGTACGACGCGGCCTCCGGTGTCCAGTACGGCAGGTTCGGGTGGATGTCTTTGGTGTCCCAACGCGTGGTTCCGTCAATCTGAATCGTGGCCTGCTGCCTGTCCAGGTGCAGCCGCCAGGGCACTGCATCGCGATGGACCCCGGCCGCGAAGTTGCACGACGCCTGACCCTTGGCATCGGCCTGCAATGTCTCGATGAGCGTCCCGTCGGCGGCGAACACGGGCAGCGTCTTGACGTCCTTCGGCAGGCCCGAGACCTCCAGCCCGAACGCCCTTTTGCGCGGCACGAAGCACACATCGCCGGGCAGATCGGGCTTCAGCAGAACGATGGGTTCCTGTCGCCGCTCGTCGCGGTGTCCGCGCGAGGTTTCGATGAGATAGCGGGGGCAGTTCGTGCGGAAGCCCCAGATGATGTCGTCGCCGTATCGGTCGCCGGATACGGTGATGTTCAGGGCATATACGCCTTTGCGATCGACCCGCGTGGCGAGGCGGGTTCGCTGAGGCGGTCCTACGCCGCTGCCCTTGGGCCGACCGTCGTCGGGCAGGATGACTTCTTGAAGAATGCGACGATCGGGACCCAGCAGGATGGCACGCAGCTCTGTCCCCCCTTGCCGGTTTCTGTTCCGCTTTTCCAGGTCTACCCACAGTTCGCCCGGTCCGGCCAGGAAATAGACGCCGCCCACACCGCCGATGCCGAGCCGGATGTCCGCCTGGCCGCTGGTTGGAAGCCCCGGATTGCCTGGCGGCTGAGAGGGTGCCGCCGTCTCGGCTCGCGTGCCTCGGCAGGCGCTCAAGATCAGTACCGCCCCGAGAAGCATTTGCTTCATGATCGCCGTCCTCACGTAATACGAGATACCTGCCGTTGCCCGCACCCGGCCTTCAGGCGGATGTTGCCTTGCCCCCGCCCTGGGCCAGCCCGGCATGGCGGAGCATAAGAGACCCAACTGCGCCGAGCAGTGCGACGCCGGCGGCCAAGAGCATGGCCGGGGCGAGCGAGCCGGCTGCGTCGGCCACCGCACCGGCGGCACTGGGGGCGAGCGCCTGGCCGATGCCGAAGAACAGGGTGATGAAACCCAGTCCGGCCGGCGCGAGTCTGCCACCGAGCAGGTCACCGCACGTGGCGGCCATGATGGCCGGGATGCTCCACGCAGACAGTCCGAACAGAATCGCCGAGAGCGTGAACCCGACCGGCGACGGCCAGAGCGCGAACAGGCTGAAGGCGACGCTATGGATGAGGTAGACGATGATGAGGGCGCCCTTACGGCCGATGACGTCGGAGACCCACCCCCACACCAGCCCGCACAGCAGACTGAGCCAGCCCATGGTCATGAACAGTCGGCCCGCCGCGGCCTGGGTGTAGTGGCCTTCGGCGATGAGGTATTTGGTGAAGAATGTCATATAGATGATGTAGGAGAATCCGAAGGCGACGTAGATCAGGCCGACGTGCCACACGACGCCCGACCGATAGACGCTGCCCCAGTGCAATCCGCCGGCGGCTTGGGCGGTGATCGCCTCGTCACCTGTGGCCCCCAGCGGACGCAGCCCGATATCGGCGGGTCTGTTCCGCAGGACGATCAGGGCCAGAAACGCCAGGGCCAGCGTTGCGCCGGCAAAGCCGAACCAGCAGATTCGCCAGCCATTCGGGCCGTATTCGGCCAGCAGACGAGGTACCAGCGGGCCGAGCAGGATGAGCGCCAGCGATGAGCCCGTCACGCCGATGCCGGAGGCAAGGCCCCGGCGACGCTGGGCGAACCATGCGGAAAGCAGAGCCATGACCGGCACGTTGCTGGCACCGCTGCCGATGCCGGTGAGGGCCCGCCAGCCCATGGCCTCTGCGAAGCTGCCGGCCAGCCCGGTAAGCAGCATGCCCAGGGCAGAGACGGTCAGCCCGACGGTGATGACCGTGCGGGGGCCGAAGCGGGACGCCATGGCACCGCCGACCACGGCCAGGATCAGATAGCCCGCCAGATTGGCCGTTGCCAGCGCCCCGGCCTGTGTGTTGTCCAGGTGAAGCCCCGCCTGCATCGGCGGCAGCAGCATCGTGTAGCCGAACCGGGCCAGCCCCAGTGAGCCAAAGACGACCAGCGTGCCGACGGTGAGGATGATCCACGCGTAGTGGAATGGGGGGGTGGATCGTGTTGTCGGGATGTCTGTTGGTTGCATGGGTGCCCTCGCGGCGGAGCAGACCGCATTGTTCAGCGGCGGCACACAGTTGACGCCGCCGTACAAAGACCTTCCATTTGCCTAACGTCCACCATTCCCTGCTGGCTGTGTTGCGCCGGACGTATGCGACGGCTTCAAGAACAGGTCTTCGATCTTGGGAGACCACGCCCTTCGTTTCTGTTCAGTCGTAAGCTGCGTTGTCTCGGCGTGGTTGTCCTTATCTGTGTACCAGACCCATTTGGGAAAACGCGAATCGTCTCTGTCAGCCAAGAGTAACCGAGAGCCTTCGATTCTCAGCAGATTGTACACCCAGAAGTTGTGCGGCCTTCCGTCCTTCGTCTTCTCATTACCCCCATAGACGAAATGTGTGTTGATGACATGACACTGTCCGCGTTGCCTGAGGATCACGAAGTCTTCCGGCCCCGGGCACATGCTTGGTATGGCACTCACCCTATACCCGCGTGCTTCGGACAACACGAAGGCCCTATCGTAGTTGCATGCTCCCAATCCGCATCCACCGGACCATGTTGAGATGACGAAGTCGTCCGTGCGGTCGCCGTTCAGGTCGGCCGTGTAGGCGCAGACTCCGAGGCGGAACTCCGACACCTGCCGGCTCTGCATCAGAACTCGACGGCTTCCGTCGAGGACAGCGACGAAGCACCCGAACGGTTCGTCCCGCATTTCGAGGTGGAGGTATCTTGCGGGGTTGCTGACAGGAGGGGCGAAGATCCATGTACAGCACCCGTCGGTCTTGTCCACCTCGGCCTGATTCAGCAGAACGCATCTGCGGAGAGGGAATTGAAATGGCGCTTCTCCTTCGCTGAAGGGTCCGTGTGACTTCGGATATGGATAGGCGTGGTCTGAGAGCAGAACACTCAGTAGGATCACGGCTGTCGTCAGGATACGCTCCGATAGCGGCGTCTTCATCACTCCCGGAGGTCCTCCGTGGACAGCGGGGCATTGAAATCGTCAGCCATCCACACCTGGCCCTTGAACATCCCAAAGGCCCGTTAGCGAGCTTGGAGCGTTACCGGAATAAGCATCGCCACGGGCTGACCGGCCTGGGCAATGGTGATCTCCTCCCCCTGGCGCACGCGATCCAGAAGGGCAGCGAATTGCAGCGCGACCTCGGCAACGTCCATCTGAATGGCCATGCTTCGCCTCATGCAGCATTCTACCTGGATGTGTTGGCTGATCACAATTGGCGAAGTCTGGAGGCGAGGGAGCACTGCCTCCGGAATGGGGCTCTCGTGTGCGCGGACGCGGCGTGGGCCGTGCGACGTCGAGGGGTGCAAGGCCTTCGGCCTTGAGATCTTCGCGATTGCGTTTTCCGGGGGTGCATCCGCCTTTGGCGGCTGAACCTCCGGCTACTATTGTCTCAAGACTTCGGCCTGAACAGGTGACCTGCCGCCGCTGACGCAGGTTGGGCGGGTGATCTGACGTTGCTGACGCAGTCTGAACAGGTGATTCATTGCGATTGACACACCCACGCGTATGTGGTTAGATATAGCTGTTATAACACATGCGACATGTGGAGACACTGTCCGCCATGATTCAGACACAGAGCCAACGCATCGCCGATCGGATTCGGCAGGAGATTACCTCGGGGGCGTATCGCCCGGGGACGGCGCTGTCGCTGCGGCGAATCGCCTCGGCCATGCGGACGAGCATCATTCCGGTCCGCGATGCCCTGGCCCGACTTCAACAGGAGGGGCTCGTCGAGGGGCTGCCGGGGCGGGGGTGTCGCGTTCGGGATATCGGCGAAGAACACCTGGGCGATCTGGCGGTGCTGCGCGAGGCACTGGAGTGCCAGGTGGCCCGCCTGTGTGCTCTGCGGGCCACTCGCGACCAACTCGAAGAGCTGGCCCTGCTGGGCCGGCAGGCCGATCGGGCTCGGCAGCAGGCCGAGTCGGAGGCGGCCGAGGAGCGTTTTCATCTTCGACTGGCGGAGGTGGCGGGCAGCCGGGAGCTGCTGGCGGCGATCAGGCGGGCGAGGGTTATTCAGCTCGCCTTCGGGCCGGCGCTTTCGGTGACGGGGCGGCTGCGGCTGCACGCCCGACTCGTGGCCGCGATCGCCCGGCGCGACCCGGACGTCTCCGAACGTGAGATGCGAAGGCACTTGGCGGTGAGTGAAGACCACCGCGTACGGCAGGTTGGGAAGCACATACGCACGTCTGGAAACCATCGGGGTTCGGATACGAGGGCGACGCGCGCTCTCCAGAGGAAGCGAAAGGACATGTCATGAAGCTGGAAATGCCGGCCATTCAGACTCGACACTCGGCAGAGGAGATCGAGGCAGCGGTTCGCGCGATGCGGGAGGATTCGAGCTACAGCCAGGGCGAGGAACTGGCCGCCTTCGAGAAGGAATTCGCGGCCTATCTGGGGGCCCCCCACGCGATCGGCGTGGCCAGCGCGTCGATGGCCCTGGAAATGGCCGCACTGATCTCGAAGGTCGGGCCCGGTGACGAGGTGGTGATTCCCGGGCACACCTTCGTTTCCAGCGCCGTACCCTTCGGGCGAACCGGCGCGAAGCTGGTGTGGGCCGACATCGATCCGGCCACACGGATCGTTACGGCCGACACGATCCGCCCGTGCCTGACCGAACGCACGCGGCTCGTCCTGGTGCCGCACCTGTACGGCCTGTGTACCGACATGCCGCCCATCATGGACCTATGCCGTCAACGTGGCATTCTCGTGGTCGAGGATGTGGCGCAGGCGCTGGGGGCCGAGTGGCACGGCCAGAAGGCCGGCACCTTCGGCGACTTCGGCTGCTTCAGCTTCCACACTCAGAAGAACATGACCACGCTGGGCGAGGGCGGCATGCTCGTCTGTCGAACGGCGGAAAACGATGCCCTGGCTCGGAAGCTCCGGTGGATGGGCAACTGGCCGTTCGAGGGGCCTCGTGATCGCTATTGGGTGCCCGCCCTGGGCGACGTCATCGGGGCGCTGCCGGGCGTCTGGCCGATCAATGCGTGTCTGGGCGAGGTTCAGGCCGCGGTCGGCCGCGTCATCCTGAAGCGGATCGATGCCATCAACGAGGGCCGGCGCCGGCAGGCGGACCATATGCGAGCCGCCCTTGCTTGCTGTCCGGAGCTTACGTTCCAGAAGGTGAGCGAGCCCAGGGCCCATGTCTATCACCTCTTGTCGGCGTGGGTCAGGGGTGTTAACCGCGATGATCTGATGGAGCGGCTGTTCAAGGCCCACCAGATCAAGTGCATCGTGCAGTACCGGCCGTTGTATCGTGCACCGCTCTTTCAGGGGTTCGGGTTCGGACAGGCCCGCTGCCCGAATTCGGATGCCTTCTTCGACAACATGATTTCGTTCCCGTGGTGGACGGACATGCCGACGGAGGCGCTGGACTACATGGCGAAAGCCGTTCGATCGGTGATCGCAGAGTTGAAGGCATAGGCTTGGGAGCAGGTGGGCTCATGAAGACGGCACGCATTCCCGGAACCGATCTGGACGTATCGGTTATCTGTTTGGGTACGATGACCTTCGGTACGCCGGTGTCTGAGGCCGAGGCGATCCGGTTGACGCACTGGGCGATCGACCACGGCATCAACTTCATCGACACGGCCAACATCTACGAGGGGTACACCCGCGTGCTGGGCAACCCCGGCGGTGTGGCCGAGGGGATTCTGGGCAAAGCCCTTCAGGGCAGGCGAGACCAGGTTGTGCTGGCTACCAAGGCGGGCAATCCCGTGGGGCCCGGTCCGGACGACAAGGGGCTCGGCGGCCGGCACATTCGGCGGGAGATCGACAAGAGCCTTTCGCGGATGGGCATCGACACGGTAGACATCTATTACCTGCACCGCCCGGACCCGAACACGCCGATCGCCGAGACGCTGGGCGTGTTCAACGAGCTGATCGATGCGGGCAAGGCAAGGTACTACGGGTTCTCGAACTACGACGCGGCGGGGATCCGCGAGATGCTGGATATGTGCGACCGAAACGGGCTGCGCAGGCCGGTGATCAATCAGCCGGCCTATAGCCTGTTGAATCGCGACGCCGAACGCGACGTCTTTCCGCTATGTGCCAAAGAGAAGATCGGGATTGTGCCCTATCAGATCTTTCAGGGCGGGCTGCTGACGGGCAAGTATCGCCGAGGCGTTGCGCCGCCGGCCGGGTCTCGCATGGTCGAGAAACCGGCGTGGGTGCCCACCCCCGATGATGCCACGTTCGACCAACTCGAACAGATCGCGGCCCAGGCGGCCGCGGCCGGGCAGACGATGACGCAGTATGTGATCGCCCAGACGCTCCGGCAGACGGGGGTTACATCGGCACTGGTCGGCGTGAAACGGATCGATCAACTGGAGGAGGCCCTCAGCGGGGGGCTGCTGCGCTGACGGTCGCCCGAATGGCGGTGGCCGGCCTTCCGTGCGACAGCCTGCTGCCCTTGCGGGGATGGTCGGGCTCTGCTATCACGCGTGCCATGTCCGATGCGATGACGCGATTCGGCGTGGGCCCACGATTCACCGTGCTGACGGTCTGTCTGCTCATCGTGACTACCGGTCTGCGGCTGATATGGCCCACGGTGTTCCGCATCGACCTCGTTCCCTACCCGGTTCTGGTGATTCTGGCCGCCATCCTGATCGCCATCGGTCTTCCGTTCTATGTCCTGGCCGTGGTGGCCGTCATGCGGGCCTTTGACGGGGGGAAACTTTGCACCACAGGGGTCTATCGCTGCTGCCGGCATCCCGTGTATGCGTCGTGGGTGGTGTTTCTCGTGCCGGCCATCGGTCTCCTGGCGGACTCGTGGATCGGCCTGTCCGTTCCTATCGTCATGTACATCCTGTTGCGGTGGCTTGTTCGCGAAGAAGATGCCTATCTGGATCGTATGTTCGGCGAGGACTATCGCCGCTACCGCCGGCAGGTGCCCACCGTGTTACCTATGGGGTGGCTGAGACCGACGGTGAAAGACCCGTGACGGCTCCCGGTTCCTGAAACGTTAAACCGATACGTCCCAAGCACGGCCCGTTGTCGCGGATGGGACGACGGGTCGGTCAAGCGATGACGCCGGGACATGTATCGACCCGAATCGGGAAGAACAGATTCTTCGGGCCAGGGTTTGCTCTATGGCGAGTATTACGCTATGATGCTTCTCGGTTGGTTCGTCGAACAAGGCCAGTACCCGACGGTTGTACAAGTCTGGATTGCCTCGATCGCCCTCCTACCTTCGGACCGGAACGTCGGTCACTTTCAATCGAGACCCTGAAAGAGAAAGATCGGGTCCGTCTGCCATCGAAAGGAGAATTGCGATGGGCAAAAAGCTGTATGTTGGGAATCTGGGCTACGATGTGAGCAGTTCAGATTTGGGACAGTTGTTGGCGCCGTACGGCACCGTTGAGAGCGCTGAGGTGATCAGCGATCGGATGACGGGCCAGAGCAAGGGATTCGGGTTCGTCGAGATGAGCTCCGATCAGGAAGCCCAGGCGGCCATCAACGCACTGAATGGCAAGGACAACAAGGGCCGCGCTTTGACCGTCAACGAGGCAAAGCCTCGCGCCCCGCGGAGCGGTGGCGGTGGTGGCGGCGGTCGTCGGTACTAAACCGAGCGACAGAGAATGACAACGGGGAAGGTCACCTTAGGTGGCCTTCCCCGTTTCTATGCGCTCCGAATCTTATTCTGTCTTCCGCCACTTCGCAGGACCCTGCATGGGCGCCCCGCCTGGCTGTAGTGACTAACCCCGACGCCGACGCAGCCAGAGCCCGGCGCCACCCAGACCGAGGGCGGTCAGACCGCCGAGAGACGGGTCGGGGATCGCGTGGGCCGTGCCCTGAACGTTCAGGATCAGGTCCAGGGTCATCGTCAAGCCGATTTCGGATATGCCGGTGATGATCTCGTATGTGCCGAGTATCGACGCATTGATGACGCCACTGCGGTACACCGACGTGCTGAAACTCATCTGATATGGCAGAAGGGTCTTCGCCCAGACCTTGGTGGCAAATGCGAAGTTGTAGAGACCCGTTGACATGATGGTCGCTTCGGAATAGACGTCCGTGTTGACGGTTGCTGCGACATTGTTCCCCGTAACATGCCCCCAGCCGACAGGAGCGAAGTCCAGAAAACGGGCACTGTGGGGGGTAATGCTGGCAGTGACAACGCCGGCCAGACCGAGTCTCAACACGGCGGTGTTATACAAGTTGGCGTCTTCAAGCATGAAGGTGTCACTTGCACCGAAGTGCGCGCTGCGATCGAAGATGGTTACGGCGAAGGTTCCACCTACTGCACTGGAGGTACTGCCCTGTCCCTGAACGTTGAACACCATGGAACCCGCCGTGGCGTTGAACGTGTACCGTTCCATTCCCGCGAATGTTGGGGCTGCCGCCAGGCACAACACAATCAGATAGATCGCCCACCTCATACTCCAAACCTCCTTTCGTTAGGGCCCTGTGGGCCCGGGTCCAATGGACCAACTCCCTCTGCTTGAACATGCAGACGACTCGGCGATTTCCACTCAGACCCTCGCGCCGAGAGACAACCCAATGAAGTCGTGACACCTCTACTGCCAGCCGCCCAGACAGATAAGATGGCCGTTGGTGCATCTTGGGTTTAGGTAAAGAATAGCCCTTGTTTTAAGAGAGATAACTCCCACGCAACCGATGAAATATCCTGATGTGGTATGGATTTGTTACCTCCTACCCATGGAATTGCCTATCAGTGTACCACCGCTTGCAGGTAAATCAAGAAAACAGTAATGAAGTTCTCCGGCATCGTGTGCGGATGACCACCCAGTGTTTTCGGAACAGATCTCCACGACGGAGGGGGCATCTCCCCTCAACACGTGTCCCATCGCGTGCGATCGATTCTCTGGCAACCGTCGCCTCGGCTTGCATCGAGGGGCATCTGGGCTACTCTATGCTTGGCGGAGGGGAAGCGGGTCGGGTTGCGTTGCCCGGCGAGGCCACAACAACCAGAAGAAGGTGAGGGCACGATGGGTTCCGGAAACACATTGCGCAAACTGCTGGACGGGGCGAAGGTCGTGATGGCGCCGGGGGCACCGGACGCCCTGACGGCGCGTCTGATCGAACAGGCCGGGTTTCCGGCAGTGTATATGACCGGCTTCGGCGCTACGGCGGCGGTGCTCGGCTGTCCCGACGTAGGACTGTTGACGCAGACCGAGATGACGACGCACGCCCGGAACATGGCCCGGGCCATCGACATTCCCATCGTCGCCGATGCCGACACCGGCTATGGCGGTCCGGCCAACGTCGAGCGTACGGTCAAGGAGTATCAACAGGCCGGCGTTGCCGCGATTCACCTGGAGGATCAGATTCTGCCCAAGCGATGCGGCCACATGGCGGGCGTGAAGCTCGTGCCGGCTGACGAGGCGGTTCGCCGGCTCGAGTGTGCCCTGGCCGCCCGCGGCAATGACGACATGATGATCATCGGGCGAACGGACGCCCTGGCCGCCGCCGGACTGGACGAGGCGATCGCCCGGGCGCGGCGCTATCGCGATGCGGGCGTCGACCTGGTGTTTGTCGATGCCATTAAGCGGATCGACGACGCCCGTGCCGTGGCGCAGGCCGTCGAGGGGCCGCTCATGATGAGCGTGGTTGAAGGCAACGAGACGGCGAAGCTGACGCCGGATGAGATCATGCGGATGGGGTTTGCCCTGGCGCTGTACCCACTCTCCACGTTGTTCACGGCGTGTCACGCGATCCGCAATGTGCTGGCCGAGCTGAGACAGCATGGCACCTCGATGGGGCTGGCCGATCGCATGCTGAACTATGCCGAGTTCTCGGAGATCGTCCGGCTGGAGCGTTTTCGCGAATTGGACAGCCGCTACGGCACGTTGTGAGCCCTGCACAGACAAGACTATAATGCCGCGCGAAAGCGGCAGGGGCTTCTGCCCGAAGCCCGTCGCCGATGGTGCCCACGGCGAGTGTCAAAGGAGCCGACATCGTGAAAGCCGTCGTCAAAACGCGTCCCGATCCAGGAAACGTGGAATTCATCGACGTGCCCGACCCCGTGGCCGGTCCCGGCCACGTCGTCATCGAGGTGAAGAACGCCGGCGTCTGCGGGACCGACATTCACATCTACAAGAGCGAATACATAATCAAGCCGCCGGTGATCCTCGGCCACGAACTCTGCGGGACGATTGCCGAGGTGGGGCCCGGTGTCACGCGTTTCAAGGTGGGCGATCGCGTAACGGTCAACCCGTCGGCGGGCAAGCTCTGCGGGAACTGCCGGTTCTGTCAGGTCGGTGCGCCGTTCTTCTGCGTGGATCGATCCGCGGTCGGCAGCGGCATGAACGGGGGCTTCGCCAAGTACTGCTGCGTGCGGCAGGAGATCGTCTTTCACCTGCCAGAGAACCTCGATTTTCAGACGGGCGCGCTCTGCGAACCGCTTGCCTGTTCCCTTCAGGCCGTCATCGAGCTGACCCTGATCGAGCCGGGCGATCTGGTCGTCGTTTCGGGGCCGGGGCCGATCGGCATCATGTGCTCGATGCTGGCCAAGACGCGCGGGGCGAAGATCGTTCTGTTGGGCACAACGGGCGACGCGAGTCGCATGGCGGTGGCTCAGCAGCTCGGCGCAGATCACATCGTGGACGTCGAGACGCAGGATGCCAAGGCGATCGTCCGGGATCTCACGCACGGCCACGGGGCCGATGTGGTGTTCGAATGCTCGGGCGCGGCACCCTCGGCGGGCCTGTGCCTCGACCTCGTCCGGAAGATGGGGCGTTACACGCAGGTGGGCATCTTCGGTAAACCCCTGGAAATCGATTTGGACAAGGTGGTGATCAAACAGGTTCACCTTCAGGGGTCGATGTGCCACACGTGGCAGACATGGGAGCGCACGCTGCGGTTTCTGGGGCAGGATCTCGTCGATCTGCGGCCGCTGATTACGAATCGCCTTCCGATCAGCCGATGGGAAGAGGCCTTCCAGAGCGTGCTGGCCAAGAAGGAAATCAAGGTGCTGCTGTATCCTGAGTGAGCCGGGGATGCCTCGTCGGATGGTCTCAGCGCTTCGCGGCGTTCCAAAGGGTCACTATGACCACATCACTCGTCGTTCTTGGAGTGCTGACACCGGGTGAGTCTTCGCCGGCGAGTCGGCCGATGGAGTCACCGAATCACCTTGCCGCCAAGCCTGGGCGAGGCACAAGACTGTCCATAGGGTTGATCGTCGGCGGGGTGTTACTGGCCCACACATTGCTGGCCGTCTCCAGCGTATGGAACAAATCGCCGACGTTCGACGAAGGTGTGCACCTCGCGTCCGGTGTATCGCTCTAGAAGACCCGCGACTACCGACTCATTCCAGAGGCACCGCCTCTGACGCACCTTTGGGCAGCATCGCCCTTGCTCTGCTTCGAGGTGGCGTTCCCCGATCTGAATCAACCTGCGTGGTGGTCATCGGACGCCTGGGTCATTTCGCGACAGCTCCTGTTTGAGTGCCGCAACAATGCCCAGACGGTTCTGAACCGAGCGCGAATCATGATGGTGATGCTCAGCGTCGCATTGGGATTCGCCGTGTGGTTGTGGTCACGCAAACTGTTTGGCGAATGCGGCGCGATCGTATCGCTCACACTGTAGGCCTTTCATCCCACCCTGTTGGCACACGGGCAACTGGTCACGACCGATCAGCCCGCTGCCATGTGTTTCCTGTTGTCCGTGGGGGCGATATGGCGAACCTTGCACCGAATCACGGCGGTCAACATCGTGCTGGGCGCAGCGTCGATTGCGGGGCTTGCCCTCACCAAGATGTCCTCGATGGTCATTCTTCCGATCCTTCTTGGGCTCGTGCTGATCCGCCTGCTCAGCGGGATCCCCACGGAGGTATCGCTTCGTTCAACCCTGCAGGTTCGCAGCAGGCTCAGCCAGATAGGCGTGTGGCTGCTTGCAGCCATGGCTCAGGTTCTGATCGTTGTCTTTCTGATCTGGGCAGTATACGGATTCAGATACGCGGCCATGCGAGAGGCCGTGCCGAATCGCGATCGGTTCTTCACACCGATGCCGACGCCGCCCAACGTCACCTCATGGGACTACATGTTGAGCGGGATGGGTTCTTAGTAAGCAAACGACAACGGATCGTGCGATCAGTCACGACAACGACTGCTCGTTCATTGAGAGTGGCTTCGCGAGTCCTCAGGACTTCGGCAAGTCCGGCCAGGACTCGCATTGGCGTCATATTGCTCAAACGAAATGTCACGAGGCTCGGCTTCTCTTCCCCGCTTAAGGCCAGGATACGGCTGAAATCAAGATCGTGCGTTGGGATGACCCGATCCTCTTGCGTGGCTTTCAAGATGATCAGATCATCAGATAGGCACTGCAATCCTGCCTCATGTAGGTGAACCACATCATGTCCCACAGATCGAAGTGATCGTGCGATATCCAATCCGATTCCCATGTCAGTTAGAAACCGCATGGCGTGGCTCGTCGTACGGCATGACCTGCTCCTCCGCCAGGCGGGCTGCGTAATGCAGGCATTGGCGGATGTCCTCTTCCTGAAGATCAGGGTAGTTGCGCAGGATTTCCTCGTGGGTCATGCCGTTGGCGACGAGATTGGTCACCAATCCCACCGTGATTCGCATTCCACGCACGCAAGGTTTCCCTTGCATGATGTGGGGGTCGATCGTGATGCGGTCAAGGGTCATGACGCGTGCTCCACGCAATCCAGAACAGCCTCCCCGAATGGACTCTTCAATGCTTCCTTCCAAATCGGCAGCAGACGATCCCATTACCAATCCTTGTCCGTTGACGCACATGTAACAGAACCCTTACCGTAAGGGCCACTATGACCACATCACTGATCGTTCTCGGGATGCTGACACTGGGTGAGTCTTCGCCCGCGAGCCGGCCGGTGGAATCACTGCTTCGGGCTGTGGACCTCAGCCTGGGTGAGTCCGCCACTGTGACGCTCCATGGCGGTGCTCAGATATCGGTGAGACTCCTGGAGGTCAAGGAACGGCGCGATTCGGTCATGAACGCGATCCAGCAGGCCGACGTGACCGTGGAGATCGACGGCCGGCACACGGTGACGCTGACCAGCGGGATGTACCGGCTGCCGATCACCGTGGGCGGTGTTCAGATCGACTGCCCGATCACCGGCGGATACCGATCGAACAGCGGTGAGGACCACTGGGGTTTGACCAGGGACGCCCGTCTGCGGTTGTGGCCGGTCGGGTCGCCGCTGCTCCAGCCGGGGACGTTTGTGTATCCCATTCGCCAGCGATGGCTCGCCTCGGACACGTGGTGCTCCAACGAGCCGGTCAGCCTGCTCGGCGGGAAGATCTACTACCATGCCGGCATCGACTTCGGCGGCGCCGAAGGCCTGACGGAAATCCTGTCTGCGACCGACGGTCTCGTCGTGTGTGCCGGCGATCGCGTCCACGGCGATATCAAGGACCACCCGCCGGTCAAACCGCGCTACGATGTGATCTACATCAAGGATGCTCGCGGCTGGTACTACCGCTACAGCCACCTTCACGCCATCGCCACGGCGGTTCAACCCGGTAAGACGGTTCGCGCGGGGCAATACCTGGGCTTGGTCGGCAAGGAGGGCTCCAGCGGCGGCTGGGCGCATCTGCACTTCGAGATCAAGTCGCTCCAACCCAGCGGCAAGTGGGGCACGCAGGATTCGTATGGGTTTCTATGGGAGGCGTATCAGCGGCAGTATCGGCCCAGGCTGCTGGCCGTTGCTCGGCCTCGGCATCTGCTGAAAGTCGGTGAGTCCACGACACTCGACGGCTCGCGATCCTGGGCGGCGGCGGGTATTCGCAGTTACCGCTGGACCTTAGGCGACGGTACGACGGCCGACGGGCCCACAGCTCAGCGTCGCTACGACCGACCCGGCGAATACAGCGAGGTCCTTCAGGTTACCGATCGCGAGGGGCGCGTCCAATACGACTCCACCGTGGTTCGCGTGGTGGGCAGCGATCCAAAGGTGCCCGGTATTCACATCGCTCATCACCCGACGTTCGGCATACAGTTCGGCGATCCGGTGACCTTCAAGGTGCGAGCGTTCGACGCGATCGAAGGGGTCGATCGATGGGACTTCGGCGACGGCAGCCCTGCGGTGACGACACAGTCCGGCCGGGACCCCGCACAACATGCCCCCGACGGATATGCCACAACGATCCATCGATACCACACACCCGGGGCATATGTCGTTCGTGTCGAGCGGGCCACGAAGGCCGGCGTTGCAATGGCCCATCTGATCGTCTATGTCGCCGCTGAAGGCGCAACAGACTAGCGCAAGCTCCAACCCGCGCGGCTTGCCGCCGATCGCTGCCGTCACTACCCTGACCCTACTGAATCAGCCGGTGGCGGCTTCCGGCTCTTGGAGGAGGCTCCCCGTGTCTCAATCGGCTTGTCTCTCCATTCCGTCTCTCGGCTACCTGCTCTTGACGCTGATGTCCTGCTTGAGGGTTGCCGGTGGCGAGGCGTTCGGACCGGGACGACCCAGACTCGACCTGCCCGAGCGACGGATCACCGTTGACGGAAACCCTGACGACTGGCAGGGCATCGCGGCCCAGCGAGTGGCAGGGAAGCAACATCTCTGGTTTGGGCAGGGCATGACGCCGGATCAGTGGAGCGGAGACGGCGACCTGAGTTATCAATGGCGGGCGGCGTGGTCTGGCAACACGCTGTGTTTTCTCGTCGAGGTCAATGACGACCGCGTGCTGGAGCCCGAACAACCCTCCTCGTATCTGTGCGACTGCGTTGAGATCTATCTGGACTGCGCCGGCCGAGGTGGACGGCGCGTGGAAGTCCTGGACGGTCGCAAGGACTGGTTCGATCGCTGCGATCCGAAGGAACTTCGCGGTTGTGAACTGCATTTCTTGCCCTCCGATCCGCCGCGCGCATACCTGGATCATCGGGACAAGTACGCTGTCGCGAAACCCCACACACAGGAGTTCCGCGAGAAATGGAACGGGCAGGTTGCCCTCCGCCGACTGCCGGGCGGTTATCTCATGGAAATCGCGATGACTGTCCCACAGTTACCGGTACTCAGGGCCGGGCAGACGATCGGCATCGAAGTCGGCATCTGCGACGACGATGGTCGAGGCCGTGAAAGCATCATGATGTGGACGGGCACAACGTCGGACTTCTGGCTCACGATGGACGACTACGGTCGGGCGACGCTTGTGGGGCAGAACGTCGAGGCTCGCAAGCCGGAACCCTCACCACCATCGAACCGGCTCAGGGGTGGGGCCGTCGTCGATGCGGTTCGTGCGCCGGATGGCCGCTGGGGTATCCGGGTCAGCGGAGCAGGGATGGCCTCTGCCACACAGCTTGCTCCTGTGGAGCTGGAATTCTCGCAGGATCTCCGCAGACACGCTGCCGGCTACGATACGCTGAAGAAGGATGGCAATTCGCTGCTGGGCCGTGCATGCATCTCGGCAAGCCCAGTCGCGACGCTCGATGTCGAGGATTGTTGGACGATTGACGGCGACGTGCTGAGCGTTTCACGGAAGCTGACGGTGCATGGCAGCGGCACAGGGGGCTTTCTGTCGGCGATTCGCGTAGGGATCGACCGTCCATTGGCCTGGCCGCAGGTTCGCTGGTTCGCGCCGGGCATGATCTACGGCAACTTCGCCCATCTGACAGAGGCTGCCATCGGGGGGCGGGCGCACTATCGGCGGGGTGCCTTCGATGTGCGGATTCGCGAGGACCGCCTGCCCGCGCCGCTTCTGGCCGCCGGGTTCGAAGATGGAAGCTCGCTGGCGGTTCTGAATCCGAAGCCGTCGGGCGCCACGACATCCGCGGATGCCATGGACGTGACGGCCGAGAAGATGCTCATCGACGAGCGATTCACCTTTGGGGCCATAGGCGCCCAGGAACGCCCTGACGGCCTGTCCGTCGGGTACTGGTATCCGGGCACCGAGGGCGAAGTGACGTATCGGGGGGACACCTATCCCGGCGGGCAACTCCACGCATGGCGGCGGCGATACCATCCGTTGCGTGACGGGCTGACGCAGGCCTGCCGGGTTGCGTTTCGATTCGATCGTCACAGCACGCCAGCGGAGTTCTATCGCAGCAGTTGGCGGTGGGCCTGGGAGACCCTGCAGCCCAAGGTGACCCCGCAGGACATCGGCTCCGTTCGCAAGAGCCTCACGGATATGCTGGCGGATCGTGTGGTCACGCAGAGCGGGCGGAGCGGGCTGCCGAATTTCATCAACGCCATGGACACCCGCCAGGTCGACGAGAAGGCCATCCTTGGGTTCTGTGGGGCCAACCTCGATGCGGCCACGGCCATGCTGTATGAGGCGGCCCGCGATCCGTCGGATCGCGGCGAGCGTCTGCGGCAGCGTGCCTCCGCCGTGATCGATTCATTCCTGCGCCTGAAGGTCTCGCCGCCCGAGGGTGAAGGCTTTCACCTCAAGACCGGCCAGCCCGCATTAGCCATCGGCAACGAGCAGCTCTTCCTTCGCTCGTTCGGGGACGATGTCAAGCGGTTGCTGACGGTCTATCGGCGTGAGAAGGCGGCAGGGCGGCTGCACGCCGAATGGCTGGCATGGTGTCGCGATTTCGCCGAGTGGCTGCTGACACAGCAACGGCTGGATGGCTCGTTTCCGCGGTCGTGGGAGCCTCGAACCGGCAAGGTCCGCTCGGCCTCGCCCCAATCGACGTATAACGCCATACCGCTGCTGGTTCTGCTGCATCAGATCACCGGCGAGTCGAAGTCCCTTCAGGCCGCCGTGCGCGCGGGCGAGTTCTGCTGGACCCACGGACACGCAGAGGGTGTTTTCGTAGGCGGGACGATCGACAACCCCGACATCATCGACAAGGAGGCAGGCACACTCTCGCTGGAGGCCTATCTGAGCCTCTTCGAGGCGACACGCGAGCGACATTGGGTCGATCGGGCGCGGCTTGCGGGCGACTTCGCCGAGACGTGGGTCTACCTGTGGAATGTGCCCATGCCGCCAGATGCGGATGCCGCGGCAATTCACTGGAAACCCGGCGTGCCGACCGTGGGCGTGCAGCTCATCGCGACGGGACATTCGCTCGTCGACTGCTTCATGACGTACAACCCGGCCCACTACTTCAAGCTGGCCAGCTACACCAACGATCCGCACTACCGGCAGGTGGCCGGCATCCTTCTGCACAATACCAAGAACATGCTGGCACTGCCCGGCCGCACGTTCGACCTGCCTGGTGCAGGCTGGCAGCAGGAGCATTGGAGCTTCGCGCCGCGGAGGGGTTTTGGGCTTCATCGGGGATGGCTGCCGTGGGTGTCGACCAGCCATTTGAACGGTCTGCAAGCCGCCGAAGAGGTGGAACCGGAGCTCTCGCGATGACGGCAGGACTCGTCGGATTTCTGTTGGGGTTGACGACCGTCGCCTACGGCGAGGCGGCGACGCTGGACCGCCTGTCGAGCCGGTTGGAGAACGGTCAGGCCATCACACTGGCGACCTGCGGCGACAGCATCACGTGGCCATGCTTTCACACCGACTTCCGCCAGAACTACATCACGCTGACCGTCGATGCTCTGAAGAAGGCGTATCCGAAGGCACAGATCCGCATCGTTCACGCCGGCAACATGGGCAGTGCCGGCCGAGTACTCGACGCGAATCGTTTCGACAAGTACGTACTGGCCCACGAGCCGGACGCGGTCTTCATCATGTTCGGAATGAACGACTGTCTGGGTGGACCGGCACAACTGGACGCCTACGATCGCAACCTGACCTCGCTGATTCACAAGACCCGCCAGGCCGGCGGGCTGCCTATCATCTGCACGCAGAACGAAATACTGTATGACTATGCCGATACCAGCATCCGCAAGGACCTGCCGCTGTACATGAAACGGGCCATTGAGGTAGCCGCTCGCGAGAAGGTCCCCGCCGTCGACTGCTTTGCACGCTGGAAGCCGCTCCTCGCTGACCGAGACGCGCTCATCGCAAGATTGAACGACGGGATTCATCCGAACCTTCCGGGTCACCGCATGTTCGCCAAGGCCATTCTTGAAACCCTCTGGCCCAAAGCGGTGCCGTTCGCCGGCAACGGTCTGAGGACCCCGCCGGATCCGGGCTCGCCGCCGCCCGTTGACTGCTTGCTGCCCGGTCCGGCGGACAAGCAGATCATCCAAACCGAGGATGGCACCTGGTTCACGCTCACCGGTCGCCGCCGCAGCCAGCAGATCACGGAACTGGTCTTCTCCTGGGCCAGGAAGGACCCACCCCTATGGGACGACTTCCGGCACATCACTCTGGTCGGCGGCGAACCACAGGCGGTCTTTGATTACCAGGGGCGGATCGTCACCGCCGGCATGCTCCTTGAGCATCGGAACCGCGTGTTCGTGGTGTTCAGTTGGAACACTGGCGTCTATTTCGCCTCGCTCAACCTGACCCGCGCGGACTGGCCCCAACGGGCCGAACAGCCGAAGGCCTGGATCGAACACACGAGTGAGCCGTTCGTTCGGCCAACCCATATGGTCTGTCACAATCGAAATGCCGGCTTGCTGTATGACGGATTTATCTCATCGGACGGTTACCCCGCCGTCATCTGTGCACACTTCCAGTATGCCGCGGGCGCCGGTTGGGAAGTCATTGAAGGTCAGGACGGGGTCGCGCTGGTGACGCGGGCGCCGGGACAGGAGCCCGCGGTGCAGTTCCTGTCGATGGGATCGCTGCCACCCGCCCCCCGCATGCCCGCGGCCTATCAGCTCCAATGTGCAGGAGGTCGGGCAGGGAGGGGCATCCTCAGCCAGGAAGGCGATCGACTGGTGTTCAAGGTGATACCGACGCGCAAGTGATTCGCAGCCGGATAAGAACCAGGAGGCAGATATGAGTACGCTGAGACGTCGAGAGTTCATGCAGGAAGCCGGCAAGAAGGCGATGGGAATCCCCCTGGCGACCGCTTGGGTCGGGTCGGCCCTGGCGAACGAGGGGGCCCCGAAGACGCGGATCAAGATCGGGCAGATCGGCGTCGGTCATGCGCATGCGGACAAGATCGGCGTGTATCGAAAATCACCCGACTACGAAGTCGTGGGCGTGGTCGAGTCCGATCCGGAACTGCGAGCACAAGCCCAGGCTGGCAGCGTCTACAGGGGGCTTCCGTGGATGACGCAGGAGCAACTGCTCAACGTGCCGGGGCTTCAGGTGGTGGCCGTGGAGACGCGGGTACGCGACCTCCTGAATGTGGCCGAGACATGCATCGCGGCCGGAAAACACGTCCAGCTCGACAAGCCCGCCGGCACGTCGCTGCCCCAGTATCGGCGTCTCCTGGATGCGGCGGCGAAAAGGAACCTGCTCGTCCAGATGGGATATATGTACCGATACAACCCCGCCATTATCCTGCTCCGCGAATTCCTGAAGCAGGGTTGGCTCGGCCAGCCGTTCGAGGCGCATGGCGTGTTGAGCAAGGAGATCGCTCCCGATAAACGGATCCCGCTGTCCTTTCACCCGGGAGGCATGATGTTCGAACTGGGCTGCCACCTCATTGATCTGATTGTGGGGCTGCTCGGCAAGCCGCAGGGAGTGCAAGCCTATCCTCTCCACTCGTCGCCACTCGACGACACGCTGGCCGACAACACACTGGCCGTCTTCACCTATCCCCGAATGTCCGTCACGATACGGTCGAGCGTGATGGAGGTCGAAGGATTCGAGCGGCGGCACCTCGTGGTCTGTGGCACGGAAGGGACCTTCCACATCCAGCCGATGGACAACCCAATCGGTCGCGTGGCGCTCTCGAAGGCGCGGGGCACGTACCGTAAGGGGTACCAGGACATCCGATTCCCCAAGTACGAGCGCTATGTGGTCGATGCCGCCGACATGGCGCGCATCCTTCGCGGTGAGAAGCAGTCGGACTTCTCCTACGCGCACGATCTCGCGGTGCAGGAGACGATTCTCAGAGCGTCCGGGGTGCCGATCGAGCCATAATGGCGGGCGATCCTATCGATACGCTCGATCGGATGAGCCGTGGGTCCGGACATACACTCAGAAGGAGAGTGTGATGCTTACTGTAGTCTCGGTCATCGGTTGCCTGGTCGTTCCGGCAGCGACGATGGGCGCGACGCCCCATCGCCACCTCTTTCTCGACGACATGGGTATCGAGAAGATCGACGGCCTGACGCGAGTCGTCAATCGGCCGATCAAGCATCCGGAGAATCCCATCGTCCGACCCGACCGGCCGTGGGACGGACATCGCTGCCAATTGCACGGGACGATCCTCTATCGTTCGGACCTCAAATGCTTCCAGATGTGGTACCTCGCGATGCCGGGAAACAAGCTCGAGGACTTCGAATCGTTCAGACTCGACGGAAAGCCCATCACCGCCGGCGCGACGCTCGTCGGCTACGCGACGAGCAAGGACGGCGTCCACTGGGAAAAGCCCAACCTCCGCCAGGTGGAATTCAACGGCACGAAGGAGAACAACCTGCTCAAGGTCGGCCGCGTCAACCGCGAAGGATTCGCCGTGGTCTACCGACCGGACGAGCCGGATCCCAATAAGCACTACCGGGCCTTCTACTGGGATCACACCGTCGAGCCGGCGAGCGATAAGGATCCGCCGGGTCGGGCTCGACACTCGTGGGGCGGCCGGCTGCTGTACTACATCGCACCGGACCTGGGCGATGGGATGTGGGTGTCATTCTCGCCCGACGGTGTGCACTGGACCAACTACAAGGGCAATCCGGCCTCGCCCAAGCAGAGCGATTCAGGCCAGACGATCGTTTGGGATGCCGGGCGCAAGCTCTTCGTGGGCTTCAGCCGCTTCGGGCATGGCCGCCTCACCGCCCGAATGGAGAGCCCGGACCTCCTGAAGTGGTCGGACCCGCGGGTCGTCTTCCAGGCGGACGCCCAGGACGGGCCGGGAGCGGAGGTCGAGGGGTTCAGCGCTTGTATCTATGAGGGCCGATACATCGGCCTGCCGTGGATGCGATACAACAAGCCGGCCTCCGACGGTTCGGTCGGAACGTGGACCACGCAGATCCAGCTTGTCATCAGCGACGACGGAAAGCAGTGGCACCGCGTGGGCAAGCGGGCGCCGTTCCTGGACCTCGGCAAGCCCGGCGATTTCGACGATATCGTCATCAAGCTGGCGCATCAGCCGACACTCGTTGACGACCGCATCCTGATCTACTACAGCGGATATGGCACCAAGACGAACAACGTGCAGATCGGCGTAGCCACGCTGCGCCGCGACGGCTGGGTCTCGCTCGACGCCGGCGATGCGCCGGGCGTGCTCATAACAACCCAATTCGCCTTGCCCAAAGGGCCGTTGATGCTGAATCTCGACGTTGATGGGCTCGGCGAGGCCCGGGCGGCATTCCTCAGCGAGGCCGGCCAGGTGCTGGCCGAGTCCAAGCCCATGATCGGCGATCATCTGCGGATCGCCGCGCCAATGAGCGAGATGCCGACACCCGGCACGCGCGTTCGACTTCGCCTCACGGCTCGCAGGGCGAAACTCTATTCCTACTGGTTCGATGCGTCGGCGGCGCAGCCGGCAACGGCACAAGCTCCCTGTATCAACCCCAAGGCAAGAAGACCTTCGATTTCTGGTTCGCCGAGAACAACGGAACCTATCACGCCTTCTAGAGGAACATGATCATGACCCGATTGACACGCGTGTTCATCATTCTGCTGTCGGCTACCCTTGTGTCCTCGGCCGCCGCCTCGGGCTGGAAGAGCCACACGGTGCGCCAGCTCAACGGATCGGCCGAGCAGGTCCGGCTTCCTGCCAGGCTTCAGATCGTCACCGAAAGCTGGAACCGCGTCGTCGCCGTTCCGTACATCGCCTATATGCCCGAGAAAGACCGTCTGCTGATGCTGGTGAGCTGCGACTACCCGCATCACCCGATGATGCTCTACAGCGACGACCGTGGGGCGACGTGGAGTGAGCCCCGCCCCGTCGGCCTCGAAAGCGACGGCAAGATCATCGCGGCTCTGGGGACCAGCCTCGCCTATCTCGGCGACGGCAAGGTCATTTTCTACAGCAATGCTCGCTGGTTCAGCCGCGACTACGGCCAGACGTGGACAACCCTCAGCCCCGTCGGCCCGACACCCGACGGCAAGCCGTGGTACATCTGGGACCCGCCGCTGCTCGATAAGGGCGCCAAGGCGGGCCAAGGGCCTCGCCTTATTGAGACGGGGTACACCGCGTTGAAGGAACCGTTCGAGCATCAGCAGGGGTATCTGCGATTCAGCACCGATGACGGCAAGACATGGGACAAGGGGATCAAGGTGCCCCAATGGCAGCGCATCAGCGAGGTCGCACTGATCCGCGCCGCCAATGGCGACCTGGTGGCCGCTTGCCGGACGGACATCCCTACCCGCATGAAGGGCGAGTGGCTCGATCATTTCGAAGGCCTCGGTGTCTCCATATCCAGAGACGACGGCCGAACCTGGTCGGACGTGAAGAAACTCTATGACTGGGGGCGGCATCATCCGTCCATGATTCGAATGCCCAACAACGACCTCGTCATGACCTATGTTGTGCGGAAGGGATACGTCGACACGCCAGACGGTTTCTCTCAGTTCGGCATCGAGGCCATCGTCAGTCGCGACAGTGGCCAGACGTGGGACCTCGACCACCGCTACATCCTGCACCATTGGATCGGGCATCGAAAAGGGGCCAGCGCATGGTGGCCCAGCAGCCAGGCCACCTCTTCGGTGCTCATGCCGGACGGCTCGATCCTGACCGCTTTCGGAACCGGCTACCGATGCCAGGCCGACGCCAAGGGTCAGTCCGCACCGAGAGACGCCGGCCTGATCCAGTGGCGTCTGAACAATGGACCGGTGAATGCCGAAACCCGGCTCCGCGATGCGGCGTTCGACTCGGAACTTCGCAACGTGTTCGATCCGGCCGTCGGGAAGGCCACGAGTACACGTGCGGCAGGTCAATAGTCATCTGAGCATTGGTCTTGTCGGCATCAAGGGTCCTGAGTAAGGGCAAGTGAGTCCTCATCTCGTACCGTTCTTCTCACCTCTCGGCTGGGATGAAATGGGCCTCCCACAGAGTCTCGGCCCTGTCGGGTAAGGACACGGAGACCGCGAGGCGGAAGGGCCTTGCCGAATCTGAGGGCGACACCTTCATTCGCCAGGCCTGCCATGCGGCCGGATACGTGGCCTGGCCCCACACGGGTTGGCACGGTGCCGTGACGCCGCCCAATGTTGCCTCCGCCGAGAAATATCGCCCGATATTGGGCTGCTCATGCGGCTTGCCATCTCTGGCAATCCTGGCCGCAACAACCAAGGTGCCTCCGCCGGGCGCCGTGGGGGCCTCTCCGCATACGACGGTTTGGCTCGGCGAGTGATGCCTCACCGGAATCGGCGGCCTGGCCGTGGTCAACGAAAGGCGGAACCGTCCAAGGCAATGCTGGCGATCCCCCTGGCCCAGCTCGACGATCAGCGTCGTGCCGCCCTCAAAGCCGATGGGCTTCTCTGTCTCGAACACGGCCTCGTGCGGATACCCTTCCTCGGGGTCAATCGACCAGCCACTCTTCGGGTTGCCGTCGATGGCGGCGGCCACCGGCCAGCCACCGTGGCTGCCTTGCGAGAAGCTGGCAGCCGCTTTGTGCAGCCGGACGGCGGTCGGATCCGCCTGTCTGGATCGTGGGAGTACTCGCACCCGGAATTCGGTCAAACAGAAGTTGCCGTTGATGGCCCGGCCTGGTCCTCGGCCGGGCAGACTATCGTCGGGGAGGGCTTCCAGGCGAATGGCCGTGATCCAGGTAAGTAGGGTATCCGCCGTGATCGAGTAGGTATCAGGCGACGGCGTGTTGCCGCTTGCCAGGATGGAGCCATCCTGCTGTGGAGTCAGAATCGCACCTCCGCTCGAAACGGAGCGGGTCGGTCGAAGGGTCGTCCAGATATCCGTCTGCTTTGCCTCCGGTTGGTCGCGAACATGCCGCACCGCAACGCCAACCTCGCGGCTGGCGATGGGGAAGCTGAAGGGGATCGGGCGAACCTCGAACGCGCGGTTCAGCGCAGGAGGTTGACCGGCCGGCACCGCTTCGATGAGTACGACGTCGAAGGGACGCAGGCACATGACGGCTGTCTCGCGGAACGCACCGTCGCTGCCCTGGAGTCGAGCCGGTTCCGGATACCACCGGTAGAGGTCCCACGTTCGTCCGGGCGGCAGACCCCAGTCGGGATTCAATCGCAGCGTAATCGCGTTGTCCTTCCACGAGCAGTTGTGCAGCGCGAACAGCGCACGGGTTCCATCGCTACAGCCATAACCATAGGGCTCGTCCTTCCGAGGGTCCCCCACGATGAACCGGGGATTCCGGAAGCACGCCGGGCGGGCCTTGAGCAATGCGATGAACTCGGCCATCTGCCGGCGCTCGGGCGGAGACAGCCACGGCGTGTCGCTCCACGGTTGGGCCAGCAGACTGCCGCGGCAGAGGTCCATAATGAATCCCTCCTGCCACCGCTCCTTGCCAATAGAACTGTTCCAGCCCCAATCCGACAGCCAGATGCCGAGCGAGTCCTTGCCCAGCGCCGGCACGTCGCTGGCGTGCCATTGGGCCTGGTCGAGCTTCTGGGTCACGCTGTCGCGGGCGTGGGGTGCCGGAAACGTGCTTGGGCTGGCCGCCTCAATCCCGATACCGGAGTCGAACAACGTGTCCCCGTGGAGCAGCCACCACGGCGACCGGTACCCCCAGTACAGCATGAGGAAGACATCCGGACTCTCATCGTCGAGTGCGTGGAGGAATTCGATCACGGCATCCTGAATCGCCTCGGTCGAGTAGATCCCCGGTAGATGGTCGTGGTTCGGGTTGGCACAGGCGGAGGCCAGGTTGTCGAACTTCAGCAGCCGAACGCCGTTCTCGCGGATATGATGGCGAAATGCCTGCGTGTACATCGACTTGATCGGTTCTGATGCCCGGCAGAACGATCGTCGGCCCCACGTGACCTCCCGAACCGTTTCGGGGCGTTGCGGGTCCACGTTCAGGCACGGCTGTACCTGCGGGTTGCCTCCGATGGACCACAGCTCCCACGAGCTGTCGATCCAAAGCCCCATCGTCGTCCCCATCTTCTTCAGCTCCTGGCGAATCCTTGTCAGGCCGTTGGGGAACCGTTGAGGGTCGCATTCCTTGAGCGTGCCACGGTAGTCCACCCAGAAGTCCACGGAGTACAGGTCGAAATGGCAACCCGCCTCGCGCTGTCCTTCGGCCACCTTCGCCATGTTGTCGAGGACAAACGCCTCCGTCTCGTTGAAGTCGCCTCCAGGCCGCGCCCCGAACGGCTCGAAGATCGCGTAGGGTTTGTCGTGCCCGCGAACCGTTCGGCGCATGCGGCGGGTGATGTGGTTGAGGAAGGCTGTCCTTGCCCCGCCGAAAGCACCGACGCCGTAGACGGCCTCCATGCAGCGGAACTTCGCCCCGGCCGCCAGTCGTGCGCCGGGATACTGCCATAGCGATACCGTGCCAGGGGTCGACTTGGCCAACCCGGCTGGGTGCGCCAATGACATGAAGAACTCGTCGGCGATGTAGGCGGGAAACCCCCGCTCATCGCCGGCGGGAACGATCACCCTTGCATCAACGGAATACCGCCCCAGCCGAACGTTCAGCAGGCGGTTCACGTCGCGATCACCGCCCTTAAGGATCTCCACGAACTTGTGCAGAACAGGCTCGTTCGCGTCCCACCGATAGGTCATCCGCGCGGAGAGATGCGGTTCCTTTGCGACAAGCTCAAAAGTGGCTTCAGTGGAAGACTCATTGCTCAGGCGCGTTTCCGAGGGCGACCACCTCGCCGTCGTCACTGGGCCGCCAGGAAGCCCGATATCGACCTCCAGCTCGGGACCGCCGCCGAGATGGATCGTTCGGCCGGTCAACCGATTCTCCCACGAATCCGCCCGAAGGCCTTTCGCCGTGTCCAATCGAAACACAAAGAACGGCGAATGGAGTTCAACGGTGTCTCCACGACGAGCCACACGGCAGGTGGGCTTCTCGGTTACGCCCGCCATCCCGTGGAGGGCAATGACGATGATCACAGCAGGACCGGTCATCACGATGGGGCTCCTCGCAATAGGTGGGTCGGATCGCCGCCGACGACTGTCCAGGAATCGGGTGCCGTCTGGCTCTCGGCTTACGTGGTGGTGAGTCTATACACGACGAGAACACGCGTCCACATGTGGAGGGTGAAGGGTTACAGAACCGTGTGAAGCCGCGTGCCGGAAGCTCATCTGACTCAAACCGGTTCACTGCGCATCACGGCCCTGACGGCCGGGTTCAGTTCGTGTAGCATATGCGCCACAAATGAACCCACACTCCATCGACAGATTCGACTGCAGACCAGCCGACGGCATCGAGGAGATCGCCTGTGCCGGATCGCCTCGCCAGATGGGCGTCGATCAGGGCCAGGCCCTTCGAGAGCAGGCCCATCGCAGTATCCGCGAGGTGATTCTCGAGAACGATCGCATTGATCAGATCAAACCATCGTGGCTCCCGCGCGGGCTCTGCCTTGCGGCGGGTCGATGGATTTCGCGGCGCACCGTCTCTCGCGATACGCAGCGATACTGCTCCCGTCAGTACGACCGGACCCTCGGCATCGCCGAAGGGGCCGGGCTGGACTCCGATCACATCTGGTTGACGCTGTTCGTCGAGCAGAACGCCCAGGCCAGCCTGCGGATTCCGGCCTGTACCAGCATCGCCCTTCAGCCTGAGCGGACGACCTTCAACGAACCGGTGATCATCCGCAACTTCGATCTGCCGCCGGAGACGCGGCCATTCAACGTCCTGCGCAGGGACCGGCCGGCCGAGCGACACGCGTCGCTCTCGCTGACCTTCCCTCAGTTGCCGGGCTCGCACACCGGCATCAACGATCGAGGGCTGGCGATCTCCTACAATCTCGGTTACCCGTGCGACAAGAGCGGCTGCTATGTCAGCATTACGCTGATCGTTCAGGAGGTGCTGGAACGATGCCGGACGGTCGACGAGGCGATCGACCTGATCGAGCAATCGCCTCGGAGCGGGGGCGCACTGCTGACGCTTGCCGACGAGACGGGACGCATCGCCGTCGTGGAACTCACGGCCCAGCGGGTGGCCACGCGCCGGCCCGAACAGGGTGCCCTCGCCAGCACCAATCACTATCTGCTGGATGCGACACAACCGATGGACACCGCCTTCGCCGCGCACGCCTGGCCTTGGCAGCGTCGGAGCCGGCAGTGGATCGGCATCGACAGCCGGACACGGCACGAACGCGCGGTGCAACTGCTCGCAGGTCGGTCTCAGTGGGATTTCGACGGGCTGATTTCTATCCTGGCCGATCACGGCCACGAGGGCAAAGGCAGCGACATGACCATCTGCCGGCATCCGCCACCGTATGAGACGACCTTCGCGGCCATCCTGTTGCCGGTACGTCGCGAGCTATTGCTCGCTCCGGGATACGCGTGCTGCCATGCGTTCGTTCGACGGCCTGTCAGTACGCCAGCCGCCGGAAGTTCGGGATCGTGTGGAACGTGATGATGTTGCCGTTGTGCGCATTGGCCGCCTTGTCGTCGCCCGATCGGCTCAGGATGTGCAGGTCGTTGCCGTTGATGACCATGCTCGCGTAGTGCCTCGATTCCTTGGGCGTCTTACCAACCGCCACCAGCCCCGCGAAACACCAGTCGATGCAGTTTCTCGAGAAATGAAGCTGTAGCCGGTGCCGTTCGTTGTTGGGCAGATTGTATCGATCCGATGGCAGGCGATCCGCGCGGGTCATGCTGTCGGTCGATTGGGAGCTGAGCAGCCAGTAGAGCTTCGTCTTCTCGTCGTAGAGGATGTGAAACCGCATCTGGCCGCCGGGGCACGGTACGAACACGGCCTTCTTCCCCGATGGGACGGTCTCGAGCATCGTCTGCATCGAGCCGTCTTCCTTCTCGACCACCTTGCAGATGGCCGCCATGTTGGTCGTTCCCGTGTGGGCTCGCATCCACAGGTGGAACGTCCGGCCGTTGGCGTCATACCAGTAGTTGTCGGGGTCGACGATCTGCACGACGTTGGTTTCGAGCCAGCCCGAGGGCGCGCAGCCGCGGAACATAGAGGGCAGGCTCGGAAGCGGGTAGAACGCGGGGAAGAACGGAATCCCGAACCAGTCGAGCTTGGTGTCTGGGACCGCGTCACAGAAATAGAGTTCAGAGGCGAAGGTCCAGCTCTCCGGCTTCAGGAGGTCCGCAGTGACCTTGGCCCGCATGAGCACGGGTGCCAGTTCGCTGACGCCCCAGGTCGTGACCTTGCCGTCGGGCTTCCGCTTCTCCATCACGAGATAGACGTTGCCGCGGGCATAGTGAACATTGCACGCCGACTGGTGCCAGACGCACCCGTCGGTCAACTTGGCCGGCTCCGACCATGTTTCGCCCCAGTCATCTGAGCGGATGATGACGATGTCGCCCTTCTCCCCGAGGATGTACAGGCTTTTGCCCGCAACGAACGGACGGCCGAAGGTCATCGAATAGTTCGTGCGGTATGTCCAGGTCTTGCCGCGATCGTCGCTGGTATAGACCATCGCGCGGCCGTTTCCCTTGATCGCCTTGGGCAGTTTCGGCTTATTGGAGCCCTTACCGGTTCCCAGTTCCATCGTGGCGATCAGCCGCCCGTTGGGGCACACGGCCAGCCCCGGCGTATAGCAGTAGAGGGTTCGGGGTTCCGGCGACCGATACAGCTCGACGAAATTGTCCGCCAGGGGTACGACCCGCCAGTCCTTCAACGACACACCCGGATCGGCCGCCATGGTGGTGGCGTGAAAGGCCAGCGTCCCGGTCAGAATCATCGCCTGCACCGAAAGGAATCGTGTGGTTTTCATGGCGATAAGTATGCCACGGATATGCCGACGGAGGAAGGGGCCGCCTTGCCGACGACGTGGTCAGCCTGCATTCAAATCGTTCAGCTCTTCCGGTGTATTCGTATTGGCCCACGAGACCCTGAACTCCCTCGGAACGTCGACCGTGAGCACCGAGGGGTCTGTCTTGATCTTCCATGGCGTCATGACCCCCCGTTGAGTCAACGCCTCGAACAGCCCGAGCGACTGGGGCTCGTAGATCGCCAAGAGGGGTTCGACCCGCTCTGGGTCGAGTCTGGGCAGCACGGCCCAACGACCGGGTGCCCGCCGGCCGAGAAGCCACTCGATCGCGGCCGGTTGGAGTCGCGGCAGATCGCAGGCCGCAATGAGCCAGCACGCCTGCGGTGCCCGGCGGAGGGCCGCGACGATGCCGGCCATCGGTCCGCTCAGATCGGGGGCATCGGGAATCTGGTCTGGCGGCGGTTCAATCGGCGGCACCGCACCCTTACCGAGCAGACAAACGCGATGAACGTGACCGCGTACGGTGTCGACGATGCGATCGAGAAAGGCTCGCCCCTGATACGACACCATCGCCTTGGGCCGCCCCATCCGTTTGCTGGCGCCGCCGACAAGAATTCCGGCATATACCGGTCGGCCTGCCAGGACGGTCTGCAGTTGCTGTCGAATCAATGCGCAAAAGGCAGCGGGCCGTTGGCTGTCCCAGGGTAGTACGGCAATAACGTCTCTGGCCTCCGCGGGCACACCGGCGTCATCCGGATGCACCAGCCAGACCTTCGGCAGCGGAATCGAGTTGCCGCCCTCAACGAGCACGACGTCGTGGTCGGCCGCAAGCTGCGTCACGCGAACAGCCAATTCAGTGGGAGATCCTTCACTCCGTCGATCGACGGCATTCACGGAATCGGGCGAGGGGACGTCGGCACCGGTGTGGTGAAGGCGGGCGATATCCTCATGCGGCGATTCGGCTTCCGATCCATGGTCGGGCAGTCTGAGAACCGCCACCTTCAATCCGAGCCGAATCAGGGAGGGGATGGCATTCTCCAGAAGCGTAGTTCTTCCGGAACCGTTCCGGCCACAGACCGCCAGGACCGCCGCCGGTCCGCATGGAGTCTCTGTTGTTCCTGGTGCCATCGTCGGACTACTCGATGTACCCCAAGGCACGCAGTCGCTGCCGGACCAGATCCAGCTCGTGAGTGGTCAGACCGGGGGCCTCCTGCTCCTGTTCGAGCTTTCCACCGGCGGCGACATCCCGCAGGACGTGAATGGCAAACTCCGTGACGCTCCTGAATCCGGTGTTCTCGATCAGCTTGGCGAGATTCCGGTATAGCTCCGCCGGGATCTTCAGCGTGACCATCTTGCCGGCGCCAGGACTCTTCGATGACATGCGTGACTCCTGATAGGTCAGTACTACTATTCTGCCCCGAGGGCCGCCGGCCGTCAAACGACATAAGGGGGGATCGTCGGAGACGAGTGACCGGATCGGGTTTGATGGCGAACGGACAGAGGCCGTAACGCACCAAAGAGGGGCTCTCCGCAGAAATTGCGACGATCTGCACACAAATCAGACCGATACCTAAAGCCCCTCGCCGGGAGTGCCGAGTTAACCGACAGGCCGAATGGGCTCATAGCCGGGAGTCACTTTCAGATCGGTGAAAGACGAACACTGTGCGATCGCCGCGTGTCCAGGTTATCCAGCAACAGGGAGCAATGCCCCCTGCCCTGTCCCATGTACTTGAGCACACCGGAGCAAAGGTCAGGGTCTGCGGTTTTGACGATTTTCCTGCCGAGCCTGTGGCCGGCGAGACCGATGCCATCGTCGTGGTCGTCCCGCACGATCAGTCCCCTCTCGATGATTTCAGCCAGTTGCTGACCCGACTCTCCCAATGCCCCTGTGGAACGCTCGTGTTGACAGATGCCCCGCTGAACGGACTGGCTTCCGTACCCATACCCCCTGAGCTGCCGCTGAGCTTCTCGGTGTGTCCCAGCGAGGATGAACTTCTCAGGCAGCTCGATCTGCTGTGTCAGTATGCTGCGCCGTTGCGAACCATGGTCGATCGCGTCGAATCGGCGAGGCGGCACGGACAGCGCTTGGTCGATCAGGCCAACCATCACTACGAACAGCTCAAGCTGGCCAGCCAGGTCCAGCGCGACTTTCTGCCGCAGAACATGCCGAAGTGTCCCGGTGCGCGGTTCATCACGCTGTACCGACCGGCGGAATACGTCAGCGGTGACATCTACGAGATCACCCGCATCGACGAAAGCCATGTGGGCATCTCCGTTGCCGACGTCACCGGACACGGCGTTCCGGCGGCCTTGCTGACCCTGTTCATCAAACATGCCTTGTGTATGAAAGAGATTCGCGGAAACGACTATCGCATCCTGCCGCCCGACGAGGTGCTGGTGCGGCTCAACCGGAGCGTGCTGGCCGCCGACCTTCAACAGTGCCAGTTCGTTACCGCGTGCCATATCGTCTATGACTATCGCCAGCGGGTTGTCTCGTGGGCGCGGGGGGGATCGCCGTATCCGGTCCTGATCCGCCCCGGTGAGCCGGTGCGGCAGATCGTCACCCAGGGGGACCTGATCGGAGCCTTCGACGAAGCGCACTTCCAGACCCATACCGAACTGCTGCGACCGGGAGACACGATGTTGTTCTTCACGGACGGGCTCGAGGCCCTCTTGTTGATGGGGAATCCGGCCGGTCGGCTGGACCACCTATGCCAGACCGACTGGTTTACTCGCCTGGGAACCCTCACCGCCGATGAGCATGTTCTCGAGATCGACGATCTGCTGATCGATGCTTCTCAACATCCCTGGCCCGTCGACGACCTGACGGTCGTCGCCCTGTGCGTCGAAGATTGACGCGCGGTACAGACCGGCCACCGATTCTGCCAGCGACTGGCGAACCACCAACACCAGAAGCCCGGCGGCATGACCCACCAAGGCATCTACGGCATCGCGCCAGCCGCCGCCGCGAAGCTCCAGTGGCCCGAACTCATCCACGATGACCAGATCGGCGATTCGAGCGGCCGGGTCGGAAAGGGCGGCCTGGCCCAGCGCCAGTCCCTCGGCGCAGAACCGGAATCGCCCCGACGTCTGTTCACCGGCCGACTGAATGTCGGACAGTCTGGTTCGCCGGCCGGTCGCAATATCCACGATATCGAAGCCGTGCAGGACGCCGTCGACCCAGATGGATGGTGCCAGGATTCCCGCGACTGTCCGGCCCCGGGCTCGAACCCGGCGGATGAGTTCCGCGGCTGCCGTCGTCTTGCCCGCGTGTTTCGGACCAATCAGTAGGGAAACCATGTAAGGTCCTCGCGCCGTGGGATACGGGGGTTGTTCAGCGACTTGTCCCATAGGTTGTTGCGCCATTCAACGTGGCTGTCCAACATCACGGTGTTTCCGCCCAATCCCCCGATCAGGTGGGCGTGGCGTTCGCTCAAGGCCCGGGCGTCCTCGGCGGTGTATCGGCCCGCCATCGGGTGCCCGCCCTTCTGGCCGTAACCTTTGCGAGGGTCCAACGTCTGCTCGAACATCAGGATCGTCTGTGAAGGAGCGCGGGCTCGCTCGATCTTGAGAAAACTGGGAAAGACGGGTAGCCCCAGCGATTCCCCATAGGGGAAATCGTATTCGAGATACGAGTTCATGGCGAAGCTGTGGTAGCCTTGAACCTCGGGGTGATATTGCGGACTGTACGCGGCGTCCGCGGGAAGCCTTGCCTCGGGACACTGCCAGATGTCACCGGTGGGCCTGCTGCCCTCGGGGAAACTGCGCCAGGCGGGTCGCCCCATCAGGGGCGGCAACAGATCGATGTAGCAACACTCGTGTGCGGCATCCTTGGCGTCGAACAGGTTGGGATCGTCGTTCCGCTGGCGATCGTCCGTGTGGGGGATCGTTCCGTCGTGGTTGCCGGCATAGAGAAGGAACGCCTGTCCCCACGTGCGCAATTGCGTGGCACAGACCATCTCGCGGGCGACCGAGCGGGCTTTCGACAGACCCGGCACGGCCATGGCCACCAGCAGCCCGATGATCCCCACGACCACCAGGAGTTCGATCAGCGAGAATGCGCGCCGGCCAGCCCGATTCACGGTTCCAATCCTTGCCGTCCGAGTCGACAGCGAGCCTCCGGACCGGCCAAGCCGATTCGAATCCGGGCGGCTTCGCCCCCTTCACAGGCCTTTGAGTATACTGATAGCCGATGGCAAGTCCCAACGAATTGCGGTTTGCCTGTGATGCCATGTGCGGCGGACTGGCCCGGTGGCTTCGAGCCATCGGCTACGACACCACTTACACCGCCGACATCGACGACGGCGTGCTGGTCGCCCAGTCGGGCAGCGAGCATCGCGTGCTGATCTCGGCCGACGGCCGGCTCTTCGAGCGCCGGGCGATCACCTCCGGCGAGGTTCGAGGACTGCGACTGCCGCGAGGCTTGAAGCGACTGGCCCAACTCGAGTGGGTGGTCTCCGCCATGAGGCTCGAGGTCGGCCCTCCACGATGTACCACCTGCAATGGACAACTCCGCCCCGTTCGCCGGGACGAGGTGCAAGACCTCGTGCCGGCACGAAGCCTGGTCTGGGCGAGCGAGTTCTTCCTGTGCGGTGTCTGCGGTAAGGCGTTCTGGAACGGCACGCATTGGATGCGGATGGAACAGGTCCGCCGTCGTATGAGCGAGGCCGGAAGTCGGCGAGAGCCCCCATCGCCCTGAGGGGAGCACCCTCGTCTTAGGGCATTTCCCCATCACTCCAAACAGCGAAGGCCCACCCTTTTCGACGATACATAGAACGAACAAGACGTCCGCTCGGACCGGCGCTGCCGCGGACGATTCGGATGGAAAAGCAAGCGGTCGTTCTCTTGAAATTGCCTGATACCCTGTGCCGACCCGAAGGGATAACGTGGACCAGTGCTTTCCGGTGGTCGAACATCCACATCTGCTGTGGAGGACAGAACTCTCGAATCAACCTCTTCCCACCCCTCAGGAGCCGGGCTGCGGACAGCTCGGCTCCTTGTTTTGATGCGCAACGGGCGAGCGGTTGCAGCCCCATGACGGGTGCGGCTCATCGGTAAGTGTGATCGTACCGATATACAGCTCCCTCTTTGAAAACCCTGCAATGATGCAGGTCTATTACACGAGGCAACTGCCGGCGGCGCCGGGCGGCCAAGCCTTCTACCGCCGTTCGGCAGCCCGTCCCAGGATCGGCGTTAGGCGAACGCGAAGCTCTTTCGAACGAACCTCCAGGGCGTCGATGCGGAACTTGCCCTTCGGCTGGCTGAACGGCACCTCGCGCGGCAGCGGCGCCCCGTTCAGAACGTCGCCAATCGACCCACCTTCCGGCAGCAGCGGCTTGTGCCGGCCGGCCCGGTCTCGCTCGAGCCGATCGACCTCCCGCCGAATCGGCGACAAGGGAATCGGCAGGGCACCCCCCCGAACACCCAGAAGACGGGCCCGAAGTCTGTCGCCGGTCATCTCCAGCCCCACTTTCAGGCTGACGACGCACGAAGGTCCCGGGCCAATCCATGTGCCCGCCAGAAACACCTGGCCGGCTTCAAAGACCACCATGGGGTTCTCGATCTGATCGGGGATCCACTGTTTACTCTGAGGCCAGATGCGATCGCGGGCCACCAGCCAGCGGTTCAATGCGTCCTGCCGGACCACAAACTCGAACGGACGGCCTTGTGACATGCCGCGGCTCAGCTCGGTAAAAGCTGCCCCCAGTTCGTCGCGGGCATCCTGCTCGTCTTCCATGGGGACATACACCGGGCAGTACCACGACGGAATATGTCGGAAGGCCACCCAGGAACCGCAGAGCCCCACCACGAAGATCGAAGCGGCGAGGATCGCCACGTACGGCAACCATCTTCGAGCCCGACTCAACCGTTCCCTTCGGTCCATGGTGCGTATTATGGCAGGTGAGACGCCGTTCGGGAATGCTTCGCAGATCATCCTGTCGGCCGGAACCTTGGTCCGATGCCTTGATCCCTCGTCGGCGGAGTGGTACAAGCCGTGTTTTATTCGTGGTTTTGTGATCTCATTCCTCATGATGTGGGGTCTTCGATGATCGTAGTCTGGATCGTATGGATGCTGGCATTGGGGGCAGTTTCCGTGGTCTGGTTGCTCCGGCACGCACAGATCAATCGCTACATGCGGACCGAGAACCCTCTATGCGACGCGATGTACGACGGACCGCCGGTCCCCGCACCACGTCTCAGCGTCCTGGTGGCCGCCAAGGACGAGGAGGAGAACATCGAGCGGTGCGTCCGCACGATGCTCGATCAGGACTACCCCGACTTTCAGATGATTGCCATCAACGATCGCAGCGCCGACCGCACCGGGCCGATCCTCGATGCCATCGCGGTGGAGAATCCGAAGCTGACGCCCGTTCACGTCAAGGAGCTTCGCGAGGGGTGGTTCGGCAAGAACAACGCCATGCGCGAGGGCTTCGAGCACGCCGATGGTGAGTGGCTCTGCTTCATCGATGCCGATTGCCGGCAGACATCGAGAAAGACGCTGAGCACCGCGATGCGCTTCGCGATGGAGCAGAACGTGGATTTTCTCTCCGTGCTACCCCAACTCGAAGCGAAGAGCTTCTGGGAGCAAGTCGTTCAGCCGGCGTGCGGCGGCATCCTGGTCTTCTGGTTCAACCCCACCCACGTCAACGACCCCGCTCACCCCACCGCATACGCCAACGGGGCGTTCATGCTCATGAAGCGAAGCACCTACGAGGCGATCGGCGGACACGAACCGTTTAAGACGCAGGTGAACGAAGACATGCACATGGCCAAGGCGACCAAGGCCGTCGGACACCGTCTGCGCGTCGTCCAGAACCGCGACCTGTATCTCACGCGGATGTACACCAGCTTCAAGGCGATCTGGCGGGGCTGGAGCCGCATCTTCTACGGCTGCTTCGAGACCTTCCGCCGGCTTCGCATCTCACTGATGGTCATGCTGTTCAGCGGGTTGCTGCCCTGGTATTCGGCGATCGCCGCATGGGTCGTCGTGGCAATGCGCGGGTGGGACGGCGCGGGACTGTTCAAGCCGGTGGCCCTGCTGGCCACCCTGGCCGTCGTGTGTCAACAATCCGTGCTCGTGCGATATTACCGACTCAGCCAGACCCCGGCGTATCTGGCCCCCACTTACCCCGTTGCCGGAACGCTCGTCTGCGGAATGCTGATCAACGCCATGGCCAAGCTGGGTGGGCGAACCACGACCACGTGGCGCGGTACGACCTATCGCGGGCACAACCTGTCCAAGTGAGTCGGCGGCCAATGCGCCGGTCGGTCCCGGTCACTTCGCAGCGTATTCGGCCATCGCCTTGACCGTCGCCTCATTCGTCGGCGGCAGACCGATGTAGTCGGATTCCCACAGGAGAATCTGCGAGGCGTTCAGCTTCTCGGCCAGCTTCACGTCGGCCACGAACTGATCGGGCGAACCGATCCAACCGAAGAGCCAGACCTTGGTCTTTCCCTCGGTCTCCTTCTGGAGATAGCGATAGGCCAGCTCGGCGTTGCCGCCGGGACGATAGTAGCCCGCCGCGACGATCTCATCGATCAACCCTTCCCGGGCCCAGGTTCTAAAGTCCAGGAGCATCCCGCTCAGACTGTCCTTGTAGGGCGTGTCGTTGACCGCACCCCGGTAGCCCCACGGAGCATGCACCATGGCGGAAATGGGCATCTTGGGGTTATGCTTTCGGATCAGGGCGTGGGCGTCCCGCATAAAGATCGTCTGCGGTTCGGCTCGCACGCGAACCCATCGCTCGTCGTTGTTCGGAATCGTCTTGGAGTCTGCGCCGTAACGGGCACGAAAGGCCTCGATGTTCGGCTGTTCGTAGCCGATGATGGCCACACCTTCGGCATCGGTGTGCGGGTTGTCGCGGACGTCGCCCGTCCGGATCCAGTCGAAGAAGATGCCGTCGGGATTGTAGGCGAGAATCTCCTTGACCAATTCGACTTTGTACTGGCGGACCTTGGCGAAGGCGAAGCTCTGCTGCGATCGGAAGACCCGGCCGTCCCGGGTGACCCATCGCGAATCGGGATTCGCCTGCGTGAATCGGCTCGCTGTGCCCCAGCCGTGGTCGTCCTCGTTGATGCTCATCCAGGCGTGGACTTCCAGGCCGATCTGGTGCCCGTAGACAATCGCTTCCTTGAAGGCGTCGAAGCTCCCCCAATCATACGCCGCCAGCTTCTTGACGACCCACTCGGAACTCTTGCCCTTGTGGTAGTTGTCTTCATCCATGCCGTGCAGGGGGTCCATGAGTTTACTGAAATAGCAGGCCCGCCCGCCGTCGAAGCACCGCCAATAGACCCGCTTCCAGCCGCACTGCTTGCAGCGATCCATGATCTGGCGGACGCCTTCAGGCCCCCAGGCCGGCCCGGGGGTTCGAAGCATCCAGTCCGAATGGGTGATGGGCGAACTGATGATGATCTTTCTCGTCGAAGGTCCTTCCGCCCGCGCCGGGGAACAGGCTATCCACGCACTGCATCCCGTCAGGAACACGGCCACTCTGAGTCGGGTCGTCATGTGAATCCTCCCCATGCCTCGGGTGACAAACCGTGTTGACTATTCATACTGCGCGACGATACGGATCGAAACGGTCGACGGAGCCACCTCCACCCATTCGCGAGCGACATCAATCTTGGTACTGGGCTGCCCGTTGATCGCTACGCGGGTCAGGGGCAGGCCGTCGGGATGCCGGAACCGGGCCCGGATCAGCCGGGGCGGGTTTCGTCGCGGCGGATCGATGGTCATGCTGATGCTCCCCTGGGCGGCCCGCGATTCCACGCGAACGGACATCGGTCCGTAGTAGGTCTCCGCCCGCTCGATACCGACCTTCTGACCGTCGGCGAGCCAGTATCTCGGCAGCGCTGCCCCGACCCACAACTCGTCGCCACGCTCCTGGATGAACATCATCCGCAGCCAGTAGGTCGAATTGGCCTCGTCCGAACTCTTGTAGTGATCGCCCCGCCAGTCGCCGATGTTGGGCAGGGCGTGCTCGGTCATCATCCGCGTGTCGGCGAAGTAGCTGACGGCGAAGGCGTTGAAATAGGCCCGCAGGAAATGTTTGGGCTCATCGCGAAGTAGATACGGAATCGGGTTGCACAGAAGGTTCGCCTGCATCGATATCCCGCCCAGGCTGAACCAGAACCGCTCGAACTGCTCGGGCGGCATGCTGTAGCCGTATTGCTCCGAAAGGTAAAGATTGTCCTCGAAGTCCTGGATGATCCAGGTCGAAACCTTGTCCTGCGGATCGATCAGCCCGCACCGGATCAGGTGAATCGCCCCTTCCAGCGTCTCGGTGATCCAGCCGAACGACCGGCCGCGACGGTGAACGTCGGAGGGGATGTGCGGCACCCAGCTTCCGTCGCGGAGCCGGACGACCGGCGAGCGGCGCATCGCCTCGCCGAAGCAGGCCAGGATGTCACGCCGGTACTTCTCGGCCTCCTGAACCAGACGCCGGCCCTCGGGGTGCCCCGCCTCGTTCAGCGCGGCTGCCGCGTTGGCCATGCCCCAGCAACTGTATGTATTCGTCGACTGCCAGCTCCGCCAGTCGCCGATGTCTTCGAGCCGGCCCGGCGGCAGCAGTCCCGATTCGATCGCGCGGATCGGCGTCTTCTTCGCCTCGGCGATCGTGCGGTGCCGTTCCTTGATGATCCAGTCGCAGCCCTTGATGATGAAGGGGGCGGCATGCTCCAGCCAGGCGGTGTCGCGGGTATACCAGTAGTGCTCGCCCAGGCACCAGAGGATCCATCCGTGGTGCTGGTTGTAGCCGCCGTGTTCACAACCTCCCGCCCCGTAAAGCTGGCCCTCCGACGTCGAGAAATCGCCGGGCAACCCCACCGTACCCTGGTAGAACAGCCACGTCTCGAGCGCCTGCTCGGCCCGCTCGTGATAGCCGCGGCGGTCGAGGTCGCTGATCATCATGCACGACTCGTTGCTGAACACGCCGTAGCTGAAGGTACCCACTTTGGCCATGTAGCGGTCGCTCACCCCCGCCTCTCGCTCGGTGTTGATCAGCAGGTGCGCCATGTGGGCCTTGTAGAAATCGTTGATCATCGGCTCCGGGGTCGTGATCTGCGTGCCGCATCGGAGGCGACCGATCCAGTAGGCCCGCACGTCCTCGAAGGCCTTGGCAAACGCCAGCTTGCCAAGCTCCTCGAATTCCTTCGGCTCGGTCAGCGTGGTATAGGGGATGGCGATGTCGAGCGTGCGGTTCGGAGCCTCGGCGCTCAGCGCCGCCCGGTAGGCGACGGACTTGCCGTCCTCCGCCGGCGCCAGAGTGTAGCTCTCGGGCCGGTCCGACGACGCGACCTTCATTCGAAGGTGCCGCACCTGCCCGGCCGATCGGAAGATCAGATTCCCATCGAGCTGAAGCTTGGGTGGCGTCCCCTGCTCATCGACGCGCAGGTTCAATTGGGCCTCGGCGGCTCTGCCGGTGGTGAGTTTCATCTCGATGCGGGCCATCAGAACAAGCGTGTCGTCGGCCCAGACGCGCCCGCCGGCCTTGGGAACACCCGTCAGCGGAATCGCCAGCACCGTCTGCTGATAGCAGACGCCGCCCTTCTCCCAGCGGGCCACGATCATCGGCAGATAACCATCCACCAGAGACCGATCGAGCGGCCGGGTACCCGGAAGACCGAATTCATACTCGATCCCTTCACCCTTCCACCGGCACCGATCGGTGTCCTTCCCGTGGATCTTGGCGATCCAGTTGTTCCGCAGAAAGACGTCTCCGTCGGCCTCGACGCCGAAATGCTGACGGCTGCCCTCGAAGCTGATCGGAATGTACTGATGCTCCTTGGTCGGCGTGTCGTTCCACGATTGAGTGAACGTCTGCTCGGGCGCCGTGTAGACACGGGAATACGGGTCGAGGTTCTTGGGGTGCTGCCGAATCTTGACCCATGCGGCGCGGGCTTCGGCGTACGAGCCGCCCTTGCCGGCCTGACGGACCAGAACGCCGAAGGCGGGCATGAAGATGGGCCCCCGCTTGAGCAGGTCGACCGTGGCAAACGAAAACGTCTCGTGCCGGTTGCGAACCGTGATCACCGTCTCGTCGAACGAATTGTATGATGCGGTCTCGGCATAGGAGACGGTCGCCCGAATGCCGTCGGTCTTGCCCTTGACGCTGCTGCGCCAGGACCGGTCGGCTTCCATTTGAACGCCGCCGTCCGCCAGCGGTTCGACCTTCTCAACCTTGCCGTTGAAGACCTCGAGGAATCCGTCCCAGGTCTGTTCGGCCTGGGCGTTGCCTCCCCACTCGATCTCGAAGGTCATCGGTTTGTAGACCGAATCCGTGTAGGCCTGAAAGGCCGCGATCTTCGGCAAGGCGACTTCGCTCAAGAGCCGGAGTTTCATCGTCGTACGATATGCGACGGCAAAGTCCTTCAGGTCGGGATACTCTTTGGCATTGGTGGGACGGAAGGTGTAGGTCAGTTTGGCGCCGGCGGCCTCGACGTTCACATCGGCATCGCGCCATCGGCCCTGGAACCAGTCGCCGATGTCCAACCAACCCGACGAACCGGCACCGCAGGGGCGGTCTCGCGGAATCCGCCGGTGCGGCCACTGCGACTGCCAGTACTGCAATCTGAGCGACCCGGGCTTGGGCGCCGAGCCCTCCGCAAACGTCACGACCACCCGGAAGATGTCGCGGGCATCCTCCCACATCACCCCGTAGTCCTTGCCCTGATCGTCCCAGTGGGTGACCTGCCCGAAGGGCACCACATCTACCGAGAGGGCTTCCTCTGCTCGTGCCGAGCGCACGCCCAGACCGATCCCGCATCCGATGGCCAGTGAGAGAACGATACCACAACCCGATCGCACAGACGGCGTTTGCATGAGAGGTTCCTCCGGAGAAGGCTGGATTCGCGGCCGGCGTGGGGATGCTCCGAACGTTCTCCACGCCGCGACGCGACGGACGAGTGCTCTGTCAAACATGAAGTGATGAGTTCGCATCCCCCCGAGCCGGACATCCTCGCCCCGGAAACCGGCCGGGGACAGCCGGCTCGGGTGAATCGGCGGTTCGTCACCTGACGCTCGACCGAGCACTAGCCGGTTTTGTAGCCCATGGATGCCGCAATGGCAAGCACACAGGGGTCATGATAGGGGGCGCAAAAAAAGTCCCCGCTCGGGGAAGCGGGGAACGGAGGGGGGATACTTTCATAAGCCTCAGCTCTCGCTGTCGGGGTGTTCTCTCTCACCCCGTCACTAAATGCTAGGTCTCCGCGGAGAGCCGATTCAAGGACTTTTTCTCGACCATGTGACGATTCCTGAAATCCCTACGCTAAACGCCACGCAGACAGCCAACAGGGTTTCAGCTATTTTGTGGGGCATTCTCTGGATTCTCCACATCTTAACTCGTTGATTTGAGTCCCCGCATGAGCTATAGTCATTGGAGTCACAGGATCGACCAGGCGCGGGCAGCACCTTCGTGGTTCACGGGTTGCGAAGGGGGCTGCCTTTGTGTTGATCCTGCCCGGCGCGGCGCGGTGAAAGAGGGCCTTTACCCAAAGGTCCACAACGGCCGGGGACCTGATTCAAGGGCTGTTGTTGGCTCAGGGCGTACATGGGTGAGCCCAACGGTTCACACGACGAGGTGTCCCATGATCCGAAGGTATGCCGGGTTTACGCTCATCGAACTGCTGGTGGTCGTAGCGATTATCGGACTACTGATCTCGATCGGCGTGCCCACCCTCTCCCGGGCCCGGCAGTCGAGCCGTCGGACGGTCTGCATGGCCAACATGCGATCGATCGGTCAGGGACTCGAGATCTACCTGTCCCAGAGCGACGACTACTGGCCCTATGCGACCACCATGCAATCGGTCGAGGAAGACCCCAACCGCCGACCCATCTCCGACGTGATGAATACCCAGGTAAAGGGCATTCGAGAGGTGTTCCGATGTCCGGTCGACCACCGGATTCAGGAGCCAACCAATCCTAATTTCATCAATAAGACATACTACGAGACGGAAAGGACGAGCTATGAATGGGACGTCCTGACACTATTCCACGATCCCAACGGGCTCAAGAGGGGGCACGACTGGGCCACCTCGTCGTCCGGGCTGGGGTTGGGGGCGGCGGATGTCCCGCTGATGAACGACTTCGAGCCATTCCACGGAGGGTCGGGCAAACCCCACTCGCTGGTGGTTCTGTATATGGACATGGCCGTCCGAACCGACGACGAGGCCATCGACCCCAAGGAGTGGGTTGGATCGCATATGCGGTGAGCTGCGCTTAACGACGCAGACTCCTCAGGGAGGTTGCCAATCATGACGAACATTGTAGACCTGTTCAAACCGTTGACCTATATCGAGTGGTTTCGCAGGCAGCTTCAATCGGAGACCGGGCGGCAACGCCTCATCGCGGTGGCCGGTGTGGTCGGGGCAATTGCCATCGCAGCGGGCGCTTGGTGGGTTTACGAGGCGATGACGACGATTCCGGCGCCCGACATCAAGAACGCCGCACCGGAACGTGTGTCGGAATTCCTGGGCAGCCCCAGAGGGTTCGCCCACATGCCCGCCAAGCAGCAGAGAGACTATCTCGCGCAGGTCATGACCACCTACGCCGAACCCGAGAAGAAGGCGGAACTCGCCAAGGCCATGAGCCGGATGACGACCGAAGAGAAGGTCACGCTCCGCAGTGCGGTGTGGGACGCGGGCTACGACACGATCAGCCAGGAGGTCGACGTCTATCTTCGCAAACCGGTGGAAGAGCAGGCCGAGTTCGTCGACCGCAAGATCTTCGAGTATCACCGGATCGCCCGCTACTTCGTCGGCGACCGCGACTCGCGGGCCAGCGGCGGAGAACCTGTTCTGGTGGACCAGAGTTTTGGGGCGGGCCTGCCGACCGACAGCGACGGCATCACGAAGGTCATTATCTCCAAGACACACCCGGAAGACCGGGCCAGGATGAAACCCTACGTCGACGCCATCCGCTCACGAATGCTCGAACTCAAGAAGGACCCCAAAGAGCGAGAGCGCCTGATGGCTCGATACGAAAACCTCCCCCTGGTGGGCAGGGGCGGCTGATGCCGCAAACGCCCCATGGATACTCCCTCGTACCCCGTGAAATGCAGACACACACGGCGGGTCGTATGATTCGTCCCGTCTCTCTCTGAGAGTCCGATTGGCAGTCTGTTGCTGCACGCCCGATCTGAAGGCGATGCAACGCTTCCCCTACGCCTTGATCAGTTCGATCTTGCTCAAATCGCTGGTTCCCAGGGCGATATCACCCGCATGAGCAATGTGGGTGGGAACGGGCTTGGTCGGCCCTACACCCTTCTCCTTGCGGGTCTTGAGAAGCATGTCGGCCCCGACCGCGTCCAGCGCCACGAAGTCCGTGCTGGCCAGCAGCGACTTGGCCTGCCACATGAAATGGGCCCCGCGGAATTGCGGTCCCTGATCGAAGATACCCACGATGGCATCGCAGATCGACAGCCGAGTCTTGTTGCGGATGGCCGGTAGGGCATTCAGCTCGGCGATCATGTCGATTTTCGGGTGGAAATCGCCGGCATTGGGAATCGAGCCGGTGTGATTCTTCATGCAGACGGTCACGCCGGCAATCACGTGATGCTTCAGGCAGGGAATATTGATGATCGCATCCGCCTGCCGCGTGATGATCTGCGTCAGTTTCGTCTTGAACGGACCCACCTGAACGTCGTCGCCCCATCCGGAAACCGACTCGGCGAATTGAACCTTCGGCAGGTCGGCGAATGGCTTGATGTTCGCCGAATCGAAATCCTTGCGGTGGCGGTCGTAGACGATGATCTTGTCCTCGGCGACGCCCGCGTCGACCAGCCCGCGGCAGACCGCCCACACCACCAGCGGATTCGTCGAGGCGCCCTTGAACAGGCCGTTGAACTTGATCGCCACGGTCTCTTTCGGCGCCACGAACTTGCGCCATGCCTCGTCGATGTTCTCCTTGCCGGACAGCTTGGAGACCAGGGCATCGACCGCCTGCTTAACGGCGGCCGGGTCCAGCTTGCTGCGATCGGCAAAGGCTGCCCGCTCGGCAATGGCCACCCGACTGCCCGCCTCAGCCGCCCGTACGGCCTCCAGCGACCACGGAGCCGCCGCCGTCAGTGCTACACCCTTGAGAAAACCTCTACGATTGATTGTGTGTTCGCTGCTTGATGGGGTCACGATGACGCCTTCTCCTCCGACTCGCACTTGGACAAGGACCAGACTCCAGAGTACTATTCTGCGGGTAAGGGTCGACAGATTCAAGTCGCGGCCTGGCCGGACCTGACCCCAATAAGGGGGTATCTTGGAAACGGCAGCGGCTCGCGACGCCGTTAACGCCCTCCCCTGGCAGCGAAGCGGTGTCCCCCAGACTCGGCAATCCGCCGCTCGTTTGGAGTCTCGGCCTCGGTAAGGGCAATCGGATGGGAAGCAGGACATGATCGATCAGATTCACAACATCGATTGCGTCGAGGGATTGGCCCGGCTGACCCCGGGTAGTGTTGATTTGGCGTTCGCCGATCCCCCATTCAACATTGGCTATGACTACGACGTCTATGAGGATAAGCAGAAGGCCGAAGAGTACCTCGGTTGGTGCCGGAAGTGGATGACGGGCGTCGCGACCGCGCTGAAGCCTACCGGGACCTTCTGGCTGGCCATCGGCGACGAATTTGCTGCCGAACTGAAGGTGATCGCGCAGCGGGAACTCGGATTCACCTGCCAGAGCTGGGTGATCTGGTACTACACCTTCGGCGTCAACTGCGTGCGGAAGTTCAGCCGCAGCCATACCCATCTGTTCTACTTCGTGAGAGACCCCAAAGCCTTCACGTTCAACGACCAGAGCATCCGTGTCCCCTCGGCGCGACAGCTTGTCTATGGCGATCGGCGGGCCAACCCCAAGGGGCGGCTCCCCGATAACACGTGGATCCTTCGTCCGCAGGACCTCCCGGACGGGTTCGAGCCCGACCAGGACACCTGGTACTTTCCTCGCGTCTGCGGCACGTTCAAAGAGCGAGCCGGGTGGCACGGTTGCCAGATGCCCGAGCAGCTCCTGGGGCGGATTATCAATGCCTGCTCGAATTCCGGTGAACTCGTCCTTGACCCGTTTGCCGGCAGCGGCACGACGCCGGCCGTTGCCAAGAAACTCGGGCGGCACTTCGTCTGTTTCGAGCTGTCACCGCAGTATGCCCAGCGCGTTCGAGATCGGCTGGCGTCCATCCGAAAGGGAGACCTGCTCGATGGTGTGGAGAATCCGCTGACCAGTTGCCCCGACACCGCCTCCGGCCGGCGACTGGAAGACAAGCAGGAGAACGGCCGACCGGCGCCGGCTCCACGTCGCGGCCGGCGGCCCAAGGCCGTCGACAACGACACGCCTCTGCTCATTCCGGACATGGAGGGATAACGCCTCCGGCCATCGGACGGGTTGCGCGAGATGAACGGGCCGACTTCAGGGTATCGGCCTATCGAACGGTGGCCGCAGATCGTTCGGCCACTACTGCCGCGTCGGCAACGAGACGATCGAGCGATTCCTCGTAACACTCCCACGAGACAGGCCGGGGCTGCGACGACTCCAGGAACGCCAGCTTCGAGATCAGCTTCGGACCGATCTGCCGGCCCACACCGGCCGATCGTCCGGAAAAGACGATCGCGTCGAGTCCACCCATGCAGGCAATCGCCGCCCCGCAGGCCTGGAGCAGACGATACTCGATGATCTCCCGGGGCAGCGTCATCTCCGCGTCGGTCGACGCAAAGAGGGTCTCCCAACTCGTCGGGTGGCCGAGCAATCCCGTCAGCCCGCTCTCATGAGTCAGGACACGGTCGATCTGCTCGGGGCCCCAGCCGAGTCGTTCTCTCAGGATCAGGGCAATGCCGGGATCCAGCTCGCCACAGGTGGTGAGGCCTGGGAGTCCCTCGATAGGCGTGGCCCCGCCGGTGACCATGAGCGGCCCGGCCGTCGTGGCGGCCGCCAACTCGGGGCGAGGTTCCATGCAGATCGACACCACGCGCGGCGACTCAGGGTTCCCCCCGTCTCCTCGTCGCCGGAGGGCCTGTCCGACCGCCGCCTCGTGATAGATGCCGTGGAAGCCGTATCGCCGAACGCCGAGCTGCCCCATCATCTCGACATCCAACCCGTAGAGCGATTCGCGGGTGGCCAGATCGGCGAAGTAGGCCGTCTCGAACACCAGTACCGTCTGTGTGGCCGGAAAGACCTCTCGGCAGGAACGGACAAGGCCCAGTACGGCAGGAAGGTGCAACGGCGACTGGGGAATCAGGGATTCGAGCCGGCGTTCGGCCTCCGAATCGGCGATCGCCGACGTGCGGAACTCCGTTCCCCCAAAGGGAACCCGCAGACCCACGACGTCGGGCCTCTGGGGCGATTCGCTGTCCTGCCATGTCTTGCGAAGCCCTTCCAGCGAACGGGTGATGCCCGCCAGATCGTGTTCGGCGCCGCGATAACTTTCGACCACTCCCGACGAGGACGACGGTCGCCGCCCCTCGCGGAAGAACGCATAACCAAGATTCCGTCGGCCGGGATTGAGAACCAGAACGTTCACGTCACCATCTCTCCTGCGCAGATCAGGCCACCTAAGTCAACATCGAATACGTCTGCCGCGCGATCGCCAGCTCCTCGTTGGTCAGAATCGCCAGGATGCGAACGCGGCTGTCGTCCGTCGCCACGTCGGCGGGCAGCTTCTTGGCTTCGTCGTTCCGCCGTGCATCGATCTTCAGCCCGAAGGCGTCCATGTTCGTGCAGGCCGCCCATCGCACCTTGGCCACAGTCTCACCGATCGTGTCGGTGAAAATAACGGTGTCGGCCCGTCCGACCACCGTCAGGTAGGCCCCGAGATACTTGCGAATCCGCCAGAGGTACACCTGGGCCGTCGCATTCATACGCGAGGCGTCCGAAGGTATCTTGGCCGTCTCGGCCAGGATGTCGCGAATGTCCGCCGACCGGCCCGACATGCCCAGAACGCCGCTCTTCTTGCTCAGCATCGCCTCGATCCGGCTGCCGTCGCCGTTGGATCGGGCCAGCAGTTGCAGGACGACCCCCGGGTCCAGGTCGCCGCACCGCGTGCTCATGATCAGCCCGCCGTAGGTCGAGTAGCCCAGCGTGTTGTCCACCGACCGCCCGTTGACGATCGCGCAGAGGCTGGCCCCGCCGCTGCCCAGGTGGCAACTGACGGCATTCAGCGTATCGAGCGGCTTGCCGAGAAACCGGGCGGCCTCCTCGGCGACGTAGCGATGACTTGTTCCGTGGAAGCCGAATTTGCGCAGCCCCAGCTCCTCGGTGATCCGCCGAGGCAGCGGAAAGGCTCGGGCACGCTCGGGAATCGTGGCGTGAAACGCCGTGTCGAACACCGCCACCTGCGGCAGCCCCGGATCGCGTGTGTGACAGGCCCTCAGCAGATTTGTGGCCGGCGGATTGTGCAGCGGGGCCAGGTGCTGAATCGCTTCGAGGTCCGCCAGAACCCCTTCATCGACAACGGCGTGGTCGCTGAACCGGGCGCCCCCGTGCACCATTCGATGCCCGCAGGCATCCGGTATCATGGTCGGGTCGGCGCGGAGGATCCGCATGACCTGCTCGAAGGCAGCAGCGTGGTCCGGCATCTCACAGAACTCGGTCCGCTCCTGCCCGTGCATCCGATAGACGATCCGAGCCGGTTCGGCCGTCGGCGGACCAATCCGCTGGGCCTCGCCGCCGGAAAGCTCGACCTCCGCCGGCATGGCGAGCAACTTGTACTTGAGCGACGAACTGCCGCAATTGAACACCAGGACGTTCATACAGGACCTCTCACAACGCGTTCTCGCATTCGGCCGCCTCGAACCGCGCGATCACCGAACCCCATAGTTCAGAATCACCAGCGTCGTCACGTCGAACAGGGCGTGCGCGACGATCGGAATCAGCACGTTGGATCGAAACGCCATCCAGAATCCCAGGATCAGGCTCAACCCGAAAATCATCCCCACTGCAAAGGCGCCCTGCGGAATGTGCAGGACGGCGAACACCACGGAAACCGCTGCCACCGACCCTGTCCACGATCCGGTCAGGCGCCGGAGTCGGGTGACCAGAAACCCCCGAAAGATCATCTCCTCGCTCACGGAAACCGCTGCAGAGAACACCGCCGCATGCGCCCAGTTCAAGGCCGGCAGGTGCTCGATATGTCGCATCTGAAGCTCTTTCATGGCCTGTACGGCACCGGGCCAGACAAGCTGAAACGCCAGACTGAACGCCAGGACATACCCGTAGGCCGTGATATAGCCGACGATGCCCCACAACCCGGCCGACAGCGGCCGGTCGAACCGCACGCCCACGCTGGTCCAGGGCTCCCCATTTCGGCGGAGCAACACACCGACCAGGACCACGGCCAGAGCCGCCAGAACGATGCGCTCGGCGACCAGGATCTCCGCCGCCCCTCGACGGTGGACGCTGTCGTTGCCAAACAGGGTGCCTTCGATCTGCTGAAGCAGCAGGAGCGATCCGACGAAGAAGACGCACGCGATACCCATCTGTGCCAGGACGGCCGCGGGCGACATTTCGCACATGCGCTGCTGGCCGGACAGATCGGATCCCTCAGGAAGGCCCTGGTCTTGGGATGATTCTGGCTCTGAGTCCACGGTGGGCTCCGTTCTCCGGGGGCGCCGGACCGCCGATCGGCCGGCAACCCGCTATGAGAGCGGCAACACCTCGAAACGTCAAAAGGGGAATCTCTCAAAACTGAGGATCGTGCTGACAGACGGGCCTTGTGCACTGCCGCCGGTGACTTCCGTCGGAAGACGTACGCGAGGTTATCTCTTCAACTTGCGCCACAGTGTTGTCGGGCTGATGCCCAGGATTCTGGCCGCCCGCGTGCGGTTTCCGCCCGTCAGTTCCATCACCGCGTTGATGTGTTCCTGCTCGACCTGATCCAGCGTTCGAGTGAGCGGGTCGACCGCCACATCACGGATCGAACGTGAGTGCACGATGTGCGCCGGCAGGTCCTCCGGCAGGATCATGCCGTCCTTGCAGAATACGGCGGCCCGCTCGATGGCGTTTTCGAGCTCGCGGACGTTGCCGGGCCAGTGGTACTCCTGAAGGTAGTCCAGACACGTGGCGTGGAGCCGGAGCTGAGGCATCTTCAGCCGGCGGGCAAGCTGTTCCACGAAATAGCGCGCCAGCGGAATGATGTCTTCCTTGCGGTCGCGAAGCGGCGGCACCTCGATCTCGATGACGCCCAGACGGTAGAACAGGTCCTCGCGAAAGGCCCCCTCGCGAACGGCCTGGGCGAGACCGCGGTTGGTTGCCGCGATGATCCGAACGTCGATCTTCCGCGGTTTGCTGTCGCCCACACGCAGGATCTCCCGCTCCTGAAGAACCCGCAGAATCTTCAGTTGCACCGACGGCGAGATGTCGCCGATCTCGTCGAGGAAGATCGTGCCCTTCTCGGCCTGCTCGAACAGCCCCACGCGATCGTGTATCGCACCGGTAAAGGCACCGGCCTTGTGACCGAAAAGCTCGCTCTCCAGCAGGGTCTCCGGCAGCGCCCCGCAGTTGACGGGCAGGAAGGGGCCTCCGCTGCGGGCCGAGTGAATGTGGATGTACCGAGACAGAACCTCCTTGCCGGCGCCCGTCGGACCGGTGATCAGCACCGACGAATCGAAGGGGGCGATCCGATTGGCCACGTCCAGAACACGGGCATACGATTCGCTCCGCACCTCAATGAAGAACGGTTTCGACGTCCGCTCGAGCAGCGAAACCCTCTTGCGCTCCTTGGCCAGTTCCCGGGTCTTCTCGCGAAGCTCCCGTGTAAGCTGCTGCACCTTGCCCTGGATGTCCTCGGCCCGGAAGTAGGGCAGGTGGCTCTTGAGCTCGTCGCCCCAGGAGGCGACATCCTTGCCGATCGCCGAGCAGACCCGGTCTCCCTTGCACCGGCACCGCTGCTCGATAAAGAAAATGTCCTTGCCCAGACAGAACGAGGCATACCCGCTGGCGTATCCGATCAGCATCCAGCAGGAAGGCTCATCGGACTTGCCCATTTCCAGCAGGTGTTCCTCCGCCTCGCCCGAATCGTGCCAGACCAGCTCCATGAAAAACTGCCCGGTCTGATCGTCGAAGTTCAGGGTCTTGACCACCGCTCGGGTGACGCCCTCGATCGTGTGCATCCTGGGACCGGCCTTCAGCCACTCCTTGACATCGTCCCATTCATAGATACGCTTCATGGCAGCGGCGTCGGCATAGCCCCAGAAGTATCCGAAACGCGTGAAGATCCGCCGGGCCTGGTCGCGACCTACCATCTCCACCAGGTCTCTGCGGAATTGGGCAAACGCGTGTAACGAATGGAGAACGAGCCTCCGCCCGTGAAGGTTGATCGCACCTTCGGTAAACTCGACCAGCTCATTCAGCTTGATGTCCTCGGCTTTCATCCATGAATCCTTCAGATTGAAATAGCCGTATTTCATTGTGAACGACCTTTGCACGAATGTCAAGAAGCGAACCCAGTATTTAACAGCTTGGCACAACGATTGTTAAGGCCGATACCTCCCCGCCCAAGGTCCTGGAACGCGGCGTGCATCTATCTCTCTACAGATAAACCTAAGGATGGGGTTACCCCCCGGATTGGAGACACAACGTGTACACCCTATTGCGAAACAAATGCGAAGGACTCGCTCAGGACGCCGTGACGTTCGCTCAGGAACTCGTTCAGACGCCCAGCCCGAGCTTCCAGGAGGATCGGATCGCCGAACGCATCGAAGCTCAGATGACCCGTGCCGGCTTCGACAAGGTCGTGCGGGATGATTTCGGCAACGTGCTCGGCATCCTTTTCGGGCGGGAATCCGCCCCGACCGTCCTTCTGAACTGCCATATGGACACGATCGATGTCCCGCACGACGGCCCCTGGGCCGATCCTCCCCATAGCGGCGCGATCAAGGATCGTCGGCTCTACGGGTTGGGTGCGGCGGACTGCAAGAGCGGGCTGGCCGCCCAGGTCTTTGCCGGCGCCCTGCTCAAGCGAAGCCTCCTTCCTCTCCGGGGCAATCTGATCGTGGCGGCTACCGTCGGCGAGGAAAACGGGCGAAGCGCGGGCGTTCACGGACTGATGTCGCACACCCTGCCGGAACTGCAGCTCAAGCCGGACTTCGCCATTCTCGGCGAACCGACAGGTCTGGGACTGTACTACGGCCACGATGGGTGGCTACAGCTTGAAGTTCGCGTGATGGGCAGCAATCCGTTTCATGTGGACGATGCGGCCAACGCCATCTTCAGAGACCTCGACGCGCATCCGCGGGCTGGGCGGGGAAAACCCGTCGAGATGGTCACCGTCCATCCGCCCAGCTTCACCGATGCCGACGGCGTGCGCCGGGCGACAATTCGTCTGGCCCGACGCGTCGGTCTGTCGGAAGATGTGGGGGACATTCTTCACCAGACCCACCACAGCGCGTCGCTTGTGGCTCGTCCGATGGGCGGGGTCGCCCTGGACGTGAGCATCTGTCAGGAAAACCAGCAGCTCTATACCGGTCGCACCGCGGTCGTTCGTCACATCACGAACGCCTGGAGCACCGATCCGTTCTGCCCCCTGATGGAGCGGGCCCGTCAGTCGCTGGCCGCCGCCGGCTGCGAGGTCCGCCCCGGCAAGTGGCAGCTCGGACGCCTCGGGATGGGCACCGCCGGCAGCGTGCTGCTGAAAGACTATAGCGTACCCACGATCGGATACGGCCCGGGCAGGGAAGACGTTGCCCATGCCGCCGGTGAGTATGTCGAAACCGGTGCGATCGTTCAGGCCGTCTACGGTACGGCCGCCATGGTCCACAGTCTGGTGGGCGTGCCCGTTTGTGGCTGGACCTCTGACGACATCTGAGGCAACGTGTGCATCAGCAGATCGAGGGACGGGGCTGTTCTCCCATGTGGAGGGGGAGCAGCCTCGTACGTTTACCGAGCCGCTTCGCCGGATGCAACGAGCTCGAGTACGGGATGCGTGTGCTTCTCGACAATGGCCAGGAACTCGTCCTGGCAGGCGAGGAAGACCTCGACGATGATTGAATCGAACTGCCTGCCGGTCTGTTCCACAATCATCCCGCGGGCCTTCTCGGGTTCAAAGGCGGCCTTGTAGACGCGAGCCGACGTCAGGGCGTCGTACACGTCCGCCAGCGCGACGATCCGTGCCTCCAGTGGAATGTCCTGCCCCGCCAGGCCTTGCGGGTAGCCCGCTCCGTCGAATCGTTCGTGGTGTCCCAGGGCGATCGAAGCCCCCATCTGCAGAAAGCCGCCCGAGTCGGTGTGCCGGGCCGCCTGGCTCATGGTTTCGGCTCCGATGATCGTGTGCCGCTTCATCACCTCGAACTCCGACTCGGTCAGTCGTCCTGGCTTCAGCAGAATCGCATCGGGAATCCCGACCTTTCCGATATCGTGCAAGGGGCTCGATCGGTAGAGGTTCTCCAGGAACTCCTCGTCAATCTGATCGCGGTAAGGGCCTCCCTGCGCCAGGTGTTCGGCCAGAATCTGCGAGTAACTCCGCATCCGTTCCAGGTGTTCCCCGGTCTCGGGGTCGCGTGACTCGGCCAGCTTGGCCAGCGCGAACATCGCCACATCGCGCGTCTCGACGATCTCCGCCGTCCGACGCCGGACGATCTCCTCCAGCTTCAGGTTCTGCACCGTCAGCTCGCCGCGGGCACCGGCCAGCTCCAGCAGCGTATCCCGCATCCGAAACTGCACCCGGACCTTGGCCAGCAACTCGTCATGGTCGAACGGCTTGATGATGTAGTCGTCCGCACCGGCCTTGTAGCCCTCCACACGCGACTCGGCCGTGGCCTTGGCGGACACCAGAACCACCTGGGACAGCTCGCCGTAAGGTGCCGACTTGATCCGCCGGCAGGTCTCGTATCCGTCGATGCCCGGCATCATCAGGTCCAACAGGATGACGTCCGGTCCAAACTCCCGCACCTTCTCCAGACACTCTTCGCCGCTCGATGCCGTCTCGAGTTCGTATTCGTCCTCGAGCAGTTCCTGAAGCACCGCCACGTTGGTGGGATGATCGTCGACGATCAGAATTCTTCTTCGCACGTCCGTTACCTCAACTACAGCTCGCTCAACCCACCGATGCCCTCTCCCCGAGACAGCTCCTGATCCGTTCGAACAGATCGTCGCAGTCAAACGGCTTGGTCACGTAGTCATCGGCACCTGCCTGCAACCCCAACTGTCGCTCGGCCTCCATCGCACATGCCGAGACGATGATGATCCGGACATCCCCAAGCTCCGGGCGAGCTCGGACCCGCCGGCACACCTCATACCCATCCATGGTGGGCATCATGATGTCCAGCAGAATCAGGTCCGGCCGGAAGGCGTCCATAACTGCCAACGCCTCCTCACCGCTCAGGACCGTCACCAGATCGTACTGATCTTCGAGCATCTCTCGAACAATCAGAAGATTGGTCCGGCTGTCGTCCACGACAAGGATCCGATGTCGGCCTGCCATTGAATATCTCCTGCCGACGTACGTCTCCGTGAAGACGACGTCTCCCAACTGTTGTCGGCCGGCCCGCCGCTCGGTTCTATACCCCGGCGTCGCAAGCGACGTGCGCAATCGCGACGCCTTTCTCTCGGTGTTCCTCCGTCTGGGGCAGCGGCAGTTCAACGGTGAACACCGCTCCCCCTTCCACCCTGTTCTCCGCCCAGATCCGCCCCTTGTGTGCATGAATGATCTCGCGGCAGATCGCCAATCCCAGCCCCGTGCCTCCGCCGCCCGACTTCGTCTTGCTCGACTGAACGAACTTGTCGAAGATCGCCTCCAGTTCGTTTGGCGGAATGCCCGGTCCCTGATCCGAGATACGGATGCACGCTACCTCATGCTCGCGGATCAGTTCGATCTGAATGCTTCCGCCCGCAGGTGAGAACTTGCCGGCGTTGCTCAGCAGGTTGCGGACCACCTGCTTGATCCGAGTCTCGTCGGCCTCGACCTCCACGGTAGCCTCCGGCTCCTTCCAGACCACCGTCAGATTGTGATCGGAAATCCATGAGCCGAATTCGTCCGCGATCGACGAGATCAGGATCGCCAGGTCCATCCGCCGCAGCTCGAAGCTCATCCGCCCCGCCTCCAGTTTCGCCAGGTCGAGCAGGTCGTTGAGCAACTCCAGAAGGGTCGTCCCGCTTTCTTTGATCTTTTGGAAGTAGTCCAGGAGCTTTTCGGGCGGGGCCGTGGCGTATTTCTTGATGCCGAATCCGGCGAAACTCAGGATGCCGTGCAGCGGCGTACGCAGTTCATGCGACATGTTCGCCAGAAACGTGCTCTTGGCCTGGTTGGCCTGCTCGGCAATCTTCCGGGCGGCCTCCAGGTGATCGAGCGTCCGCTCCAGCTCCATCGACACCCGTTTCTCGCGATGCAGGGCATCAATCATCATGTTGTTGCTCTCGCGGAGCGCCTCGGCCGCATGAACCTGCGGCGTGATGTCGCGGGCTACCGCAATCAGCACCTCCTGCCCACCCCAGATGCTCCGCTTGAACTTCGCCTCGGTAATGATGTCCGATTCGTCCCGAGCCGTCAGAGTCACCCGGTATGTCGCGACATCCACCGGACCGACGCGGGCCATATGCTTCGCCAGTGCCGGACGTTCCTTCTTCGGAACAAACGCCGACAGAGGCATCTGCACCAGTTCGTCGGCCCCGTAACCGAGCTTCTCCTCGATCGCGGGATTGACAATCAGGATGTGCCCCTCGGAGTCCAGGATGAACAGAAAATCGTCGAGATTCTCCACCAGCGTCTGAAGGTTCAGACGGCTTTCGCTGAGGCGATCCTCCGACTTGATTCGCGCGATCAGGCCACCCAGGTAGTCCGACACGCTGGTCAACACATGGCGCGTGCTCTGCGGAATCTCTTCGCGCGTGCGGGACGTCAGCGTAAAGCAGGCAATCGGGTGCCCTCCGTAACGGATCGGCACCAGCCCCACCGAACGAGTCCCCTCATCGGCGACTGCCGACAATCCCGCCGCCCTCATCAGGCCGTCGTTCAGATACACCGGCACACCGGAACTCAGCAGATCGAGCAGCCGACAATCCGAACTCGGACGGGCAAAGGCCTCGATCAGACCCTCCGGCAGCCCACTCTGGCAGACCAGGTCTCTGCATCCGGTCCGTTCGTTGAACAGATGAACTCCACCACCGTCCACCCCCTCCAGCCGCATCAGTACACTCAGCACGCTGTTCATGGCGGCGGTTAGATCGCCCGTGATGCTCAAGGCCGAACCCAGGTCCCGCTGCGTCGTGACCAGATACTGGTCCAACTCCCGATGAGACTCGACAGCCAGCGTCCGACGGCGCATCAAATACACCGCAATTCCCACCAACAGACTCAGGAACACCGTGGGGGCAAGCCCAAGCCAGGCCGCACGTTGCATCTGAGCCAGCCGGTGTTCATACTCCCTCGCGGTCATGTCCACACCGACGACCCCTGCAACGGCACCTGAACTGTCTCGAAACGGCGCATAGGCGCTGATCAGATGCCCCCAGCTCTCCAGCCGGGGTTCCGACTCCTGCATCTCACGCCCCTCGCGCAATGCCTTCCGAATCGTCGGACTTGCTTCGGTGTACACGTCCAGGACCGCCGACCAGTCCGGCTTGCCGTCGCCGGTGATGTCTGTGCCTCGCGGAGTGGCATCGAGGATGAAATATACGCAGTCGCCTTTCAGAATAGCGGTGTACACGTACGCCAACTGGGAATCGGCTTTGCGCGCCCGTCTCAAAGGCTCGACAGCTCGCTCATAGTCCGGTCCCTCCGACTGTCTGGTACGCAGGATCGTC
>CAYUQT010000023.1:0-115296 GCA_964446835.1 uncultured Planctomycetales bacterium | reverse complement strand
ACCTCCCCGCCCCGCCGAACATGTGACAATACGGGACAAAGTGAGACATCCGCCGCCTCGCCCGCCCACGGATCGGCTTCCGACTTCCAACCCCCGACTTCTAACTCCCAACTCCTACCTTCTACCTCCCCGCCCCGCCGAACATGCGACAATACGGGACAAAGTGAGACATCCGCCGCCTCGCCCACCCACGGATCGGCTTCCGACTTCCAACCCCCGACTTCTAACTCCCAACTCCTAACTTCTACCTCCCCGCCCCGCCGAACATGTGACAATACGGGACAAAGTGAGACATCCACCGACGCCACCCCGCCCCGCCGCTCCATCCGAATGCATGGCACCGAAGTCGTCTGGAACCGCACCGACGGCCCACCTATAGCAACGGAGGGTCCGACCGCGTGACCGCGTCCTCCCGAGGACAGACAAGACCTCCCGATGGGGGGGCTGGGGCGGCTTCGACGCGATCCCAATAGCCGTCGCTGTCGGCGCACTCCATGCTCGCGTCGGTGCGTCCTTTGGGGAGTCAGACTTCCCCCGTTAGAATGCTTTCCAGGCACGACGGCGTATGAGCGGGCGATTCGCGGCAGGCCGGTGTGTTGGGTGGAAAGGATCTCCGGGTACCATCGAACCCCTGCATCCGGCCGGTTGCACCTCTGGCAGGCCGTCTGGGTTCTGATCGCTCGGCCGGGGATGGGGGTCAGGTGCCGATGTTGAGGCGGTGTGAGGTCTGTGTGCCTCGCCGGTCAGGGCGGGAGCTTCCCGTTTCCCGTGCAGGCTTAAAGGGTAGAAGATGAGACATCGAGTGTGTTGTTCTCTCGTGTGTGCCCTGTTCTGTCTGGTCTCCCGGTCTGTGGAGGCCAAACTGATCAAGGGGCCTTGCCTTCAATGGCTGACCACGGACAGCGTCGCGATCATGTGGGAGACAGATGTGGCGGCTCCCGCGGTTGTCGAATATGGACCCGAAGGCCAATGGTCCGGCAAGATCGAGCTCAAACGCGACAAACCGGTCCAGGTGGCACGGTTGACGGGGTTGCGGCCGGAGACGCCCTATCAGTACCGCGTTCTCAGCGGGCAGGAGACCGCGGGGCCGTTCGTCTTCCGCACGGCGGTCAAGCCGGACTCGCCCTATCGATTCGCCGCGTACAGCGACAACCACAGCAATACCGGCGTCCATGGGGCATTGGTCGAGGCCGTCGCCAAACACCACCCGGCATTCATTCTGCACGCCGGCGACAGGGTGAACTGGGGAGACAAGTACGCCGAGTGGGGGACGTGTTTCTTCGAGCCGCTGGCGAAACTCAGTTGCACGGTTCCGGTCTTTCCGGCCATGGGCAACCACGATGGACGGGGGGAGCTTCACAGGGCCTTCTTCTCCCCGCCCGAGGATCGGCTGCACTATGCCTTCGCTTTCGGCAACAGCAGGGTCTTCGTCATCGATGCCTGTTCGCGTGAGGCCGCCTGGACTGCCAAAGAACCCCCGCAGGGGCGCTGGTTGACCCGAGAGCTGAAGCAGGGCGGATACACCTGGACCTTCGCCGCCTTTCATGTGCCGCCCTACTCGAGCCATCCCGAACGTGGCTGCAACCTTGCGTGCCAGAAGATCATCTGCCCCATCCTGGAAGCGGGCCGCGTCGATCTGGTCTTCAACGGTCACAATCACTGCTACGAACGGATCTACCCGATGCGCGATGGCCGTCGGGACGACGTCGGTGGGGTCCCGTACATCATCATGGGTGGTGGGGGCGGCGCCCTGTACCCGGTGCTCAGCGAGTCCTTCACCGCCGCGTGCGAGAGCGTCCACCACTACTGCATTGTGGACGTCAACGGACCCATGTTGAACGTGGCGGCCTATACGATGGATGGGCGGGTGATCGACCGATTCGGCCTGTGCAAGGACGCGACGGCCCTCGCGAGAATGGCCGATCAGGCCAAATCGGCCGGCGGTACGGCCCGAGCCGAGATCGTCGACCGCCTGAGCTACATCTTCTCTCCGAAAATGCCCTCGATTCTCGAACCCTTTGCTGCGGATCCCGACGTGGCTGTTCGCCGCGCCGTTGCCAACGGGTTGGGGCGTCTGGCGATGCCCTCAGGTGGTGCCGCCGCGCTGAAGCTGATGGGTGATTCAGACGCCGAGGTCCGCCGTGGCGCGGCACTGGCCATCGCACGGGCCTCGACGGACGACCAGATCGAGGCCATCCGAGGGCTTCTGGCCGATCCTGACGGCGGAGTCCGCTCCAACGCGGCATGGTTCTTCGTGCACCATTCGAACCCGAAGGTCATTGAGCTGGTCACGGCGGCACTGAACGACGGCGACGCGAGTGTCCGTCGGCGGGCGATCCGTGGGCTTCGGAACGTGCATGATGAGTCTGTTGTCCCTGCGATGACGAAGGCGGCGGGCGACGCCGACGGCGGCGTTGCGCTGGTGGCGATCAATCAGGCCATTCGAGACAAACGGACCGCGGTCCTGGCAGAGCGTCTGGTCGGGGCCTCCAGACACAAGGATGCAGAGGTCCGCGTCATCGCGGTCAGGGCCCTGGCTTCCAGCGGGCAGCCACGCCTGGCCGTTCCCGCCCTGATCGAGCGGCTCGCAGATGACGACGCTCGCACGCAAGGCGCTGCCTTGGGTTCACTGGAAGGCATGACCGGTAAACGGCTTGGCTACGATCGTCAGAAATGGCAGAAATGGTGGGACGAGCAGCCTCACTGAGACGCAGCGGACACAAAGGCATCGTGGACTCGGGTCGTCGCCTCTGGTCCGCCGGCGCGTCCTTTGGGGAGTCACGCTTCCTTCGCTAGAATGATCGCAAAGCACGACGGCACATGAGGGGGATCCGGGGCTGGCCGGTGAGCCTGTTGGGAAGGGTATCTATGTATCATCAAATCTTCGGATCTGCACGGTTGCACCTCTGGCTGGTCGCCTGGGGCCTGATCGTTGGGCCCGCCGTCGGCGAGGTGGCGATCGATCGGCTCGAACTGATCGCCGTCACCGACACCGGCGCGGTGCTGACGTGGGAAACCAACGAACCGGCCGATGGCGCAGTCCTGTTTGGGACTCAGAGCGATCGTCTCGACGGCAGGGCGGTTGAAAGGGGCCAGCCCCGTCGATTCCACTCTTGCCAAGTCACCGGACTCAAGCCGGGAACGCCGTATCACTACATCTGCCAGAGCGGTTCTGCCAAGACCAGCATCGGCTCCCTCTCAACCGGCCAGTTCACCACCCTGACGCCGCCACCCGGCGACGAACTGTTCTCCTTCGTCCAGTTGACCGACACCCATGTCGGTGAGACGGTGACAGCCCGCCTGGTCGTCGGGAACTCCAAGGTCGTCAGCGAGGGGGTTTCGTGGCGAGAGCCGGGCATCAGCTCATGGTCGCTTGTACTCAACGCCTGTGTCGATCAGGTCAATGCCCTGAATCCGGCCTTCACCATCATCAAGGGTGATGTGACTCACGGCACAGGCCCGGAGGAGTTTCCGGCGGCCAAGGCGGCGTTGAGCCGGCTGACTCACCCGTGGTATGTCGCGAGAGGGAATCACGATCGGCTGGAACCTCTGCTCAGGACGTTCAGCCTGAAGCATTCCTGGTACAGTTTTGATCACAAGGGGTTTCACTTCGTCCTCATCGACACCGAGCCGCTCGAACCGGCGGCGGACCCGCAGCGAGACGTCGAACTGGATTGGCTGGCAAACGATCTCCGCGAGCACCGCAAGCAGTGGACGTTCATCTTCACGCATCGTCCGATCCGTCCGCGGATCAACAACGCTCCTTCCGGTGCCGTGACCAACGGCCTGTTCGATCTGGGGCGCAACATGCTGCAGAAGAACTATGGGGCATCGACGGCCACGCGGTTGTTGGACACCGCTACCGGCCGGCGTCCGGTCATTCATCCGGACAACGCGCGGCGCGTGGCCGAACTGGTCCGGAAGCACGGCAGGGTGGCCGGATTCTTTGCTGGACACGTCCATCGAAACCATGTCGGCTTCTGGCCGGAGGAGACGGGTAACATCCCATACGTGGAGACCTCCTCGACGAAGGAGTACCCCTGCGGCTACGCGGTCACGCGAGTCTTTTCCGGCGGCTACATGCAATCCTATTTTCCGATCGCCGACGCACGGTGCGTCGAATGGTCGTACATGACGAGAGATGCTTATGTCAAGTTCGGTCTGGGGATCAAGGCGGGGGAGCTGAACGACCGCAACTTCGTCGTGCGATTCGAGAAGCTGGACCCCACGCCAAAGCCGGGTGCAGACAATAAATAGATACGCAAGGCCGATAATATTGTGTATGTCAGCGTAAGGGCGAGCCTTAGGGCTGGCCTGTTTGCGAGGGGTGGCTTTCGGGACTCCCCATGCGACTTCCGGAGGCGCAAACCTTTCAGAGACCCGCGGAGTTCCGTCAATGGAACGCCGGGGCGTGGGCGGCAGTGGTGGATCGAGGATGGGAAACGCATGCCATCTCAATTTCTTCCCATGAAACCTCAGTTTTCCCATCTTGACCGTGCGATGGTGTTAGCGTACACTTGCATGAGGCCATCGTCTGTTCATGTTATCATTTCTGTAAGATGCTGGCCTGTTTGGGAGGAGGATGGAATGGGGTGTTTCTGCACGGCCGATTGTTGTGCTGTCTTGACCCCATCAAAATGTTAGCATAGGCTTTTGGAGAAGTCGTTGAGCCATTTCGGCGGTTTCGAAGCGGAGGAAAAGTACATGTGGCAGATCTTCAGGTCTCAGTTTATGGTGTCTGGGGTATTGATTGGATTCTTAGCCTCAGGGGCCATGGCACAGGTCAGTTTCACTCGATACAGGGCATTGGGTGACAGTCTGAGTCACGGCACGCAGGGTGGACTGATTGTGGACTATCGGACACAGCCTCGGGCGTGGCCGGTGCGACTGGCCTCGAAGATGGGGACATCGTTTCCTCTTCCATTGCTCGACAAGGCCACTCTTATCGCAGGGATGCGGCGACAGGACTACCCGAACTATCAGAACTGTGCCAACTTCGCATGCAATGGGGCCAGTACCGACGACATGATCCAGAAGACCTGCAAGGAGATCCCCTGGATTCAGTTCGGGTACGACTGGGCTTTCGAGAATGTGGTTCTGGCGCCTCGTTACGGAAAGAGCCAGGTTTCGGCGACCGTCGCCGACAACGCAACGTTCGTCACCCTCTTTCCAGGTGGTAATGAGTTCCTCCAGTCCATCCTTCGGTACGGGACGGTTCTGAGTCTGGCGGGCATCATCGAAGAGCAGCCTCTGGGCAGCGAGGCCCCCACGTCTCAAGAGAACTTCCGCTATTGGATGGAACAGTGTTTGACTCAACTCTACGCACCAGGACGGGGCATGTGCGTGGGTACGTTCCCGACGCTGGGTTATATTGCCGGAGTGCTGGATAAGGATGAGTTGACCGGCATTATCGGTCCCAATCCGCTGCCGGAAGGCTGCTATACCAACGAGATCCTGATGGCAGCGATTATCCGGGGTTGGCTGCCTTCATGGAACACAGACCTCCTGACCGACGACAAGAACTATTACACGCCGGCGGAACTGGCGGAGATCAACAACGCCGTCATCGGCTACAACGCGACGATTCGCGAATTGGCGGCCAGTCCGAGCCATCCATGTGCCGTGGCCGATCTCGAAGCCTGGGTCGAGCAGATTGGCTCCGGGCAGGTTCACATCAACGGCTGGCGGATTACGGATCAGTACACGATCAACAACCTGGGCAAGCCGTGGGCGAGCGTGTACAGCAGCGACGGTTGCCACCCGAGCGACATCGGTCATGCCCTCATCGCCGAGGTCTTCATTGAGGCCATCAACGCCTACTATGGCACCAACATCCCGCATTTCACCGAAGCCGAGCTGATCGACATCCTGAACAACGACCGGTTCGCAGACAATGACGGCGACGGCAAGATCGAGGGCATCGATGCCGACGCCTTCTACTACTGTGTCAATTGGTATCTGGGCAGCACCTACAGCGGTGACTCGGGCGAAACGCCCCGCAGCGCGAAGATTCTGACGGTGGACACTGCCAACCCGGCCATGGTTTCCATGAGCCCCGCCGGACCGGAGTACTTCACGGGCACGACCGTCACCGTGACCGGTCTTACGAATGGCAACCGCCGCTTCGATCACTGGGAAGGCGATGTCCCGGGCGGGTATTCCACAGAGAACCCCATTACTATCGTGATGGATTCCAACAAGCAGATCGTGGCCGTCTTCTCCTGCGCCTCCGGCGCCATGGCCCCGCTGGGCCTGATGGCCGCCCTGATGCTGGCTTGCATCGGTTACAAGAGGTACAGCCGCTGATTCATGGCGACACAGATGTAAATCGGGTTTAAGATGCTCTTTAAAGAGACGGCCTCTCCCTGGGTGGGGGAGGCCGTTTTCTTCTTCAACCCTTTACTTGCTACTTGTGGGCAGTCCGGCTGAAGTGCCCGGCTCCGATGTCCGATAAATAGTCCCAGGAGGCAGTCCCTCGCCGGTGGACCGTGCGCAAGGAGTGCGCTGATGGCGGACGTACTAGATCAAGCAGAAGTCGATGCCCTACTGGCCGCGGTGGACTCCGGCCAGGTCACTGAGGGCAAGACCGACGTCTACGGACGCGGTAAGCAGAAGCAGCCACACGACGTTCGCGCATACGATTTCAAGCGTCCCGAGCGAGTCAGCAAAGATCAGATGCGGGCGCTGGAGGCCATACACGAGGGCTTCGCTCGCAACTTCGGCGCGTCGCTCAGTGCCTTCCTTCGGACGATCGTCGAGGTTCGTGTCACCACCACCGAGCAACTGACCTACAGCGAGTTCATCTACTCCCTCCCGAACCCCACGTGCTTCAATCTCCTGGCGGCGCCTCCGCTCGAAGGACAGATGTGTCTTGAGATCAGTCCTCTGATCATCTATCCCATCATCGACCGCCTTCTGGGCGGAAGCAGTGCCGAGATGTTCATCCCGCAGCGTCCGCTGACGAGCATCGAACAACGCCTGATTTCGCGGATTCTGGATCGGGCCCTGGCGAACCTGACGGAAGTGTGGTCGGCTCTGGTGGGCGTGAAATTCGCACTGACAGAAACCGAGTCTAATCCGCACCTCGTGCAGATCGTGGCTCCGAACGAAGTGGTCGTCGTCGTCGGGTTCGAGCTCAAGATGGGGGCACGGGCCGGGACAATCAGCTTGTGCATCCCGTTCAACGTGATCGAGCCGGTGATGGATCGCCTCGCGACGCAGAGCTGGCTACTGTATCAGCAGAAGGCCAGCAGTGATCGCCAGGTGACCGAACTGGGGGGGCATGTCAGGCGGAGCAAGGTCCTCATGCGAACGTTTCTGGCCGAGACCTCTGTGACGCTGGGCGACCTGCTCACCCTTACGCCCGGAGACATCATCGAGACAGAAAGGCCGGCCAACAGCGAAGTCTTGATCCAGATCGAGGGCAAGAACAAATACGCCGGTCGATTGGGGCAATACAAGGGTATGAAGGCCGTTCGGATCACGCGCCAGGTTGACCAGGCGACTCGCCTCTGAATCGACCGTGACACTCTGCATCTCCACTCGCACCGATCAAGCCGTACGACCCCGCAGGCCCATCCGTTTCATCGATCCAACCGGAAGCGTTCCGACGCCGCCGGCTCTCGTGCGGTGGATGTGTCGGCAAGCACTGCAACTGTGGCGGGACGAAGCCGGGGAGGGTGGAGGGGCCAATCCTCCGCGGGTGCTGGACCCCGCCGTCGGCGACGGGATCTTCCTCTCGCAGATGCATACGGTCTGGACAGAGTCGGCCGCCTCTTCGGCTCGATCGGGCGGCACGGCTTGTCCGGCGAACATCCGGCTGGACGGCGTAGATATCCGGCCCGACATCCTGGAATCGGCCCGCGAGCGTCTGCCCGAGGCACGTCTGACGGCCAGCAACTTTCTCCTGGACGATCCTCCGGCGGCCGGCGGGTACGACATCATCATTGGAAACCCACCCTATCTGGGACAGCGCGATGTTCGTCGGCTGGACTATGGTGCCGCCCTCTTCGATCGGTATGGATTCAGAGACGATCTGTATGTCTACTTCATACGTCGCGCCCTGGATCGACTGAAACCCGGTGGTGTGCTGGCCATGGTCACGAGCGATTCGTGGCTGACCCTTGAAAGCAAACAGCCCCTCCGAGACGAGTTGCTGCGCCACCGGCTCGATCATGTAATTCGGCTGCCCGAGAGGACGTTCGACCGGCGGATCTACGCCTGCTGCTTCGCGCTGACCCGAGATCGTCCGCCACGTGAGATGCGATACGGTGATGCCTCGTTCTATCGTCCGTCGGATGCGGAGTTCAGGATCGATCGGCTGCTGGAGGTGCCTCAGAAGGTCTACCTCGATTCGCCCGGCAGGGTGCTGTACAGGCCAGATCGGGAGCATATCCGATTGGCCCGGCGCCTCGGTGCGACATTGGCACGATGGCAACCGGATCCGCAGGTTCCGGGCGATGATGGCGAACCTTGGAGCGTCGGCGGTTTCGTTCCGCTCCGCGAAATCGCCCAGGTTCTGGACGTTGGGATTCACTCGCGCAATTGCCGGCCTCGCCTCTTCTTCTCAGAACGGGGCGACGGCATGGAACGGCTGCTTCAGGGTCGGCAGATCGAGCGGTGGCGGGTTCGATGGGAGGCCCCTGAGGCTCACTACCGATGGGTCGACCTCGGATACCAGCCTCGTGCGGGTGTCAAAGGCGTAGGACGAAACGGGCGTCCCAGCCGGCTCGACGAGTACTGGGAGTTCCAGGGCGATCCGCAGATCCATCGGGTGCCGGACCGCATCCTGATCCGCCAGACGGGCGATCAGATTGTCGCGGCCTACCTCCACCAGGACCGGACGCCGCACTACACCGACAACACGCTGTTCACCTGTCTGCTTTCGGAACGGGCAAAGCAGTGGGGCATCGGCTATCACTACCTGCTGGGGTATCTCAACAGCGTCGCGCTGAATCGGGTATACCGTTTTCTCTCACAGGAGCAGTCGAAACGTCAGGCGCAGGTGAAGATCCGGTGGCTGCGCATCCTTCCCTTCCGCCTGCCGTCGAAATCGGGGGCCGCTCACGTTGATGCGGTGGTCCGTCGCATTATCGAGGCGGTCGGTCGACACGATCGCACCGGTGCTGCCGCCCTCATTGCCGAATGCGATGCCCACTTCGATTCATGGTTGGGAGGTGAGGAAACGATAGAGCGTTGCACGCCCCACGCCCAGCAATCGAGCCGCTCGTAGCTTGTTGCCTCCACACTCGGCAATGGCCTCGGCCACCCTGTTGGCTGTCAGCCTGTCCTGACCGCGAGACTGACCGGGTGCGGGTTGCGCTGATGAGGCGGTCACTTCCGGAGGAAGGTGGCCAACCGCCAACGTCGCTCCCTTGCTCTTGACCATCGCATACTGAATGGCGTTCTGCAGTTCGCGGACATTGCCGGGCCAGGCATAGTCCATCATCGCAGCCATGGCGGCGGTCGAGATGGCAGGAGCCTTCCGCCCGCCTCGTTCGCAGAAGGTTCTAAAGAAGTGTTCGGCCAGTAACGGGATGTCATTTCGCCGTTCCCGCAATGGGGGCAGCGACACGGGTACCACGCACAAGCGGTAGAACAGGTCTTCCCGAAACTTGCCACTGTTCACCAACTGTCGCAGGTCGCGGTTGCACGCGCTGATCACGCGGACATCTACCTTGACCTGTTGCTCGCCACCCACGCGGTCGAAGATGCCGTCCTGGAGGACGCGAAGGAGTTTGACCTGCGTGGCCAGCGGGAGTTCGGCCACCTCGTCGAGGAAGATGGTGCCGCCGTCGGCCAGTTCGAACCGTCCCTTCTTGTCACGCACCGCGCCGGTGAACGCCCCTCGAACGTGGCCGAAGAGCTCGCTCTCGAGGGTCCCTTCGGGCAGAGCCCCGCAGTTGACGGGGATGAAGGGCTTTCCCTTGCGCCGACTCTCGCCGTGGATTGCGCCGGCGACCAGTTCCTTGCCTGTTCCGCTTTCGCCCTGAATCAGCACGGGGATGTCGCTGTCGGCCAGTTCGCCGATCAGATCGAAGACGAGTTGCATCTTGTGGTCGCGCCCCAGGATGCCCCGGAAGCTTTGGGCGTCTTCCAGCCTGCGACGCAGCACGTTGACCTCCGTGACGTCGCGAAAACAGTTCAGTACGCCGACGAAACGCCCCTGTTCGTCGATCATGGGTACCACGGTTGTCTCGAGCGTGAGCCGTTCGCCGCGTCGGTTCACGATGTTCAGCGTCTGCTCGATCTTCTCTTTCAGCTCGATGCCCAGATGGGGGAAGCGGCAGAGTCCGGTGCAGAAGCCGCCTTCGAACACGTCGTGGCATCCACGGCCGACCACCTCGGCCCGGCTGTAGCCGGTAATGCGTTCGGCGGCCCGGTTGAAGTAGGTGATTCGGCGCCCCACATCGTGGGCCAGTACGCCCTCGACGAGGTTGTCCAGCACATGCTGGAGGTTCTCCTGAATCGCGATGAGTGTGCCAAGGTCGTCCATGGACGATGTTGCTCCGAATCGTGGTCAGGGCGGAACGTGCCGCCGCCTACGATGATTGAAGCCCCGTGTGGCGGTGTCAAGCGGATTGTGGTAGGTTTACGACTTCAGAACGTCATCAATCGGTTCGAAACTCCATGGAGCGAATGTCATGTCGCATCAGTGGTCTCGTCGGGAGTTTACATTGTCGGCTTTGGCGACCGGTGCGGCGGCGGCACGTCGCGCGTCGGCTGGAATCGTGGGTGCCAACGAACGTCTGAAGGTCGGCTTCATCGGCGTGGGCAACCGCGGGCGTGAGGTCATGGAGGCCTTCCTGAGCCAGCCCGATGTGGCGATCACGGCCGTCTGCGACGTGTACGAGCCGTATCTTCAAGCGGCCCGCAGCCGCGTCGATGCGTCGACGGCCACGTACAGCGATTATCGAAAGCTGCTGGAGAGCAAGGACGTTGAGGCCGTGGTCATTGCCACCCCCGATCACTGGCATGCCCTTCAGTTCATCGATGCGTGTAATGCGGGCAAGGACGTCTACGTCGAAAAGCCGCTGGCCCTTACGGTGGTCGAGGGGCGCAAGATGGTGGAGGCGGCTCAGCGAACGGGACGGATCGTCCAGGTGGGGATCCAGCGGCGGTCGTCGCCGTTCGTCCGCCGTGCGTCCGAACTGGTTCGAACGGGTGGCATCGGCAAGGTGTCGGTGGCCAAGGCCTATCACCTTCAGAACGAGAGCCCCATGGGCATCGGCAAGCCGGCCGACGGGGCGCCGCCGGCAGGACTCGACTGGGACATGTGGCTCGGACCGGCGCCGAAGGTGCCCTTCAACGAAAATCGCTGCCTGTATCGTTTCCGCTGGTTCTATGACTACTCGGGCGGGCAGATCACGAACTTCGGTACCCACTACCTGGATCAGATTCAGTGGTCTCTGGGGCAGGATGCCCCCAAGGCGGTGGTGGCGGTCGGCGGCAGGTTCGCCGTGGACGACAACCGCGAGATCCCTGATACGGTTGAGGTGATCTGGCAGTACGACGGGGCCATCGTGACGTTCTCTCAGTTCAATGCCAACAACGCCCCGGGCAATCCCAAGGGCTATGACGTCGAGATCCGCGGGACCAAGGGCACCCTCTACAGTGGCTACAACGAGTTCGTCGTCGAGCCGCAGCGGGTCCGGCAGGAACCGTTGCCGGCGAGGGACCCCCTCCGCCGCGAGGCGGTTTCCAAGCAGGCGGGGAACCTGAAGAAGGCCATGGAACCCATTCGTGAGGCGGGCGCCATCCGCGATGCCGATCACGCCCGCAACTTCGTCGATGGTGTGAAGACCCGCAAGGCGTGCAACTGCCCGATTGAGGTAGGCCATCGCAGTACGTCGGCTACATTGCTGGGGCGGATTGCGCTGTTGCGGCGGCGTCTGCTGGAATGGGATGCCAAGGCCGAGCGATTCACTAACGACGACGAGGCGAACAAGATGCTGTCGTATGAGTACCGGGCGCCGTGGAAACTGACGTGAGAACGAGGAACGGTGCAGCGGTGTAGTCTTTGCGCCGGGAATTGGATGGCATGTCCTACGCTTGCCGGGGCATGCGGCGCCGTGTCAGAAGACAAATGCCGCATCGCACGTCCCATGTACAGGTTGGGACAATGCGCGTCATCGCGCCGGAGCGCCGGGCAGCGGCGTCGCCTTGGACCAGGGTGGTTTGCCGTCGAGCGACATATGCAGTCCTTGCTCCATTTCCAGGAACGGCAGGGCGACGGTGGGGGCGCTCAGTTTCATAAGGCTCGCGGGGGTCTTCCAGTCGATTGCAAACCGGTTCTCGTTCGGGTAGCACACAGTGGGGGCGGTCGGCTCGCATCGATGTGATTCATCGGTCACACGAACGGCGAACAGACAGAACGCCGGGTTCAGAGTGGGCAGGTGGAAGGCCTTCTGAGGCCCCTCGTACAGATGGAGGGTCAATGCCGTGCTTCGTCGCTCCCGCGTGATCTCCATCCGAGGGGGCTGGCCGGCGAAGGTCCCACCCAGGTACTTCACGCTCACGTGTGTGCCGCGATCGGAGATCTCCAAGGGGGCGTCCAGTGATCGGGCTCCCGGCTCCGGTGGCGACGACAGGCCGCCCAACTCGAACTCAATGCGCAGGTGGTTCGTCGTGAGCTTCTGGTTCGGCAGGCGATCCAGATCGATGAATTCGTCGCCGAAGTCCGTCAGGAAGAGCACGGCGACCAGGGCATCCCCCTTGTCTTGAACGCAGGCCAAGGCGCCCGAACAGAACCCGTGTCTTTCGTTGAGCAGTCGCATGGCCATATAGGCCGGTCTCTGATGATCGCCCCAGTGCGCGATCAGTCCGACCTGCTGTTCCCAGAATCCCGAGAAATTGGCGCTGCCCAGGGCGAACTTCGGATGAAGGTAGGTGGTTCCCACCACGGGGATCACGCTTTTGCGGCCGCCGGTCAGCCCAAGACTGTTGGGCAGTATGTGGTCCTGTCGGAAGAAGACCTCGACCTCTTCCCTGGGCGAGGTCAGCGGGGCGAAATAGCGGGCCAGCGAAACGGGGGGGCATTCCGGATGCCGCCAGTCCCACACGTCGGGCCCCAGCGTGTCGCTGGGAACGAGCTGAACCTTGCCCGCGAAGACGCGGGTGATCTGCTCGGCGAAACCGGCCCTTTCGACATAGTGATATGCCCGCGAATAAGGTCCTGCCCATTGCCAGGTCGGTTCGTGGAACCGTCGTGCCAGGTGAGCCCATAGCATGTCATTGATCTGTCGGGCCTTCGCCTTTCGCTCGGGATCGCGGAAGTCGGCGAGCATTCGCGAGACCACTCCGATGGCGACCCGCGTGTAGGTCGGGCTGTTGAACTCGGTGAACGAGCCGTGGAACATCGTGTAGTCGTACCACTGGTCGAAGAACGCCCGCCCGTGGCTGAGCACGTTGGGTTCATTGAGCTGCTCACCGGCCACAATCGCCACGTAGCTGTTCATCGAGGCGATGTTCGTATAGCCCGGGTGCAGGGGGCGGCGCCGGATTGATTCGCACGCGCGCAGGATCGACACGCGGACCTGCTCACGCAGGTCAGGGGGGAGCTGGTCGCGATGGTGGATCCAGATGTACAGCAGCGTCTTACCGAGAAATGCCGCCCAGTTCAGATCGGGCATAACCATCTTGCCGAGCGGTTCCTCCAGATACCACGGCCAGACGCCGTAGGTTCGGCTCGAGGGGTGGGTGTCCTGAAGCGAGATCACCTTGGCGATCATCGTGCAGCTCAGCTCCCGATAGGCCGGTTCATTGGCCTCCAGGAGCCGGGCGGCGCATTCCAGCGAATCCCGCGTAGGGTGGGCCTTCCTGCCGCCCAGGCGAGTGTAATCGCGCTCCGGCACACTGCCGATGGGCATCATCTGGGCGTCGGGGTCATACCGATCGCGGATGCCGTCAAGGGCCTTCAGCAGGGCAGTTCGGGCCTGCCCGCTGAGGTACTCGGTGCGGGGGGCCTCGGCGAGGGCGAAGCGACATAGTGCAATCACGGGCAAGACGGCCAGAACGCAGTGCTTCATCAGCGGGTTCCTTCCATGCGACCTTCGATGTCATGGCGGCGCCATTCATCACGGGCGTGACGGCGACGCGGATATCGATTCTAATGCTTATTGAACCGGTGCTGCGAGGTGATCCTGTATGTGGATGTCGGTTCTTGTAAGCGTGATTCTGTCGGGGCAGAACGATCAGGCGTGGGATCCGTACGGAGGGTGGAAGGAACTGACGTTTCCTAAGACCGGCTTCTTCCGCACACACTTCGATGGTGAGCGGTGGTGGCTGGTCACGCCGGAGGGGCATGCCTTCCTCTCGATCGGGGTGTGCCATACCACGCCGTACGGCGACTACATCCGGGGCACAAACAGGCAGCCCTATCGGGAGAGCGTGCTGGCGAAGTACTCCAACGATGAGACATGGGCCAGGGCCACGCGCGATCGTCTGAAGACATGGGGTTTCAATACGCTGGGTGCCTGGTCCGGCCGCGAGATTCGCTCGATGCCAAGGACGGCGATCATGAGTTTTGCCTCGGGCGCGGGCGGCCGTCAGGTCGGCGGGGGTATGCCTGATTTCTTCGATCCCAACTTTGCCGCACACGCGGATCGCGTGGCCCAGGCGTGCAAGGGGCAACGTGAGGACCCGTGGCTGATCGGCTACTTCCTCGACAATGAACTGTCGTGGGATACCGATTGGCGACCGGTGCCGAATCTGTTCGATCGATATGCCACGCTGCCGGGCAGCGCGGCGGGCAAGCAGGTGTGGTGTGAACTCCTGCGGAAACGCCATGGCATGTGTGAGGCGTTCAATCGCGTTTGGTCGCCGGCCATCGCTTCGTGGAAAGACCTCGAAGCCGTCCGGAAACTGACGCCTCGCCCCGGACAGGCATCGCAGGCGGCCGCCGATCGCAGGGCGTTTATGGGGGCGGCTGCCGATCAGTACTTCCGCGTGTCGACACAGGCGATTCGCCGCCACGATCCGAACCACCTCATCCTCGGCTGCCGGTTCGTGAGCTGGGTCGTGCCGCAAGAGGTGGCACGGGCCTGTGGTGAGAACTGCGATGTCGTCTCCTTGAACTTCTACGAATTGGGTGCCGTCGGATGGCTCGTCCACCGTCACAGGCAGGCCGAGGCCGATTGGGTGCCGGGGCAGCCCGACTTCACGGCCTTTGCCCGCCTGACGAAGAAACCGCTCATGATCACCGAGTTCAGCTTCCGGTCGGTAGATAGCGGTATGCCCAACACCTATCCGCCCGGTCTGGCCGTTCAGCCAAGGGTTCCGACGCAGAAAGCAAGGGCTGATCGCTACACCCGATACGTTCAGCTCTGGATGAGCCAACCCTTCTTCGTAGGCTATCACTGGTTTGAATGGGCCGACGAACCCGCCGAGGGCCGGTTCGACGGTGAAAATGGCAACTACGGGTTGGTCAACATACGCGACGAGCCGTACGATGTGTTCGTTAAGGTGGCCAAGGCCGTTAACCAAGGGGTGTGGTCGCTGCATCGGGTCGGAGATGAAAAAAGATGAGGACGTTACTTCGGGTATCCGTCGGGTGTCTGTGCGTGCTGGGTGTCGTTCTGGTCGGGTGCGACTCCAAATACTCTAAGGAGACGGGGAAGAGGACTACTACGCGTCCCGTTGCGACCCGGCCGACCAGCCGGCCGTCAATTCGAAACCTGACGACTCAGCAGCGGGAGCTTCTCAGGAAACGTGCGACCAGTCGGCCCGCCAGCCGACCGGTTCCAGCGGGCCCCCATGCCCGCATCCGTGTCGATCAACCGATATTCGACATGGGCAACGTGTGGAGTACGGATCCGGTGGTCAAACACAGCTTCCAGATCCGCAACGTAGGTCAGCGTCCGCTGAACATCACTGGTATCCTGAGTTCATGCGGCTGCACCCATGTCGGGCGCAAGAATGTCACTATCGAGCCCGGCCAGTCATGGGATCTCGCTGTGGAGTTGAATCCCCGCGAGCAGCAGGCTCTGGTGGGGCACACCATCACGGTGGTCAGCAACGATCCGGTGGAGCCTCGCTACGAGGTGAAGATCCGCGGTATTGTTCGTGCCCCGGTATTGCTCAAGCCGCACAACGGCATGTACTTCGGCACGATCACCGCCGAGGAGACGCGCCGTCGCGAACTGACGATTGCGAACAACACGGACCAGCCCATGGACCTTCAGTTGGTTCGATGCGAGGGCACGACGTTCAGCGCCAAGCTGGAGAGTGTCAAGGCGGGCAAAGAGTGCCGTCTGACCATTGAGTGCAAGCCGCCATACAAGTCCGGCGTCAACGCCGGGCGGATCGAACTGACCACCGGGATCAAGCAGCAGCCGACGTTGGAGATCCGTCCGCAGACGTTCCTTCCGCCTCGCGTGATGTGGACGCCGACCACCATCATGCTCAATTATCCAATGCCGGACGGACGTCTGGAGGTCGTGTCGATTCGGAACAACGGGACGTCGGAGCTGAAGGTGACCCGGGTGACGAGCACCTTGCCGGGGATCACCTCGCGGATCGAGCAGGTAGCCAACGGGAAGGTCCAGAACGTTCATCTGCGCTTTCCGCCGAACCTGAAAGCCCCGGAAGGGGGGGCAGAGGTGATCATCCACACCGAGGATGCGGAGTTCCGCGAGTTGAAGGTGACCATCGTACCGCCGATCGTGGAGCCGGCTCCGTCGCCGCCCCCTGCGCCGACCCATTCTTCGCGACCCGCTTCGCGTGGGTCTGGAGGGTAAGGTGAACACGATCGGTGCGTGGTGTGCCTCTGCGGGTCTTCTTGACCTCCTCAGGCTCCATGCATAGCATGCGCGGCATGAAACGGTACTATCCATCACGCGATCGATTCGCCGAGTTGGCGGCGCGGGGCAACGCCGTTCCGGTCTACTGCCAGTTGCTCAGCGACAATCTCACTCCGGTGACGGCGTTCGCCAGGTTGTCGGCCGAGGCCGAGCACGCCTTCCTGCTGGAGAGCGTGGTCGGGGGTGAGAAGATCGCTCGCTACAGCTTTCTCTCGGCCCGCCCATTTCTGACATTTCAGGCCACTCGGGATCGTGTGGTGTTGACACACAATCGCAAAGGACAGGTTGAGGAAATCATAACCTCCGATCCGCTGAAGGTGCTTGAGGGCCTGTTGGGCCAATACCGGGCGGTGCATATTCCGGAGTTGCCGCGATTCGTGGGCGGGGCCGTCGGTTACGCCGGTTACGACATGGTCCGGTACTACGAGGATCTGCCCGATGCCCCCCAGGATGATCGGGCACTGCCGGACCTGCTGTTCGGGTTGTACGACACGATGGTCGTCTTCGACCACGTGAGTAAGACCATCAAGGTGGTGGGTCTGGGCCACGTGGGCGATCGGGGCGTCGAGGCGGCCTACGATGAGGCGTGTCGTCTGGTCGATCAGACGGTTCGGGCCTTGTCCGAGCCCCGTCTGACGCAGGTGGGACAGATTGCCACCGAGGGCCGGCCGACGCTGCCGTTCACCAGCAACTTTCAGCAGGAGGGCTTCGAGAAGGCGGTCGAGGCCTGCAAAGAATACATCCGCGCCGGCGACATCTTTCAGGTGGTCTTGTCGCAACGGCTCAGCGTTGAGACCGACACGGATCCATTCAACATTTATCGAGCCCTGCGAGTGGTGAACCCCTCGCCGTTCATGTTCTATCTGAAAAGCCCGGCCTGTACCCTCGTGGGGGCCAGCCCCGAGATCATGTGTCGCGTTGAGGGCGGAGTGGTGACGAACCGTCCCCTGGCGGGCACTCGTCCACGGGGGAGAACCGACGAGGAAGACAAGGCCCTCGAGGTGGAGTTGCTGGCAGACCCCAAGGAGCGGGCCGAGCACATCATGCTGGTCGATCTCGGACGCAACGACGTGGGACGCGTCGCGGAACTGGGCACCGTCAAACTGAACGAGGTAATGGTCGTCGAGCGATACAGCCACGTGATGCACATCTCCAGTGAGGTACAGGGCCGGTTGGCGCCGGACAAGACGGCCTTCGACGCCTTGCGGGCGGCGCTGCCCGTGGGGACGGTCAGCGGGGCCCCCAAGGTTCGAGCCATGGAGATTATCGACGAATTTGAACCGACACGCCGAGGTCCCTACGCCGGGGCAGTGGGCTATATCGATTTTGCCGGCAACATGGACACCTGCATTGCCCTTCGGACCATGGTCGTGCTCGACAATCGTCGACTCGTGGATACGCCCGCCAAGCGGTATCGCGTCGATGTTCAGGTGGGAGCCGGTCTCGTGGCCGACAGCGTCCCTGCGGCGGAATACGAGGAGACCATGAATAAGGCCCGTGCGCTCCTCAAGGCGGTCGAGATTGCCGAGGGCGGTTTTGCCTGACCGCTGCGACGGGCATTTCTCAACGGCGCGGCGAGGCTTGAATGCGGCCGCATCGATGGGGATAATCAGAGTGTTGTTGCAGGGATATGTTTCGGGCGGAAGGAGCCGGAATGATTATCCATTTTGGAGCGATTTGTGACGAGTTCTCCGTCAGTACCCGACTGAACCTCAAGCTGGACCTGCCGAGCACTCGCGAGACACTGCTGCACTTCTTCGACCGCATCCGCAGGGAGTTTCCTGAGATGGGCCGACTCCGTCGTCGGAGCGACGGGGTGTACGTCCTGGAGCAGGATAACGACTCGCCAAGCCGAATGTGGTTGAGGGTGGAGAGATTGTCTCTGCGATTTGGCGACATTAATCCACCGGACATGGACCATCCGCAGCGGCTGGCGGCCCTCGTTCTCGAACAGGCCCCATACCATCTGACGCTGAGCGATCTCGACATCGATCGGATGGACCTGAGCTACCATTTTGACCTGGACTATCGGGGCAACCACGATCAGCTTGTGGCCGAGACGCTCTACGGGGACAGCCCGCTGGCGCCGCTGCTGATCGGCGAACATGCCACGCACATTATCGAATGCCAGCCGTGCATCGGAATTACGCTCACGGAAGACTGCGACGTCCAGGCCTACGTGGAGCTTCGAAGTCGAAGCACCACGTTCGAAGCGAGCACGGGGACCTACGAATCCCGTCCGCTGACGGTCAACCTCACGCTTCGACAGTATTGGGGCGCGAGTCGCAAGGTGAGCTTGGTTCAGGCCCACGAGACGCTGCGGGAGCACGCCGATCGGGTGGCCTCGGAATTGGTGGTTCCACAGATCGTCAATCCGTTGGCACAGGCGATCAGCAGTCGGTCGTAGCCTATGGCAAGCGCCGACAGCATGTGATATGGTATGAAGTTCGGTGTACGTGCTGGAGCGGTCAGCATCGCTTACACCGTATGACGGACAACGCATTCCTGGAGGTTTTGCGATGCAGGAGTACGAACTTCTGAAGAAGCTGGTCGAGCAGTGCGCCGAGGATGTCGCCAAAGCCGAAGGCGGCAATAAGGCCGCGGGCACTCGCGTCCGCAAGTCGATGCAGGACATCAAGGCGGCCGCTCAGACGGTTCGGCAGAAGATCCTGGAGGTTCGCTCCGCGTCGCCCGAGTAGCCCGAAAGAGGCGTCCGAGAGGGTTCGTTTCTCGTTAGTCGTTGTCGTGCCGATGGGACGCGTACCCGCGTATCCCGATCGCTGCCTTTTGTTTCACCTGCTTCCGGAAGACTCTGCCTTGGCTTCTCCTGGGCAGGGACATGATGGTTGTCGGCGGACCACACGATGCCTCCTCCACTGTTCTACGATCCGAATCAGTACGACCTGACACAGATCGTACGAACACGGGACGATATCTACGCGGTCCTGCCCCATCGGTATGAGTTCCAGTTGCTGGACGGCGTCAATATGATTGATGCCGAGGCCAAGCGGATGATCGTCTTCTCGGATATCCGCCCGGATGCGTGGTGGACCCGCGGGCACATCCCCGGCAAGCCGCTGCTGCCCGGGGTGCTGATGATCGAGATGGCCGGTCAGGCCGCCGCATTCTTCTACCACACGGTGCTGGCAAACAAGGGATTTCTGGCCTTTGCGGCGGTCGACGAGGTGAAGTTCCGCGGAACGGTCGAACCGCCGTGTCGTCTGCATATGCTGGGAATCAGCATCGACCTTCGTCCTCGCCGGGTCGTGTGCGCCTTTCAGGGGCTCGTTGACGGTAAACTCGTGTTCGAGACTCGGATGACGGGCATCCCGATCTGATCCCGCCGTCGCGTATCCGTTGCCGGCATGTCTCCTCATGCAACAGGGTCTTCGCCTTGAAGTCCCCTTTCCCTCATGTGCCCTTCTTGTCTGACACCACAGGCAGGATGACGCCGGACGGGCGGATTGCGCTGCGGTGGATCGTGATCGCCGGGGGAGGTCCGGGCGGTGTGGCGAAGTGATCGGTATCGGCTCCCGCAATGGCGATGCGAATGCGATGGCCCGCCTTGAACTCATAGGACGTCGGCAGAATATCGAACACCAGTTCCGCCGGTTCCTGAGGCACCAGCTCCATACGATCCGCACGGCGATAGGTGTGGTGGGGCACATTCAACACGCAGGGCGGCGCGTCGCTGCTGATTCTGCGATGAATGGCCCGCAACTCGCCTTCGGAAACGTAGTTCACCACACCGTTGGGGTCGACGTCTTCGAGATAAACCAGGAAGTTGCCGTCCCGATGGGGCGACGTGACGTGAAGGGTGACCAGGGGATGACCGGTGATCTCGGTGTCCTCACTCAGGGGGGCCGTCGTGTAGCTCAAGAGCTTCTTGTTCTGTTCGGTGCGGTTGGGATAGACGACCGGTCCGCCCATGACCAGGCAGTTCCACCTCGACTTGCCGCCCGTGGCATGGGTGTAGTCCATCGTGTAACGATCGGAGGCCTCGGCCGTGGGCTTGTCGGTTGCGAGCTGATGATCGGCGGAGAAGTAGTAGCGTCGAGGTTCGGCCGTGGGCGGCCATGCGTCGGCAGCTTTCCATCGTCCCTGCCCCATCGTGAAATAGTGGATCGGCTTGTCCTTCTGGATGCCGGTATCGGCCCTGCGGAGGTGATATTCGAAGAATCGGAACAACTCCGCATTCATGTCGAACTGCGAGGTCCTTGGCCGCGGAGGGGTGCAGTCGTAGCGCCCGCCGTGGTCCCAAGGGCCGATGATGAGCCGGTTGTTCGGGCCCTTAAGTGTCTGATGCCGCTTGATGGCCGAGTGCTGAAAGGCGGCGTCGAACCAACCGCTGTAGCTGTACACCACCACACCGCAGGCATCGAGGTCTTTCGAGTACCTGCACGGGCTCATAGCGTCGAAGCTCAGTTTCCAATCATAGGGAACCGGGTCGTCGCGGAACACCACGCGAAGGGTCGTCTCGTGGAGGTTCCAGTTGTACTGGTGCGAGCGGATCGCCGCGGCCAGAATCGATTTGTCGGCATCTTCTTCCACCGGCCTGACACCCTCCACCAGCGTCTTGACCATCGGCCCGAACTGCCGGATGAGGAACTCGGGCAGTTCGTTTCGATCGAGGGCCATGCCGAGACTTCCCCAGATCTGCGTGAACCAGGACAGGTGGATCCCACCGGGGAATCCCACCTCGAGATACGGGTCGAACATCGAGAAGAGGGGGGCGATCGCCTTGACCGCCGGGTGCTTGTTGGTCGCAAGCAGTTCCGCCGTGCCGCCGTCGTACGAGATGCCGGTCGAACACACCTGTCCGTCGGACCAGGGCTGACGGATGATCCAGTCGACGATGTCCGCTCCGTCGCGGATTTCATCGATGGAATACTCGCACGGGCGATAGCCGAAGGACGCTCCGGACCCCCGTACGTCGACGGCAACCCATGCGTAACCCCGTGGGACGAAGAAATGCCGCGTGTTGACCAGGCGTTCGGGCTCGCGATAGTTGCTTAACGGCCAGCGGTAGACCGTCGAACGCCAGTAGCGCGTCTGATGGAGCACCGTCGGGATGCGATCACCCTCGCGCAGGCCCTGTGGCAGAAAGACCTCGACGGCAATGCGGCATCCGTCCCGCATCGTCAGGTATCGTGAATGGCGGATCTCACCGGTGTATCGCGCGGGGAATTGCCGGGCGATCTCCTTCTGATCGTACCAGGCGGTGTCTTCTCGACCCGCTTGTCGGCTTGCAGGCTCGGTGATTGGGGCGGCCGGCGTACTCGTTGGCTCGGCGCTCAGGACAAAGGGTGTACAGAGAAGAACGACGGCGGAGGTGATGTTGTAGATCATACGCGGCATGCTCTCATGTTTTCTGAACGGCCAGACGGAAGATGTCACGTCCCTCACGGGTGTACTTGACCTCATAGTTGGTTTCGACCCGGTCTTCGATCGTTCCGAAGTCGGGGTTATCAAAGGATATCGGCTGCAGACAAGGATGGTTCAGCAGTAGGTTCTGCATGACCTCAAAATACTCCGCATGATCGGTCTGAACCGCCCAGCGTCCCCCTGTCTGGAGCACGCGAACCGCCGCCTCGACGAATTCCGGGCAGAAGAGCCGCCGCTTGTGGTGGCGCTTCTTCGGCCAGGGGTCGGGGTGGTACACGTGGAGGGCCGAGAGGACCTCCGCCGGGAATTGATGGAGGATCAGATGCCGGGCATCGGTTCTCATCAGTCGAACGTTCGAAATTCCCCATCGACGAAATCGATCCGCCGCGTACACATAGATCTTATTCGCCCATTCGATCCCGAAGTAGTTGCGGTCGGGATGGGCCCTTGCCTGGCGAAGCAGAAAACCACCCTTGCCGCAGCCGATCTCCATCTCGATCGGCGCAGGCCGGTCGAACATGCCTCGAACGTCCAACACCTGCCCGATTCCGGGAGGCTCTACCATGACGCTTTGAAGTCCCTCGATGCCTTCCATACCCGCCGATCATGGCGAGTCGTGTCCGGGTGTGTCAACCCCCAAACGTTGACACGTGCGAAAGGGCACGCCTATAATCGCCGCTTTGACGTAACCTCATGAGGATACTCCTTTTGGCCCATGTTCCCGAGACCTGTTCCGTGAAGAAACACCGGTATCTAGTCGTGGCGACCATTTCGATGGGTGTCCTGTGTTCTTGCCAAGGCGGCGGGCGGTGGGGAACCACCACGGCACCGAGCGAGGCCGAAATGGTGGCCATGCTCCTGCCGACCCGCATCAAGCTGCACAGTTTCACCAAGGTCAAGCCGCTGTTCGGTTCGAGTCTGCCCAACGGGGTGGACGTCTGGATCGAACCCCTCGATCGCTTTGGCGACGTGGTAAAGGTCGTCGGTGAGGTTCATTTCGAGCTCTACAGCCACAAGCCCGCTTCCGGCGATCACAAGGGTGAGCAAATCGAATTCTGGCAGGTCCGGATGACCACGTCGGCCGAACAACAACGCCATTGGGATCGTGTGGCACGGATGTACAACTTCCCGTTGGCCTGGGACTACCCTCCGGCGCCCGGGAAGAAGTACATTGTTGTCGCCACGCTCAACTTGCCCAACGGTGAACGACTGACGGACGAACGCGAGATCTTCTTCGAGTTCGATCGTCAGAAGCTCAAGGAACAGCAAACGCCGTCCGAGAAGTAGAAATACAAAATCGTCCCAGGTTGTCTTTCCAGGCCCAACCTGAGGACCTCCGAAGTGTCTTAGAAGGTGAAGGTCCCCCTCTGCCGGCCGGTGTCCGCCGGTCGGTTCAAGGGGTGGGGGCGTGGTTCTAAGGCTTGTGGGAAGTCTTTCCGGTCAAGGAGTCGGATCATGAATCGTCACCTGTCTATGGTGTGTGTGGGGCTGATCGCCGGGGCCGTTCTGCTGAGCGTCGGATGCGAGCAGAAGCTCACGATGAAACGGTTTGATCTCGTTCACGACGGCGAGTCCAAACTCGGCGTCGAGAAGACGCTGGGTGACCCGAAGATCAAGATGACCGATCAGTGGACCTGGCAGGATTCGGATCGCCAGATCGTCGCTCACGTGTGGTATGACGCCGAAGGCAAGGTGATCGCCAAACAATGGATCGATCCCAAGCACGGTGCGGTCGGCAATCCGCCCGAAGGGGCGGCCACCGATGGTGGGCGCGTGATCAAGCAGAAGACGCAGATCATGGTCGTGGAATAGTCCGACCGGACGCACGGGACCGTGCGCTGGTTTGCAGGAATGCCGAGAAGGCCCTCCGCCCCGTACCGCCCCTGAGGGGAGGCTGCGAGGCGGACGCGGCTTCGGTGAAGTATCATCTATCTCTATCGCCCGGGCCCTCGCGTTTCTTTGTCGGCACCCACGGATCGGCCGTACGACGCTGTTTCTCTCGACAGACGTTTGTGGGGGAAACCTCTGCTCGATCAATAGGCCTTGGTCAGCACACAACCCGGGTAGTAGAATTGAATGATCTGTCCCGCGTTCTTGTTCATCTGGGCCATTGCCTGGGCGCCTTCCTGGCACATTCCAATGCCATGTCCGTAGCCTCGCCCGTTGATGAAGTTGATGTGGGTGGGTTCCGTCCGTATGTCAAAGTGTGAGCTCTTGAGCACCCTGCCATAGTCGATCAGGAGGCGGAAGTCTTCGGCCCGCATGTCGACGATTGTGCCGTTCCTGTCGGTCAGACGAAGCGTGATCGCCCGTCCGTCGGCGGTGCGTCGGAGTATCTGCACGTCGTCGATGGAAGCCACTTTGTCCGCATTCGTGTAGCCGCTGCGGATCAGCCAGGGCCGGACCGCTGCGCTGATCTTCTCTTTGCTGACGCGTTGGGTCTGCCAGGTGAACCACTCGGACTTGGCGCAGTACGTGCACTTGACTCCGCCGGCCAGGGGGGCGATGGGTGGACCGCCCTTGACGTTGCGGACATCCTGCGTCATGCCCCCGCAGGTGCTGCTGAAGTAGCTGCAGAAGATCTTGCGCCCCTGCGGAGAATCCCACGTGCAGACGATCCCCGTCGTCGACAGCACGGCCTCATCGCTCTTGGAGCTTTCTCCGTCCATTCCGTGGTACATCTGGCTGGAGGTGTCCGACGTCACGTCCCACAGACGCTCTGTTCCGCCGACGTATCGCTGGTACATCGCGTAGGTTCGCGAGACGATGGCCTGAGCCTGATAGGCCTCCGGATGGAAGTACCGGGGCAGTTCGCCGCGCAGCACCCCGCGAAGGTACGACTCGATGTCGACCACGTTGATGACCAGGAATCCGTCGCCGTTGTGGCGGACCACCAGGTAGCCCCGGTAGTAGCGGTTGTTGTACGTCAGACTGCCGTCGGTGTCCGGTAGGATGCGAACCGTGGAGCTGCTCAACGGGGTGGCGCCCAGAAGAATCTTGCCGGGTTCATTGGGGTCGGAGCGGACCACACTCCGCGGGAGACGGGACAGCCGGTTCATCAGCGGATGGCCCCGATCGTCATCGATCTGGCAACCCGAGTCCACGGCCAGCGTGAAGTCCCCGGCGTTGGCGTCCAGGCGGATACGAATTCGGCGGTCTGCCGAACTGACGACCTCCGACGTTGCAGAGCCCGAACCGGGAGACCACGATTGGCAGCCAACAATGTGAGCCACCAATCCTGTGGCGAGCACCCATGTTGCGGCGACGACGCAACGGCGCGAACCTTCACGGATCAGCAGAAAGAACAAACCGGCAGACCGGGAGGGGCGCCCTCCCATCCTATCACCCCTTGATGCCGTGTCACGTTTCGAGATTACGGAGCGTCACACCAAACTCCGCCAGACGTTCCTTGATCTCATTGAGTGATGTCTGGCCGAAGTTCCGCATCCCGAGCAACTCGGCTTCGGTTCGGGCGGCCAGTTCACCGATGGTGGCGATGTTCAGACGCTGGAGGCATTTTCTCGAACGGACGGACAGGTCCAACTCGCTCACAGCCTTATTGAGGATATCCGGGCTAAGGTTGGCCGCGTTCGGAGGAAGCTCCGGTCGGCGAGCCTTACGCTGTTCTTCGACCGCCTGGCCCAGCCTCAATCCCTTCTGGCTCAGCATCGCCTTGATCTCGCTGAGCGATGTCTCGCCGAAGTTCTTGTAGGCCAGGAGATCCGCTTCGGTGATCCTCAGCAAGTCACCCAGACAGCCGATGTTCATCTTCTTGAGGCAGTTGCGGGCCCGGACAGAAAGCTCGAAATCGGTTACCGGGATGTCCAGCACGGCACTGCGGCGCTCCCGGACCTTCTCCTGGTCTTCGTCGATGACCATCATCAACCCCGCCTCGACGTCCTTGTAGAACATCCGGGCGCGAGGATGGTTGGGGTTGGTGGCCAGCACCTGTTTAAGACAGGCCATCGCGTCGTCGTAGCGCCCGCGATCCTCGTAGATCACCGACAGGTTCATCATCGCATTGAGAGGAACCGGCGGACGTGAGACGCATCGCTGATAGAGCTCGATCGCCCGCTCGTCCTCGCCGCGCAGATCGAGGGTATGAGCCAGCCGGAAGAGCGCATGTGCATGATTCTCATCGATGGCGATCGCCCGCTCGAGTTCGGAAATGGCGTCGAGAATCTGTCCCTGTTTCTCCAGGAGGCAGCCGTACTGGTAGTGCCACTCGGCATTGTTGGCACCGGCGCTCGCCTGGGAAGACAACAGCTTCTCGGCCTTGTTCTGGTCGCCGGCCATTCGATAGCACTCAACCTGTCGGAGCTGGCATTCCAGGGTGTCCCATCCCTTGTTGGCGGCTCGCTCGAATTCGGCAATGGCTTCGGCGGGTTTGCCCATCGCTCGGAGACATTCCCCGTTGTAGTAGCGCCGATCCTTGCCGTCTCGGCCTGCCCCGAGCCACTCGTACGCCTCCCGGTATTGTCCCAGCAGGCAGAAGGCGATGCCGAGCCGGAGGGCTTCCGCGGCATCGGTTCCGCTGGCGGCTTTCAGCTTGCCCGCCATGTCCCGGGTCATTGCCTGGAATCGCTCACGACCGTGGGGCGAACCGTACACCAGCCCAAGCATCTTCCGGTAGGACTGAGAATCGAACGTCTCCTGCTGAAAGAGCGTTGAGAGTTCACCGTCAACTTCCATGTGCATATGCTCCAATAGGCTCCCGGGTTACCGACGAAACTTGGCATAGCCGCACTATGGGCAAGGTGGGTCCTCTGCCAACTCGCGAATTCAATATATTAATGAGGCCCTGCCTTCTATGCAAGGCCAGCGCCGAAATCAGTTTACAGACGTGACGCCGTCCTGCCAAGGGGTACCTGGCGACATCGGAGGTACTCGCTCTCGTCCCCCGGGCCGCATCGCATGACACGCGGGTATCTCCTCAGAAGGCCTCTTCGATCCTCCAGGCAACCCTTCCGGGGCACCCTTCCCGTCGGGTCCGGGTGCCCCCAGACCACGGGGATATGCCCAAGGCCGCCGAGGCCGGGTCTCAGAGATCCCGGCCGACATCTTGCGGGGTCGATCTCCGGGTGCGAGAATTCCTCCGGCTCGGACACCGGAGGTTCGAGCCAATCGGCACACATAAGTACCTTTCGGAGGATAGCATCTTGAACGACGCTCTGATTCGGGTTCTGGAGGAGGCTGGAAAGCCCACGGAACGATACGTCAGCCCCGACGGCAGCGAGGTGCTGGTACTCCCCTACGGGGGACGCGTACTGGGGTTGTTCGCACCGGGTGGGTCGGAGAACTTCTACTGGACGCATCCGGCTCTGGGCGACGTCGAGACCGCACGAGCCTTCTACGCCAGCAAGGATTGGCACAATTCCGGGGGCGATCGTACATGGCTGTCCCCGGAGGCAGATATCTTCTTCCCCAAATATCCGGACCTCAGCCGCTATTTCCAGCCGAGGCAACTGGATCCGGGGCACTATCGCGTCCAGAAGACGCACGACGGTTTCAAGCTGGTCAATCGGCTCTCACTGACGATGTCACGATCGAAGCAGAAGGTTCGGCTCGAGATGGCCAAGTCGTTCGGGCCGGCGCCGAACCCGCTTCGCTACGAACGGAATCTGCGAGAGGCGGTCGCGAGACTCGAATACGCGGGCTACACGCAGTACACCAGCCTGAAGCTGGTCGGGGCCAGCGCCCAGACGTCGCTGCAGGTGGGGCTCTGGAATCTGGTTCAGATGCCGCATGGGGGCGAACTCTACATCCCCACCTACTCGCCGACGCAGCCGAAGGTCTACTTCGGCAACATCACGTCGGAAGACCTGGTGGTTCGCGATCATCTGGTTCTCTATCGCATGCGGGCTGCCGGCGAGCACAAGCTCGGTGTTCGCGCCGTGGCTACCGCAGGGCGCGTGGGCTACCTCTATCAGACCGGCGATCGCTGGGCGCTGATCGTTCGCAACTTCGTGGTCAATCCGTCCGGCGAGTACGTGGACGTGCCTTGGAAAGATACCGAGGACTTCGGCTACTCGACCCAGGCGTGCAATGTGAACAGCGCTCTGGGGAGCTTCAGTGAGTTGGAGTATCATATTCCAGCGATTGGGGGAAAGACCGGTCGTATCCGCTGTGAGGATGCCGCTCAGGTTTGGGCCTTCCGTGGCAACGTGGACGACATCTGGGAAGCTGCCGACGCCCTGCTCACACCGGGAGAATAAGCCGGTTGGGGCGGTCAGACGAACACACTGAAAGGATTATGCAGATGAAGGTGGATTTGACGGGGAAGGTTTCACTCGTGACCGGTGCGGCGCAGGGGATTGGCCAGGCCATCGCAGATGTGCTGGCCGCCAACGGCTCACGGGTCATCTATACCGACATCGATGTCAAACGCGTCAACGAATCGGCCACCCGCTATCCGGGCTGCAAGGCCTTCGAGATGAATGTGGCGGATGAATCTCGGGTGAACGCAGTGGTCGAACAGATCGTTCGTGAATTCGGACGCCTGGACGTTCTGGTGAACAATGCGGGGGTCAATACCCTGCATCATCGGGTGACCGCCGAGCAGTTCCCGCGAGAGGAATGGGACCGCATCGTCAATGTCGATCTGACCGGGCTCTATCTGGTCAGTAAGGCCGCTGCCAAGGTCATGAAGACCCAGGGGGCGGGGCGGATCATTAACATTGCCTCCGTAGTCGGAATCGTGCCGTTGCGTCTGCAATGCGCCTTCGCCGCCGCCAAGGCGGGGGTGGTTAATTTCACCAAGGCCATGGCGATCGAACTGGGCGGGGCCGGAATCCTGGTCAACTGCGTCGCGCCGGGCTCGATTCTGACCGAAGGCACGAAGAAGCTCTTCTACAGCGAGGGCGGCAAGTTCAAGGATTCGGTTCAACAGATGCTGTCGCACATTCCGCTGGGGCGGCCCGGAAACGTGGACGAAATCGCCCACTCCGTCCTGTTCCTGGCGGCACCCGAGAGCAGCTATATCAATGGTCATGTCCTGGTCGTCGACGGTGGTTGGACGGCAGGGTATACGAGGGAGTTCTAACCATGTTGACGATGCAGACGCTGCAGCAGGCCCGCGTGCCGGCCGGGTCGATCACGATCTGGTGGTTGGGCCAGGCCGGGTTCGTCCTCAAGAGCCCGGGGGGCAAGATCATCGTCATCGATCCCTATCTCTCCAATTCCTGCAAGCCGCTCGGCGTGCAGTATGGGTACGATCTTGATCGCCTCGTCCCTCCGCCGATCGCACCGACGGAACTGGTCGGCGTCGATCTGTATGTCCTCACCCACGGCCATCAGGACCACCTCGACCCGGACACGGTCGGTCCCTACCGTCGTGCCGGCGGCCAGGGGCCGTTTCTGGCCCCGCCCGAAACCGTCGAGAAGCTTCACACCATGGGGGTGCCCGAGTCGCAGACCCGGATGATCTGGCCGAACAAGACCTTCACTCTGGGCGATCTTGCGATCCGGGGAACGCTCTCGATCGCTACGGGCGGTGACGACCTGACCCACATGGGCTATCTCATTTCGGTCGAGAAGGGGCCCAAGGCTTATTTCACGGGCGACACCTCCTATCATGATATCCTGGGTCTGAGCGTCAGCGAGCACAAGCCGGACATCGTTGTCACGGTGATCAATGGGGGCTTCCGCAATATGTGCCCGGCCGATGCGGCGGCGATGGTCAAACAAATCGATCCGAAGATTGCCATTCCCTGCCATCACGACCTGTTTCGCGACAACTTCCAGTCGCCCCAGATGTTCAAGGCGAACTTGAGGGTTCTGGGAATCGATCAGAAGTATCGCCTGCTCGAGCACGGCAAGGCCTGGACCTACCCGGAGCCGAAGGGATAACGCGGCGGTCTCCGGCATCGGGTCGGAAGAGTTGCTACCATTGAGAAAGGGCGAACATGCTCGTCCCCCAGATTCTGTACGTATTCTCCTGGTGCATGACGCTGACGGTGGCCGACCTGCACGTGTCGCCTGCGGGGATGGACTCGAATCCCGGTACGCCGGAGGCCCCTCTGGCCACGCTGAACCGGGCCCGTGACCTGGTGCGTCAGACGAAGAAGACCACCGGCCTGCCTTCAGGGGGGATCACCGTCTGGATTCACCGGGGAACCTACTCCTTGACGCACGGCTTCCGGTTGTCGGCCGAGGACAGTGGGACTGCCGAGCGGCCGGTCACCTATCGTGCCGCGATCGGCGAAGAGGTCCGACTGGTGGGCGGACGCGAGTTGACGGCCGCGAGCTTTCGCCCGGTGACAGACCCTGCCTTGCTGGATCGCATTTCCGCCGAGAGTCGTCCCCACGTCCGTCGTGTCGACCTCAAGGCCCTGGGCATCGCAGGACTCGGCAATTACCCGAAGGCCTTTCAGGAGGCCCCGGCGATTCCCGAACTCTTCTTCAACGACCAACGGATGACGCTGGCCCGATGGCCCAATGACGATTGGGCCCGGATCGCCAAGGTGATCGAGAGCGGCCCTGCGCCCTGGCGCCAGCACGCCTCCGAGAAACTCGGGGTATTCGAGTATGAAGGGGATCGGCCCTCCCGGTGGACGAAGGCCCCGGGTGTCTGGCTGGAGGGCTATTGGTGCTTCGACTGGCGAAGCGAGACGATCCATGTCGGCACCATCGATACGGCTGCCCGACGCATCACGCTGAGCCAACAGCACTGTTACGGCATCGGAGGGGGAAACCCGGCCCCCAGGCGCTACTACGCCGTCAACCTGCTGGAGGAACTCGATCGGCCAGGCGAGTACTTCATCGATCGCCAGGATGGGTCGCTCTTCTTCTGGCCTCCCACTTCATTGGCGGAGGGTCGTACCCTCCTGTCGACGCTGAATGCGCCGGTGGTCCTTCTGGAGAACGTGAGCCATGTCACACTCCGAGGGATCACGGTCGAGGCGTGCGTCGACAGCGGGATCCGCGCATCCGCCGGGCAGGCGAATCGTATCCTCACCTGCCGCGTTCGCAACACGGGTCAGAGCGGCATTGTTGTGGATGGTGGGAATCGGCACGAGGTGGTCGCCTGCGACGTGTACGACACGGGCAAGTTGGGTATCCAGATCGGCGGGGGGGATCGCAAGACGCTGACCCCCTGCGGCCACGGTGTGATCAACAACCACATCTACCGGCCATCGCGGCGGCAACGAACCTACGCCGGCCACATTCATCTGTCGGGGGTGGGCGTCCGGGTGGCTCACAACCTTCTTCACGACGGGCCGCACATGGCGTTGGGGCTGAGCGGCAACGACCATGTGATCGAGTTCAACGATGTTCACCACATCGGGATGGAGTGCGACGATTGCGGGGCCTTCTATATGGGGCGAAATCCGTCCGAGCGTGGGAATGTGTTGCGCTACAACTTCTGGCACGACGTCGGAAGCACACTCACGCACGGGAGCTGCGCGATCTATTTCGACGATGGAACCGGCGGACAGAAGGTCCACGGCAACGTGTTCTATCGGGCGGCCGGTGGGAGCTTTGGGGCCGTGTTCGTTCACGGCGGGCACGACAACATCGTAACGAACAATGTCTTCATCGAGTGCAAGCGAGCCGTCGGGCATGTTCCCTGGAATGATGGACACTGGACAGAATGGGTTAAGGGGGACCTCTGGCAGGAGCGACTCCTCAAGGAGGTCGACATCACCCGCTCGCCCTATGCCGATCGATATCCCGAATTACAGGGGTTCATCAGCAATCCCACCGGGCGTCCGAGGGTCAACTGCGCATCGCGGAATGTGGCCGTCAAGTGCGCAGACTTTAGCAAGGGCAACTGGGATCAGAAAGACAATCTCGTGACCGAGTCCGATCCCGGCTTTGTGGACATGGGGAAAGGGGACTTCCGGCTGCGCGACAACTCCGAGGTCTTTCAGAAGGTCCCCGGCTTCGAGCGGATCCCGTTCGAACGGATCGGCCTCTACGCCGATGAGTTGAGGCCGACCCTTCCCAGGCCTTAGGCCATGCTCTGGGCTTCTGTTCTGTCCTACGGCTGCTTGGCCCAGTCGGCAATTGCCTGTTCGGACCACGCATCATCCACAATTCGCAGCGTGCTCTCGGCGCCCGTGGCGCGATATGCCGCCCGGGTCGTCTCGGTGCCGAGCTTGCCGCCGGCGTTGTGAATCGTCAGAGGGGCGGGGGCTATCAGGCCTCCGGCCGTATCCGTGCCGCCGACGCGCAGGATGCCCGGGGAGAACATCTCGTTGTTCTGCCATGCGGAGGAGGTTCCGTCGAACCGCCCACCGTCGATGAGTGCGGCGCCGAGGTTGGGGGTTTCAGACACCGCTCGGGCCAGCAGGGTCCACAGGCCGGCCTGATCCAGCCCGATCACATCGATTCTCGCGTCCTTCTTCACGTGGCTCAGGGCGGAAATGCCCAGGAGGATCTCCTGGACGCGGATCGCCAGGTTCGACCGGTTGTACGTGTAGTAGAACTTGTCGTCGGTGGGTCTGCGCTGTCCCAGGCCGAGCGGGTCAAGTGTCAGGACGGCACTCTTGGCCTCCACGAGCGATCGAATCAGCGACGGGCTCACTCCGCGGGTCCCCTCGGGGTGGACGATCAGGAAGCACCGTTTGATGTCCCCAGCCGATTCTGGCGCCGACAGCATGGCGGTGACCCACGTCCCTCTTCCCTTGAGACCGAGCCGCAGCGCCCCGGGGGAGATTCCATCGCCTGCCTGTTTCTTCTCCGGTTCCAGTATGAGCTGATCGGGACCGCACGGTTCGTTGCAGAGCGTGTGCCGCAGGGCTGTGCCGAGGCATGTGCGGAAACGGCTCTGGGTTTCGGCATCCTTCGGGCGGAGTCCGTCGAGCTGCGCCTGTGCCATCTGACGCCACCATCGGATGACCTCGTCGGAAGACTTGGCGTCCTGTGGACGAGGACGAGCATCGCTAAACAGTCGAAGATCCGGATCGATCTGATAGGGCAGTTCTGCGACATTGGTATCCGGCGGGGCGTTCTTGAGCCACCGGGCGAACCAGGCATAGACCACCTCGCGGCTGACGCGGTCGTAGTTGTGGCCGAGATTGAACTGCTGTTCGGCGATACGGTCGGTCGCGCCCATGAGTTCATAGACCCGGCGAATGGCGGGGTATTCGATCTTGGGTGTGTCCTTCGTCCAGTCGCCCGTGGCCGAGACCATGACGAGGGGACGCGGGGCCATCGCCGCCCCGATCTCCATGTTGTTCATGAAGATCCGCATCAGCGGTGAGTTCTCGCAGAGACAGCCGCCCTGGAAATGGGCGGATATCATGCAGACCGGTGCGGCCACGACAGGGCGATCGTCGACGGCACAGAGCATGAACGTCTGTGTGCCGCCTCCGGAGGCGCCGGTTACGCCGATCCGTTTGGGATCGACGTTGTCGAGCGATTCCAGCAGGTCCATCGAGCGAATGCAGTTCCACAGTTGCAGCCCTCCGAGCGACAATCCCCAGAGCGGATCACCCGGGAAGCTGTGGGGCAGGGGGCCGTTGTCGTTGTATCCCACCATGTCGATGGCCAGGACGATGTAGCCCTGCTTGGCCAGATTGATGAAACGCGCCTGGGGCGGCTCGTCCAGTCGCCCCTTGGCCCAGTGGCCGTGCGGGCACAAGACGGCCGGCGACTTGCCAGGAGCACTCGACGGAGTGTAAAGGGCACCGGTGACCAGCACGCCCGGCAGCGACCAGAAGTAGATCTTCTCGCGGATGAATCCGTCGAAGGCCTTGGCGTCGAACCGGACGGGTTTCAGATCCTCCCTGGCCAACATCGGCCAGAGGCCGGCGCTGACCAGGACGTGCTCCCGGATGCATTTCCGGTAGGCGTTCCACTCGTCGAGGCTGGAGACGGCTTTAAACGTGAAGACCGACTTGGTGTCTCGAGTCGGATAGGGCCCTGCGGCGGCCGACTCGGCATAACAGCTTATCACACAGCCGCCCAGGACGGTCAGAACGGCCATGAACCGGATTCCCTTTGACGCCGGACCATACAACATGACGTGTCCTCCATTGTTTGAGGTTCAGGCAGGATATCGTCTGAGTCATCGGAGGTCAATCGTCCGATTTCGCGGTCATCCGGAACACGGCACTGTCCTGGTGCCAACCGGACAGGTAAGTCCTTATAGCCGCCCGGCGATACGGTGCTACAATACGACCATGTTCGAGCCCTTGCCCATGACACGACAGGCCGTTCGGGACGTCGATCGGCTGGCCACCGAGCGATTTGGCATCCCGGGCGTCATCTTGATGGAGAACGCCGGCCGGGGGGCCGCGCTAATGATCATGAAGCTCCTGGACTATCCGCCCGGGGCGAGAGTTTCAATTGTTTGCGGCGCGGGAAACAATGGTGGCGACGGGTTCGTCATTGCCCGGCATCTGCATAATGAACATGTCGAGGTGGTCACCTACCTCACGGTGGACCCGGTCAAGCTGTCGGGGGATGCTCGAACGAATTTCGAGATCGCCCATCGGATGGACCTGCCGATTCACACTCTGTCGGCTCCGGAACAACTTTCCGAGGCCTCTCGGACCTGGGCTCGAAGTCATGTCGTGGTCGATGCGATTCTGGGCACGGGCTTCTCTGGGCGGGTTCGGCCGCCATTGGATGCTGTCATACACAAGATCAATACACTGACCGGCCCCAAGATTGTCGCGATCGATCTACCCTCGGGTCTGGACTGCGACACGGGGCTTCCGGACGATGCAACCGTTCGGGCTGACCTGACGCTGACCTTCGTGGCTCCGAAAGTCGGTTTCAGCCGGCCGGAGGCATTGCCGCACCTGGGGCGGGTCTTCGTCATCGATATCGGTGTGCCCAGAGAACTCGTTCCGGGCAAGTGATTGTCGGGAGAGGGGGGCATCGGGGACAATGAGGGGGCCGTTTGTTCCCGGGAGGTTGTCTGTGCTTGGCGTAGTAACCTCCGGTTGGGTGACTACACAAGCCCCGGGGGGTTGCTACAATGTTCGCCTGATGGCCTTGTGGCATTCGTCGTCGCGAGGTTCGGCAATTCACATCCTGTTGGAAGGGCGATTCGTATGGCAGAAGGACTGACCTGGAACATAGCCGATGCAGACCACATGACGGCCCGCGAGATCTACGGCGAGGTGCTGACTCAGATCGGGGCACAGCGCAAGGACATCGTCGCGCTGACCGCCGACCTGGCGGGTTCGACGAAGATCGGCACCTTTCAGAAGCGGTTTCCCGATCGATTCTTCAACGTGGGCATCCAGGAAGGCAACATGTTCAGCCTCGCCAGCGGCATGGCGGCCTCGGGGCTGACGCCGGTCGTCTCGACCTTCGCCGTCTTCACCTCGATGCGGGCGGCCGAGCAGGTTCGCACCGACATCGATTACCAGAAGCGCAACGTCAAGATCATTGCGACACACGCCGGCACCTCATTCGGTCAGGCGGGCACGACGCATCACTGCACCGAGGACATCGCCATCCTGCGGAGCTTTGCGAACATGACGGTGATCGCGCCGGCCGACGGCTATGAGACAGGCAAGGCGGTGGCCGCCGCGATCGAGATGGAGGGGCCCGTATACATCCGGATCGGCCGTGGGTTTGAGCCGCCCGTTCACAAGTCAATGGACTTCGACTTTCAGATCGGTAAGTCCATCGAGATGCACGAGGGCACGGACCTGACGATCATCGCCTGCGGCGTCACGGTTTTACAGGCGCTCGAGGCGGCCCGATTCCTCAAGACCAACAGCGGCTTGAGCGTTCGCGTGATCAACATGCACACGATCAAGCCGATCGACGAAGAGGCGATCCTGCGGGCCGTCATGGACACCCGGCGGATCGTCACCGCCGAAGATCACAACATAACCGGGGGGCTGGGGACGGCCGTGGCCGACGTGATCGCTGCCAGTGGCAAGGGATGTGCCTTCACGAAGCTCGGCATTCCCAACGAATACGCTATCGTCGGTTACCCGGACGATCTTCTGGCCATCTACAAGATCGACACCAACGGCATCATCGAGAGCGTCAACGAGATCATGAAACGCGACTTCGAAGAGGACGAGGACTGGGAGGACGAAGCGTAGGCGGCTTCCTGGGCAGCCTACGGTCGGATACGGGGCCAATGATGGCGGACTCTCTCTCGGAAATCGCTGCGAGGAGAATCGGATGACTCACTCGGTTCACGTGGGCCGAAAGCTGCTTTTGCACACCGGCTTGGCGATGTCCATTCTGGCGGCATGGGGGGCGATTCTGGGCGCCCCGAGTCCCGCTGCCGCCAACGACCTGTTGCCGAAAACCACGGCCATGCTCAGCGAGGGCACCCAGACGGTTCGTGTCGTGTGCTTCGGGGACAGCATTACGGGCGTCTATTACCACACCGGCGGGCGACGGGCCTGGTGCGACATGCTGGGCATCGCGTTGCAGCGGGCCTATCCCAAGGCGAAGGTCGAGATGATCAACGCCGGCATCAGCGGCCACTCGACCGTTCAGGCGCTGGCTCGCATTCAGAAGGACGTCCTGGACAAGAAGCCTCAACTGGTTGTCATCAAGTTTGGGATGAACGACGTCGTGGCCGCCGACATTCAGAAGTATGTTGCGAACATGCGTCAGATCGTCAACCAATGTCGGCAGGCCGGGGCCGAGGTCGTCATCTGTACGCCGAACGCCGTGTTCCCAGAGGACAAGGGGCGTCCTGTCGATCGGCTCGAACAGTACTGTCAGGCCGCCCGCGACCTGGCCTCGGAGATGAAGGTTCCGCTGGTGGACCTCTATGCGATCTTCGACGCGATCCGGAAGGGCGACCACGCTCGATGGTTGTTGATCATGAGCGACGCCATCCATCCGGCCATGGCGGGGCACAAGCTGTTTGCCGAGAGCATCGCCCGATGCATCAGCGGAAAGGCGGTGGGTCTGGAGGACGTCGGCCCTATCCAACCGTGTATCCCATTTACGCTCGCCCGGTTGGCGGCCAAGAAATCCATCAAGGTCGTCGCCACCGAGCCGTATGACGCCGTCGTGCCGGAGATTCTGCGACAGATCGAGCCGGCGATGGGCGTGTACGTGATGCGCTGGCCGGTGGCCGGTCGGTCGGTGCCTCAGATCGCCACGTGGGCCAAGGCGATACGAGACTATAGTCCGGACCTGGTGATCGTGTCCGTTCCCGCGGAGGCCTTCGCCGAGCCGACGGATGCCGTGATTCGCGACTACCACTGGGTGCTGAGCTGGAGTCTGTCCTTCGGACACACCGAGTGGGATGTCGTGACAGTGTTGCCTTCAGTGGCTGCCGGCGATGCATCGAAGGTCAAGCCCGAGACGGAACGCCTGATTCGCGACGTGACACTCGCCCAGGACCTCACGGTGATCGAGCGGAAGCAGGGGGATAGTTCACCTCCTGAGCAGATACTGCTGCGATGGTTCCGGTCTCAGCGAGAGATTAAACCCTGAGCCGCAGTCTGGACGGGGCTGTCGGTAAGGCTCTGAACTCGCGTTCACGCGCCAGCGCAGTCGACGGGGGGCGGCGGGAACCATTGTGAGGCGCGAACCGGGTCGTCCGATCGGCTCGTCGAGCCAGGGAGTGTCGCCCATGCTGACACGCCGCCGATGGATGGAGATGGCCGGCAGTGCGATCGTAGCACCGCTGTTTCGAAGTGAGGCGCAGTCGTCGGAGGCTACATCCGGCGGGGGACGTCGTCCGAATATCCTCCTGCTGATGGTCGATCAGTTTCGCGCCGACTGTCTCGGCAGCGACGGCAACAAGGTCATCCGCACCCCTCACCTCGACAGGCTGGCTCGAGAAGGTGCTCGTTTCTCGGCGGCCTGCAGCTCGACCCCTACGTGCACGCCTGCCCGAACGGCGTTGCTGACCGGGCTATCGCCGTGGCACCATGGGATGATCGGCTATGGCGAAGTGTCCGGCAACTATCCGATCAAGATGCCCCAGGCGATTCGCGATGCCGGGTACTACACATTCGGCATCGGCAAGATGCACTGGTCTCCGCAGAGAGCGCTCAACGGCTTTCACGGGGTACTTCTCGACGAATCCGGCCGGCGGCAGTCACCGGATTTCATCAGCGATTATCACCAGTGGTTCGCGCGACAGGCACCGGGCAAGGACCCGAACGCAACGGGGCTCGGGTGGAACGACCACCGTTCCCGCCCCTACGTCTTACCGGAAGAGCTGCATCCGACGTTCTGGACCGCCCAAATGGCCGCCGACTTCGTCGGCCACTACGATCGGACCGACCCCTTCTTCCTGAAGGTATCGTTCGCCCGTCCCCACAGCCCCTACGATCCGCCGCCGCGATTCTGGGAGATGTATCGGGAGCAGGACATGCCGGCGCGAGTCATTGGAGACTGGGCCGGACGGAATGCTCCTGTGCAGCAGCCTTTCACCAACGACCTGTGGCACGGCGACCTGGGCGACGAGCAGGTTCGCCGGTCACGCCGGGGTTACTACGGATCGATCACTTTCCTCGATGAACAGATCGGGCGTATCCTGCAGGCCCTCGAACGGCGGGGCGTGCTGGACAACACCCTGATCCTCTTCACAGCCGATCATGGAGACATGCTGGGCGATCATCACCTCTGGCGAAAGTCCTACGCCTATCAATCCTCGGCGAGGATTCCCTTCTTGGTACGCTGCCCAAAGGGATGGTTGCCGGAGGCACGGTGCGGCGTCACGCTTCGGCAACCGGTCGAATTGCGGGATGTCCTGCCGACATTCCTCGACGCCGCCGGTTCCCGCGTGCCCGATCAACTTGATGGTCGCAGCATACTCCCGCTTCTGAAGGGTCAGGCGTCCGGATGGCGCGAGTGGATCGATCTGGAGCACGACATCTGCTACGACCGGTCGAACCATTGGAATGCCCTCACCGATGGACGGTGGAAGTACGTATTTCACGCCTGTGACGGAAGGGAACAACTCTTCAACCTTCAACAGGACCCGGGCGAAATCCGCGATCTGGCAGCCCATCCGGCATCCGCTGGGGATCTGGCAGCTTGGCGCCAGCGGATGGTTGATCATTTCAAAGAACGCGGGGAGAGATTCGTCAAGGCCGGCCGGCTGGTCGTCCGTCCGGAGTCTATGCTGTACTCGCCGAGGTATCCGGGTACGCCGAAGCCCCGAAGGGCGGCCAGGTCCTGAAGGTCAGATCACCCCCGTGCGGAACCGGCTTCTCCGCGGATATTATCGGTCGTGTGATGCGAGATTCGACCGGAGCAACGCGAGCCGAGCGAAATCGGGGATACTCAGGACGCTTCCGGACCTCCGTGATATAATCAAGAGCATGTCCTTCCTTTCCTAGGGGTTTCCGCCGCTAGGGTGTGGGGTAAGGGGTCAAGCAGCGTGCTACTACGGGGACGGGTGAAGCGATGTGGATGAATTCAGTGCGGCGGTTTGGTGTCCGCGGTGTCCTTGCGTGGTCACTTCTGGTGTGCGCTCGCATGTCGTACGGTGTGCCGGCCTGTCCGGACGCGTCGGTCGTTAAGCAACCTGACGGCCAGGAAATCACCGTCCTCCTGCGTGGCGATGAACATACCCACTGGAACGAAGATGCCCAGGGCTACGCCGTGGTCCGGGAACCGGGCAAGGGGCAGTGGGTCTATGCCTCCGAAGTCGACGGGCGACTGGTGCCGACGGTACATCCGGTCGGAGGTACCGATCCGGCTGCCGTGGGTCTGGCCAAACCCGACCTCTCCCGGATCGCGGCCGAAGGCAAGGCCCGCCGCGCGAGCAAGGTCGTACTGAAAGAGCCCGTCGCCATGGGGGCGGGGTCCAAGGTGTTCAAGAACCTCGTGGTTCTGGTCAACTTCACCGATCGCACCATCACGAACAGCGTTGCCGAGTTCGACGCGCTGTTCAATCAGATCGGATACAACGTCGATGGGGCCGTCGGTTCCGTCAAAGACTATTACCTGGAGGCCACGTACGGCTACGCCGTAGTCGAGTCGACCGTGGTCGAGCCGGTAACGCTGGATCACGGCTATGCCTATTACGGGGCGAACGACGAGACGGGCGACGATGTACGCCCCGGAGAGATGGTCAAAGAGGCGCTGGCCAAGCTTGAGACGAGGGGTTTCGATTTCAGCACCATGGACGCCGATCACAACGGATGGATTGACGGCCTGACCATCATCCATGCCGGCGGTGGAGAGGAATACAGTGGAAACGACACGAACTACATCTGGTCGCACATGTCGGTCTTCGGCTGGGTGACGTACGACGGGGTGAATCTGGCCCTGTATCACACGGAGCCGGCGCGGCGGGGCTGGGATTCTTCTCCAAGCACGTGGGGCATCACACGGATCGGCGTGATTTGCCACGAGATGGGGCACTTCTTCGGCCTGCCCGACCTCTACGACTATGGCGGTGACAGTCGCGGGGCGGGTAACTTCTGCCTGATGGCGGGGGCGAGCTGGAACGGCAATGCCGGCACAACCCCGGCCCATATGAGCGTCTGGTGCAAGTCGTATCTCCTTCTGTTGTCCCCCACCCTTATCAACGCCGCCGGCCATTTCACGCTCGATCGGATCGAGACATCGCCTTCGGCGTATAAGATCCAGGGTTCATGGCCGTCAAATGAGTACTTCCTCATCGAGAATCGTCAGGGCGTCGGCTTCGATTCTGCCATGCCCGGTTCGACCCGTGGGATGCTGATCTGGCACATCGACGAGAACCAGGGCAATAATGACGATCAGACTCACTACAAGGTGGATCTCGAGGAGGCCAGCGGCCCCCAGCATCTGCAGCTCAACCAGAACGCCGGTCAGGACTCCGACTACTATCGCTCCGGCAACGTGACGGCATTCAACGACGTTACCACGCCGAGCAACCTGAGCTACAGCGGTGTTCCGCTGGGCTTCAACGTGTCCGATGTCAGTGCTTCCGGCGCCAGCATGAGTTTCGACGTCTCGCTTCCGGTGCGGCTGACGCTCGATATCGTCAATGATCCATGGGGCAACGTGGTCCTGAATCCGGCTCCCCGTGACGCCAATCTCATGGAGTATCCCAAGGGAGCTTCCGTGACGCTGACGGCCGTGGCTGAGCCCAACCGTCTGTTCGGACACTGGGAGGTCTACGATTCGAATCACCCCGACGACGCCAACTACGCCGCCATCGAGACACTCAATCCTTTGGCGATTGTCATGAACGGCGATCGGCACGTCGCGGCGTCGTTCTCGTGCGGTGGGACCGGTGGGGGGGCGTTGATGTCGCTGGTCGTCTTGTTGGGTATTGCGGTGATGGTCGCAAGGCGGAACTAGACGGCAATGAGTCCGGACTTCCCCTCGCAGGCAAGCTCAAACCGACCGGTCGTTTCGTCGGACATCCAGGCATCGCAGTCGGGATTCCAGCGAGTTCTGATTCCGGCTGCGGTCGTCCTGATCACATGCGGGGTCTTCTGGCCGGCCACCCGGTATGGCTTCGTCAATCTCGATGATCCGGCGAATTTCCATCTGAACCACCACTATCGCGGGTTCGGTATCGAGAATCTTCGCTGGGCCCTCACGACGTTTCACTTCGGGGCATATCAACCGCTGAGTTGGCTGCTCTTCAGCGCCCAGTACGTCGGCTGGGAGCTGGATGGTCCGGCCTATCACACCGTCAGCGTCCTGGCTCACGCGATCAACGCGATGCTCTTCTATGCTCTGGCCCTCGTGCTCCTGCGCAAAGCAATGCCTGAGGCTTCCGCGGCCAATCCCTCTGCATCGCGATACGCCGCTGCGCTCGGAGCCCTCTTGTTCGCAATCCATCCGCTTCGAGTCGAGGTTGTGGCATGGGTCTCCTCCCAACCCTACCTTTGGGTGGGGATGTTCTACCTGCTTTCGCTCTTGGCCTACGTCAGGGCGATCGATGCTCGTCGACGCTACCTATGGCTCGCCGCTTCCTGCCTGGCCTATGCAGCCTCGCTGCTGTCCAAGGGGGTCGGCGTCGGGTTGATCGGTGTGCTGGTGATCCTGGACGTGTATCCATTGAGACGGCTGAGGTGGAGCCGCGGGGGCCGATCGGTGCTGATCGGTGTCCTCGCGGAGAAGCTGCCGTATCTGCTTCTGGCGGCAGGGTCCGTGTTCATGGCCATGCGGAGTAAGTCGGAGGCCATGGTCCCGACGAACTACGATCTGCCGCATCGTCTCGCACTGGCGGTCTGGGGAGCGGCTTTCTATCTGTACAAGACTCTGCTGCCCATCGGCCTCTCGCCGTGGTATCAGATGCCCGAGGGGTTCAGTATCTGGTCCTGGCCGTTTGTCATTAGCACCATTGTCCTGGTCATTCTGACCGCCGCAGTGTTGAGATGGACACGATCCTTCCCCGCGTTCCTGGCACTATGGGTGGGCTATGGGGTGGTTCTGGCGCCGGTAAGCCATGTGGCTCGCCTGGGGTATCAGGCCGCGTCGGATCGCTACACGTATCTGTCGTGCATGGGCTTGGCCCTGTTGGGTGGGGCGGGATGGCTGTGGGCGGTTCGGCTGAGGTCCTTGGGCCGGTTGCACCGTTCGCAAGCCGATATGGTCTCGGCTGCGGCATGTGCGGTCTGCGTCGTCTTGGGGCTGCTCAGCCGACAGCAGATTGGGTATTGGATGGACGATGTTCGGCTGTGGGGCCGAGCGGCGGCGATCACACCTGACATACCGATGCCTCACAGCAATCTCGGAGCCGTGCTTCGAATGCGCAAGGACTTCCTCGGGGCCGAGGCGGAACTGCGTCGGGCCGTAGAGCTTGATCCCCGTTCGGTTCTTGCACGAACCAATCTGGCGCTGACACTGTTGGATCAGGGCAGATCTGTCGAGGCGCTGGAGCAATGCCGGACGGTTCTCAGGACCGATCCTGACTCAGGCGAGGCTCGCGTCCTTTGCGGTATGGCCCTCGCCGCTCAGGGCGACACGCGGGGGGCGGCCGAGCAGTATCGCCTGGCGCTGACAGTCGATCCGAATCTCGGTTCGGCACGGTTGTCGCTGGCTCGTATGATGTGCGAGCAGGGACAGGTCGCCGAGGCGATTGCCCTGCTGCGAGTGGGTGCCGGGCTTCTGAATCCCGATCCGCGGGTTCTGAACATGCTGGCCCGGATGGTGCTCAGTGGGGGCCGGGGGCGAACGCCGGACGCGAAGGAGGCCTTGCGATGGGCAGATCAGGCCTGCAAGGCGACCCACCGAGATCAGCCGGAATTCCTGGAGACGCTCGCCCACGCCAGACTGGCGGCCGGTGATCGCGCCGAGGCGGCGGACGTGGCGCGTGAGGCCCTGAAGAAGGCCGAGCGAACCCGCCGCTTGGAAATGGTCGGCCGTCTCGCTCAGTTCATCCGGACCTGTTCGGGCGGTGGATGATCCAGAGGGCTTCAAAGCGCCCTGGCTCGCCCGCCACTACTTCTGCACGGCGGGGGCAATCCGAACGAGGACCACCCCGTGAGCGGGCACCTTCGCCTCGAACTGCCCGTCATGCTCGCCGATGTCCTGCTGCCGCCAAAGGTCCCGGACGGTCCGCTTGCCTTCGATCTTCAGGTCGGACCACTTGGCAACAACGGTCTTCTCCTCGATGTCATCGCGGTTGAACAGACCGACGGCTTTGGAACCGTCCTCCATCTCCTTGGCCCAGACCTCCAGATCGCCGTTCTTGGCGATCCGTCCGGCCTGACGCCCGAGGGGGTCCTGGTTTACCGCCAGAACCTCATCGTTGGTCAGCAGGTTCAGCGTGAAATCATCCAGCCGGGCCATATCGCAGCCGATGAGCAGCGTTGAGCACAACAGGCTCCAGAGGCTGATGTGCGTGTATTGCTCGTTCGGTGTCAGATTCGTCGGGTGCAGCGAGGCGCTCCAGCCGACCAGGCCCACCACGAGCATGTCCGGATCGTTCCAGTGTCCGGGGCCCGCATGCTTCTCCTTGCCGGCCTGCTCGAAGCCGATGCCGGCCATGCTGTCCCACGTGTCCGTAATGTCTCCGGTCGTTCGCCAGCAGTTGCCACCGACCAGTTCGCCCCATTCCCACACGTTGCCCATTCCATACTGGCAGAGGCTATAGACGATGTCTCGCTGGACCTTGTTCAAGGCGAATCGCATGATCTTGTAAGGGTGCCCGTAGACGGCGATCGTATTGCCTTTGGTGACGCCGCCATAGCTGCACCAGTCATACTTTAGATAGTCGATGCCCCATTGGGCATAGCTTCGGGCATCCTCCTCCTCGAATTGATAGCTGCCCGTAAAGCCGGCGCAGGTCGAAGGTCCCGGCGAGGAGTAGATGCCGAACTTCAACCCCTTCGAGTGTACGTAGTCGCCCAGAGCCTTCATGTCGGGGAACTTCTTGTTCGTCGTGATCACACCATCACGTCCGCGAGGGCCTTCCCAGCAGTCGTCAATGTTGATGTACGTCCAGCCATGCTGAATCAGTCCGCTCGAAACCATGGCGTCGGCGGCGGCCCGCACCTTGGCATCGTCGATCGCTCCCGCCCAGCAGTTCCAACTGTTCCAGCCCATGGGGGGCGTCAGGGCAATCTCGTGACCGACGACAATCCGGAGTTCCCGTTCGGCCTGGCCGAGGGCGTTCTTGGCCGTCAGCATCACCTTGTGTCTACCCTTCTTGGCGACCGTACCGGTGATGTGCCCGGTGTCGGCGTCCAGGCTGAGCCCCTCAGGCAGTCCGGTGGCTGCAAACGTCATGGGTCGGTCGCCCGTAGCGGCGATGGTGTACATGAACGGTGAACCCGGACGAACGCCAAAAACCTTCGCCCCGTTGATTCGCGGCGTGGCCGGCGCCTTGGGGGTCAGGAGATAGGGCTTCTCCGCAGTTCGCTTGAACGATTCCGGCTTGGCGCCCGTGACCTCGAAGGTCGCGTCGACCCAGTCGGCGTGATCGCTGTCGTTGCCGTTGCCGGCATCGGTCACAATGAGTTCAAGACGCCGAACCCCCGTGACGTCTACTTCGACCTTGGCAGCCGCCTGGCCGGCCTTGATGACGCCGCTCTTGTACAGCTCCTTTTTGTCACCAAGGACAATGAACTCGACCGAGCCCGGAGAATCCTTCTTTTCGTCGTCCACACCCACCTTGGCAGTGAACTTCGTGGAACCACCGTTGAGAGTGATCATCCAGCGGCTCTTGGCGTGCGTGCCGACACCGTGCTCGTATCTCTGCCCCCCGATTGAGAGCTTGTTCCCGTCGACCGACTTGTTCTTCTGGGGTGTGCCCCAGCCCTGTCGGATCGAATTGACGTCGAGCGAATCCAGCCGAACCGATTCTGCAGAAGCCAGCGAACCTGCCGATCCAACCCACCCCGCAGTGCACAGTAGGAACAGTACACGACCGATTCTCATCACCAGACCCCTTCAATAAGACCTTCAGAAAAAGGGCGGCGGCTTACGCCCTCGTCTCATCGGATGGGCTGGAAGGTAACACGGCCGCAGGGCCCCATCAAGGCTCGTAGGCCAAGGCCAATCTCAGAAGGCCGGTGTGAACAACAGGGCGGGACTCTCGCTCAGCACAGGAACGGTCGACGAAGTCGAGAAGCTCAGAGGGATGGGGTCGTCAGACTTGGGCGCCGGTTCGGATCGCCTTCTTGCGCGCATGCGAACCGACAAGCCTCAGGAATTCAGGCCGGTCGATAGGCTTGGTGGCATAAGCGTTGCAGCCGGCGTCGAGGCAGTTCTGCCGGTCGCTGGCCATGGCGTGAGCGGTCAGCGCAATGATGCATCCGTCATAGCCCTCATGACGCAATCGTCGAGTCGCCTCGTAACCGTCCATCTCCGGCATTTGCATGTCCATCAGAATCAGGTTGAAAGGTCGGCCTTTCTGACTGGCTTCCGTGACCTTCTCCATGGCCTGAACGCCCGTGGACGCCGTTTCCACTTCGGCGCCTTCTCGGCGGAGCAGATAGGCGATAAGCCGTTGGTTGTCGACGCCGTCCTCGGCCAACAGGATGCGGGTGGATTCCAGCGAGGGCATTGGTTCCTTGTTCGGCCCCGTGTGGGCAACGGGTGGTGTGGGATGTCCGGGTTCGACCAGCGTCGTCCCTTCCAGAGAGCCGACGGGCAGGGCAAATCGGAACGTGCTCCCTTCACCCGGTCGGCTGTCCACCGCAACGTCCCCACCCAGCATCTGCGCCAATCGTTTGGAGATGGTCAATCCCAGACCCGTGCCTCCGAATTTCCGTGTGGTCGAGGAGTCGGCCTGAGAGAAGGGCATGAAGAGCCGGGCGATCTGCTCCGGGGTCAACCCGATACCAGTGTCGATCACATCGAACTGCAGGAGGGGCTTGTCGGACCTGCCGTCGGTCTTCTCCTCGTTCCCGTTCATACGGATCACGATCCGCACGCCACCTGTCTCGGTGAACTTCACGGCGTTGCTGATTAGGTTGATCAGGATCTGCCGAAGTCGCGTGGGGTCGGTGCAGATGTTTTCCGGAACGGGGCCGATGTACTCGACGGCCAATGCCAGTCCCTTGCCCGTGGCTCGAACGCGCATCAGCGATTCAATGTCCTGCATCAACTGACGCGGGGAGCAAGCGACACGTTCCACATCGAACCGGCCCGCCTCAATCTTGGACAGATCCAGTACGTCGTTCACCACCTGCAACAGGTACTCTGCATTTCGACTGATGATAGAGGCATACTCCTTCAGCGGGCTGCGACCGAAGAAGCAGGTGCCGAGACAGCCTTCCTCGATGAGATCCATGTAGCCCATAATGGCAGTCATCGGCGTACGGATTTCGTGGCTGATGTTGGCTAGGAACGCGCTCTTGGCGAGATTGGCGACCTCGGCCGCCTGGCGGGCTTGATTGAGCTCCTCATTGGTTGTCTTCAGTGTGATTGCCTGGGCTTTGAGTTGCTGCTTCTGCGCCTCAAGCTCCATATTCGCGGATGTCAAGGCTTGCGCCTGCTGGCGAAGCTGTTCCTCGGCCATCCGCGTGAGTGTGACATCTCGACCCACGCCATGAAGGATGGTCTGCCCATTGATTTCCATCGGCGTGAGCATGATATCCAGCAAGACATCTTCGCCATCGGCACGACGACACATCCACTCGCAGTGGCAGGACCCTTCCGTCAGGGCCTCAGTGATGTACTGGCGGGCCGCTGCGTTCGACTCGCGCCCGTCGGGTTGAAGTGTGGGAGAGATGCACTCCGGCGTTCGATCGCGAACGTCCTCAATACTCCTATATCCCAAGATGCGAATCGCGGCCCGGTTACAGTCCATCATGCGGCCTGTTGCGTCGAGGATGAATACGGCATCCCCCGTAGCCTCATACAATCGACGGAACATGGTCTCGCTTTCAGTGAGCTTACGGTGGGCCTCAGTGACAAAGTCCAACATCGAGTTGATTCGGCTCGCCAGCCCCGTCAGCTCGTCCGATCCCTCAAGCGAGATACGATATGACAAGTCCATCGTGCGACTGATACTGTTGATTCCGGCTCCCAGTCGCTCCACCCGAGACAGAACCCACCGGCGCATGGTGACAGTCGCCAGGCTTCCGATGATCAGTCCGATCATCGGGATTGATATCACCAGATAGAAAAGGCTCGACTGCGCCAGAGAGAACATCTTCCGGGGGACGTGCACCTCGATCGCCAGCCCGTTCTTGCCGTAAAGGTCCGCCATGAGGGCGTAGCCCTTGAGCGTGTTGTCATCGACAACGTCGATGACCTTCGGGGCCTCCAAGGAAGGCACATGACTCATCTTCGTCAGCGTTGCAGGAATGTCCGCTTGGTCCAGCCGGATGAATCGGAGGTTCAGTTGCGTCGTCGTGGCGAGATAGGACTGCTCAGCGGCGTCGAGAAACCGTCCCATGATCAGACTTCCACGAATCGGTCCCTTGTAGTCGCTCGTGACGATGGGTTTGGCCGCGACCAGCAGGGCGCCTTCCGGCAGAAGCAGTAGCCCCTTGGCTCCCGAACGTTCATCCGAGTGCTGGATCAAGAGGTCTCCGGGGGGGATGCTCTCAGCGAAGTGCTTGGGGATCGGCACCTCGCTCTTCTCCTTCAGGTCTATCGCCCGACAGAACACGATTCGTCCCGATCGATGGACGAACACTAGGACATTGACACGAAGGTTGGCAATGGCCGATTCGGCGAGGTTGGCCTTCACGTAATTGGGATCACCGCTCCCGGCAAAGGCGTAGGTCTCATCCCAGGCGGCCCAGTCCATCGCCTTACTTCCGAGCTCATTGAGTTCGTTGGCAATCGCCAGCAGCCCACGTTCGACGTCAACGCGAGCTTGTTCGTGCTCAATTCTGCCTATGCCGTGCCTGAGAGCTGTTCGTGAGACGTAATAAAGAACAAAGGTGAGGACGGCGACCGTCGCTGCGAGGATGGCCAACGTTTTACGACTTAGAGACATTAGGATACACGGCCCAACACGAGGCCGATTTCCGGCCAATAGGGTTTCAACATACCCCCTATTCGTCGGTCCGAGTTCCACGCCAGTTGAGCTAAGCCATGGGGTTGGGGTTCGAGGTGTTCGCGGGTCCGTCCGGGGTCCCTTGTGACCGATGTATACCATCCCCAATCGTCTTATTGACCCAGCCTAAAGGCATCAACGCTTTTTGGAAGGAGCCATAATTGTTGCGGGTCAGTCGCCTTTGGCCAGGACGGGGTCTACAATTGAATTCAGAAGGGCTCAGGCCGGTCCAGGGACGCATGGTGGTATAAGAAGCGAGCAATACACATGAAGCGGCTTAGAGGCATTGGGCGTTGCCATGTAGGATACAGTCTATTCACGACTTTCATTGTGGGATTCTCTGGGGTCCTGTGTTCCGGGTGCTGGCCCGCCCCGACCGTGTCCAAACTGACCAAGATGGACACCGGCACCACGCAATTCATCATGGATGTTTGGGGTTCCTCGGCCGATAACGTTGTCGCCGTGGGTGGCGACGGCAATGAAGTCGTCGCCCTTCGAGGTGATGGCGCCTCATGGCAGCCTATGTCTGTGGAGCCGAACAAGTACCTGTCCACCATCTGGGGCAGCGACGCCAACTGCGTTTTCGCAGCCGGATGGCAGACGGGTATCCTGAGATTCGACGGGACGACCTGGAGCGTCAGCTTTCCCATCCCTGAATCATCCGCAGACCTCAAGGTGAACTGTCTCTGGGGTACCTCCGCCAACGACGTCTTTGCCGTGGGTGATTTCGGCGTGCTCCACTACGACGGCCAGCGTTGGTCAAACATGCGAACCACGAACTGGGGAGCCTTGCAGGGCATATGGGGATCGGGGCCGAACGATGTCTATACCGTGGGCACTCAGGCCAAGGTCTATCACTATGATGGCAACGAGTGGACATGGGCCTTCACCGGGCCCAACGACTCCATACTCCTGGATGTTTGGGGTTCCGGGGCCAACGATGTTTTTGCGGTGGGTTTCACCCACGCTCTCGACAGCGAGGACCTCAGCAGCCTGATCCTGCACTACGACGGGAGCACATGGTCGGCCATGACCAGTGCCCAGGGCTATGCCCTGTTCTCCGTTCACGGGACAGGGCCTTCCGATGTCTTCGCTGTCGGCACTCGAAAATCTCCCACACCGCCGTCAGAGACGATGGAGGGCGTCATTCTCCACTACGACGGCGCGTCCTGGCTGGCGATCAGCGACACGCTTCTGTCGTCGACATCGCTCCTGACCGGTGTTTGGTGCGCGCCGAACGGCAAGGCCTTCATCGTCGGGTACAATGGGATGATCCTTCGCTACGACCCCTAGTGGGACCGCCGTCGCATTCTCCTCAACAAAGGCTTCCATTTCCGTGCCGCATCTCGGAAGATGTTCGAGCACCAGAGGCCCGAATCGCCGCTGTGCTGCAGTGTCTGTGTTGCGCAAAGGGGCCCAACCTCTCGGCGTTGGTCGTTGTCCCGGCACCGCCGGATGACGCAGGGCCGCTGGGGACCTTTGAAGTTCGGTCCTCCGGACCATTCGTTCAGGGGTCTGCGTAGCGCCGCTTCGGTTCCCTCCCGATGACGAAAGGTGAACATGATGAAGACGCATGGTCGAGTTTCCCCGTACGGTGTGGCTTGGGTTGTGTTGATCGGCACGACCTGCCTGCCTCTCACGACATGGGCCGTCGAGCCCACTCCGGCAGAGATGACACAGATGCGCCAGTGGTGCGAGTGCTGGTTCGGCAACGTGAATCAGCGGGCATCCTGCCCTGCATCCACGCCGGGGATCATGATCCTGCACGCCTCCTATCACACCCGTGTTAACGTCAACGGTTGGGGGCAACCCATTACGCTGAGGGCTCAGCGGATTCAACATGGCATCTACGTCGATGCGCCGAATCGCCTCCGCGTCGTTCTGCCGAAACCGGCCCGGCGATTCACCGCTCGCGTCGGCATCGACAACAATCCCGATACGCAGTACGGCGCGACCCAGGGCCACGGCAGCACCATCTTCCAGGTGCTCGCGGACGATCGGCAGATCGCCAGGACGGAGGTGCTTACGCTCAAGACGTCACCTCAGTCGATGGATGTGGTGCTGAAGGGGGCTACGACGTTTGATCTGGTCGTCGATCCTGCCGGTGACCGCTCCCACGATCAGTCGGTGTGGGGCGACCCGACCGTCTTCTTCGAGGACGGATCGTCCATGACGCTTGACACGCTGCCGATCTCGAACCCGATGAAGCCGCAGATTCCGTTCTCCTTTCTCTATGACGGCAAGCCCTCCGCCGAACACCTGTCCACGTGGCAGAAGACCGTTCGCGATGAGCCAATGGAGGCCGGTCGCTCCCGCCGCATTGTCTCCTGGAAGGATTCCAAGACCGGGCTGGTATGTGAGATGGAGGCCGTTCGGTTCGATGCCTTTCCGGCGGTGGATTGGGTCCTTCGCTTCCGCAACGAGGGCACGTCGGACACGCCGATTCTCGAACAGGTCAGGACACTGGATGCGCTCTGGCCGGTGAGCCCGGCCCAACAGGCGACCGTGTATCGCTGGAAAGGCAGCACTTGTTCGCCCGACGACTTTCTGCCGGGCTCCGAGTCGCTTCGTCCCGATGCCTCCGTTCGTCTGGCCTCCGTGGGCGGCCGATCGTCGAACGGGACGCTACCGTTCTTCCAACTCGCCTGGACCGACGGTGGCCTCTGCGTCGCGATTGGCTGGTCGGGGCAGTGGAATGCCGAGGTCGTGCAGCAGGGGGGGCGGCCCGATTCCAGGGATTCCGGTGTCTGCATTCGCGCCGGCATCGAACGGATACGCACCCGGCTGCATCCCGGCGAGTCCATCCGCTTGCCCCGCATCCTTCTCGTCGGCTGGGGTGGCAACGACAGCCAGCGGGGTCACAATCTTTACCGCCGGCTCGCCTTCGAGCACTACATGCCGCGCATCAAGGGCGAACTGGTCTATCCGATCATTGCCCATCCCTCGTCCTATGACGAACTGAGGAACAGCAATGAGCGGAACCAGACCGACATCATTCGCGCGACGCACCGCGCCGGTCTCGAGGGATTCTGGCTCGACGCCTATTGGTTCGAAGGATTCTTCCCGGAAGGCGTCGGCAACTGGGCAGTCCCCATCGAGCAGACCGTTCGCAAGAAGGACTATCCGCATGGCATCCGGCCACTGGCCGACCTGACCCATCAGCTCGGCATGAAATTCATCCTCTGGTTCGAGCCCGAGCGGGTCGCGCCAGGCACCTTCATCGACCGAACCTGCCCGGCGTGGGTACTGAGGGCCGGCAAGCAGGGCGACGGCATCTTCAACCTGGGCCTTCCGGAAGCCCGCCGGTGGATGACCGACTATCTCTGCCGCTGTATCGAGGCCTATGCCATGGATGTCCTTCGGATCGATCACAACATCGACCCGCTGCCGCATTGGCGGTCGGCCGACGCACCCGATCGGCAGGGCATGACCGAGATTCGGTGTGTCACGGGCCTCTACGAGATGTGGGATGAAATCCTCCACCGATTTCCCCACATCTTCATCGACAACTGTGCCAGCGGTGGGCGGCGGATCGACCTCGAAACTAACCTCCGGTCGATTCCGATGTGGCGTTCCGACTACAACGACAACAATGTGGTCCGCGGCGACCCCATCGCCGATCAGATCATGTCGATGGGGCTGAGCGTCTTCATGCCGTTGCACGCCGGCCCAGCCTGGCGAACCGATCCCTACTACTGGCGAAGCGCCAACGTCGGCGGACCGATTCCGTACTGGGATATGCGCAAAGACGATTTCTCCCATGAACAGCTCCGGCTGGCGGTCAAGGAGGCCCAGGCCCTTCGACCCTTCTTCCAGGGCGACTTCTGGCTGCTGACCGACAACACGGCCGATTCCAGGGCCTGGGTTGCCTATCAGTATCACCGTCCGGCGCAGGACGACGGTTGTGCCTGCGTCTTCCGGCGGAAGGACTCACCGTATCGTGCTATGGAGGTGTCATTCCGCGGCCTGTCTGCCGAGAAGACGTATGAGCTGGCGTACCATGACGGCTACAACCGGGGCCGGACGGCAATGCATTCCGGGCAATCGCTCCGGAAACTCCCCGTGGAGATCCTTGAACGGAACGGCAGCCTCATGCTGACCTATCGAAGGACCAGCCCCTGATCATGAGGCGCATCGCCATCAGTGTAGGACGGTATTCGGGTCGGGCAACGGGGCGAGATTGAACTGGGCTCGAAGCTCGTTCTGCTTGGCGAGGCGATCGCCGAACTGCTCGCACGGAATGCCTCGTGTGGTCGACTTGCCTGTGATGCCGGCCACTCCGACGTAAACCCTGGATGATGCGATGGGCTCCGTGTTCTGGGCCGGATCCGGCGACAGAATGGTTACCCATAATTCGGGGTCCTGAGGCCGGAACGGCTTGATTCCGTGGTAGGTGAATACGAAATCGCCAACGCGATGAGCCACCCAATCGTCCTTCAGCCGTCGAACCGCATCCTGACAGACCTTGCGCTGCTCGTCCGTGGAAAGTCTCATCAGTCTGGCCAGTGTGGTGTCTGCTACGGGTATCTTCTCGGCAGTGGACCGGGATCCATAGGCGATGAACGACGGTGTCGGTCCGGCCGAATCGAGAATGAGCTCGATGGCATGGTTGGGCCACCGTACGTTGCGTTTGCTTGCTTCCAGCACCAGTTGGGAGACGAGCAACGCCACCTGACTGTCGCCCATTGTCTGAAGGGTCGAAGGTGCGGTTGTGGCAGAGAAGGCTCCGCCAGCGGACACCATCGGCAGCTTGTACATCACAGTCATCCAGAACAGGGTCACGGCTAGGGTGATGACACCCAATGACGGCGTCGCGACGGCCACGGTCGCACGCCACCCGCTGACTCTCTGCGATCGCGCGACCATGACCGTCGCACTGACGATCCACCAGAGGCACCCGACATAGACCCCGAAACACGGAACACCCGTGACGGCATGGGCTCCCGAGCTATAGCAGATGGCCTGGAGTGTGCGACCATAGCCCTCCGCCGTCTTGCCGCTTGCAGAGAGAAGGCCGTGTGCGATCAGTGCCCAGAGGGCAATGCCGATCAGCATGATAGCCAGCGGAAGCATCACCGCCAGACAGAAGAGGGCAAGCATCGTGCCGGTAAGTCCGAGACTGCCTGCCCCGGTGGCAAACGGGAAGCCCGTCTTCGTCATGACGCCAAAGAAACCTGCGAACATGAACATCAGTGGGGCAACGCTCAACAGGCTGACCACACAGTTGATGCGCGCAAACCCCCAGGCTCGACGGGTCGGGCTGCCCATCGGAAGCGCGTCGATCATCCGGCCGGGCCTGATCAATGCCCCGGCGACGGTCTGGTACCAGGCCTTGAATCGCCCCAATTTGGAATCGAGCCAGGGGATGACGCTGATTCGCGTCTGATCCTCGTTCAGACCCTCACTTGGCAGCAGCACCATCTCATCCATGGCAATATGCTGCCCGCACTTCACGCAAGTGAACTCCTGAGGCACAAGGTGTCCCTTCGGGCCCGTGCCGTAGTACTCCTGTTCACAGTGAGGGCAGCAGAAGCGGACGCTGTTGGGAACGAATTCAAACTCGCTCGGCCGAAACGGCGTCCCGCATTCCGGGCACTGTCGCGATTTCAAATTCCACAGCCGATAGTCACAGGTCTTGCATTGCATGGGTGTCTCACAAGGGATACGGCCGGGACAGATCGTTCCTGAGCACGCACGCGTGGAGTGTCATCTCCACTGGGCCACTTCCGCCTTGATCGACGGTCGACGCAGCCAGATCAGAATGAACACCGGAAGGACACACGATAGGCACGTGCCCATGACAAGGGTCAGCCTTCCGAAGAACTCCGCAGGGGGCCCAACCATGCCCGGAGGCATCATGTTCGGGTCAGCGGCTATCGACTGGAGATGCTCCTTGAACATGTAGTTGCCGACGATGGAGCCCACGATCGCCAGCGGGATCTGCAAGACCGACCAAAGCATCCCCATGGCAACGGTCCAGCGCCGGCGGCGGATGCATCCGATGCCAAATGCGATCAGGACGCTCTCAAGTGGGATCCCAACGATCATCGAGATCCAGGTCCACACCCTCTGTCCGGGAAGGGAGAGCATCGCATGGGGGCTCGACGGAGGCAGAGCGAGCAGCACCAGTTGGCCCAGCATCTGGATCAAACCGATACCGCCCAGAATGAGCGCAATGACGCCCAGGACAAGCGGCCATCTCGTCTCCTGGGGCGCTTCAGGAAGGGCGCCTCGCACGGTTGGGGGTGCGATCGGTGGGGTCGTGAAATCGTCGGGCATTCGTCACCTCCCTAGCGTTTCGTCCAATAGGCATGCCGTTCTTCGTCGGCAAAGTCAATGCCTCGGCGGGGGTCCGGCGGTTCCTGATAGAACCATCTCAGCGGGATCGAGATGAACTTCAGATCGTGGGGACGGTGCGTGCTCGTCGGAATCGGCTGAACGTGTGTGGTCAACAGGACGCGCATCCCCACCTCGGCATCGTCGAGAAACGTGATGCTCGTGTAGCCGTATTGGACCGTTGGGTCTTCCTCCATCGTGCGAACACAACGCCACGTCTTGCAGGCATCGCTGGAGATGGCGGCATCGAGCGGCGTGCGCGCGGTATACATGTGCCGTCGCGGATACCGCTTGAAGTCATGGTTGGGGAAGGTGAACAGGACTTCGCCGGCCCACCCCGCCGAACGCGAGAACGGCACGTCGGGGATGACCTCGGCCGTCAGGGGTGAGCAGGGGCCCAGCAGCGTCATGGGCTCGGGTTTCGACCACGTCATGCCGCGATCGGCGGACCACGACTGGGCGTGGAAGCCCATGGTCGTCCGTCCGTACATCCAGAGGCGCCCGTCGTTCAGCTCAAGGGCTCCGGGCTCGTTGAAATTCTGAGACCCCCACTGCGGAACCGTGGGGACCGTGTGCCCGGCCTTCCAGGTCAGACCGTCATCATCGCTATAGACCACCACACCCGTCCGTCCCGGGTAGTCGCGACAGACGAGTAGAATCCGTCCCCGGTCGCCGTATCTGCCCTGCGGATCGCGCAATTCGATGAAGCGGTCGTTGTTGGCCATCCGGAACCGATGCCCAGCACTGGCGAGAATCGGTGGTCCGAAGGTCCTGCCGTCGTCCGTCGACCGGCGGACATAGTGAACCGCATTGCCGTGGGGTCCGTTCTTGACCAGGAAGGTCAGCAGCACCGTCCCTCTCAGGGTCCGCAGCAGACTCGCGGACATCACGTTGCTTCCGATCTGCTCCTGGAGCACCTCCACCTTGCTCCAGCTTTGCCCTCCGTCCCGAGACCGGCGCATCGATATCCGACATGGTCCGCCGTCATCGGAGTTGCGAGTGTAGAAATCGCTCCAGGCCAGCAGCAGAGAGCCGTCCTTCAGAACCACGATGTCGCCTTCGGTGTCTCGCTTGTCCGGGTGCGATCGCTCGGAGACCACCGACCAGAAGATTCCGTTGCCCTTGAGATAGTGCGTGATGCCCGACTGATAGCCTCGGGCGTAGGGGAAGTCCGGCAACGACGGACGCTCCGCCTTCTGGCGGAGGGCGGCGGCGTGATCGGGCTCGCCGGCCGAAAACGTCCCGCTGAGGAGCACGACTCCAATTATCAAATGCAGCATGGTTCACCTTCTCTGTCGCACGGCAAGAGCGTTTCGCTGCCAACGTACGGCGAACCTCATACATGTTCGGTATATCTGCCGAACATGGGCAAGATCAAGCACATCGACATCAAGAGGCTGCTGGAGACCCAACCCTATCGCAGACGCACGCGATACGTCTTGATCTCGTTGGCGCCCAGTTCGAACCGCAGTTCGGCCCCCGTCGCATCCGGCGCGCCGATCCGGTCTTCCAGCAGGTTCGTCTCCTCACACGAGGCGATCGGCTTGCAGAACCGAATCGTCACAGGGGTCTTGCGCCCCGTCGGCTCCCAGATTCGAACGATCCATCCGTCGCCGTTGTGCGCCTGCTTGAAGGCCGAAACGATGGCGGTCGTGTTGTCCGCTTTCAGCAAGGACAATGCGGATGCCGTTCCCGGGTGAGGTTTCACGGCACGAGTCATCAGCGGGGCGTTAAGTTCCTCGGCGTATCGTGTTGTCTGCCCGGGCGTCCAGCTTGCCCCGTGCGGCCACAGGGAATACGTTACGGCGTGGACTCCCACGTCGGCAACCGGATCAGGCGATGTGCTGCTTCGCAGCAGCGTCATGCCGATCGTGTTGTCCTTGCAGTCGTGCCCGTAACGTCCGTCGTTCAGCAGACTCACGCCGTATTCCGAGGTTGACAGGTCCATCCATCGCTGGGCAGGCACCTCCTGTGTCGACTGCGGCTTTCGGATCGACCCATACGGAATCTCCCACGAGACCTGGTCGGTTGCCACAGCCAGGGGCCAGCGGACCTTCAGCATCTTCTGCCGTTCCCGCCATTCGCTCTGGTTGGTCATGTCGATACGGTCGAGCCCGTCGTAGAGATAGACCCGCTGGTCGAAGATGGAGTTGCCGTGGACATAGCTCACCAGAAGCCCCGCCAATACCGGCCCGTTGGCGATGACCTTCACCGACGAGGCCTTATCGAGAACGAGCGGCGAACCACTCCGCCCCAGCTTCCACGCGTCGCTGCCGCCCGATTCGTCGATCAGTTCGAGCCGATTGGCGGTCTGATTCTGGGCAACCAGCTCGCGGTTGGCCGACTTGTCGGTCAGACGCTTCACATGGCCGGTCTTGGGATCCAGTTCGATTCGGTATCGGGCATTCTCCAACAGTCTGCCATCCGAGGCGGCGCGAAGCAACGCATCGTCCTTGGCGGCGGCCGGACGGGCCTCATCCCAGTAGGTTCCCTTTTCCTCGTACGCCTTGTACAGCTCCTCCGTGATCGGAATGGAGAAATGATCGAGCACTCGCAGCGGGTGATCGGCCTTGCTGAGGGCCTCCAGCCAGTAGACGCCTACCCCGATGGGGGGTACGTCCTTGGCCACGAAAACGATCTTACATCGTTCGAAGCTCTCGTAGATCTTCTGATGAGCCACCACCTGCCCCGGAACGGTCCGGCCGTCGGCGTCGCGGACACGGACAGTGGCGGGGACATTGTCGTAATCCAGAATCACCCACGCCAGGTCGGTTCGGGTCCATGACAGCGGATTGTACACAACCAGCGGCTGGCCCTTCCCTTCGGTGTTGGCCAGGCTCGCCAGCTTCGCTATCGCCGATTCTGTGACGTTCTGAAGCGTATTCTCCGCACGGCTGTAGATGGCATGGGCGTCGTCATAGGCCCGGCGAATACTGGAACCAGGCAGAATGTCATGAAACTGGTTGAACAGCACGTCCTTCCAGGCCTGCCTGAACGAGGCGTTCGGAAAAGCCTCGCCGCCGAGTAGACTGGCCAGCGAGCAGGCCTTCTCTGCAGTGGTCAGCCAGTGCTCGTTCATGCGGTTGCGGCGTTTGATCTCCATCTGGCTGCTGTAGCACCCTTCGTAGATATAGTTCATCTCGCTGGCGTGCCGGGGCAGGTTCTGGGCCGAGGACGCCATCGCCTCGACCGCGCGATCGGCCCGATCGTAGATGATCTTGGGCATGCTGCGCGTCTTGGCGACGGCATCGACGATTGCCAGCTCCTGGCGCGTCGGGCCGCCACCGTGGTCGCCCACCGCCGTCCCCGCGCAGAGGTGCTTCAGTCCGATTCGGGCGAGCATCTCGCGGAGCATCGGCATCACCTTGACGACCTCCCAGGCGTTCTTGATCCCCTTGAACGTGTGCTGGGCCTCGTTGAGCAGAACTCGGACGTCCAGGCAAATCACGCTCGATCCGTCCGGAGCTACCCAGTGAAACATCAGGTCCCCGGGCCCGCAACGTGTGACCACGTTGTAACGTATGCCTGATTTCTTCATGATCTGCGGCAGCGTCCAGGCATGCCCGAACGAGTCGACGTTCCAGCCAACCGTGGCCGTCACCCCGAACTTCTCGCGGAAATAACTCTGGCCATACAAGAACTGACGGACCATCGCCTCGCCACCGGGCAGGTTCTCATCGGGTTCTATCCAGGTTCCGCCCACCATGCACCAGCGTCCGGCCTTCACGGCCTGCTGGATGTCGCGAAAGAGGTTCGGATCCGTTTGTTCGATCATCTCGAACATCCATGCCGAACTCTGATTGAATGTGAAATCGTCGCGTTCTCGCATGAACCGGATCGCCTGGGCGAAGGTGTCATGGATGAAATCGCGGCCTTCGTAGAGCCGCCATCGCCAGATGGGGTCCATGTGAGACTGTGGCATGACATGGATCGTGTATTCGGTCAGGGCCGGCAGACTGGTGGCGGATGTGGTCGAGGTCGGTTCCGCCATGAGGGCGGATACGCCGGCAACCAGAACAACGACACACACGGGGACGAGAATACGGGGTTTCACAGCAGATCCTCCTGAACAGCAACCGATATATGGTTCGGGCTCAAATCGATCGCTGGATTATAGGTGTGGTCGGCCTGAGCCACCAGAAGCCCGCGAAGTCGGGAGGCTCGACACGGGCGGCCTCCGGCTCACCGAGGGGGGAACCGTCGAGGGCCCCGTTGACCGCGCAGAAGGCTGTTTCTAGAATACAAATGTCACATTTCTGTGTTCATCTCATGGGTATCTGTGGTCTTGAGGCGCACTCGCGCCGGGAGAGAAGGTTATGGCCATCGGGTTCTACTCTCTGGAGGAGACCAAGCTGCGCTTGGGTAAGAACGAACAGGAGCTTCGCCAACTCATTCGCACAGGGTCGCTCAATGTCATGGAAGACGGAGACGCCCTCTGGTTCAGTGCTGCCGATGTGGACGAGATGTCTAAGCCCGAGTTGATCGTCCTGGAAGAGATACCGACGCCTTCAGTCCCTCAGCCGAAGCCCTCGGGGCCCGCCAAGAAGAAGGACATTACCGAAGAGAAGATAGCCCTGGAACCAGAAGACGAAGCACCACCGGCCAACGGTACGTCGAAGATCCGTGCCTTCGGACAAGGCGGCATCGCATCCGGCAAGTCCGCGCACGACACGTCGCACCTGCATCGCCAGGTGGTCGAGAGCAGTGCCGTCGCGACTCGGTGTCGAACCTTCCATGCCAAGCTGAACGACGCCTCGTTGTCCTACATGGACAACCTCATCAATGAATGGGCGGATGCCAACCCGGATGTCGGCATCAAGTTCGCCACGAGCTGCATCGGTGTGGTCGAGGGCAAGCACGCCGAGCCGCACCTGATCGTAACCTTGTTCTATTGAGTCAGTGGATGTCTCATGGCTGATTGGTCCGATGGGTCGGTTCTCCTCGACGCGGCAGTTGAGTTCTGTCGACTCGGTGGCCGCATTGCCGCCGCTCGTTTGGGCACGGCCCGGACCTCCCGAAAGGCCGACCGGACCCTCGTCACCCAGGTAGATACCGAAATCCAGGAAGCCCTCCTCGACGCCATCGGCCGCCGGTTCGGCGACGATGCCGTGTTGGCGGAGGAAGACCTGGTCAATCCTCAACGCCATGCCCGGTTGGAGAAGGCCGAGTATTGCTGGGTCATCGACCCGCTCGACGGTACCCGCAACTTCAGTCGATCGCTGCCGATCTTCGCTACGACGGTGGCCGTCATGCGCGGCGGGTATCCCGTAGTGGGGGTGATCTGTGATGCGATGACGTCTCAGGTCTACTCGGCGGTGGTGGGTCGGGGCGCTACGCTCGACGGCCGACCCATGCACGTTCGTGACGAACCTCTGAGCCGGGACACGATGATTGCCGTTCGAGGCAAGAGCGGACAACCCGCGCCCCAGGCGATCCATCGTTGGGCTGATCGATACGTCCTGCGGAATATCGGGTCGGCGAGCCTGCACCTGGCCTTTGTCGCCAGTGGGTCCCTCGATGCGTCATTTAACGCGCAGTGCAAACTCTGGGACCTTGCGGCGGGTTGGCTGCTCATCGGCGAGGCCGGCGGTGTCGTGACGTTTCCCAACGGAGACCCGATCTTTCCACTCCGGGTGGACACCTATCGAAACCGAGACATGGGATTCCTGGCCGCGGGCAGGCAACTGCACGCGTGCCTCCTGCCCGAAACGCGAGACACCTGATTGGCATCTAGGCCGTACCGTGTTTGCGTTTGGTCTGTTGCATGGCCGAGTTCGCCCCGTAGAGGTAGATCGTCCTGGGCATGAGACTCCGGCTGACGGCTTCGAAGGTCTCGGACGTGATCCGACCTTCCGTCACGATCTGTCTTCCCGCGGTGCGGCAGGCCTCGAACACAGCGGTCGCCGGCCGTCCGAAATTCTCGAGCGCCTCCATCCCGTGGGCGTGAGGCCGCAGTAGGGCACCGGCATACTCCGACTGGAGATTGCGGCAGACCGCCTGAACGTGCATGACCAGCGGATCGAAGTTGTCCATCTCGTGGAAGCCGCAGACCGACACCAGCAACACTTTCGTCGCCTTGTGTCCCTCGACGGCCGAGTGACGCATGTGTCCGTCGATGAGTTCCATCTCTGGCCTGACCAGAGGGATCATGCGATCCAGTACGACCTTCAGCGCCCCGACCATGCCGTCGACGTAGACGGGCGTTGCCAGCACGAACACGTCTGCCTCATGAACCTTTCGGCAGAGGTCTGTCATATCGTCCCGCTGTGCGCATTGTCCGGGCGTTCGAAACCAGCAAGACATGCAGGCCGTACAGGGTTTGACCTGAAGTTTGCGCACATATACCGTTTCGACCGTGGCACCCGCTTCCGCGGCGCCCTCCATGAAAGGCGCCAGGATACGATGCGTGTTCCCCTCGGTCATTCTAGGACTGGCGTTCAGAGCGAGGATGTTCATGAGGGCTCCTGCGGGACGTTAGTTCTTCCAGAACGACTCGCCGCATCAGTTCTTTCGGCGCCGTCTGGTGCGTCCACGCCTGGAACTGCGCGACCGCCTGATTGACAAACATATCGACACCGCTGACCGTGCGGCAACCGGCGGCCGCGGCTTCTCGAAGCAGTCGCGTCTCGATCGGGTTGTACACGTTGTCGAACACAACCATGTCGGATGTGAGCTGCTGGGCCGGTAGGGGTGTGCTGTGGATGTCCGGCAGCATGCCCACACTACTGGTGTTCACGACGATCCTCGCGCCAAGGCGAGACAGGTTCTCCATGGGTTCGGCGCGACAGCCAAACTCCTCCGCCAGGGTTCTGGCCCGCTCATAGGTTCGGTTGTAGATCGTGACGCGGCATCCGCAATCTCGCAGACCCGCCACGATGCCTCGACCGGCCCCACCCGCCCCCAGAACCGCCACCGGCAAACCCCGCAGGTCACCTCGCGAGCAGCCCATCGCATCCGTCAGGGCGTCCAGGGCCCCGGCATAGTCGGTGTTGAGGCCCCGGGGGGCGTCGGGCTTCTCGAAGACCAGCGTATTGACGGCGCCGATCTGACGCGCCAGCGGCTCGACGCGATCACCGACAAGCCGCAGGGCGTTCTCCTTGTGAGGGATGGTTACGCTCAGGCCGCGCAGGTCGAGCCAGGGACGTTCAAGGAATCCCCGGACGAAGTGGTCGAAGGGTTCGTAGCCCGGCTCGACGCGGAAGGGGAGGTACACTGCATCCATGCCCCGATCGAGCATCGCTGCATTGTGGATCGCCGGGCTCATCGAGTGCATGATGGGACAGCCGATCACACCGTATACGATGGTGGTCGGCGTAATCCGATCCCAGTGATACAGATGTGTGGCGCTCCGAAGCGTCATTTGTCCGGGGGCCGACGTCGCGGCCTCATCCAGCGACCAGAAGGAGAGAAATGCGCCGAGTTTCCGCGCCAGGATCCGCGACGCCACACCGGCCTCGCCCATGGCGATCACGATGGCAGGCTTTCGCGCGGTCCGCATCAGGTCCGAGGCCGCAAAGACGTCGCAGGCGGATGCCGCCTGCCAGACGATCTTCACGACGTCACATGGCTGGGCCTCAAGATCAGTCAGCAGATCATTGAGTCGCGGCGGTCGTCCGGCGAAATCATGGCTGCTGAGGATCAGACGGCAGGCCCGATCCTGACCCGCTCGGCGGGGTTCGCCTCGCAGAAGGGGGCCCAGGCGGGTCCTTGCCTCGCCGCATCGGAGCCAGGTGGCCAGTTCGATATCGATGTAGTCGGGCCTCAGAGCAGCGGCGGCTGCCAGCATGTCGATGCGCCGAAGATCATCGATGGGCAATACCCCGCCTTCTTGGGGGTCTCGGGCGGTGGCGATGATCTTCATGCTCGCCGGCACTTCGTTCATGGCCGCGGCGAGATCCACGTCGATCATATGGTCCAGCCGGAACTCGACGGCGTCGGCTCCGAGATTCACAGCCCGACGGACGTCGGCAATGGCGCCGGTCGTCGAACGGGCGATGATGGGCGTTGCCAACAGAGTCACTCGCTCACCTCCCACCGCTTGAGAATACCCGGCAGTTCGCTCATGGAGGTGATCGTCGCTGTCGCGGCGGTCTGCGAAATCGTCCGGCCGTTGGTAATCAGGATGGATCGGAGTCCGGCCTCTCGCGCCCCGGCAATGTCGGTTTCCTCAAGGTCTCCCACATGAACCGTGTGTTCGGGGGCGACGCCCAGCATGTGGCACGTGTAGAGAAACTGCCTGGGATTCGGCTTGGCGCTACCTGTCTCGTCACTGAAAGTGAGATGGTCGAAGTAATCCAGCGTCTGGTCGGCCCGCATGACCTCACGAAGGGCACAGCCCAGTGAAAGGCCGGTATCGCTGATCAGGCCGATCTTGTACCGTCCCCGCAGGCCCTCCAGAATGCCGTTGACGCCAACGCGAAGGGCAGGGGGTGCGTGGGTGGCGGCCATCGCCAATGCCTCGCCCAGTGCGTCGGCTGCCGGCTCATCGACGCGATACCCCATTTGCTGGACAACCCATTCTCCCAGTTCGCGACGGCCCATCGTTCGCTGCTGGAGCCGCCAGAGCAGGTCGACCTGGCGGGGGACCTTCTCCATGACCTGACGCAGCTTCTCCTGGTCAAAAACGGCTCCGGACAACTGAAAGAAGGTCAGGGCATGCAAATAACGACGCTGTTCTCTCCGCTTCGACGAGTTGCCGAATTCGTCGTACAGAGTACCCCAGAAATCAAAGGTGACGGCACGTACGTCCATAATGCCAAATGCTCCGAGCCCTGCCTTTACGGTTTTGTGGCTGGCTTGTTGTCTCGCTCCGACGGCTTGCGTCTTGAAGACCACACGCCCTGCAACGATCGCTCCAGGCGCGCGACCGGACCGTATCGCCCCGTGATCTCAATACCTTGCTTGTCGATCCGAAGGATCACCGGACGGTTCGTTGGCAGGCCGGCCTTGGCCAGCTCGATACGAATAGCACGGACATTGTGGGTCTCGACAATGACGGTTCGAGGTTTGACGACATGGCCTGTTGCCGAGGCAGGCTCACCGCTCCTGGTCATTTCCTCGATGACCAACCAGTCCTTCTGGGGTTCGCTCAGGTCGTGGATCAGGACGACGCACCGGCCCGGTTCCTTCAATTCCATCCGAGTGGTTGGGGACAGCTCCGTGGGACGGGTGACGGGGCTCTGGGGCACCGTTGTGGGGGCCACGGCCTGGTCCTTGGGTCCCGAAGCGGGGCTCACCGGGACAACCGACGGTCCCCGGCACCCGCCGATCAGGATCACCAGGGCGAGAACTGGCACTATGCGAAGGATCACGGTCGGCTCCTCAGGAGGGAAGGGTATCCGGGCGCATTCACCCTCCACATGGCTACTATCGTATCATATGAACTCCGTTGAGTTGAGAGCCAGATCCTTCCGGCGAAGATTTTGCTTCACGCTTAGGATTGACTCGCCGAGGATCTCTCCGCATCGCTCGAACTTGCCGCTGCGGACCACATCGGTTAGGTTCACATGCAGTCTCCTCGGTCTCTGCCACGTCAGCGGGGATGCCTGTGAAGGAGCCGACAAGTCAGGCCGAGAGTTCGATGGAAGAATTGACACCCAAGGAAGTCGTAGCGGCCCTCGATCGGTACGTCGTGGGGCAGGATCAGGCCAAGCGGGCGGTAGCGGTGGCCATGCGGAACCGCCTCCGAAGGATGCGATTGCCTCGCGAACTGGCCGAGGACGTCACCCCCAAGAATATCCTCATGATCGGACCCACCGGAGTGGGTAAGAGCGAGATCGCCCGACGTCTGGCGAGCCTCGCACATGCTCCTTTTATCAAGGTCGAGGCCACGAAATACACCGAGGTGGGGTATCACGGCCGGGATGTCGAGAGCATCATCCGCGACCTCGTGGAGCTGTCGATCACCATGGTCCGCAGCGAGCAGACCGAGGTGGTTCGCGAGCGGGCCGAGCAACTGATGGAAGAGCGGATTCTGGATGCCTTGTTGCCCTCGCAGGGAGGCGGGCCCGATCCCGACGGCGAGGCGGCCGAACGAAGACGCCGAACCAGGGAGAAACTGCGGATACAGCTTCGCGAGGGCATTCTCGAGGAGAGCGAGGTCCAGCTCTCCACTCGGGAGAAGGCCCTGCCGGTGACCGCGATTGCCACGATGGTTGTTCCAGAGGAGATTCCGTCGGAACTTCAAGAAGTCTTTGAGCGGCTGATGCCGAGCAATACGAAGAATCGCAAGGTCACAGTGTGTGAAGCCCGAAAGATACTCCTGGCACAGGAAGCCGAGTCGCTGATCGATCGCGAGAAGGTCGCGGACATCGCCGTTCGCCGGGCAGAGAACAACGGCATCGTCTTCATCGACGAAATCGACAAGATCTGCGGGGGCGATATGAGCGTCGGTCCCGACATCAGCCGGACCGGCGTTCAGCGAGACCTCCTGCCGATCGTCGAGGGCTGCACGGTCAATACCCGCCATGGCATGGTTCGCACCGATCACATCCTGTTCATTGCTGCCGGTGCGTTTACTCAGGTCAAACCCTCCGACCTTATGCCCGAGTTGCAGGGACGCTTTCCGATCCGCGTCGAGCTGGACGACCTCGGAGAAGAGGAGTTCGTGCGAATCCTCACCGAGCCCGAGAACGCCCTGATTAAGCAGCAGATCGCCCTGCTCGCCACCGAAGGCGTGGAGCTGTCCTTCACCGAGGACGCCATCGCCGAGATGGCCTCGATGGCGTATCACGCCAATGAGTTGCTCGGGAACATCGGGGCGCGTCGCCTCTACACCATCATCGAGAAGGTTCTCGAGGACATCGCGTTTCACGCGTGCGACGCCGCCAACCGTCAGGTCGTGGTCGACGCCGACTACGTTCGAATGCGTCTGGCGGATATCCTGGCCGATCGCGAACGTGGCCAGTACGAACTGTAGGACGGGAGTTCCTTCGGAACCCCACCGGCACATGATGGTTTCCGTCTCACCACAGGGCATATCGTCGGCCCTTCCGTGAGTCGCCGTTGCGCCGGAATCTCTTCGTCGCAGAGCGTTAAGCATCAAGCCTCACGGCCGAGGCTTGGCAATCCGGTCGGGTCTGCCCGACCCACCGAGGGAGGTGTATCGATGCTTGGTCGGCTTGTGAACGTCGTGTATGTCTGCGTAGCCATCTTCTGTGCGATGGGTCTGAGGGCCGGACATGCCGAGGGTGGCGAGACGTTGCTCGCAAGCGTCCTCCTGCCATCCGATGCCTCATTCTCAGAATCACTCGCCGCTCGCGAGATCGCTCGCTATGTCTACATTCGAACCGCTCGGTGTCCGGCGATCCGTACCGCGGATCGATGGGACCAAGGGCAGCCGGGCATCGTCGTTGCCAGGAAAGACCGACCGCTGATTTCGGCCGTTGATAGCCTCGCCGATCGACTCCGCAGCCTCCGGCCACAGGAGTACCTCATCAAGACCCTGAAAGGCAGTCAGGGCGAAACCGTTCTGATCGTCGGTGGTGACGACGCCGGTGTGCTGTACGGCGCCTACCGCTTCGCGGAACATCTGGGCGTGCGATTCTATCTGCACGGCGACGTGCTCCCCGATCGTCGCGCCGCCGCTGTGTCGCTGTCGCTCGACGAGAAGGGCCAACCGCTCTTCGGGCTTCGCGGCATCCAACCGTTCCACGATTTCCCCGAAGGCCCCGACTGGTGGAATCTCGACGACTACAAGGCAATCATCTCGCAGTTGCCCAAATTGGGGATGAACTTCATCGGGCTGCACACCTATCCCGAGGACCGTCCGGCGGCCGAGCCTACGGTCTGGATCGGGTTGCCGAACGATGTCGAGTCGGACGGCAAGGTCCGATTCTCCTATCCGGCGATCTACTACAATACGACGCTCCCGGTCGGGTGGGGTTTTCAGGCCAAGAAGACGAGCGACTACATGCTCGGTGCCGCCGGTCTATTCGACCGTGATTCTCATAGCTCTCAGGTACTCTACGACCTGACACCGCAGCCCAAGACGCCGGATCAGTGCAATGAGGTCTTCAATCGCGCCGGCGCCTTGTATCGCCAGGCCTTCGATCACGCCCATCGGTTGGGCATCAAGACGTGTGTCGGTACCGAGACCCCCTTGGTGATTCCCAGAGAAGTCCGAGCCCGCCTCAAGGAACTGGGCAAGGATCCCAACGATCCGAAGGTCGTCGGCGAACTGTACGAAGGCATGTTCCGCCGCATCATGGCGTCCTACCCCGTCGATTTCTACTGGCTCTGGACCCCCGAAGGGTGGACATGGGAGGGCACAAAAGAGGAACAGATCCGCAGGACCCTCGACGACATCCGATCGGCTCACGACGCGATCGCGCGAGCCGGTGCCTCATTCCGGCTGGGCACGTGCGGATGGGTCCTGGGGCCCGCGCAAGACCGGGCTCTGTTCGACCGTGAACTGCCTCGCGACATGTTCGTCAGTTGCATCAGCCGCCAGGTAGGGCACGACCCTGTTGAACCCGGCTTCTCGCGCGTGAAGGACCGCGGGAAATGGGCCATCCCATGGCTTGAGGACGACCCGGCCATGATCTCGCCGCAGTTGTGGGTGGGGCGGATGAGACGCGACGCCGCCGATGCCCTGCGCTATGGGTGTGACGGCCTGATGGGTATCCACTGGCGGACGCGGATCCTCAGCATGAACGTTTCAGCCCTGGCCAAAGCCGCCTGGGATCAGTCCGGCTGGACCCGGCACGTTCGAAGCGAGGGGCCCCTGGGAGGGCAGGTCGCCGCCTTTGCAAGCCGTGACTTTGCGGGTACCGAGGACGACACCCTCTATCAGACGGTTCGTTTCGACGTCTACGGATACTACTTCCCGGTGCCCGACGGCACTTACACGGTGACGCTGCGGTTCTGTGAACCCGCTCACAGCAAGAAGGGGGCTCGCGTCTTCGGTGTGAACATCGAAGGACAGCCGGTCATCGATCGGCTCGATATCTTTGAGAAGGTCGGCAAGGATCGCGCCCTCGACTGCACGTTCAAAGATGTCCGCGTCAGCGACGGCTGGCTGGACATCGACTTCCTGCACCAGGTCGAATTCCCCTGCATAGCCGCCATCGAGGTGGCGGGCGACGGCTACTCGCGAAAGATCAACTGCGGCGGACCTGCGTACAAGGACTTCACCGCCGACCCGCCGGCCACACCGCGGCGTCCGCCGGTGGATGACTTCTATCGCGATTGGGCCGCCTCACAGTTCGGTCCGGAAGCCGCTGCGGACATCGCCGCGATCTTCACCGCGATTGACTGCAATCTTCCGCGCCCGTCCGATTGGGTGAACGGTCCCGGCGGCATCAAGCCCGACGCTCGACCGTGGGAGACGGTGATGCGGCAATATGCCTTTGTCGACGATCTGGCGGCGATTCGGCCCAGAGTGACCGGAGCCGGAAACACCGATCGGTTCGGCTACTGGCTGCACACGATGCGGTACCTCCGCGCCAACGGACGCGTCAACTGCATCTGGGCCCGGTACAACGCGGCATGGAAGAAGGTCGCTGATGAAAAAGACCCCGCCGCCAAGAAGCGTTTGGCCGAGTCATCGGCCCTCCCGATCCGTATCGAATTGGTCCAGGCGGTCACCGAGGTCTATCGCCACCTCCTCGCCGTGGTCGGTACGACAGGCGAGATGGGAACGGTGGCCAATTGGGAACAGCACCTCCAGCCGGACCTGCTCAACAAACCGGGTGAAGAACTGTCCAAAGTGCTCGGCGCCCCGCTGCCGCCCGAGGCCCTCCTGAGCAAGGACTACAGCGGACCGGTTCGGATCATCGTGCCCACGGTCCGCGGCAGCATGGCACCAGAGGAATCCCTGACACTCAAGGTGATCCTCCTCTCGCAGCGGCCGCCTCAGAGGGCCGAACTGTGCTGGCGGGCGGTGAGCACAGCCGACAAGCCGTCGGCGTTCAACTGTGTGGCCCTGTCACACGTCGCTCGGGGCGTGTATTCAGTCACGATTCCGGCTCCCCAGCCGGGTGCCATCTTGGTGGAGTACTATGTCCATGTGGGCGGGTCCGAATTTGGCGAGATGTGCTGGCCCCCAACGGCCCCGGAGTTGTGTCAGACCGTGGTTATCACGCCCGCCAGGCCGTGAGTTGCCTGCGGTTGTGTGGAACGTTCATGAGTAGGGCGGAGGCGCAGGTGCATGGGGCACGCACGGTCCTCGGAACCCTCGCATCAGGACCCAAAGAGCTTGAACCACAGCTTGAGTGTCACCAGGTTCATGATGACGCGGTGCCTGAACAGGTGACGCATGGACAGGGCCCGCATCCGCAGGCCCAATCGCTGCCAGACCGAGCACGGTTCCGGCCACGGCACTCGCTTGCCCTCGGCCGTCACATCGGCCAACCACGTCCGGATAGACGTGCGATCGAAGTACTCGTCGAATGATGCCAACGGCTCCAGTAGCGTTTCGACCAGATAACGCTGCATCGGTCCGAGACGCGCCAGCCGCTCTCGCCAGTTAACGCGGCTGTGCTTGCGGTTGAACGCCAGGGCGAATTGCTCCGGAAACTCCTCGGCAATGCACCGGACGAAATGGACCTTGTCCTTGCGCAAGTCAGCCCTGCACGTGGCGGCCAGCGAAACCAGTTCCCCATCCATCAGCGGGCTGACATAGTGAATGTGGTCGTGATATATCTTGGCCTGGCTCAGGATCTGCCGCCCGTACCATGTGTACATCGCCACCGCATCCGCCACGTCGCGCAGCGGCATCGATGAGACGAAGGGCTTCAGGAGCCCCTCCAGTTGTCGGTCATAGTCGGCACGAACGGCGTCGTGGACGTCTCGCCGGAGGAGCAGACGCAGCAGATTCAGCGGGCGGCCCGTGTTAATCGACTCAAGACGCGCCATGAGGATCGCAGGGGTCTCGGTAGGGCCGATCCAGCCGAACATCTCATTGCCCACGATGAGCGCATCGTGCTCACTCGCCAGCTCTCTCGCCAGAATGTCCGCATTCGGATGGTTGGCGATGTGCCCCGAAAGCCCGTCCGTCAGAAAGACCGCACGTTCGGCATTCGCTGGAAACTGATCCATGTCCTTGACGTGAGTGCGATGCGGTACGCCCGCCAGCCGGGCCGCCTCACGACCCGTCTGGAAATCCGATCCCGGCATGTCCAGCCGGTCGGCACCCCATGTGATGGTCGGGATCATCAGCCCCACCCGACGGGCTGCCGCCAGAATCGCCCGCGAATCCAGGCCGCCACTCAATGCCAGGATCGGCTGGCCAAATCGAGCGACATGCCGCTGCACCGCCCGGCAGAGAACCTCCGCGACGATCGGCGCCGGTGGAGGAGGGCGATCAGGGTCGTCCAACATGCGAAAGAGACTATACCGTCCCGCATCCACTGCGCTGCCCGACACCGTGATTCGGCAGCCCGGTCCTACATAGCGAAGGTCCTGCCAGTACGTGTGATCGTCCAGCAATGCGCCGTTCATCGTCATTGCGGCCAGAGAACCCAGCGCCACCTCGCGATTCATGCCCGGCAGCCTGGCAAAGCACTTGGCCTCCGGGGCCACCACGAGCACATCACCCAAGCGGGTCATATAGCATGGGACAACAGATGCCCGATCCGTCCAGAGGTGGATCGTCCGACTCCGAGAATCGACCACGACGATCTGGAAGGCCCCGTCCAGCGCCTCTACACCGGCATTGCCCCGTGACAGATACGCTTCTGCCACGGTCTGGATGTCCACGGGGCCCCGCCGTATCTCCTCGGGCAATCGCGAGAGGTAACCCTCCATGATCACCGTGATCCCATCTCGAGACAGGATCTCAACGTTCTTGAGATGTTTCGCGTCAGGTTCGGCCTTCCCAATGCAGAGTCCGTCGGACTCAACCAGCGGAGTCCACGACCGCGGACGACCGTGGAGCATTGGTTCGGCCGCGCGCCGCGCAAGGTCCAGCAGAGAATCCCGGCTGTGCTTACCGCTCAGCGATGTCACCACGATCACATTGGGCATCGATCACCTGCACGGTGGGGGCGGGCATCTTGTGGCATGGGCGTCCCGCCCGTGAAACCCCACGCGAGGGACGCCCGCACCACGTACCCAACAAGACAATCCAACCCGGGGGGGCATTATAGTCGCGCAGAGGTTGATTCGATAGGTCGTTGCCGTTCCTCAGAGGGCTCGGTACGTTGTATCGCCATACACCTCTCCGCCCTACACTCATCCGAACAGTCGCTTGTGTTCGGCTTCGAGGAATCGATCGGTCATTCCGGCCACATAGTCGCACACCACCCGATGTGCGCCCGACGCCTCAACGCGGCGGCTGAAACGGGGGGGCATCAGGTGCGGCTTCTCCACAAGCGCATCGAAAACCTCGCCGATGACAAGTCGGGCGCGGGTGTCGATGTCGGTCACACGCGGGTGCCGGTAGACGCGCTGCAGCATGAAGTGCTCGAGTTCGGCCAGTTCCTCCTGCAGGGCTGCCGACGGTCCGACAAGAATCCGTCGCCCCCGACGAACGTCCTCGACGCTCTGGGGATTGAGTTCGGCCACGCGTCTCCTCGATTCATCCGTCACGTCGGTCATGATCCGCAGGATCATAGCATCCAGGATCGGGCGCCGCACCGCGTGAACCGATACGTGCGGGTGGGTCTCTCGGATCGTGCGGGCCGCCTCGCGCCACAGACGCAGGTCTCCCAGATCGTCTTCCGTCAGAAGCCCGGCGCCCAGGGCGTCTTCGATATCGTGCGCGTCGTAGGCCAGCCGATCCGCAACGTTGTTGATCTGACCTTCCATCGGTGGGAGCAACGCGGTGGGGTTGCCCGGCGATGCCTCAGAGGGATGGTCGTAGATCGTACAGTGCGCGGCAAGGCATTCGCGGGTCTCGGCCATCAGGTTCAGTCCGCGAAAGGCGGGATACGGGTGCTCCAGGTACTCGACGATGCGAAGCGACTGCCGATTGTGCTCGAAACCGCCATGGTCGCCCATCCGATCGGCCAGCGTCGCTTCGCCCGCGTGTCCATAGGGCGTATGGCCCAGGTCATGAGCCAGGGCGATCACCTCGGCGAGCAACGCGTTCACGCCGAGGGCCCCCGCCAGCTCCATCGCCAGATGGGCCACCTCCAGCGAGTGCGTCAATCGCGTCCGGTGGTGGTCACCTTCATGCGTAACGAAAACCTGCGTCTTGTACTCCAGGCGACGAAAGGCCGCCGAGTGAATCACTCGATGGCGATCCAACTCAAAATCCAGGCGAAAGGGATCGGGGCTTTCCGGATACGCTCGCCCCGGGCTCTGCGAGGGGTGTACGGCATACGTCGCCAACGGCAAAACGGGCTGAATCATGGCTTGGAGCCTCGGCAGGGCCGAGGCAGGTTCATTTCCTTCGAAACCTCGACGAGCCGCTTATACACCGCGTCGAGCGACTGCGGGATCACGCGAACATCGCCCAGAACCGCCATGAAGTTCGTATCCCCGCTCCACCGGGGCACCACGTGGATATGCAGGTGCTCCGGCAGCCCGGCACCGGCACAGTGTCCGAAGTTCATGCCCACGTTTGCCCCCTGGGCATTCAGCGCACGGACCAGCAGGTGGTAGGTGTCGCGCGTGAGCTGCATCATCTCCTGCATCTCCACCTCATCCAGTTCGCCCATGTCACCTTTGTGAGCGGCCGGACAGATCAGCATGTGCCCGTTGCTGTAGGGATAGAGATTCATCACGACGTAACAGCGTTCCGTCCGCCACAAGACGTGGTTCTCGGCGGATCGGTTCACTTCGTTCCAGTAGCGGCATAGAAAACAGCCCGTGCTGTTTCGATCTTGGAGGCTGTCGATATACTCCATTCGCCAAGGGGCCCAAAGATTGCTTCGAAACTCGCTCATGTGGTGCCGCCTGCGTTCGGATGATCGTGATCCGTCGACGTCCGACGCGACGCAGTCTATCGTTGGGATGATCGTCCTTCAAGCCACGGCCAAAGCACACGGCTCCGCAGACAACACACCACACTCGCATCACAAGATAAGACATGGGGCAGTGGGCTTATCCAAGGCCTCAGAGCAAGGCCCCAAATGCCATTTTCCGAGTCCCTTGCATCGTGTTCCCTGTCCGCTGCCATCTCCCGGGCGTTGCAGAAGCAGACGCGTATTCCTATAATCCGTTAGATTCATGGAACCGCCCGACCGACTGGGATGGTCGTGCCCTTGAGCTGAAAACCAACCTTGGGACTTATGCAGCCACTAATCCGACGTGTTCTTCCACCCTTGGGGGCCTTGCTGCTCCTGTGCGGTGCCGTTTCCTCGTCTTGGGGGCAAGCCCAGGAGAAATACCCCGAACGCCTGACCTACGACCCCAAGACGGGCGAGTGGCTTGAATTGGCCCCTCCCGAACCGGGGACGGAAGACGGCGACCTGGAACTGGCCCGGGCGGCATTGGCAAGGGCCGACAGCCACAAGGAACTCCTGCGGGCTCGCAAGATGCTCCAACAGTGGATCAAGACCTACTTCGACTCCAAGCGGGTCCCCGAGGCTCTGTTCTACTACGCCGATTCGGAGTTTCAGCTCGGTAATTTTATGAAATCCTATGAGACCTACGAGCGTCTGCTCGACGAGGTCAAAGGCAGCGAACTCGCTCAGCGAGCCCTCCGCAACGAAATGGTCATTGCCGAGGTCTTCTTGTCGGGGCGCTGGCGGAAAATTTGGGCCGGAATGATCCGCCTGCCGGCCTACGAAGAAGCTCTGGACATCCTCGAAAGGATCGCCACGAATCGCGCCCCGGGAACGCCCATGGCGGAACAGGCCATCAAGGTCAAGGCCGATTACCATTATGCCAAGGGCGAATTTGAAGACGCTGAGAAGGAGTACGCCCGATTGGGTCGTGACTTCCCAAAGAGCCGGTATGCAACGCTGGCAATGCTGAGAAGCGCCCAGTCGGCCTATGCCAGTTTCCACGGTGTGAAGTTTGATGACAGCTCTCTGGTCGAAGCCGAGGAACGCTTTGAGCAGTTTCGCAAGAAGTTTCCTCAGGCAGCAGAAGAAGAGAACGTTCCTTTGCTGATGGAGCAGATACGCAACAGCCGCGCCCAGAAAGAGTTCGGGGTCGGGCGGTTCTACGAACGTACGAAACACCCCCGGGCGGCGGCATTCTACTATCGCAGTGTCATCAAGTACTGGCCTGATACCACATGGGCGATGATGGCTCAGGGGCGTTTGGAGGGGTTGGGCAATCAGGCGGAACGCCCGAGCGATCTTGAGGAGACTCCGTTGCAGCCCATGTCGCCGATGGGGCCCGGTATCCCCCTGGGACCGTCGAGCTAGTGGTGTACGGACAGTCGTATAGATAGTATGGGGTCCGAAGTCTAGGTCCCCGGTAGACGTCCAACGCTCTTGAAGGGCCACATGCGAATCAAAGGCATTCATTCCGGATGTGTCTGGTCGTCAGCCCTCGTCCTGACCCTGTTAACGGCTGCCGGAACCACCGGCTGTGGCTACAAGTTCGGTCACGGCGAGATGTTCAGCGAGACTATTCGGACTGTACATGTTCCTATTTTCCAGAACAAGGACTTCCGACGTGGGCTTGAGTTCCAGCTCACCGAGGCGCTGGTCAAGGCCATCGAGCTCTACACCCCTTACAAGACCACCAGCGACAAACGCAAGGCCGACACCGTTCTCACCGGCGAGATCCGCGAGGTCCGACAAGGCACCTTGGGGCTGGATTTTAAAACCCACAAGCCCCGCGAAACCCAGGCAACGGTCATTGCGAGTTTCCGCTGGAAGGATCTCAGAACCGGGAAGATTCTCGTCGACATGCCCGTCATCACCCAATCCGTTGACTACATCCAACCCGTGGGCGAGAACTTCTACGAGGCCAGCCAGAAGGCAATGAACGACTTGGCCGAGCGGATCGTAGAGAAGATGGAAAAACCTTGGTAACGCTCGTATGATGGACTGCCGATACGTGTTAAGCGGCCCGATGATGTAGGGGGCGGCCGGAGATACTGTTTCATGCCCGATCCAGGCGATAACCGCGACAACTCCAATAACACCGGGGGACGCGGCGGCGGACCGCCCATTCGGGTCAGCCGTGGCGTCTTGGGTTGGATCATCTTTATCGGATTTGCCTTGGTCCTGGTCATGTTGTTGACCAAGCAGATCGGAGAGGTCGCCGAGATGAAGCTCAGCGACCTGATGACCCACATCCGAAACGGCGACGTCGAGTTTGCAGTGATCAAGGAAGACTCGATCACCGGCAAGCTCAAGCAGGCCGACCAGTCGCACACCCGTGATTTCGAAGCCAAGGTGCCGTCCGACTTTGTCCCCACCCTGATCAGTATGCTCTACGAAGCCGGCGTGGACGACTTCAAGGTCGATACGTCGGGCAATCTGTTCTGGCAGGTGATCGTGCCGATGATCCCGTGGTTGCTGATCCTGGGATTCATCTGGTTCTTCGTTCTTCGCCAGCTTCGACAGGCCGGCGGAGGCGCCGGCATGCTCGGCAATTTCGGCAGGTCGAGGCACCGCGTCGCAGCCAAAGAACACACCAACGTCACACTGGCTGACGTGGCGGGTATCGATGAGGCCAAAGACGAGGTCAGCGAACTCATCGAGTTCCTGAAAAACCCCAAGCGATTTCAGCGACTCGGCGGTCGGATCCCCAGGGGCGTCCTGCTGGTCGGCGAGCCCGGATGCGGAAAGACCCTCCTGGCCAAGGCGATTGCTGGCGAGGCCGATGTGCCGTTCTTCAGCATCAGCGGCTCCGATTTCGTCGAGATGTTCGTCGGTGTGGGGGCCAGCCGCGTCCGCGACCTGTTCAAACAGGCCAAAGACAACGCCCCCTGCATCATCTTCCTCGATGAAATCGATGCCGTCGGACGGCGCCGCGGGGCAAACTACAACGGCGGCGGCCACGACGAACGAGAACAGACCCTCAACGCGATTCTGGTCGAGATGGACGGCTTTGATACGTCCGACCAGGTCATTGTTATTGCGGCCACCAACCGCGTCGACGTACTCGACCCGGCCCTCGTTCGACCCGGTCGGTTCGATCGCCAGGTGTATGTGCCGCTGCCGGATATCAAGGGGCGGCTCGAAATCCTCAAAATCTACGCCAAGAAGATCAAATCAGGGCCCGACGTGGACCTCCAGCGCCTGGCGAGAGGCACCCCGCTGTTCAGCGGTGCCGATCTGGCGGCCATCATCAACGAGGCAGCCCTCGTGGCGACATTGGCCAACAAGGAGTACGTCGAGCAGATAGACCTGGAAGAGGCCCGTGACAAGATCCGTTGGGGACGTGCCAAGAAGAGCCGCGTCGTAGACGAGAAGGAACGTCTGGCCACCGCCTGGCACGAGGCCGGCCATGCGCTCGTGCAGGCCATGCTGCCCGATACCGATCCGATTCACAAGGTCAGCATCATCCCGCGAGGCCCGATGGGCGGTGCCACGATGAGTCTGCCCGAGAAGGATCGCCAAACCTACGGGCGAAAGTATCTCCTGCAGACGGCGCGGGTCCTCTGCGGCGGTCGTATCGCCGAACAACTGGCCTGTGACGATCTGTCCACCGGAGCCGCTGCCGACATCCGACAGGTCACCGATATCGCCCGTCGTATGGTCACCGACTGGGGCATGACCGACACCGTCGGCTTCGTCTACTACGGTGAGACCGAGGGCAAGGTGGCCTTCCTCGACCTGCCCGGTGGGCGAGAGCATTCCGATCAGACCGCCCTCGTCATCGACCAGGAGGTCAAGAAGATCGTCGACATGGCCTATCGTGAGGCCGAACAGATTCTCGAGCAGAACCGCGACAGGCTTCAGGCGATCGCCGAGGCCCTGCTGAAGTACGAAACCCTCAGCGGCGAGGACATTGTCAGGATTATCAAGGGTGAGACCCTCACCAAGCCGAGCCTCGGAGATAGTGACGACATGGGTCGGACGCCGACAGCCCGTCCGATCAAGGCCGTTGCGCCACCGCCGGAACCGAATCTGGGCGGGGCGTTGCCTCAGCCGGGCGTGGGTTAGCGTTCTCCGGCGCCGAGCATCCGGTCTTGCCACGCAGCAGAACGGGGACATCCGCCGGCTGAAGTTGTAGGCCGATGGGCCGTTCAATGGGTTTGCCCCGATGAGCCCCATGCATCAAATTACCGAAATCGACATTCTGCTGCGGTTGATGGCCGCCATGGTCATGGGCTCGATGATCGGCCTGAACCGCAACCTCCAGGGCAAGCCCGCGGGGCTTCGTACGCACGCACTGGTCACGATCTCCACAGCCCTGCTGGTCATCCTCGGCATCCGGCTCGAGATGGCCTTCAGCGGTCCACAGGTCGCCGCAACCGCCTCCTTCGGCGATGCCAACGCCGTCAGCCGTGTGATCCAGGGCATTCTTCAGGGCATCGGCTTTCTGGGGGCGGGCGTCATCATGCGCACCGAAAGCGGCAAGCGGGTTCACGGGTTGACGACCGCCGCTTCCGTCTGGGTCTCTGCCGCCTTGGGAATCGCTTGCGGAACGGGGTACTGGTGCATCGTGCTCACCGGCTTCTTCCTTGTCTTCATGGTCCTCCTGTTCGGAGGCGCAGTGGAAAGACAGCTCCATCAGCGCTTCAGCTTCCTCGCCCATGAAGAAGACAACGGGAACTGAGAACCAAACCTCAATATGCCAGGTTCGGTGGACAGACGGTGCAAGTCCGCCGGAGGTCTGCTGAGCCCCTCACCTTTGCAGCTCCGACGATCACTCGCAGGCGTTCAACCGTCGAAGATAGAATTCGCGTCCTTCGGCAAACAGGGCCAGAGCGGCTTGCACATCGACCTCGGTCATCACAGGGCCGTCGGGGCCTTGCCCTGTGAGGTACGCCTTTCGACGGCGAATGGCCTCGCAGGAAGCATCGATCCATCGGATGAAGTATTCGGTGTCCTCCCGTCTGTAACGAGGAGGCCTGCCGGGGACCTCGATGTAGATGGGGCTCGTCACACAGCACTGACCGCAACGCGATCTCTGATCTGCCGGTACGGGAAGGACGTTCAGTGAACGATGGCCCGGGCCGTAGGCGCGGGCCACCAGCCACCCGGAGCGATCGAAATGCCGCTCGCCCTCGATCCTTGCCCAGCCGTCCGGGCTGGCCGTGGCGTCGGCGATCACCTCACCGTTGCAGACGATCTCCAGCCTCGTCAGCCCCCAGTTGGAGTACGCACGAGCCTGCCAGCAGGCCGTGGCCCCGGGTACACGATCTCCGGGGGCGCCTCCGTTGACGCTGAAAAGGATGAGCGGGCCGTTGGTCGCCTGTGTGCGTCGACGGCGATAGCCCAGGGCGATGGCGTCCATGCTCAGCGATTCGGCCTGAACCACGGTGCGGACCCCGCCAATGATCTCCGTTCCCTGGTCGGCGTAGGCATCGGACGAGGCGCTCACGCCGATGTGCAATCCCAGATTCAACAGCCGATAGTAGTCTCGAAAACGCATCTCAAGGTTCACCGCCGGCTCGACGACCAGGAAGTCCATCGTGTCGACCAGCCCCAGGGCGGCGTCGACCGGCATCTCACGCTGGACGGACGTCACCGATGGGTCGGCAAGCTGTTGGAAGACGGTCTCGGGTTTCAGGCCGTCGTAGGGGTGGGCCATGGCGACGGCGCCCAGGGTCCCCATGCCGTCGACAGAATGCGTCCGCCGGTAAACCTCGGCGTTGGTAGGGGTGATCCACCAGGGGTGCCCGGGGTGGACTCGTCCGGGTGCGTTAACCAGACACAAATGTCCCAGCAGGTCTTGCGTGACCTCATGCGATACCGCGCAGACAAAATCCTCTCGCTCGAAGGCGCCGTCGGGTCTGGTTTCGCGAGCCCTTCCCGAATCGCGCCAGTCGGCGTAGTCGTACTGATCGACGATCTCGCCGCAGAACGAAACGTAGTCCAAACCCTCGCCCCGTGCGACGCGATAGAGGTCGTTGATCGTCATCATCGGGTGGCGAGTCTCGCCATGGAAGCTCAGGTGGTTGTGATGATCGCCCATGTAGTAACCGCGAACAGGCCAACCCTGGATGGCCGGCGTCTCGGCCCGGAGCGAAACCTCGCTTCCTTCCCGAAGCTCCAGCTCCCTTCGGAATACCTCTCGCTGAAACCCACGCATCACCTCCACCGTATATCGACCCGGTGGAAGAACGAGCTGGGCCTTGCCGCACCTCACATGAAAACACCCGCCGCCCTCTGAGTAGGTGTAGCCGCCGGCAGGGGAGAACGTCTTGCCGGCCCCGTCGGCCACTCGAATCCGACCGGCGCCCTGGGGCAGCTCGATCGCAAGGCAACCCGCGCCTCCGGATATCCTGATCGGCCCCCTTGGCAAGGGCTCCAGACGAACGTGGTCGATCCACCAGTTGCCCGAGTCGATCTGTCCATGCCAGAACTTTCGGAATCCGTAGTCGTCCACCAGATCGGGTTGGCCGCGTTCGATGCGGAAACCGACCACCAGAAATGCTGAGCCCGCCGGCGCGACGATCTGCCGGCCGGCCTCGACCCAACCGTCCGTCTTGCGACAGCGAACCGATACCAGCGGGGAATCCTCATCCGGATCGAGGTCACAAGGCGTACGGGCGGCGTCAAGAAACACCAGCGATACCCAGTTGATCTTGCACGCGTGGGCCCAGTGTCGGTTCCCGTCGCGTTTGATGGCACAGCGGAAGAGATACTCCCTGCCGGCAACGATCGGGATGGGGCTGCACAACCACGAGGCCCCGCCACCTCGCGGAGAGAGTCGCAGGCATCGTTTGCCGTCGACCCCTCCGCCGTCGAGCCATTCGGTGGACGGTCCCGGCGTTCCGCTGACCAGGTGCCAGCCCTCCGGCCGGTCGGCCTGACCGCGCTCGAACGATCCGTTGGGGACCGTCTCGCGTTCGACAGGGCGCCAATGCGGCAGCCTCCGGATTTCCGTCAGGGTGGCCGACCATGCCTGTTCTCTGTTCATGGGTGACGCGTCCCCGTGACGCTCGTGCCGTCAGTCACTGCGAGAATCAGGCGTCGAACAGCTTTGCAGCCTGTCTCATGGAACATGGTGTCCCTCCGCGGCCGTCGGATCGGGTGCCAGGGCGGTGATCAAAAAGACCGAGAAATCCCGCTCCCCTTCACCTTCAATGGGGCGGCGGATGCTGCTGGCGGTAAGGTCCTGAGGATGCCGGAATCCCTCGCGAACGAGGGCGGCCTTGAGTTCCTCGCGGTCGAAGCCGAAGTGGTGGACGCCCATCTCCTCGGGATGGGGGCCATGAAAGATCCCGGGTTCGGTGTCCAGGTCGGCGATACAGACACGCCCGCCGGGACGAAGCATGAGAAAGAAAGCGGCGAGCACCTTCCGGACATCGGCCATGTGGTGCAGAGCCATACCGACTACGATCAGGTCATACCGATCGTCGGGCGGATCGTCCTGTTCCAGGTTGAGCAGAAACGTCCGGACGCTGCCCGGCCCCAGACGGGCTATCTTCTGGTTGAGTACGTCGAGCATGCCTTGCGAGACATCGGCCCCCGTCACACTCCGAACATGAGGCAGGAGATACAGCCCCAGCAGCCCCGTACCGCACCCGTAGTCCAGTACGTCCATATGCGGGCCGGGCTGGGCGACGCGGGCAATCTGTTCGCCGATCGCCTTCATCAAGGCGATGCGCCGAGGTTCCTTGTCCCACTCGGCGGCCATCCGCTCAAAGTACTGCGAACATGGGCTGGCCATAGCGACCTCGGGGGCCCAATCCAGCGGGGCGTCATCAACGCGAATCAACGCTCGCAAGCCGCTACTTGCGCGTCACCCACTCCGTTCCCTGCACAAAGAGTCTCGCGAAGTGGGGGTTCCGACACGCCTTGCCGTCGTGCCCGTAAACGATATTGAAGACCCGTCCCTGACCGTAGGTCAGTGTCCAGGCCAGGGGTTCCACTTTCTTGCTCCAGTCCGAGTAGGCCTCGACCAGCACATCGATGGGGGCATCGCCGACCAGCTTTGCATAGAGTTCGTCATCGGCCTCAAACGTCGGTGCGACGCCGGCCGTGATGGGGTGGTCCGGCTTCACAACCTTCGACGTGAAGGTGCTTCGCGGGCCATGGCCCGAACCCTTGGTCCAGATCCGTCCGATCAGGTTGCGAAACTCGGCCCAATCGTCGAACGCACGAACCGAGAAGTGGAAGGAAACCAGACCTTTGCCACCCTTCACGAAGCCCATCAGATTCTCCTGGGCCTTTGCCGTGATGCCGGGGCGCTGCCAGTTGTAGTAGTTCAGCATGATGATGTCGTAAGAGGCCAGCGCCGTAGACGATTCCAGTACGAGCGGCTCTTCGCACACGACCACCTCGAACTTCCCTGACTTCTCAAGGTGTTCGCGGAGAACCGGAGTGGTCTCGCGCCACGGGTGAACCGGTACGTCGCGACCGGTAATCAGAAGCACGCGGGTCAGTTTGCCGGCCGCGGGGGCCTCGGCCGCAGAGGCCTGAAGCGTCAACAGAGCAGCCAGGCAGAACGAACAGAACAGGGTCTTCATCTCGCACCTCGTCTTCCAGAGCTTTCAGGGATGTGGCTTCGCTCCCACGGAGGGCCACGCATCCGTTTCGCCGAGAATATAGTGGGCGGGTCTGCCGCGGGCAAATTCGGGGCACGCCGGCCCTCCGTGCCGAAAGGAACCATGCCCCATTCCAGGAGGGCCGGCCCGTTCAGCGCCAAGAACCACCGTCGTCAATCCTGATGGAAGACTTCTTCCATCGAGGCCCACCATTCACCCTTGGCTCGGGTCGGCAAAGGGTCCTGGCAGGGTTCACAGTGCTTCCACCACTCCTGCGTGGTCGGGTCGGCGGCCATCTTCGCCATGTCGGCCTTGAAATCCTTGCCCGTATACTCGAAGTAGCTGAACAGATACCCGTCGTGATAGTAGATCGAGTAACGGTGGATGTTGCACTCTCGGATCATCTTGCGCACACCAGGCCATGCGGCCGCGTGCAGCTTCTTGTACTCATCCAACTTCTCGGGGCGAACTTTAATGACCGAACCGTATCGCTGCGGTTGCGCACACCCCCAAAGTGTCAGGCACGATACCGACAGCAGGCCCACGAGGGCCAGAGTGCTCCAACGCGATCTCATCATGCGATCGTCCTCCAGAAATGAACCCCTGTGATCATACACGGCCCCGTGCAACCACCGCATCCCGATAGCCTGCCGGCTTCCGCACGCGGATCAACCGAACTGTCTTCGCGTCTGCCAGATGCTCACCAAGAAGATGATGCTGCCCAGACCCGCCAGCGCCAGGAAGTCGCGATACAGATAGCTGAAGCCCGTCCCCTTGAAGTAGATGGCGTAGCCAATGTTCAGATAGTAGTTCAGGGGTGAGAGCTTCATCGCCCACTGCAGCCAGTGGGGCATCGCCTCGGGTGGTGTCCATGTGCCTGACAGAAACAGGATCGGCAGACTGGCCACCAGCACCACCAGAATCGTCTGTGCCAGATTCTTCACCAGCGTGGCAATCAACAGGCCCATGCCGGACATCGGAAAGACATAGATCGCCGTGGCGGCCAGGAAAATCGTCATGTTGCCGGCGGGTTTGAGCCCGAAGGAACCCTCGAGAATCAGACGGCAGCACATGTAGCTGAATGTCACGACGATACAGGTCATCGGCACGAGCTTGCTCGTCATGATCTCCCAGGGACGAAGCGGCGAAACCAGCAGTTGTTCGATAGTGCCGTATTGCTTCTCGCGAACCAGCGCAGCAGCGGGCAAGAGGATGGTGATCATTGTGCTGATGCTCATCAGCTCGCTGAGCGAAATATACCACGAGTTCTCCAGATTCGGATTGAACCAGATGCGCGGCTCCATCCCGATGCGAACCGTCTGTCGTGGGTCCGCCGCCTGCCGCGTGATCTCGTGCCCCAGCTCCGAGATGATCCGACTGAGATAGGCCAGGGCGATGGTGCCGCTCGTGCTGTTGGTCCCGTCGATCAGAACCTGAAGCGTCGCCGGCGGATGATGGTGCACGTTTCGGGCGAAGTCCTTGGGGATCACGATCACCATCAGCGCCGTTCCGCTATTGAGTAGATGGTCGATCCGCGATCGTTCGTGAACCTGTTCCACCATGCGAAACTCGGGCAGACGAATGCGTTCGATGAGCTTCGTCGAGACCTGGCTGTGATCGAGGTCCCAGATCGCCACCGGGTAATTGCGAACCTCGAGCGTGATTCCCTCGCCGGCAAGAAAGACATCCACGGTAAACGAATAGACCACAATGGCCAGCAGGGCGGGATCGCGCCAGAACTGGATAAACTCCTTGGCCATCAGTGCGATCAGTCGTCGCATTGCATCCTCTGCAACCATCTCGGAAAGAACGGAATCGTCTCGGCCCACCCCGAGCAGCAGGCGTCCGAATCAGTGGTGCAGATTGTACACCAGACGCGCGTTGAAGCTGTAATGGCTGGACGAAAAGAAGATGTCGTTGCCGACGGATCTGCCTCGACGATGAACTCACGGCATTGTCTCGGGCGGCCTCGTCTCACGGCAGGAAGTAACGCGACAGGTCAACACCCTGTTGGGAATGGAGTTGGTTGAGAAGATAGTACACATACGGGCTGGACATCAGCGTGAACGGATCATAGGAGCGGCTGAGTTGATTGGGCTCCGTGGGCTGTGGGTCCCGGTGTAACTCCACATGTCCGTCCCAGTACGTCACACTGGCGCTTTGGTACAACCCCTTGTACTCGGACCGTTCTCGTGTGGGGCTTCCGTGATACTGCCCCAGCTCATCCATGGGCGCCATGACCGGATCGGCCCGCATGGGCCAATCGGTGCCCGGATCGCTGTTGTACTGGTAGTCGCCGGCGATGTGTCGGTTCCATTGTTCATCCGCCAGCATAATCAGCGAAGAGGCTGAAAAGACGGTACTTGGTTTCATGGTCGGACCGCGAAAATCGCCCAGGGGATGACTGGCGGGTCCCTTAAGCCACGTGGGGTACCGCCATTTCTTGCCGGCGATGCTGCGCGAGTAGTTGAAACGATGTTGCATCATGCCGCCGTGGGTCAGGCGGGCAAACTCGGGGCAGCGGTACAAGTCAGTGAACCGAGAGTAGTTGAACAAGTTGCCGCTCTGCGGCACGTGGGCGCCCTGGGTGGTCCAGTCGTCATCCGTAAAGGCGGGATTCAGCACGATCGACATATCGTTGGGGCTCGCGATCCAGCTCTCATTCGGATCGGGGCGGTCATAGCCGTTGTCGATGAAAGGCGGCGTCTCGCTGAAGTCGTCGGCGTACAGGAGGATCGCCTTGGTGAGCTGCGAGATCCGGCTGCCGCACAACGCCGTCCTGGCCTGTGCCCTCGCCCGACCCAGACTGGGCAGCAGAATCGAAATCAGCAGTGCAATGATTGCCACGACGACCAGCAACTCGATCAGCGTGAACGCCTTGCGAGCCGATACAATACGCCGACTCCGAGAATCGTCGGGCTGTTCAGAAGTTTGTGAGGATCGACGAAATGTCATTTGCACAGCGGTCTCGAATTCGCGGCGACGCACGCAAATACCTCCGGAACCTCTGGCATTATACGCGGGGATCGCGTCGTGGAGAAGGTGGATGAATACCATCTTCGAATGAATTGGGCCAAAAAAGAAAGAGGCACACTCCCCGTGTGCCTCCTGTGGCTGATACCCTGATAATGCGACCGGCCAATAACGCCGGAGAGGCAAACTACTTCTCGACGCGGGTCAGCTTGTTCTTGTCGCCGCCTCGCTTGAGCTCCAGCGTCTTGTTCATGATGACCATGGCGTTCCAGACCTGATCGCCTTCCTTCGTGCTCAGCTTGAGCTGCATGCCGTTGAAGTTGTACTTCCCGACCTTCTGCACCTTCTGCTTCGATTCAATCATTTCGGCCTTGAAGGTGCCGTCCTGATCGAACTGGATGTGTTGGATGATCGTCTTGGCGCTCTTGAGATCGGCCGTGTTCTCAATGTTCCACTTGCCGACGATGGCCCTGTTGCAGCCTATTAAGGCAAACAACCCCAGCGACAACACTGCGAGTTTCGCTCTCACGATAGAAGCTCCTTTTCTATGACACGTGTGCCGACGGTCCGTCCGAGGACCCTTACTTACGTTATGATGAGTCAATCCCTGGCACGGCTCCGCGCCGAGCCGCTCTCATAAGAATAACTTACATAAATCGCACCGGTTTTGTCAACGGCGGAATCATGTTGGGCTCCACAAAGTACGGTCCGGCGGTATAATCACCTGCGCCACGGTAAGGATTGAAACGACTATTTGCAGATTGCTCAGATTCCGAAGCGTCTCTGGTGCAACTGACCCACCCCCATAGAAAGAGGGATCGGTCATGAGTGCGAAGGTGTCATCGAAGGCGTGGTCGGTAGTCAGGCAGATCCTGGTCGGGGCGGCCTTTCTGGTCGTCGTCATCCTGCTGATCCTTTGGCTGATGGGGACCTTCCACACAAAGATCCCCGTCAGCGCCGGCGAAACCGTCATCGGACGCCCCCTGGGCGGCGCCACCCTCACCGAGGTTCGCCTTGTCCGTGTCCCCACAGTCGAAACCGCAGTGGGCACGATTCGGGCGGTTCACGAGGCCTCCGTCGCCTCGAAGCTTCTGGCCAAGGTCCTCGAGGTCAAGATCAAGGCCGGCCAGAAGATCAGTCGGGATGAACTGATGGTTCGTTTGGACGATGCCGATCTCAAGGCCCGCCGTCAACAGGCGGAGGCGGCTCGGAACGTGGTACGGGCCAAGAGAGACCAGGCAAACACCGAACTCGAGCGGCTCGAAGGGCTCTTCAAACAGAACGCTGCGGCTCGCATTGAGCTCGACCGGGCCAAAACGGCCCAGAAAGAGGCGGAAGCCGAACTGGAACGCGCCGACCAGGCAGTGCGGGAGGCCGAGACCAACCTCGGCTATACCGTCATCCGAAGCCCCCTCGATGGTCTGGTCGTCGACAAGAAGGTCGAGGTCGGTGATACGGTGACGCCCGGCCAGGTACTGGCAACCCTCTACGATCAGACACGGATGCAGCTTGTCGCCAGGGTGCGCGAGTCGCTCGCCCAACGCCTGAAGGTGGATCAGCCGATCGATGTGCAGCTCGAATCAATGTCCAAGGTCTGTACCGGCCGGATCAGCGAAATCGTCCCCGAGGCGCAGACGGCCAGCCGCACGTTTTCGGTGAAGGTGACGGGACCCTGCCCCTCCGGCCTCTATTCGGGCACATTCGGACGGCTCCTGATTCCCCTCGACGAAGAAGAAATCGTGGTGGTGCCCGCCAAGTCCGTTCGGCGCATCGGACAGCTCGATGTGGTCGATGTGGCGGAAGGGCAGCGTCTGCTCCGTCGGGCGGTCCAGTTGGGCAAAGTGCACGGGTCGGATGTGCAGGTCCTTTCCGGCCTCAAGCCGGGTGAGAAGGTCACCATAGACACGGCCATCACAACGCAGCGCAAGGGGGCCTGACGATGCCACATCAGACCTCCTCCGACCGCCGACAGGACCCTCAGCCGGATGCGGACTCCTCCAGAGGCATGGCGGGTCCCCCGGAGGCCGGCCGGCACGGCTTCACCCACGCGATCGTACACGCGTTTCTGCATTCAAACCTGTCCGTCATTCTGATCCTTCTGGCCGCGGCGGTGGGCTTCACCGCTCTCTGGGTGACTCCGCGCGAGGAAGACCCCCAGATCGTGGTTCCCCTCGCCGACGTGATCGTCAACTTCCCCGGGCACTCGGCCGAAGAGGTCGAGCGGCTCGTCAGCACGCCCCTCGAAAAACTCCTCTACCAGATCGACGGCGTCGAATATGTCTATTCGATGTCTCGCGAAGGGATGGCAATCATCACCGTTCGCTACTACGTCGGCCAGGATCGCGAACGCAGCCTCACCAAGCTCTACAAGCGAATCGACGAAAACCTCGACATCGCGCCTCCCGGTGTGACCGGCTGGCTGATCAAACCGGTGGAAATCGACGATGTGCCGATCGTCACCCTGACACTGACCGGTCCGACGTCGGATTCCTATACCCTTCGACGCGTCGCCGAGGAAATGGTCGAACGCCTCGCAGCCGTCAAGGATACCTCGCGGGCCTATGTCGTCGGCGGAGAGTCTCGTCGGGCGCAGGTCTGGCTTAACTCCGACCGGTTGCTGGCCTACCAGGTGTCGCCGCTCGATGTCCGGCGGGCCATCGCGGCGGCCGATGTGTCGCAGACCGCCGGCCACTTCACCCGCAACGATGCCGAATACCGCGTCGAAGTCGGCCGTGGCTTCCGATCGACCCACGAACTCAAGGACCTGGTCGTGGCGGTCTCGGGGGATCGCCCGGTCTTCCTCAAGGACGTCGCCACCGTGGTCGATGGACCGGCCGAGACCACAAGCTACGTTCGGCATGGATGGGGACCGGCTCAGGGCACGGCCGATCACGAGTCCGCTACCGGCATGCGAGTCGGGCCGCCCTCGCCGGCGGCAACCCCTTCGGCCGGGGAAACGTCCCCGGCGGTGACCATCGCCCTGGCCAAGAAGAAGGGCACCAACGCCGTCTGGGTCGCTCGCGACATCCTGAAGGCTGCCGAAGAACTGAAACGCCAGGTCGTCCCCGACGACATCGAAGTGATCATCACACGCAACAACGGCCTGACCTCCAACGAGAAGGTGAATGAACTGGTCGAGGCGCTGGCGGTGGCCATCTTCATCGTGATCGCCCTCCTGACGGTGGGGCTGGGGTGGCGCGAATCGATGATCGTCGCCGTGGCCGTGCCCGTGGTCTTCGGCCTGACGCTCACGGTCAACCTCCTGTGCGGCTACACGATCAACCGCGTCACACTGTTCGCGATGATTCTCTCACTCGGGCTTCTCGTCGACGATCCCATCGTCGATGTCGAGAACATCGTTCGGCACTTCACGCTCCGCCGACGCGCGACACGACAGATCGTCCTCGAAGCGGTCGCCGAGATCCGCCCTCCCCTGATTACCGCAACGCTGGCGGTCGTCGTTTCGTTCCTGCCCATGTTCTTCATTACGGGCATGATGGGGCCCTACATGCGCCCCATGGCGCTCAACGTCCCCGTGACAATGCTCGTGTCGATGATTGTGGCGTTTACCATCACGCCCTGGCTGTCGTACCACGTGCTCCGTCGGCATTACTCACACCCGGCGGACCCCGGCCAACCGGCGGCTGCCTCCGTCGACCATACGGGCGAAGACCTCGATGCCCTCAAGCGGTCGGCCCTCTATCGATTGTTCTATCCCCTGATGGCTCCCTTGCTGCGATCGCGCCGCAGGGCCTGGGCGTTTCTCGGAGTGATGGCCCTGTTGATGATCGCCGCCGTGGCCCTGGCCGCCACGCGACACGTTCCGCTCAAGATGCTGCCCTTCGACAACAAGAATGAGCTGCTGTTCGTTCTGGATTTCGATGAAGGCACTACGCTCGAGCGGTCCGACGCCGCGGTACGCCGAATGGAGGCCTATCTCGCCAACGTGCCCGAGGTGACCGACTTCACCTCCTACGTCGGCGTCGCCTCGCCGATGGATTTCAACGGCCTCGTGCGCCACTACTACCTCCGCGGCGGCGAGAACGTGGCAGAAATCCGGCTCAACCTGGTCGGCAAGAAGCATCGCTCCCAGCAAAGTCACGCCATCGGCCTCCGCCTTCGCGATGATCTCACCGCCATCGCACGCGCCTCCGGTGCCAATCTCAAGATCGTCGAGACGCCCCCGGGGCCCCCGGTGATAGCCACCCTCGTCGGCGAGGTCTACGGTCGCTCCGATCACCGCTACGCCGATCTGATCGATGCCGCCAAAACCCTCCGTGCTCGCCTCGAACGCGAACCCGCCGTCGTCGACGTGGACGATACCCCCGAGGCCGATAGCGCCAAGCTGATCTTCGACACCGACAAGGAGAAGGCCTCGCTGCACGGCGTCTCCACCGCGGATATCGTCGAAACCGTCCGAATGTGTCTGGGCGGACTCGCGGCCGGGACCATCCGGGACCCCGCGGAGCGAAATCCCTTGCACATCGAGCTGCGCCTGCCGAGGGCAAGTCGGTCGAGTCTCGCGGAACTCGCTCGGATTCACGTCAAAGGTCGCGAGGGCGAGTGTGTTCCCCTCTCCGAACTCGGGCGATGGGAAGAGGCCGCTGTCGACAAGACGATCTACCACAAGAACCTCGAACGCGTCGTCTACGTCTTCGCCGAGACGGCCGGCGTGGCTCCCGCCGCGGCCGTCGTCGATGTCCAGGCCGATCAGGTCGGTCCGGAGGTTCCCATGCCCTCCGACGCCCGACGCACGGGCTCGGGTTGGGTCTCTCAAGCCTCGCCTCGATCGCTCGTTGGTCGTACCTACCTCCACAATGGCGGGGGAATCACCTGGTCGCTTCCCGCGGGCATGAAGGTCGTCTTCTCCGGCGAGGGCGAGTGGCAGGTTACGCTCGACGTCTTTCGCGATCTGGGCCTGGCCTTTGCCGCTGCGCTCGTGGGGATTTACGTCCTGCTCGTCGGGCAGACACGTTCATTTGCGATTCCTCTCGTGGTCATGCTGGCCATCCCGCTGACCGTGATCGGCATCATGCCCGGATTCTGGCTGCTCAACGCGATCGTAGGGGGGACCATCGGGATCTACGCCGACCCGGTCTTCTTCACCGCCACGGGCATGATCGGCATGATCGCGCTGGCGGGCATCGTGACGCGCGACTCGATCATCCTGGTCGATTTCATCCATCTCTCGCTGATGCGGGGGCGGTCGCTCTTCGACGCGATCATGGAAAGCCGGGTGGTTCGACTGCGCCCCATCCTGCTGACGGCCGCAACCGCCATGCTCTCCGCCGTCCCGATCACCATTGACCCGATCTTCTCCGGGTTGGCCTGGTCGCTGATCTTTGGCCTGTGTGCCTCCACGGTATTCACGCTGTTCGTCATCCCCGTCACCTACTGGCTTCTCTACGCCAACAAGCCGGGGCACGGCCTGCCAACGGAAGACCAGGAAACCACATAGAACGAGGAGCAGCCGCATGACGCGACGAGTGTGGTGGGCGGTCCTTCTGGCAAGCGGTCTGCCGAACCTCGGGCCGCTCCAAGCGGAACAGGTCGTAACGAGCAAGGCGAGAGTCGTCGACCTCTCGACCATCCGCCGTCAGGTGATGGCCTATGTCGATTCCCTGCAGGTCCCCGGCAGGCCTTACGGCTGCTATCGAGACAAACCCAACGCCCCTCCGTCGCTCTACGCCGCCTGCGACGTTGCCATCCTGCGCACCATCATGGGTGAGGACCTCAAGCAAACGGTGCCCGAACCCCAGCGCAAAGAATGGATCGACTACATCAACTCCTTCGCCGACGAGGACGGCACCTATCACGGCGGAAAACAAGATCATTCCCGCGCCCACGCCAACGGCATGGTTATCGGTGCCCTGGGCCCCCTGGGCGGCCGGCAGAAGTATCCCGTCCGACTCTATGATGCGCTCGACACCCCGGAGAAAGTCGGTCCCTGGCTCGAGAAGGTCGACTGGTGCCACCAGTGGGGGGGCTCGCACTTCTTCTGGGGCGGAATGCACTGCTTCAGCATGAGCCGCCGCTGCACCCAGGCATGGCTCAGCAAGGCCTTCGAGTGGCTCGACGCCAACCTCGATCCCAATACCGGCTGGTGGCGAAAGGGCGTTTCCCCTGCCGCTCCGCACGAGCCGCTGGGCGGCGGGGCGCACATCTGGCCCATCTACCAGCATCACAACCATAGGTTTCCCTATCCCGAGCGGGTAATCGACAGCATCCTGGAGATTCAGAAGCCCGACGGCTCCTGGCTGGGCTATGGCAACTACATGGAACTCGACGCCCTTTACGGCCTGGCCTGCATGAAATCGCTCGCCCCCGACTATCGCAAGGCAGACGTCGCTTCCGCGGTCAGCCGGCACGGCGATCGGCTCGTCAAGGTCTTTCCCGACTACCTCCGCCGAGGCCCGAACGTCCATGTGCTTCTCGGTGTGGTCGGAACCTTCGGACTGCTCCGCCAGATGATGCCGGAGGTCTATGTGGACATCGTCCAATGGACCGACATCTTCAGCGATGTCCGGCTCTACCAGACCGACCGCGTCGAAGTGGCTCCCGAAGAGCACCGCGGAACCACTTCCTCCAGGGGCCCCCAGGCGTCATCGCAGCTCACCCTCTACGTTGCCCTTAGCGGCAACGACGCGTGGTCCGGCCGGCTTGCTTCTCCGAACGCAGAAAAAACCGACGGGCCGTTCGCGTCGCTCCGAGGGGCCAGGGACGGAATCCGCAGACTGAAAACTCGATCTGAGATCAGCAGGCCCGTCTCCGTCCTCGTGCGCGGCGGGGTCTACACCCTCCCGGAGAAGTTCAAACTCGAAGCCCGGGATTCCGGCACCGCCGAGGCTCCCATCATCTATCGTGCCTGCCAGAACGAGAAGTCCGTCATCACCGGCGGCAGACCCGTCCGCGGATTCGTCCCGCACAACGGCAAGATCCTCAAGGCCGATCTCGGCTCGCAAGGCCTCAAGGGTGTCTCCTTCCGCCAGCTCTTCTACGACGGCAAGCGACAGCCATTGGCACGCTACCCGAATGAAGATCCGAACAACCCCTGCGCCGGCGGCTGGGCCTACGTCGACGGCAAGCCGATACCCATGTACCAGCAGATTCCCGATGAGAGCAAACGTCGGTTGCACTACAAATCCGCCGACGCCCGCACCTGGGCCCGCCCCGAAGAGGGCGAGGTCTTCATCTTTCCTCGCTACAACTGGTGGAACAACATCGTGGGCATTGCTTCGGTGGATAGCCAAGAGCGGCTGCTGAACCTCAAGGCCGATTGCTCATACGCCATCCGGCCCGGCGACCGCTACTACATCCGCGGCCTCCTCGAAGAACTTGACGCCCCCGGCGAATGGTACCTCGACAGGAGCACGTGGACGCTCTACTTCTGGCCGCCCGAAGACATCAAGGACAAGTCCGTATACGCCCCGGTTCTTGCCACCCTGTTGGAGCTGGGCGCGGGCACGCACCACGTGACCGTTCGCGGATTCACCTTCGAGTGCTGCGAAGGCACGGCCATTAGCCTCAACAACACACAAGATTGCCTCATCGCAGGAAACGTCATTCGCAACGTCGGCGGCTACCACGGTTCGGCCGTTGGTGTGAACGGCGGCGTCCGCAATGGCGTCGTCGGCAATGACATCTACGAGGTCGGCAGCAGTGCCATCGGCCTCAGCGGAGGTGATCGCAAGACGCTCACCCCCGCCGGGAACTACGCCGACAACAACTATGTCCATCACTTCGGCGTCTACTACAAGCAGGGGGTCGGCGTCTCGCTGAGCGGCGTCGGCAATCGCGCCTCGCACAACCTCATTCACGACGGGCCTCGCTTCGGCATCATGTTCAGCGGCAACAACCTCGTCATCGAATACAACCACATCCGCCATGTAGACCTTGAAACGGCCGACACAGGGGCCATCTACACCGGCGGACGCGACTGGCTGGGCTCCCGAGGCACCGTCATACGCTACAACTTCTTCCACGACGTCCTCGGCTTCGGACAGGAAAAGGGCCGCTGGGTCTCGCCCCATTTCTGTTGGGGCATCTATCTCGACGACAACACGGGCGGCGTGGATGTCATCGGCAACATCGTGGCCCGATGCGTCCGCGGTCCCATCCACCTCCACAACGGACGCGACAACCTGATCGAGAACAACATCTTCATCGATGGAAAGCTCCAACAGGTCGAGTACAGCGGCTGGACCGATAGCCATCGCTATTGGGTCGACCACCTGCCCACGATGATTAAGGGCTACGAGTCGGTCGCCAGCCAGCCGGCATGGCGCACCATGCGGAATATGCACCTCCATCCCAAGGATGCGGTCCTGCCCGACCGCTCCATCATGAGCGGAAACACCTTCCGGCGGAACATCGTCTTCTACCACGATCCCCAGGCCAACCTGATGAGATTGAAGAACGTCTCTTACGCTCACAATCGCTGGGAGGAGAATCTCTATTGGCATCAGGGCTTGCCCCTGAGAATCCAGGCGACGGCCAACAAACCATCCGAAACCGTCGAATGGAATGTCTGGAAGGAGAACATCAAGCAGGAGCAGGGCTCCCTCGCTGCCGATCCCTTGTTTGTCGATCCCGCCAGAGACGACTACCGTCTGAAGCCCGATTCGCCCGCCCTCAAACTCGGCTTCAAGCCCATCCCGGTTGAGAAGATCGGCCCCTATCAAGACGAACGTCGCGCCAGTTGGCCCATCGTCGAGGTCCAAGGCGCCAGAGAGAGGCCGTTCAAACAGGAGAAATGATCACAGGAGAGCGGGCATCTGCGAGAGGGGGGCAGGCTCGCTCTATTCCCTGTGCCCATTTCCGGTCTCCCGAACTCCTGGCCCCAGCACGCGGTCCTCCGCTCGAAATCTTCCCATCGCCTGCCGCATCCGATCTCCCCCTCTCGGGAGCCTGCCGAAAGCCCACCATCTGGAGGGCAACAGCTTCAAGACCGGAGCCTCCGGCACACTATGAAGGGGCCGAATGTCGTACGGTGCAACAGCCTCAGGTCTCAGGGGGTTCATTGCCCGCAGGGACGTGTCATCTTAAGATAGCTCCATCACAGGTAGGTTGACGTTCGTGTCGTGGAGGGCGATCGGTCGGGGGCTACGGAGCGGTGCCGATGCGGGTTCCAAAGGGTGAGCGTGCGTGCATGACAACTGCGGTGCGGGCGGGCGTGTGTCTGCTGTGCAGCGCCGGTTTGGCGTGGGGGGCAACGGACGATCAGGTCCGGACGGCCATCGAAGCCGGCGTCAATGCCCTCCTGAAGGCACAGCAGAAGACCTGGTCCCTCAGCGTCTACAACCGGGATCGTCAACTAGTCCGCAAGAAGGTCCCCGAGAACGGCAAGATGGTCGAGAAGGATGCTTTGGAGGCATGGGAGGAGGTCCCTCGCGACAACTTCCAGGGCGAGCCGGTCGATGACACACCCGAAGGTGTGGCCTTCCGCACCACCAAGGGAGAGGTCATCCGTGCCACGCGCGAGCGCGTCGCCTATATGACGCCGCCGGGCCACTTCTTCCCCGAGCAGGTCGGAAGTAAAACCTACGGCGCCACCGCTCTGGCCACCCTGGCACTGCTGGAAGCGGGCCTGACGGACAACCATCCACAGATCAAGCTGGCGCTTCGCTGTCTCGAAGAGGTCGAGCCGGCCATGACCTATTCCCGGGCCCTCCGGGCGAGCATGTACTCGGTCTTGGTGGCACGGGCACGCAATCGCCAGTTCAGCGATCACTATCGCAAGCTCCTCCGTCGCGACATGATCTGGCTCGAACGGGCCATGTCCGAAGACGGCTGGTACCACTACGGCGAACGCACCGAACGCGGAAAAGGCGACAACAGTTGCACCCAATTTGGCGTGCTGGGTATGTGGGCCTGTGCCAACGCCGCAATGGAGCTCAGCGACGAATACTGGCAGGTCGTCGAACAGCATTGGATCGAGACCCAGGGGGCAAACGGCGGTTGGAGCTATTCCGGCCGACCGCCGGACGAGGTGCCGCCGAGAGCTCCGGACGACGCACCCGTGGGCAACCTGGCCACCCAGACGATGACGACGGCCGGTGTGAACACCCTCTACGTCGTTCTCGACAAGCTTCACACCCGCCTCGAGTCGCCCTATCAATGGCTCAAAGGCGTAAGGCCCAATCCCCGCATCCGTGACGCCATATCTCGCGACTTCGCCTCGATCGAACGGGGCCTGGAGTGGCTGGCCAAGAACAACGGCGTCGGTACCGACGCCCCCATCGCACCGGGCTACCAGAAATTCGGCCTCGAGCGTCTTGGGGTTGCCAGCGGCCTGAAGTACATCGGGCAGACGGACTGGTATGCGGCCAATGTCGACGCGTTGGTCAATCACTCCTGGACGGGCAGTCCGGTAACAGATTCCTTCTACTTGCTCTTCCTAGTCTATGGTCAGGCGCCGATCCTGTTCAACAAGCTGCAGTGGGGACAGGCGGATCAGTGGGATTACTACTTTCGCGACCTGCACTACGTCTGCCGCTTCCTGAATCAGGAGTTCGAGACGATCTATAAGTGGCAGATTGTGACGACGGATTCCCCGCTCCACGATCTGCTGGACGCCCCGATCCTGTATCTCAGTGGGAGTGGCGATTTCAAGGTCCCCGCCGACAAGCTTAAGAGGTTCAGAGAGTATTGCGAGGCGGGGGGCACGATCGTCGTCCATCCGAACCGGGATGACAAGAAGTTCGCCGCGTCGGTCAAGAAGGTCTTTGTCGATCTCTTCTCTGATCGCCAGTACACATTCGAAACATTGGCCGAGGATCACCCCGTCTTCTCAACACACTTCGGCAAGGGGGCGGACAACCGCTTCAAGAAGCCCATCCCGCTGGAAGGTATGGATGATGGGGGCAGGACGTTTGTCCTGCTCTTTGGCGGCGACGTGGCAGGCGCATGGCACCAGAACCGAATGGTCACCTACGCCGACGCCTTCAAGATCATGGCGAACATTCGATTCTATTCCGCACCTCCCTACGACGCACTGCCCGGCCGTCTTCGTCCCCGATCACTGCCGGGCGAGCCGGCCAAGCCCCGGGGCACCCTCAAGATCGGTCGAGCTCAGCACTCGGGCGACTGGGACTCCAACCCCACCGCCTGGCGCCGGATGGGAGAATCGCTGAGCCACTTCCGAGGCGTGGCGATCGAAGAGTCCAAAGGAGTCAAATTGGACGATGCTGCTTCGCTCAAGGCCTTCGACGTGCTGCACATTACGGGGCACGGCACCCTGAAGCTCTCGGCGGCTCAGCAAGAGGCCATCAAGCAGTACATCGCCGGTGGCGGATTCGTCCTGATGGACGCCTGTGCCGGTAGCAAGGACTTCGCCGCCTCCGCAGAGAAGTGCCTCGATCGCATGTTCCCAGAGCAGAGCATCATGATGCCCGTCGACCATCCGATCGTTCAGGGTGGCCCGGGCGGCACCAAGCCACTGGAGAAGCTGAGAGCCAACTCCTGGAGCGTCAGCCGTCTGCGAAACCGCCCCGCTCCGCCGTTCACCATCGTCAAGCAGGGGGATCGGATCGGGCTCATCCTCGCCCCCTTCGATCTGACCGCCTCCATGGACGGCCACTTCATCTATGGCATGTACGGCTACCGCCGAGAGTCTACACTCCGTCTGATGGAGAACCTCCTCTTGTGGCGGTTTGAAGATCAACAGCAAACAACCAGTAAGCCAAAATGATGGGCAACAATGTCTATTATGAAGTGTGCGATGCATGTCCGATAGACAAAGAAACGTCTTAGTCTGTAGATTTGGTGAACTGGACTGTTGCCTTATCCATAGGCAATGCCTAAAATCAGTAAATCAAGTCTGCATGGGCGAGCGGCGGTCTTAGGTCCTGTCTGGCTGCCGGCGAAACAGGACAAGCGGGAGAGAAGTCTGACAAGTTCGTTGCCAGTCGACAACAGCAACCTACTTGTGGGGAGGTAGAGCCACCATGTCCGCAAACCTTCACATGGGCAGTGGAGAGGGAATGCAAGGGTCGGACGCGGTCGTGTTGTTGGTGGACGATGAACCTCTGGTCCTGGAGGTTCAGCGCCGGATTCTGGAACGCAACGGCCTGAGGTGTTTGGTCGCCCAAAGCGGGGAAGAGGCAGAGGCGACCCTTCGCGCCCATCCCGAGATCGACCTGGTCATGCTCGACGCAGTCCTGCCCGACCACGGGGGATTTGAGGTCCTCCAGACGCTTCGAGGCGTCAAGCCATCGATCAAGGTCATTGCTACCAGCGGGATGCTCGCCGAGGGCCCAGTACAAGCGATGATGGACGCCGGAGCCGACGGCTTTCTCCCTAAACCGTTCCGCAGCGACGAACTGCTCAAGCAGATGAATCGAGTGCTGGTCAGAACGGCTTAAGCCGTCGGCGCACGGCGTGATGGTTGGCTGTCGTCACGTGCCGAATCATGTCTCTCTTGGGGCGATCCAGTTCGTCGATAAGCCCAAATGCGTAGTTCTCACCATATACAAGGTGTGGTCCCTTTCCAGGCCCTCGACCCGTAAGGGGTTGGTCGCGATACGTGAACCAGCCGAGGCCCACACAGTAGGGGTCCTGGGAGGCCTTCTCGACCCAGCGAGCATAGTGCCGGCCGGAGTCCTCATCACTCTGCGTGTAGGTTCCGTATCGACCGAAGGCTCGCGTGCCTTCGTACCATGCCGGAAAGCTGAACTCGCCGCAGAAGGTGGGTTTGTCCGTCGAGGTCTGGAGTTCGCGGAGTCGCGCGTCCTCGTAGTCGGGGGCGTAACGATCGTAGCCAATGATGTCGCAATGAGCAGCGATGAGACGCCAGTCCTCGGGGTCTTCCCACCACCCCGGGACGATCCAGAAGCCAAGGTAGAGGTGGTCGCTGTCGATCGATTTGACGGTCTTGTAGATCGTAGCATAGTACCGCTCTGCGTAGAACCTGCGGAGCACTTCGATCTCAGCCGGAGGGACATCAGGCGTGCGACAGTAGAGCTGCTCGCGAGTGTCTGCAGTGATCCGCCAGGCCTGAGTGAGTCCGGCCAGACTGCCGCTGTGCAGCCGATCCAGGGCGTGGTCGATCAAGGCCTTCTTGGCCGGGCTCCGAGTGCTTCCCTGCAGTATCGTTCGGATCTCTGACCGCTTGATGATCTCGTCATACTCGTTGCCGAGGGACCATCCCAGTACCCACGGATCGCGTCGTCGCGGTTCGATCTGGCGGCGAAGGGCCTCACGGAGGGTCAGACACACGGTGGCGTCAAAGACATCCGGATGGCCCGCCAGGCACGGAGTCTCACCGCGTCCCAGGACAGGGATCTCGGGAAGGCCCGGAATCCCGCCCCACTTGGCACCTCCGGAGAACCCCCACGATTTCATTCGCCTGCGAGTCTGTTCGACGGCTCGTTCGCCCCAGGTTGGACCGTACTTCCGGATCAGATTGCAGGTGTGAAGGCAAACGTACTCCGTTCCGTCATGAACGCCCCAGTGGTTGGAACTCCATGCCGCCTTGAAAGGTCCTTCGTGCGGCGGAATCCACTCGAAGAGGTACTCGCGACCGCTGACAGGGGTTGTCTCCCATGTGCTCGATGGAAGTGCACAGGCACCCATATAGAAGCAGGGGTTTCCATCGGGGGATATCAGCCACCATGTTCGGTCTTTGCGGTGGAGTCGAAAGAAGCCGGTGGGAGGAAGGTGCCATTCCGCCGGTTTGTATCCGCCGTAGCAGTCATAATCGGACGACGGAGGGGCTGCGGCGAATTCGGCGTTCTCACGGGCGATCTCTGCAACAAGCTCTTCGTCGCGACTGACTTTGTCCTTGTATCGTGCGTGTCGAGACTGCCCATAGCGGTCGATGAAGGGGGCGTTTTTCGTGAGGTCATAGTCCAGGAACTCGAATTCGGCGACCAGTTCCAGCGTATCTCCCGGTTGAGCGGCCAGTGGGGCCGAACACGTGGCGGGGGGCACGCAATACTGGAGAGCCGGCGGCAGGTCGGATGAGTCGCTGAAAACGCAGTCCATCTTGCCGACGGTGTTGCCGTTTCGGATCAGCCGAACGTGGAGCGATCGCAACAGGCACATCCAGTCGCCGATCTCCGACGCCCAGGTCGGAACATACCGCCCGATCACCGGGTTGCCGGAGGGTTGCCATGCACCGGCGGTACGGACGGCCGGCTGGTTATCGACGGCCAACCTGGCTTCATTGGGGGTGATCACGGCGGAGAGCGTGTAGCGATGCCCGGAACGCAACGGTTGCCCCCATGAGACGAATCTCCAGGCCTTGCCATCGGCCACGGCCAGGATGAGCGATGTGTGGGTGAGCCGGTCGCCCTCGAGATCGAGGTACCAGCCTTGTTTGTTCTCCCAGAGGTGCTGCTCGGCCAAGTAGAAGCGATAGGCCGCACTCAGCGGCGAGGTGAGTATCCAAAGAACGGCCACCACGGTCATCCGAGTCGCTAGGGGCAGACGCAGCACAAGCACACTCCCGGACAAGGGGTTCAGGAAGATATGAGAACATATCGTAGGGGAGAAGGGCCTACTGGGCCAGTGGCAGCTTGATGGTGAACGTTGTTCCGTGTCCCAGCCGGCTTTCCACGGTGATATCACCGCTGTGAGAGTTCACGATGTCGCGGCAGATCGCCAGCCCCAACCCGATCCCGCGTTTGTCCGGTCGATCGGCGCGACTCTTTGTGGTGAAGAAGGGCTCGAAGATTTTCGCAATATCTTCGGTACGGATTCCACATCCGGTGTCTGAGATGTCGATCAGGGCGTGGGCGCCCTCTCTGCGTGCCGAAAGGGTCAACCGTCCGCGCCGTCCGAGCATCGCCTGACGGGCGTTCTGGATGAGGTTGACGAAAACCTGCTCCATCTGACCAGGGTTGATGCGCACCAGGATCTCGGGATCGATCTCCAGGGTGAGTGTGATGTTGTCTTTCGCCAGATCGCGCCCCAGGCATTCCAGGGATTCCTCGACCAGCTTCCTCAGAGAGATGCTGATGGGTCCCCGGTCCTGATCTGCCGCGATATTGAGGATTCGCTCGGAGAACTGCCTGGCTCGGGCAACCTGCTTGAGCACCTTCTCGAGCGCGGATCGCATCAGTTCGGGGTCGTTCTGATCGACGGCGTATCGGGCGTAGCTCAGAACGGGCGTCATGAGGTTGTTGTACTCATGGGCGACCATGGCCGCCATGGTTCCCAGTGACGCCAGGCGTTGGGCGTGCCAGAGTTGCTTCTGGAGGTTCTGAAACTGTTCCTCCAGATTGTGGAACTGATCCTGGATAAGGTTCTGATCGACGGCAGTCTCGTGGTCTGACGACATGAAGGCCGACGACATGAGTGCTCCCAAGGGATAGCATGAAGACACAAATCCCTATACATTATCGGTCGGAGTTGAGGGCGCCTTTAACAAAGAAGGCGGGGTGTTAACACCTCAGCTCAGGGGATTTACAGTGGACCTTCAAGATCGCCTCGACGTTTTGATGGCCGCCGCCGAGCAACTCGGCCTTTCAATTCGTCGCGAACCCTTGGGCGGTGAAGGGGGGGGCGTTTGCATTCTGCGAGGTCAGAGAGTCCTGTTCATCGACACGTCGGCTGATCCGGAAACTCGCTACGATCGCACATTGGCAGGTCTGGCGACCTTGCCGGACATCGACAACCTCTATCTCATTCCGGAGATTCGCCAGGACATTGAAGCCTATCGCCGACGTCCCGGTATGTGACTCGCGCGCCTTCGCCGCGACGTGAGACTCCATCCGCCGACCCACAGCAACCCCACCAGAGAGGCAGCCGGGACCGCGCAGGGTGGGAACGTGGGATCATTGGGGTCATCGCCCGCGGGGTGATCGGAGAAGACCGCGACGAGGTGTTTGGCGGAATCCATCGTGATGGTCAGCGGATTGTCCGTCGACTGGATATCCCCTTTCCATTCAACGAATCGCCATCGCACGGGTAACTCCCGACCCTCGGCCCAGAGCGTGACGGTGGTGTTTGGCGCGTAGTTGCCGTCCGGGGGGTCGATGCCGAGCTGCCCGCGACCTTCGGTCTCGACCGTGAGCGTTAACTTCTGCTGAAATACGGCCGTGACCGACCGATTGGCCTCCATGACGACGCGTATGGTTCGTTCGGTAGACGGGACGTCGCCCTTCCATTCGACGAAATACCATCCCTCGGACGGAGTGGCCGTCATGAGCACCGTACTCCCGATGGCGTAGAAATCACCATCGGGTATGACGGTTCCTTGGCCCTCCTTGAAGACCGTCAGGGAGTAGGTTCCCGGCGGACTCTGTGAGAAGTCTGCAGTGACATCGGTGTCCTTGGTGATTGTGAACGTGATGTCAGGCGTCTTTGCACTCACATCGCCCGTCCATCGGTTGAAGTAGGCGCCGGTTACGGGCGTGGCTCTGAGCGTGATCTCGGTGCCTTCAGGGTAAAGGCCGCCGTTGGGATCCACCGTGCCATTGCCGGCTACATGGACGGTCAGCTTCCTGATGGGTACGTATTTTCCCGTCACGGAGGCGCCGTCGAATCCGACGGTCACCGTCTGGTCGGCCGGGGTGACGTATCCATCGACGGTTCCGAACGATACGGTGTGCTGCCCGCGGGAGACACGCGTTGTCTGAGGGGCATTGCCCAGCGACGTTCCGTCAACTGTGACTTCGCCGGCCACCGGGTCGGTCGTCACTGTCATGGGGTACGTGGCATAGACCGGCAGGCTGAGGTGGCGATAGGTCTGGAGGTTGGCGTCGGGCTTCCCTTTAACGGACTTCGGCGAGGCCGTCGCGATCCACAGTTCCAGGGTGGTTGCGTCCATGACGACGGATTGGATCGAGTTGGGTTCGGTCAGTGGATTGAATGCCTGATCGGTCTGTCCCCCGCCGATGAGTTCGATCGCCTTGGCGGTGTCGATGGCCCCCGAGGCGCCGGCCACGCGATCGCGGAGCTTCCAATAGCGGGTCACGGCGGCAAACATGGGCTTGTACAGCTCGCTCTCCCAGTCCGGAACCAGGAAGTCGAGCCCGCCGGCGAGCAGGGCCGGAATCACGTCGCGTGCCTGCTTGGAGACGATCTTGTCGATGAGGTACATCATGTCCAGCGATCGGTACGGATACGCTGCCGGCAAGGACTTCGTCACGTCGATGAAGTCGAACTCCGGATTGGTGACCCCCAGGTTCATGACCCAGTTGGTCTGAAGTTCGAGGAGAGGCGGGGTCGCCGACCCGGGCTCACCGTCGTGGTGCAGGAAGAACGACGATCGAACAATGGCATTCGGCACCGACTGCGAGATGTTGGCCGTAATGTCTCCGTGTCCGGCCGGCAACACCAGGTCCACGGCAGGATCGAAGTACTTGATCGTAACGGGCACGCCGCTGTCGCGGATCACGTAGGTGTGATCCTCGCGGGCATCCCCTTGGGTGAAGGTTTCCAGACGATTGCTCGTAAACTCAATCGCCTTGACCGCTCCGCCGCTCTTGCCGTCAGCCAGCAGCACATTGCCGCTGACCGTCCGTCGCATGGATTTCAGAAGGTTCTCTGCCGAAGCGATGTCTGTCGCCTGCTCGAGCACGCTTCTCAATTGCAGGCACACAGGCATGCCTTCGAGAGACTGCCCGAAGGCCGGGAAGCACGACTCGCTGATCGCCAGGCCTTGGTCGTTCATCCCGACGAACACCCCCGCAAAGCCGGCCCAGGTGACCGTGCAGAACATGCGCCCGCCGGACGGTTCGCGAATTACGACGATGGCACCGTCCTGAAGTCCCCTGCGAACGGCCTGCTCGTCGTCGCGGTTGGCACCGACGATGACGTGTCCGTCCACCGTTGCAGCGCCCAATGCGGCGAAATGCGCGGTGGCGCCACGCTCACCCTCACGGAGGATCTCGATCCAGCTATGGAGTTCCAGCAGCCGGTTGGGGTCCACGGTGTTCGGGCCGAGAACATCGTTGGTGGCAGTCGCAATGGCGGTGATTTCCTGGACGAACGACTCCGGGACGTAGGGGCGTGCCGCCGCGGCGGCTTCGGTCTGTTCCTGACGCGTGGCTTCTCGCGTCAGCAGCGTTCCGAGGCCTTGGTAGACTTTCTTGACTCGATCGGCCAGGAGGAACCCCTGGTCATAGCCCATTTCCGAAGGCGTCCCTTTGAGGTGAAGCACTTCCAGGCCGTCCACTTTTTCCAGCCAGGATTGATTGTGGCGGGAGACAACTTCCGCAGGAGCAAAGGGTGTCTGCAAGACGATCAGGATCGTCACGCACAGTCCAGAGGAAGAAAATCGGGTGCCGAAACGTTGAATCATGTGATATCTCTGCGTCCGCAAACCAGCTCCACGAACCGAGACGTCTTCAGACAGCCCATTGGACGTTTGCGTGGGGAATGCCTGCAACGACATCTCTGGAGTATAGGCAGCCCGATGGGCTCAGGCAACCGGATGAAGCGGTCATATTCATGGGATTGATCTCGGACCTACAGTGTGCATCCCATTTTCTCCCTTTGGGTTGAGATCAGCTTTCCGTCAAGGCTACTTGGTATTGCTTTGTTGCCGGGGTGCCGATGCCTCTGAATCCAAGCGTGGAAGTAAAGGCGGAAGTCTTCCTTTCCGATACCCCTTCTAACGACCCCTTTTTGGGAGATATCTCATGCGGCGAGAGTTTGCGGAATACCTTTTGAGCAAAGGCCTCATTGACGAGTCGGTATTGCAGAAACTGGCGGATGACGGTTGGAATATCCGCGATCCGATCGGTCTGTTGGCCTATGCCCATGGCCTCCTTCCGGTGGACAGCATCGAGGACGTGCTGGCCAAGCAACGCGATCTGGACCTGCGATTCGGCGAGACGGCGGTTCGCATGGGATTGCTGACGCATCAGCAGGTCGAAATACTGCTGATGATTCAGCAGTATCGAGCCGCGATGGAGCTGGGTGAGGCACTGGCCTTGATTGGATGCCTCGATCTCGATGAATGTATTCAGGCCTTCCATGAGTTCTGGAAGACCAAAGTGCAGCTCCGGCCGAAAACGGCGCAGTCGAAGTAGTCCTGCGCCTGCCCCAGTAGGTCTGACGAAACCTGATCCACGCCTTGCCGGTGAGTGTCTCCGGCAAGGCGTTTTTCTGATGCGCCCAAGTGTCTGCGGGCTCCGCGGTACGGTGTCCGGGACGATGGATCTCACGGGACTCAGCATTCCTAGGCGTGCCTCCTGGCGATCTCACCCATTTGTCCCGCTGCTATCTCAACCGGCCTATCGGACGGTCCGATATTAGGAACGACCGTAGAGGGATACGTCCGGGCAGCGGACGCGTGGGAGCATGTCCATGGGCGAGACACGAGTGAGCGTGATTATTCCCGCGCACAACGCGGGGCGTTTCGTAGTCCATGCGGTCGAGAGTGCCCTGGCGCAGAGCGCGGGCGGTGTTGAGGTCATCGTAGTAGACGACGGCTCCACCGATGGCACGCGCCAGCGTCTGGCACCCTGCCGCGACAGGATATGTTACGCCTACCAGCCGAGGGCGGGGGCGGCTGCGGCGAGGAATCATGGTGCACGACTTGCCCGAGGGCGATGGTTGGCCTTCTTGGATGCCGACGATTTCTGGTATTCGCACAAGCTGGCCGATCAGCTTTCATTGACGGAGCGGCGAGGGGACCTGGATATCGTCATGACGAACTATCACATCGTCGACGAAACAGGACGGATCGCCGGCGAGGCGTTCGCCGACCACCCCATGTTACCGACGGGAGTGCAAACCGCTGACGGTATCGTCTTCGGGGCCGAGTCGGTGGCCGCGTACGGGAGTCATCGGTTCGGTATCACCTCGACCATGTTCGTCCGGTCGGAACTGTTCCATCGTTTGGGCGGCTTCTGCGAACGATTCGAGGTGGCCGAGGACATCCACTTCATGTACCGGGCGGTGGCAGGGGCGGCCGCATTCGGTGCAGTGCTCCGGCCGGGCGGGGCCTATCGAAAGTTGAGCGGATCGGCGTCGAGGCAGGATGCCGAGCGGAAGCATCGCATCACGTTGGAGGCACTCGAGGACCTTGTCTGCGATTCTCATTGCTTGCCTCGTCAGATGGCGGACGCGATTCGGAAGCAGATTTCAGAGACGCGCATGGACCTGGCGTATCTTCTGGCTCGCCAGGGCCGGCGGGCCGCCGCCACATGGGCGGTGACGCAGGACGTGTTGAGCCGGCCGACGCGACGGGCGATGAGGGCCCTGGTGTCGGTGAACCGGCCCGTTCGAAGCCGGCCACAGGCCGTTGAAGACGATCCGGTGGCAGCATTCCTTTTTGGGGCGACCGTATGACGAGACCGCTCGTGAGTGTGGTCATTCCAGCCTACAACGCATCGGCGACGCTCGGTCGCGCGATCGAGAGCGTCCTCGCGCAAACGTTCGATGACTGCGAACTGATTGTTGTCGATGATGGTTCGACCGATGACACGCGGGACGTCGCGTCGAGCCACGGCAAGGCCGTGCGACTGATCCGGGCGGATCACTCCGGGCCCGGCGCGGCCCGAAACGGTGGCGCTCGCATAGCCCGGGGGCGGTTTCTGGCCTGGCTCGATGCGGACGACGAGTGGTATCCGAGGAAGCTGGAACTTCAGGTTGGACTGGCCCAGTCGAACGATCGGATGGACTTCATATCCGGCAATTACCATTACATCGACGCAGAGGGGCACGTTCTGGGCACGGGGTTCGAGCGGAATCCCTGGTTGATGGGGTGGATCAGCCGCATGGGGGCCCGAGGCACGGTGTCGTTCCTGCCCGAAGATTTCCCGACGTTTGTTCGACATCGCTTCGGAGCCACCATCACGATGTTGGTCGACCGCGACCTGTTCATGCGCGTGGGAGGATTCCCCGAGCAGTTCCAAGTGGCCGAAGACATTCACCTTCTGATGCGCATCGTCTCGGAGTCTCGCGAGTTCGGGGCGGTGCTCGATCCTGTGGCCGCCTACCACGTCCATCAGGCCAGTACGGTGAGACGAGACCCCTTGTTCTCGCAACGCGAGACGATTCGTGCCTACCAGGACCTCCGGCATGTGTTGGCACATCGGGGGGCTCAGGTTCGGCAGGCGATATCCGAGCCGCTGAGCATGGCCTACCTCGACTACGCGGTGATCCTGGCCCGGCTGGGGAATCGTTGGGAGGGTGTGAAGTCGGCCTTCCGATCATGGCGATTGAGGCCGAATCGTGACACGCTGTCCACAATGCTATCGATGGCGGTAGGGGGCTGATGTGCCGGACATGCATCGCATCCTGCTGGTAGACTTCGATACGGGCATCGGCGGCTCGGGTCAGAGCCTTCTGACGCTTGTTCGGGGGCTGAACCGGGCGAGTTTCGAGCCTCTGCTGGTCTGTCCGCCGGGCAGTCCCACGTGTGACAGCGCCGAGGCCCTGGGCGTAACATGCCACTGGCCGCCCGCGTACCTGGGCTCTGGCGAGTCCATGGTCTCTCAACTGTCGTGGGCCATGTGGTATCGCTTTCTGATCGCACAGCAAGGCATCGAACTGGTTCATATCAACGACGTGGCGGCGTTCCGGTTGGCGGGGTGGGGCGCCTCGATGTCGCGGGTGCCGACGATCTGTCATGTGCGGATGGCTCCGACGGCCGATGAGCTGGCGTGGTCGTTCGGGCTTTCGAATCCGTCCTTGCTGGTCTTCAACAGCCGGGCGATGGCCGAGCACACGCGATCGCTCCTGACCCGATCGTGGGCGGATCTGAGAGGCGTGATCGCGCTGAACGGCGTGGATACCTCCCGGTTCCTTCCCGTGTCGTCGACCGAGTCTGCCAAGCAGCAGTTGGGCTGGCCCATCGACGTGGCAACAGTCACCGTGGTCAGCAATCTGTCCCCGCTGAAGGGACAGGATGTCTTTCTCGATGCGGCGGCCTCGGTGGTCTCGCGGGCCGGTGGGGCCGTTGCGTTTCATCTGGTCGGTCGCGACCTGACCGAGGGCGGCAGCTATCTAGAGTCGCTTCGGGCTCAGGTGGCTCGGCTCGGCCTGTCGGACAAGGTGTTCTTTCACGGGGCCGTGCAGAACGTCGTTGCCCACTACCAGGCAAGCGACGTGGTCGTCTGTTCGGTTCGAGATGTATCGGTGGAACCCAAGGATCATGGATCACCGGCCCTCCACGTCGGTTTTCCCCGCTGTGTGATCGAAGCGGCGGCGTGCGGTCGCCCGCTGGTGGTGACGGCCATGCCGGGCGTAGAGGAGGCGGTTGAACCCGGAGAGACGGCCTGCGTGGTCCCCCCGGGCGATGCGGGCGCAATGGCCGACGCAGTAGTCGGTCTTCTGGAGAATCCCGAGCGGCGGCAGACGATGGGCCAGGCCGCTAGGTTGTCGGTCGAATCCCGCTTCAGTCTGGTCCAGCACGGTCGCCTCATGGAACGGATCTACTCAAGCATCCTCGACACGTCTCCAAGGGTCCTGGCCAAGGGCCTGAGCGGGCGAGGGAGCGCTCGGGTGGGAGGGTATGCAGGGAGATGACAACGGCAAAGACAGCAGTTCCGTCGAGGCCTGTGGGTGTGTTCAAGACGCGCTCGGTGGTGGTCGAGGATTGGCCCTCGGCGACCGAAAGTCCGGACTTCCGGTCCTACTACGAGGATTCGGGCCGGCGATTTCGCTACGTGCCCGAGCATGATCCGGTCGAACGGATTCGCGTCGGATTGGTATTCCGGGTGATGCCTCGTGATGTCGGCCGGGCCGTTCTGGACGTGGGCTGCGGCGATGGATACCTCTGCAATGAGCTCGTTCGTCGCGGGTGGCACGGTGTGGTCGGGGTCGATCTGGCCCGCAGTCGGCTGGACTATGTCCAAAGTCGTTTTCCGTCGATTCGTTTGGCTCAGACGGACATCCATCGGCTGCCCTTCAAGGACGGTCAGTTCGACCTGGTGACCTGCTCGGAGGTGCTGGAGCATCTGGAAGACCCCGAGGCGGCCTTCCGGGAACTGGCTCGCGTGAGCCGCCGGTATGTCATCTGCACGACGCCCTATCGCGAGGGGGTTCAACAGACCTACTGCCCGCACTGCCATCGGACGTTTCCGCCGGCTGGGCATCTCCAGAGCTTCGACGAGCATCGCTTCACCTCCATGGGCGAGGCGGCGGGCTTGATGCTGCGGAAGTGGCGTCACACGCATCCGATGCTCGAGTATCGCCGGTTTCGGTATTGTCCGCCGTTGCGATGGCTGATTCAGGGGTACTACCGTCAGAGCGGGTTTCTGGGTGGATTGTTCGTGCGCTGCCGGTGATCGGCGGCGGGTGGGATCATGCGAGCGTTGGTCGTTACAGAACTGTTCAGCCCGGTCCGAGGCGGGACGGCCGTCTGGTTCGATCAGGTCTACCGGCAACCAGAAGCGGAGGGGTGTCAGATCGTCACGGCATGTGAGCCGGACAGCGAGTGTTTTGACTCCACCTATCCGCGACCGATTCACCGCGTGTCCTGGCAAAGGCAGCGGTGGCTTCGTCCGGAGTCGCTGGCGATCTACCTTCGGCTCATGCGTCGGGTGTATCGATTGGCGTCGCAGGGGGGCGTGGAGGCCCTTCATGCGGGCCGCGTGCTGCCCGAGGGGCTGGTGTCCGTCGGGGTCGGCCGGGCCCTGCGGCTGCCCGTCATGATCTACGCCCATGGTGAGGAGATCACCGGGTGGCGCGAGCCGCTGAAGCGTGCGGCGATGCGTCGGGCCTATCGGTCGGCCGATGTGGTTATCGCCAACAGCGCATTCACCCGAGATCAGTTGCTGGCGTTGGGTGTAGAGGGACGTCGAATCGCGGTGCTTCATCCGGGTGTGGATACGGAGCGATATCACCCCCAGGTGGACGGTCGGCAGGTTCGGGCCAGACTGGGGATCGGACTGTCGCCGTTGATCCTGTCGGTGGGGCGGCTCCAGCCGCGCAAGGGATTCGATCGGGTGATCGAGGCAATGCCCGAGATTCGGACTCGCATACCGGGGGTTCAGTACGCGGTTGTCGGTTGCGGCGATGATGAGGCTCGCCTGAGACAGTTGAGCTTCCAGAACAACGTGGCAGATCGCGTCCACTTCGCAGGGCTGGTGCCCGATGAGGAACTCCCGCAGTGGTATGCGGCCTGCGATGTATTCGCGATGCCCAATCGTGAGATCAACGGCGACACCGAGGGGTTCGGCATGGTTTACGTCGAGGCCTCGGCAACGGGTAAGGCGGTGCTGGCCGGGACGGCCGGCGGCACCGGCAGCGCCGTTTTGGACGGCGTGACGGGCCTGCGGGTCGACGGTCGGAACATTCGCGAGATCGCTTGTGCGCTGACGGAACTGCTGAGCGATCCGGCATGGGCCCAGGAGATGGGGCGTCTGGGGAGAGAGCGGGTGGATCAGAGCCTGACGTGGTCTGTTGTGGCGGGGCGTACGCTTCGAATCCATGAGGCGATGCTGACCGCGACGGAGACTGTGAGACCTTCGGCCGTTCCGGAGTGTGTGTTGTAGATGCTTCCGCTGACGACCATCGTGTTCGCGTTGTCCTATGTTGCTGGATGCGTGGGGTCGCTGCGCTATCCGCTGATGGGGCTGCTCGTCTACATCATGACCTACTTCACGTATCCGGAGATGGCCTGGTGGACCCGGCCGATCGCCTGGATCGGTCAGCGGTACTGCTTCGTTGCCTCACTGTTCCTGGGCATAGGCTTCTTCGTCAACTGGCATCGGGGGCGATGGGGGCGTCAGTTCTGGCATCGGCAGGAGATCCTGTTTGTCATTCTCGTCGGCATCATGTGGATCAGTATGTTCGTGGGGGCGGACCCTTGCACGACGAGCTACAAGCAGATGGACAAGATGGCCAAGGTTCTCCTTCTCGTCTTGTTGTTCACCCACGTGGTCAACGATGTGCGAGGCTACCGGGTCGTCATCTGGGCGCTGATCATCGGGACGTTCCACCTGGGGTATCTGTCGTACACGGCCGGTCCGTCGAGCTTTCGTGACGGTCGATTGAACAACATCGGCGGTCCGGATTTCGATCGGGCCCCGGAGCTGGGCATTCACTTCGTCGCGATGCTGCCGCTCATAGGAGCGATGCTTCTGAGCGAGCATCGTCGGTGGGTGAAAGGCGTGTTGGTGGTGATCGCAGGGTTGACGTGCAACGGCCTGATCCTGACGCGAACACGGTCGGCGATGACGGCGATCATCGCCGGAGTTCTGTACGCCCTCTGGAAGGTCCCGATCCGTTGGCGGGGGCATCTGGTGGGGCTTGGCGTCTTGGGGGCGATCGGGGCGTATTCCCTGACGGATGAGGGCTTCTGGGAGCGTATCGCGACGATCCCCTCGACGTTTGAGGCCGAGTCGCAGGAAGTGCGCAATTCCAAGGGGTTGATCGTCACGAGCGGTCGAATTCCGACCTGGAAGGCCGCCTGGGCCATGTGGCAGGAGAATCCGCTGGGCGTGGGGATCGGCAACTTCACTCGGTTGATCGGAAACTATCCGCCGGTCCAGTTTCCGATCGACGCGCACAATACGTTTGTTTTGTGCATGGCCGAGCTGGGGTTCTTCGGGATTGTCGTGTTCCTGGCCATCGTCGTCGGGTCTTTCTCGCAGATCAACCGCATGAAGCACCTGATTCGGAACAACCCGTCGCTGGAATACCTGCGTCTGGATGTCTTCGGGCTCGAGACGGCGCTGTTCGCGTTCCTGGTCGGTGGGCTCACCGTCAGCCGGTTCTACTGTGAGATGTTCTGGTGGCTGATCGCGCTGCCGATCTGTCTGGAACGGGCGATCGCCCATGAACTGAGCGTCGTGCCCGCGGTCGAGGCCTCGGAGCAGCCGAAGACGAAGCCAAAACCAAAACCCGCGGAGCCGGAATGGACAGGCCTTGGCTTTCCCAGGCCCAACCCGGTCGGGGCACTGCCCGGCTAGGCCCATGTCGATGTGATCCACCAACCAGAACAAGGGCTATCGCCCTGGTACCGTCTCCCAGCCCCGCAAGTCCAGAAACCAGGAGGACCTGAGATCATGTTTCCATGTCTCAGGCCCTCGATAGATTTCGGTGTTCGAGAGATGGCTCGCTCGCGAGAGGACTCGGAACACCGCCGTTCGGTTCCTATCTCCGTGGTCGTTAACCCGTCCCCAGAAACGCGTTCACGATGGCCATCACGTTCACGTCATACCCTCGCTGGGCGAACACCTGTCGAAGGAATGGAGCGAACAACTTCGTTGCCTCTCCGACAAGTGAGCCGACCGAGCCGAGATCGGTCAGTTCCAGGATTCGGCCTGGCATCGGGTCGCGCAGCATCTCGACGTGCCCGTCATAGCACGCGGTGCTGGAGTACCTGGACTCATTGATGAGGTTGTTCTGAATGTCTTTGCCCTTGCTTCCATGGTAGTCGCCAAAGCCGTCGGCGAGTATCGCGTGAATGGAGTCTGCCCCCATCCAGAACCATTGATCCTTTAGTTTGATGATGCCTTTCTGGGGATCGCCATTGTAGTTCCCGGCGACGTGAAAGTCCCATTGCTCGTCAAAGAGCATGAACATCGACGCAGGGGCCCAGAGAGCGCTCATCTTCATGATGGGCCCAGGCCGCAGGGTCTTCGGTTCAAGGCCAAAGGCTATTCGGTCTTCGTCGATGATGCCGCTGAGCGTCCGCCGTCCGAGGATGGATCGGGTGTAGTTGAAGGCGTTTTGTTCCTTGTTCGGGATTCGTTCGAACTCCGGGCAGCGGTAGAGGGTCTCGAACTTCGCGTAATTGAATAGGAGGCCGTTACGGACCTTGGCCTCGCCGTTGGTTAGGGATTCCCAGTCGGCCTCATTCCGGTCCCAGATGGTGGGGATGCGGGGGATCAACCACTTCTCGTGCTCGGCCCAGAACCTGTTGGTCATTCCCAGATTACCCGGTGCCGTGTAGTCCAGATGCAGTCCCAAGTTCTCGTAGCCAAGGCCCAGGAACGGCGGGGTTTCTTCATAGTCATTCGCATACAGAATCAACGCCTTGCACAATTGGCTGATCCTGGAGTTGCACAGCGAGGTCCTCGCCTGCGCCCTGGCCTGTCCCAGAGACGGCAGAAGGATCGAGATGAGCAGGGCGATGATCGCCACCACCACCAGGAGCTCGATCAATGTGAACCCCGACCGGGTCCTGTAATCACGACGGCACACATACTGAAACATGTTTCCTCCGACTTCCCTCTGATGTGATAATTCGCCCGATCCCGCATCGGGTCTACGACCGATCAGAGATGAATACCTAACATGCACTCGACTATACTAGTTACGTCACTCTCCGCACTATCACTTCTTCTTATGCTGTTGCCTGTTCCTGATTAATCATACGGACCACAAAAGGCCTCGACAAGGCCTTCGGCGTATTCCCGAATTCCCCTGCCAGTAGAAGATTGGGGCCACGTCCGTTCGTCCCGCCTGAACCGAAAGAACTCGCGCGTGAAGTCACGGGCTCCCGGTTTATGGTGTGCATTGGCCCCCAAGGGTTTGTCGCATCTGAAGGATGGTCTCCTTCGCCGTGGCAACGGGCACCTTCTGGACGTCCTTGCCACAGCGGAGTTTGACCTCGAGGAAGCCCTCGGCCAGTGATCGCTTCCCGATGGTTACGCGAATGGGAATACCGATCAGGTCGGCGTCGTTGAATTTCACCCCGGCGCGGGCGTCTCGGTCGTCGAGGAGCACCTCCGCGCCGGCCGCCGTCAGCTCGCCATAGAGTGACTCGGCGGCCTGCCGCACCTGATCGTCGCGGACGTCGACCGGCACGATCAGCACGTGATAAGGTGCGATGTTGATCGGCCAGATGATCCCGGCGTCGTCGTGACTGATCTCGACGGCGGCCGCCAGGATGCGGTTCAGGCCGATACCATAACACCCCATGATCGAGAGCTGGGCCTTGCCGTCGGCGTCCAGATAGGTCGCCTTCATCGCCTGGGTGTACTTGGTCCCGAGCTTGAAAACGTGTCCGACCTCGATGCACTTCTTGAAGGCCATCGAGCCGCCGCACTTGGCACAGGAATCGCCGGCCACCACGTTGCGGATGTCGGCCACCTCCGACAGGGCAAAGTCACGCCCGGGTTCGATGCCGGTCACATGGTAGTCCGTCTTGTTGGCGCCGCTGGCGGCATCGTGCATGACCGAGACCGCCTGATCGCAGATGATGCGGGCGCCACGCCCCTGCAAGTCCTGCGGACCCGCAAAACCCACCTCCGCACCCGTCAGCGTGCGGATCGTCGCCTCATCGGCGAGTCCTTCGAGCGCCACGCCTGCCGCTCGGCGGAGCTTGGATTCGTTGATCTCGTGGTCGCCGCGGACCAGGGCCACAAGCGGTTTGCCGTCGGCGGTCTTGAAGATGAGGGTCTTGATCATGCGGGTCGGCGGCCGCTTGAGGAAACCGCTGATCTCATCGATGGTTCGCTGGTTGGGCGTATGGACCTCCTGAACGGTCGGCAGCGGATGGGGCGGCACCGACGAGGCGATGGGGGCGCCGACCGCCCGCTCGACGTTGGCCGCATAGCCGCACCCGGCGCACTGGACGAGCCAGTCCTCGCCGGCGTCGGTTTCGACCATGAATTCGTGGCTGGCGTCGCCGCCGATGGGGCCGCTCTCGGCCTCGACGATGGTGTACTTCAGGCCGCAACGCGAGAAGATCTTGCAGTAGGCGTTGTACATCACCTTGTAAGTCTCATCGAGACCGCCGGGGCCTTCCTTCGAGGCGTGGAAGCTGTAAGCGTCCTTCATCTGGAACTCGCGCGTTCGCAGGACGCCGCTCTTGGGGCGCTCTTCGTCGCGGAACTTCGTTTGGATCTGGTAGAGGTTCACCGGCAGTTGCTTGTAGCTGTTGATGTACGAGCGGGCGATGTCGGTGATGATCTCCTCGTGGGTCGGGCCAAGCACGGTGCCTTTTCGGAAGTGCTTGTCCGCCAGTCGAACCAGGGTATCACCCATGGCCTCGACGCGCCCGGTCTGCTGCCAGAGTTCGATGGGGTGCATGGCCCCCATGAACAGTTCGATTCCGCCGGCGGCATCCATCTCTTCGCGGATAATCTGTTCCACCTTTCGCAGGACGCGATACCCCATCGGCAGATAGCTGTAAACGCCCGCGGTGAGCTGTCGGATGAAGCCGGCCCGGACCAGCAACTGGTGCGAGACGACGACGGCATCGGCCGGGACTTCCTTGGTTGTTGGGATAAAGAACTTGCTCCAACGCATGTAAGCACCCACCTCTTGATATTCGGGACGATCTCGAAAACGCACTATTGTGGGCCAGAGCGGCGTCTGAGGCAAGCCGAAACGCCGATGGGAGGTCCGCGATTGAGTCGTAGGCAACTTGCCACTGACCACCCCAGGCATGTATGATCCTGGTAGGAAATGAGTTGACGGCGTAGCGAGCAGGGTTGACACCGGCACGTCAGAGAAGTTGAGCTAGGACGACAGTCATAGAACCGGAAGCGCCGCACGAGTGAAATCCCCAACGTCTCTGAACAGGAAGGATCTTCAAAGCATATCGCGTCTTCGGGAGAGGGAGGCGGCATCGTTGTTGAAGCTCGGCCACTATCCTGGAGCCTACTACCTGGTTGGCTACGCAGTGGAGTGTGCTCTCAAGGCGTGTATCGCAAAACAGACGAAACGCTATGAATTCCCGGACAAGAAGCTGGCCGAAAAGGCGTGGAGCCACGATTTGGAGGCGTTGGTCAAGACGGCGGGGCTCGAGCCGAGTCTGACCAGCGACGCGAAGCTGAACAAGACGCTGGAACTCAACTGGGCAATAGTGAAGGACTGGGACGAATCCGCAAGATACGCCCCGAGTATATCTGACGTTCAAGCGAGAGAACTCTACTCCGCTTGCGTGTCGAGGACGAACGGCGTTCTTTCGTGGATCAGAAGAAGATGGTAGCTACTACACTCGATGAGCGCCTCATTAAGGGCGGAGAACAACTCCTTCGGCAATTGGACGCTGCCGGCGTTAAAGTGGACGCCGCGACATGGGTTTACTTCAGTGACAAGGAGAGCTGGAGGCTGATGTTGTCTCTTCCCAGTCTCACAGCACAGGGCCCGAAGGCCGCCTACAAGGAAATTCAGAAAGCTCTTTCAAAGGTGAAAGAGGAACTGCCCTTTTCCCTCGGCGATGTTGTGGTTGCCATGCCTGACGCGCCGTTGATCCAGTTGCTGAGGCTCGCGATCAGGACGGACCCGGGAATCAGCCACATCAGGTTTTCAAAGAATGTCATCAATGGGCAGCTGATCGAAGACGCATTCATCTATCGCTTGTAGCTGAGGGGGCTTGTTCGAAGACGATCATCAGGGTGAGAATCGGGGGACCAAACGGGGACGGGTCCAAACGGGGACGCAGCTAGTTTCTCTTCCGGGGGCATCCCTCGGAGCGGACTGTATGCTGGAGTACCAGGGTTCGGACCGTCCGCTGCTGCCATGGTTCCTGTCCGTAAGGGCGGGCTCCGGCGATGCAAACGCCATTCGCCTCGTACTCCTTGGCCGTTAGCGGCTCGTTGACCTGTTTGACCCAATCCGCCGGGCGATTCGCGGGTCATGGGGCCAGGAGAGTCCCCGCGGGCGTGCCTGTCTGCAGTCTCGCCCACAGGCTGCCGAATCGCCAGTCTTCCGCCCGGTCCACGAGACCGGCCGTCAGGGCATTGCGCTCCACGTACCGGCAGACGGTCAGGAAATGCTCGTCCTGCTGAACGGGGAAGCTCTTGAAACGACCCTGGTACAGGTCTCCGCGGCCCACCGACCGATGGGCAACATGCCAGCGCATCGCGTGGGTGTGGGACAGCCAACGAATCAAGGCCGTGAGTTCTCCGCCCTGCCCGGCCAGAGAGCCTGAAGACGAGGGTTGCCTGGAGCTTGGTACCCCGTTTCTTACACCCCAGAACACGGTTGCCGGGACTTGTGCAGAACAACGAGTCGTCCCCGACCCGGTTCTCTACACAAGCTTCCCACTCTTCTCCCACAATCCCACGGTTCGCGCGACCACGCGGCATGTGCCGTAGGCACAACCGACACTAGCCCAGCGATTCATCGCTGGGATCCTCGCCCCATCTCACCATCGAGTCCCGTAGGGACGGCAGAATCCCCTCGCCACCGTTCCAACGCATCCTCCGAGCCGGGTCGTCCCGACCCGGTCCTTCGACAAG
>CAYUQT010000022.1:0-119277 GCA_964446835.1 uncultured Planctomycetales bacterium | reverse complement strand
ACTGGGCGGTACAGGACTTGAACCTGTGACCTCGTGCGTGTCGAGCACGCGCTCTAGCCAGCTGAGCTAACCGCCCCCGAAACGCCGTCGGGCGCTTCATGGTAGTGAGTATTGTAGCAACTCCTCCGTGTCTGTCCACTGGCGCCGAAAGACGAAAGACCACAGAAGGGCGTACCGAGAACACAGAACTCCTGTCGACCGTGCGTCGTGCTTCCCATCGCAGGCTCTCCTCAGGCAGCACCGCCGAAGACCCAATGAGATATGCGGACACGGAGAATCCGCTGTCCGAAAACAAGCACTATCGGTTTTTTTCAAAGTGTCCGTGTGAAAAATTTGACGCTGGTTACGGCGATATCGTATTTCACGGATGGAAGGGAAGGTCGCGTCAAAAGGTTGGATTCTCGGTCACATTCTATAGGGGGGTTGATACATGCGCGCCCATGGTCTGCGCCACGCGACTTTTCTTCTGTCCTGTCTGATGACTGCCGTCGTCGTCACGTCTGCCTCTGCCGGTACGATCTGGTTTGATGAGACCAACGGTGGAAAGAACTACAGCACGTTCGCCAACCTCGTGAGCGACTATGCGAAGTTCACGGGCTCAACGGACGGGCTGATTACGTTTAACGATCTGGCGGACGGAACGAAGCTCTCGAACCAGTACGAGAAGGAATTCGGAGTATCGTTTCTGAATACGGCCAACGGCAAGAATGCCAAGCTCTCGGGAATTGCCAGAGAAGGCGGCAGCACTATTGAGAACCTCACCGGTTACGACGGCTCGTACATGCCGAACGGCGACAAGGTCTATGGCAAGTTCGATAACGACCTGACATGCAGCCCGTTCACCATTCTCTTTGATGATCCCGTCTCCAGTGTCGGAGCCTTTCTGGGGATGGGGATCCAGGGCAATGAACATCGGCTGAAGATCTCGTTGTACGACGACCACGGCAACTTGCTGGGCGATAAGACTGTCAATTCCTGGTTGTGGGACAAGAATCCTTCGAAACAGAACTATGAAACCTTCTTTCATGTCGATATGGACACGCCCTTGATCAGCCGAGTCGAGATCCTGAACCTGGCGCACAACAACTACGCCAACGCCCTGGTCATCGACAACATCGGCTGGTCCAAGGAAGGAGCGGGCGCAGGAGGGATAGTACCGGAACCGGCGACCGTCCTGCTGTCGCTGGTGGGGGCCCTTTCTCTCTGGTCAAGACCACGGCGACTCCGATAGTCGGCCGTACACGGACGGCGCGTCACCGCAGCACCATAGTATACCATCGATATTCTTTATGGTGGGTGCGTTGCCCACGGATTGCCTGATCGCCCGCCTTCGGTGCGCGTTGCGCCGAAGGCGGGCTGGAGGCTTTTCTACATCCTCCACTGCGAGTTCTCCGCTCAGGGGTCCCAGCCCTGACGCCCGTGCTTCGATCGGAATCGAGCGAAGACGGCAGAATTGAGATTTCAGCCCGACGCGGTGTCGGTAGAATACCGCTTTTGGAGATCACCCCCTGGAGGCACTGCCATGAGAATCGACCAGATGGACATCCATCATGTACGGCTTCCGTTGATCAAGCCATGGCGAACCGCCTATGGAGAAGACGCCGACATCGAATCGGTGCTGATCAAATGTCACAGTGGAGACCTGTCGGCCTGGGTGGAGACGACCCCTCTGGCCGAACCCACCTACTGCAACGAGTGGGCCGGGGGCGTCGCCCACACCATCGAGCGTGTGCTGGCGCCGAAGATCGTCGGTCGCGACTGGAGCACGCCTGAACTTCTCAACGAGTTGCTCGGCCGCTTTCGCGGCAACAGCTTCGCCAAGGCCGGGTGTGACCTGTGCTGGTGGGCGCTGGAGAGCAAGCGTCAGCGGGTCCCACTGAGGAAGCTTCTGGGCGGGCAGCGTGACGAGATCAGTTCCGGGCACGATTTCGGTGTGGAAGACTCGCTCGACATCCTGCTGTCGCAGATCGACGAGGCGATCCGCCGTGGCTATCCCCGCATCAAGCTGAAGATCCGCCGTGGCTGGGACATCGAGGTGGTCCGTGCGGTCCGCCGCCACTGGCCGAACTTCACCTTCCATGTCGACTGCAACAGCGGCTACACGCTGGACGATCTGCCCCTGTTCAAGGAACTCGACAAGCTCAATCTGGCCATGTTCGAGCAACCGCTCTGCAACGAAGACCTGAACGACCACGCCGAGCTTCAACGACAGGTGGAAACACCGGTGTGCCTCGATGAGAGCCTGAGGAACCTCTGGTCGGCCCAGCAGGCGATCAGACTCAAGAGCTGCCGAATGATCAACATCAAGCCCGGACGGGTGGGCGGGTTGACGACGGCCAAGGCAATTCACGACCTGGCGGCGGAGAACGGCATCCCCTGCTGGGTCGGTGGCATGCTGGAGTCGGCGATCGGCGTGGGCATTCTGATTGAACTGGCCACGCTGAGCAACTTCACCTATCCCAACGACGTGATCGCTTCGAGCCGACTCTACAAGCGAGATATTACCGACCCCGAGGTGGTGGAGAGCCGCGTGGGAGTCATCAAGGCGTCGACGGGACCGTACACCGACTATGTGCCGGACGAGGATCGCATCAACCGGCAGACGATTCGCAAGGCAATTGTACGGGGATAGTCAGGCGGATCGAACGTTTTGAGCATGGCGAAGAGGTGGCTGCCGCTGCCCGAAGCCGGATTTTTCTCGTCGGCTGCCGATACGGTGAGGAATCAGCGGCGATCTTCCGGGCGATCCGTCTTGGCCCGTCGTTTGGCACGGAGAAGTCGTGAGGTTGTCGACTCGCCCTGCTGGCCCTCGGTGGTTTGTCCTGCCTTGTCGGAGGCGGTAGAGGCATCATCGGCCGATCCGAGGCTGCCGGCCCCACCCATGAGTTGATCGAGGTCGCCAACCGGAGCGTGATCGGTCTGGCCGGCATCGAAGCGTGTCGTTGCATCGGCCGCCTGCTCCGACGCGGGTGTCGTCGCCCGCTCAGCGAGTTCTTCGCGGATCTTCTCTCGAACCGTCTTGAGCCGCGTCACGGACTGTTCCGCCGCCTCGGAGGTGCGAAGCCCTCGGAGTTCGGAGGTTACCGCCTCGATGACCCGCGGGATTGACCGCCACCGAACCGCCCATCCGATCGCCTCGGCAATCAGGATCGCTGCGCACCAACCCCATCCCGACGCCCACAGCCCCGCCGCCCCCAACAGCCAGATCAGCACGAGGGCCTCCAGGACGAGGGATATCGCAACGGTCGAGGCGAGCCGTCGGGTGGCGACGTCCGTCAGCAGGAGCGGAATCACCCACCAGCCCACGATCCACGACCAGATCGGCATCCGCTGAACCGACGGCTTGACGGGACGTCGAAAGACGTTTGCCTTGAGAGGGTCGAACTCGAGGACCTTTCCGCCGGCCCGATCGGCAACGAGGGAAAGGAGCGTCTCGTTGGTGCCCAGGTCGCGGTACTCCGGCGAGTAGGACACCGACACCCCCGTGCGAATCGACCCGCGTTTGTTACGGGGCGTCTGGTAGTTCAGAGCGGCCACGTAGTGGCCGTCGCCGGAGACGGGAAACCGCCCTTCGTACCGGCCCGGCCCGGTCTGCTCCAGACGAACCGCCCGACTCTTCAGGTCAGGGGAGAGCACCGACCCTGCGATGCTGAGCCCGTTGAGGAAGGCCGCATCCTTGTCGACCGCCTCGACGACAATGCGGCCCTCGTCGCCGGTCACGCGGGTTGAGACCTCGAAATCGGCCTCCTGCGCCTGCCGCATGGCCCATCGCAGGGTCTGCGCCCACAGGCGATCGAACTTATCCCATGTCAGCCACGGCTGTCCCCATCGCAACCACCAGCCGCCGGTGAATGCGACGCTGCGCCCCAACTCACACTGACGTACAGCCAGCAGGGGGTCCTCCTTGTCGCTGACCATCAAGACGTGGCTGAATTCGCTTGCAGTCGATCGGGGTGTGGTCAGGACATGCCCCATCAGCGGCGGCAGGTCTGCGTCGGTTAAACCGGCGGTGATCTCGGGCATGGCCGATCGCAGCCTCGGCTTGAACCCTTCGGGAGCCTCGCGGATGAGCGGACGGCGGACCACCTTGGCCTCCTTGACAAAAATCTGCGGGAGTTTCTGGGGGTCTTTGACGGCGTAGTATCGGCCGCCGGTCGCCTCGGCGATGTCCTTGAGGGTCTGTTCCATCACGTGCGCCCCGAATCCGATCCCGACGGTGGTGCACGTGATTTGAGCATTCTTAAGGTTGCTCAGCAGCGATGAGGAAGGCGCCGATGCATCGCCGTCGCTGACGATGATGATGTGCTTCTGAGCGGCGTCTACAACCTGCTTCAACACCTGGTAGGCCATCTCCATCGACGTGCCGAAATCCGGCATGTCGCCGATCCGGTTACTGATCTTGCGGATCTGTGTGATAATGCCTTCCTTGCCCGAGGCCAGGCCGAAAGGGATCTCCCATTGGGTTCCACCCTGGTAGCCGAAGGCGATCAGACCGAAATAGTCCATCGTGCTCAGCGTGCGGACCGAGGCGATCGCAATCTCCTCAGCCCAGTAGTTGCCCTGAGGCATCTCGCAGGTGTGCAGGATGAGCACCAGGGCCCCGCGGTAGATCTGCTTTCGCTGCTTGACGTCGAACTTCAGAGGCATGACGTCTTCGACGGGTGAACCCAGCCACCCGCCGGCGCCGAAGCCCTCGTTGCCGCCCGTCATAATCAACCCGCCGCCCATGTCCCGGACGTAGGCGGCCAGGAGTTTCTTCTGATCCTCCGTGAAGCGATCGGCAGCGATGTTCGCCAGGACGATGGCGTCGTGTTCGAGGAGCCCCAGCAGATCGTCCGGAGCTGAGTCGATCGGCAGCATCCGTGCGTCCACCCCCCCCTTCTTGAGAGCCGCCTCCAGAGGTGCATCGCACGGCGGTTCTGAGGTCACCAGAAGCACCGACCCCTGCCCTTGCACCACGGTGAAGCCCCGAGCCACATTGTTTCGGGCCACGGAATCCTGATCCGGCCGGTCCGGCTCGAAACGCGCCTCAAAGCGATGGACTCCGGCAGCATTCAGCGTGAGCTCGCGCACGAGCGAGGTGATGCCCGGCTTGAGCGTCTCGTGGGTAGCGCCTATCCGCTGGTCGTTGTGATAGAGCACGACCGTGCCCGTGGCCGACCGGTTCGATCGCAGGATCAGCCGCACGGGAACACGATCGCCCCGATTGGCCCCGGCGGGCACGACCAGCCGCTCGAAGACCACCTCGTTCTCATAGTCGTAGCGCATCGGGATCACGTCGACGCCGACCCCCGCACCCGACGCGACCGCCACCTCGGTCAGGGCGTCGCCGGCGTTCTCGTTGCCGTCGCTGAGCAGGACGATCCGCCGCGCCATCCCCTCGGGAAACGTCGCCATCGCCATGCGAATGGCCCGGGCCAGATCGGTGTGATCCGGATCGCCCGGCGCGGTCAGGCGATCCACGAACACGCCCCGCATCGGAAGCTGTTCGATGTTACTCTTGCCGTCGAAGGTGATGACCAGCGCCTTGTCGTCGCGGGGACGATTCGACGTCGCGTTGACCTCACGGAGAAAGGTCTCTTGGGCCAGACGCAGCGGATCCGGAATACTCCGCGAGCGGTCGACGACGAAGGCCACCGCCAGATTGCGGTTCTCCCGAACCCACTCCGTACCGGCAATCGCCAGGATGATCGCCACGAGCAGCAGGGCCCGAACCGTCAGCGCCATGTAGCGTCGCATGGCCGGCAGCGAGGCCATCGAGCGAAACAGCAGCGGCGCACCGATCGCCACGGGGACGATCAGCAACAGCCACAGCCACTCGGGCCGCTCGAAGGAGAAACGAAGCATGATCCGGTTCACCCGGTGGAGGCGGAACGTCCGCCCACCCCGTTCGTGCGAGTTCTCATCCGGCGCCCGGCAGGACTCGCGATGCTACATGGACACAATCTGCACACGATTGTTTCCCGAATCCACAATATAGAGACGACGGGGGCTACCGATCGCCATCGACCAGGGATACGCCAGTTGTCCGGGCCGACGCCCCGGAGTGCCCCACATACCCAGCGATCGCCCCGTCCGATCGAAACGCTGGATACGGTTGTTACCGAACTCGCACACCCACAGCGTTCCGTCCGGGCCGATCACGATGTCGTGCGGGTAACTCAACGATCCGGGGGCCTTGCCCAGCGACCCGAAGGTGCCCAGAAACTTCCCCGATCGGTCGAAGCGGCAGACGCGATGGTTGCACGTGTCGGCCACCCACAGCACCTGATTCTCGTCAAATGCCAGCCCGGACGGACGCGACAGCGCCGCCGCCCCGGCATCGGGTCCGCCGAAGGACGAAAGGTATTGCCCCTCGGAGGTATAGCGGCTGATCCGATCGTTCCCGCCGTATTCTCCGACGTAGAGGACCCCGTCGCGATCGATGGCCACCTTCGTGGGCAATTCGAACTGCCCCGGACCGCGCCCTTGGGAGCCGAACCGCCGGATCTCGCGACCGTCGCCATCGAAGACGATCACCCGATGATAATGGGTGTCGGCCGCATACACCCGCCCCTGCACATCGACCGTGAGCCCCGTCGGCTTGCCCGCGGAATAGTCGGGCATGAACCATTGGCACTGCCAGCGCCCCTGGGGGTCGAAACGCTGAACCCGGCCGGTCTTGTCGGCCACGAAGACCCGTCCGTCCGGACCGATTGCGATCGCGCGGGGATAGCTGAACTCACCCTGTCCCAACCCCGTCTCACCGAAGATGCCCACGACGTCCGCCGGGCTTACCCCGCCGTCGCCACAGCCCCCCGAGGCCGCAGTCACCACCGAGAACAGGAAGCAGCCACGCCCCCACGCCCGCGCGCGATCCACCGTCCGATGTGGGCGTCGGCCGGTTCTGCAGCCACTGGTGTTTCGGTCGTCGTTCAGCATCGAAGCCTTCGCGATCCCTATGGCAGCATGCGCCCCTTCTCGTTTTACATCCCGGAAGCGACTGGCCTTTGATCGCCGGTGAACGCCAGGTGTCGGGACCCTAGCGGCCGGCGTTTCTGACCCACGCACGACGGCGCCACGCCATCGCCAGCACGAGGGCCGGCAACGGTGCCGCCGCCAGAATGATACTGATGGTGGCAACCATCTGGTCTTCCAGACGGTGGAACTTCTCCATCAGCGTCAGGGCGATCCAGCCGACCCCCGGCGGACGGACGATCGACATGGCCGCCACTTCCGCCAGGGACATCGCCGCGATCAGGGCCGCCCCGAACGCCACCACCGGCCAGTGCATCCACCAACCCACCGCTCGGCCGGCGGTTCCCTCATCGGCGCCGTCGGTTCGGGCCTGTTCGACCAGGACACGGGGGGTCGAACGTCGAACGAGCAGCGCCGCCAGAAACCCGATCCAACCCCACCGCGAAATCTCCGTCAAGACCATAATCGGAAAGTGATCATACACCAACGGCAGCCTCTGGTATGTCAGCACCATCGCCTGCCCGACCATGCCGGGGGGCATCAGCCCCCAAAGAAATGTGCTTGCGACGATCAAGCCCCTCACCCAACGACGCCGCACGCCGCTGTCCAGAACGACTCCCATCCAGACTGCGATGACCCCGGAAGCCGCCGCCAGAATGAACGAGTCGATCAGATCATCGCCGTGGACATCCCAGAAGCGCACAAAGCCCTGCCATCCGTCCGCCTTGACGACCAGCGCCAGCAGCGGCACAACCGTTGTCAGCAGAACGATCGCTGCTGTCACGATCGATCCCGGCCAATAGCCCTTGCCTGCATAGGGAGGCGGGGGATCCTGTTGATCGTCGTCACGGCCCCATCCCCCCCATCGGAACCACCCGTAGGCCGCCACCGCCACGACCAGCACCACGGCGGGCATCGACGGCCACACGACGTCCATCGCACCGCGAGATACCTGGGCCCACGCCAGGAGTTCGGTCGAATAGACCTGGATCGAGCAGGCATGCGGCACGCTATACTCGATCATGAACAGGACCCACAACAGGACGCACGACGTCGAGAGATGTCCGGCGAGCACCTCTAAGGCCACACGACGGAAGGCTACGGCGTGCCCGGTCTCAAGAAGGGCTGCCTGATAGGCCGCCATCCCGATCCGCTGCCATCCGCTGAAGAGGATCATGGCCGGAATCGGCCAGGCCCAGGCGGACCATACCCCCGCTGCCAGTACCCAGCCCGAGGCCTGCCCCAGAAGTGCTGTCAGGCGTGGTCCCCAAAGCCCGCTCCAACCGAAGGCGTATACGTAAGGCGGCAGCAAGAGCGGCAGGCCCATCCAAAGGGGAAACGTCTTGCCGGCCCTTCGCGCGATGGCCGTCAGCACGCCCAATGCGAGGGCCACGGACAGACATGTGGAGATGCCGGCCAGTGCGGCGGTCTTGCCCAGCAGGAGGATTTGTCGCTCTGTGAAGTGCCATCCCCCCGCAGGGTGCGGTCGAGCAACCGCTGAGAATACCAGACAGCCGGCAGGCAGAGCCACTATCACCGCCCACAAGGCAAGCCCCAGAACAAGCGTTCCCCTCCGCCACACACCGTAGGGCCCCCAGCGTTCAGACGACGGGCGGTGCCCCCTGCCGACATGGGGAGGTTGAGACGCAGTTCCGTCCGAGTTGCTCAGAGAATGGTTCACCGCAGGAGGGTCTCGCGTGCCTTGTCGATCGCCGCATTCATCGCGCCGGCCACGGCCGCGTAGCCGATCGTCGCCCCGGCGGGAAGCGTGATACCCAGTTCCTTCCGCAGGGCCGGGCGAACGGGGACGTTTCGCGAATCGGTCTGCGCCAGCATCTTCTCGACTTTCGCCGAGACCAGGAAGTCTGCGAGCCGTTCGGCTGCCTGAGGATGACGGCATCCGCGGAGGATCGCGACGGTGTTCGGGATAAGAAGTGTGCCCTGTCCCTCGGCCATCTCGGGATAGACCAGGTCGACCGGCATACCCCGCTTCCTGGCCACCCACACGTCGTCCGTATCCGTCATGCACAGGGCGATCTGACCGCTGCCGACCATCCGAATGGCCGCGGCGTTACCGTCGGTGATTCGAACGCCACCCTTGCGCAGATGTTCCAGATACTCACCGGCCTTGGCGGGGCCCCACAAGGCAAACATGGCCGAGACATGCCCCCGAGTCGTGCCGAACTGCGGGTTGGCCATCACCAGTTGTCTGGCCCAGTTCGGGTCGGCCAGATCTGCCCATCGCCGGGGAACCCGATCGGCAGCGACCAGGGTGGTATTGAACGCCAATACCCGCCCCCGAAGCCCAAACCCCACCCAGTAGCCCTCGGGACAGCGGTATCGGGCCTCGATATCCTCGGCGGTCTTGGGTCGATACGATTGAAGGAGCCCCTGGCGAGCCAGTAGGATCGTGTTGAAGACCTCGCCCGACCAGAACACGTCGGCCCGCGGCGAAGCCTTCTCGGCCTCGATCTTGCGGACCAGCCCCATGGTCTTGCCAGCCTCAGTATCGAAGAGGACCTTCACTTGAAGGTTGGTCTCACGGCGGAATTCGTCGACCACGCCGCGGGCGAATTCCTCGTCGGCGCTGCAATAGAGCACCGCATCGTCCGCGTCGCGACGGCAGCCCGCCCCCAACACGATGAGCACCACGATGAAGACCCGATTGCCGATCCAAACGCCGATTCGCCCCGCCTCGCTGCACAGACCCGGATGCCAAACCTTCATGCAGAGCCCCTTCGTGGTTGAAGAAATCCGATGACCGCCGCGACGCAGGATGTCTCAGGGGCGCGTCGTGGGTTGAGCGGTCTGGAAGTCTCTGAAGTACTCTTTGACCGCCTTGTGATACTGACGAGGCACGCGGTCCCGATCGACCGCTTCACCGGCCTCCTGAGCAGCGACAGCGGCGGCCTTGGCGTAGTCGGCCTGAGCCTGCCCCTTGAGCTGCTGACCGTCCACAAAGAACTCCGCGAGCACCTTGCCGGGAGACGGCTTTCCCTTGATGCGATCCGGAGTGAAATCGGTGGGAGTCTCCTGCCGCTCTGCTGTCCCTCCGATGCCTTGCCCCTTCTCGCCCATGCCACCGCCGGAACCCTCGGCCCCACTGCCCCCTTTTCCGTTGGCGCTGGCAGAGTCTACCTCCCCTGATCCGTCCTTCCCCTCACCCCCCTCTCCAGAGAGTTCCTTGCGATTCTTGTTCAGCTCGGCCATCGAGGCCTGGAGATCGTTCATCTCCTGCTCTGCCGCCTCCATCTGACTGAGGCGCTCGCCAGCCTCTTTCAGGCCCGCCTGGGCCTCACCCGATTCCATGTCCGACGATTCGGACATCGCCTGAGCCGATTGGGACAGCTCGCCGGCCACCCCTTCACACTTCTGGGATGCCCCCTGGGTCTTCTGAAGCTGTTGCATCAGTTTCTCGATCTGCTCGGGGTCCAGTCCCTTCTTTTCGAGTTCCTGCTTGAGCGACTGCGGATCGCGTTTGGAGAGTTGTTCGAGCATCTCTTTGGCATCTTGAGGGCTCAGCCCCATCTGCCGCATCTTCTCCTCAAGCCGCTGGCGATTCTGCCGGGCGAGTTGCTCCATTTCCTTGCTCAGTTGGGTGAGCTTTTTCTGCATCTCGGCAACGGCGTCCTTGTTCTTCTCGGTCTTGGCGCGGGCGAGTTGTTCCTTCATCTGCTGAATGGCCTCACCCGCCGCCTTGAAGTCGCCGTCTGCCAACCCCCGGCGCAACTTGTCTACCGGTGATTCGGCACGGGGATCGCTCTCCAACTTGCGCATCATCTTCTTGAACTCATCGATCTGATCGTACTGAGCCGATTCGCGCTGCTGCTGGAGACGATCGGACAGGCGATCGAGGCGCTTGATCGCCTCCCGGCGGAGTGCGTCGGCATCGTTGGCATCGGCGGGACTCTGATTGCTCAGGGTCTCCAGCGGCTGAAGCTCGTTACGGATCTGAGGGTCCTTGATCTGCTGCAACCGCTCGACGACCCGCTGTACGGTGGCCTGAGTCATCTGGACGGCCTTGCGATTGTCCTCCTGACGGCGTTCGCGAGCCAGCACACCCAGAAGGTCGTATGAGGGAAACAGCGCCAACACCATCAGCGCCGCCGCCCAGGATGCGATGGCCCAACTGAACGATCGCGGGTACACGATCGGCAGGCTGACCCGAAAGCTTACGGAGTCCATCGCGTGAACGGCGTCGGCGTACACGCTCGCTGCGAACGGCTCGCCGTTGCCGGCACAGTAGAGGCCCGTGGTAACCCGTTCGCGCAGGCCGGCCGCCTGATCCAGAGACTGCGCCGTGGCCGTCCGATCGTCGGCCGTCAGCACCAGCCATACCGCCGAGCCCGCGAGAGCCATCCCGACCAACCCGAGGGCCACGCTGCCGAGCGGCAGGCCCCAATGACACAATCGTTCAACGATCACCGTCAGGGCGAACACGGCGGACGCTGCCGCCAGGGTCCATCCGAGTTGCCGGAGCCAACGGTTGACCCACAGCCGACGGCGTGCGCGTTCGACGTGTATCTCCAGAGGGATCATGCGGAGACCTCCGCGGTGATACCGGCAACCGAATGACGGTTACCCGGCTCCTATGATGATTCTACTCTATTCTACGAGCGGGTGCCCGTGTCCGACGATGGGTCCCGATCTGACGACGTCTTTCGCCAGCGCCGGATCGCCTGTCCGGCCAAGCGGCAAAAGGATGCGCGATAGTGCTCCAGATCGGCCAATGACCCGGGACGGAGAATACAGACATAGTCGAATCCCGCAGGCAGGTCCCATTGCTCGGAACGAAAGACCTCACGAATCAGCCGCTTGGCCCGATTCCGACGTACGGCCGGCCCGAAGCGGCGACTGACCTGAACCCCAAGCCGAACGCCGTCCAGACCGTTGGCCGCGACGTAGAGGATGAAGTGGCGATCCGCGGAACTGCATCGGGCGGCGAAGATCCGATCGAAATCGCGCTTGAGCCTCAGCCGTTTCGGTTTTTCGAGAGTCAGTCGGCGTTCCACAAAGGCGGATTATACCCCCGAATGCGCCTCATCCAAGAAAACCACGAAAACAAAGGCGTTTTTGAATGACTCCGATCCCCGTTGTACCACTCGTTGTACCGACCCATCACTCTTGACCGTCTGCAAGGCTTGGGGCCATCTGCCCCAAGCTTTCAAGGCAAGCATCCTGGCAATGGTCCAGACGGCCGTTTCTACGCAATGTCTACGCGTCTACACAAAACACAAACCGCGAATTCCCAAGAAAAACGCGAATTGTGTTGACGCCCAAACGGGCAACGCCCCAAAAGCGGGCAATCGGAGGGCGCGCCAATGAGGACGCCGATTCAACGAACCCGACCCCGCAAGCGTTGCCGGCACTTGTGTTGGCCCGGACGGCGGCGGCAATGCGAGGCGGCGGGGTGTTGCGTGCTTGTGGCGAATGACCCGTACAGAGGCGATTACAGACGTTGCCGGCGTGGCGACGTGAACTATGGCAAGCCGGGCGACCGGCGAAAGTGAAAGGATTGAGCATGACGAGTGAAAGACAAACGGCCTTGTTGGATCGGATCGGTGCGATGCGTGAAAGCGGCCCGGAGCGTCATCCCATCAGCATCATGCTTGGGGTGTACGGGGACACCGACCTGTCAGCGTGCGAGACTCAGGAGTTGTTCCGAACTCAATTGACTGAGGACGAGGCGTTGGAGCTTGCCAAGCGAATCAGGGCGATGAATCCGACGGGGAAGTAACCCTCTGAAGGGACGGATCGACAATGGGCCAAGGAAGGCCATCGAGGACCCATGAAAACGATCAAACGAACACGAGCGGGCAAAGGCCGACGGGGCGGGCCCGTCGAGAAATGCCGGGCGATGCTTGCCGATGCGGCGGCGGCACGGCGGGCGGTCCGGCGGTTGCAGGCAGAAACCAGGTGCAATGGCTGTCGGATGTCCGGCAGTAAACATAGTGCGGGCGACGCCCGTAGAAAGGATTCGTAATGAGTATCGACGTAGTTGAGACACTGGTAGACCTCAGAAGGACGGCGAGAGCAAAGGCAAAGGGCCGGTATCTCGCCCTGTTGGCCAAGGTGAAATTGAGCGATGCCGAACTTCGCGAACTTTCGGAGCTGGCCGACGAATTCGGTCGGACGCCCGACGATGTGCGACAAGACATCGAGCGAGTGCGCGAAGAGGCAAGGTTACAGACCGAAGTAAACGCCCTACCGGCGCTCGAGAAGGAAACGACCGACGCCCAAGCCAAGGCCGATGCCCTCCTAACGAAGCTGAATAAACGGAGGTCTGAGCTTGATGCCGAGGAACAGGATGCCACAGGGCACGTCGAATTTCTGAAGCATCGACTGAAGACGGCGCAGAGCGCACAACGCAGACTTGCCGACATCGGGCGTGAATGGCGGCAATGCTTTGGTGAACATACACCCGAACCCGTTTTGAAGACGACCCCCAGCGGCGGCAACCCGTACGAAATGCAGCCGTTTGCGAGGTGATGACGTTGCTGGCGTTTTGTGGGCGGGGGCAACTGGTTGGCGCACTCCTCGCCAATCTGTCCCCCGCCGGTCGGGGACCACGCGATGAAGGTTGAACCTATCACCGACGAACGGTGGCGAACTTGCTGCCATGAAGCGGCGCACGCCCACGCGGCCCGCATCCTTCTTGAAGACCCCCGCAATGGCGCGGTTGTTTTTGCCGATGGCGGCGGCGTCGCACTCGTGAACGTCTCAGAGCCCCTTTCGGACTTCGAAAGCGCGATCGTCCTAGCGGCGGGCCCCGAAGCCGAAATACTAGCAACACGGATTCCCCCGCCAAGTGTCAACCATGCAAAGCCGATCACACCCCAGAGCGGATACGCGGGCCTTTGTGAAGACCTGGAGCGCGAAGCAAGCGGAACCCCGACCGATCTTCAAAGGCTCGTGGAGTACGTGAAACGAGTTAAGCCCTCGCGACGTCGCACGCTGATACGCTCGATCTGCGCCCATGCAAGGGGGCTCATCAATCAGAACGCTGGGGCCATCGTGAAGACCGCCCACGAACTGTATTTGACCGGCACGGCGATATTGAAGAAGGGTAAAGAACAATGATAACCGGACTCTGGAAGTATCGAATATCGGTAGGGTCCTACCGGCCGCTTTGTGGTTGGGGGCCACAACGAACACCCGGCATCTAGAATGACTTTCTTGTCTTTTCAGAAACAATTGAAAGTTGAGTTGGTGGCCACAGTGACCACGCGATAGAATACGACGGAATCTTTCGGGTAGCGGCTTTGCAAACCGCGACGCTGCCACGTGCCGACGTTCGATCCTTCGGCGACACGTGGCGGCGGCCCGAACTCGAAAGGATCGACGATGCGAAAGAAACATTCCACCACAGCGGCGCCCAAGTCCTGCCCTATTGCCCTTCCAGGAACACCGCGGCAAGCGATCCGCGTATGGCAACGTCTGATCGACGACCTTGCCCATATCGGCAAGCCGGATGGACGCCAAGTCCGCATCTATGCGGCTTTCAGCACGGCAACCGACATCCTCGTGTCAGAAGCGGCACGCCTGAACCTGGGCGCCGTGCCCATATCCAAGGCGTCTAGGATTCTGGGCGACCACGCGGCCGAAGCGGCCAACAAGTGGAACAAGACCAGACCGCGCAACGTCGGCGGATGGCGTCGCGTCGCAACGGCGGACCTGCTGCCTTCACTGGTAAAATTGAACCCGTCCGAACTTCGAGCTTTCTCCGGCGGACTTGGTGCTGTGGAAGCCCTCAAAAGCGTTTTGGACCGCGAGGGAAGCGAGCGAGACCGAGCGGAAATGATGCGACAACAAGAGACAAGCAAGCCCGCAAGGAAACTTGCCAAACGCGGCAGACCACACAACAAGCGCATCGAGAAGGTCTGTCGGAAGATTGCAAAAGAATCCGTCCCCGAAGGTGGACGCCGACAATGGAAGACGCTGCTATGCAGGTTTGAAAGCGAGCTTCCGAAGGACACAACGTCAGAAGCACTCCGAAAAGCGTTTGAACGCCACGAGCGGCGGACGAAATAGCACCCCTTTTGGCGACCCTTGTATTTCGTCCGCCGAAACTTGCCCTTTCGTTCCCCTTGGTAAACCACCGTTTTCTGCGTTTCACCCCACTTTCGGCGGACGAAATGCGAAATCGTGAATTTCGTCCGCGTCCGCCCCCTCACAATTTGATTCAGAGGTTGAACGACGTTCGGCCCGACGAGAAATGGAGTTGCGATCATGGATGACAAGCTTCTAGTGACTACTGGCGAGCTGGCGCGGATGTTGGGGTGTTCGAAAAGACACGTTTCGAACATGGTGCGACGTGGTGCGATGCCGAGACCAGTGAGACTTGGGCGCGCGATTCGTTGGCGTCGCGAAGAGATTGAATGTTGGATCGCCGATGGCTGCGAGGGGGCGGCCAATGGCTGAAAGCCCCACACCGTTTCTGACGCCGAAGGAAGTTGCTGCGATGTTCCGTGTCAACGTGCGGACACTTGAGCGGATGGTCCAGCGAGGTCAAGTACCGCCACCTGTTCGATACTCCCAGAAGATCGTGCGATACCGCATCGCAGACCTTGAAGAACACGTTGCCGGATTGCGGCCGGGAGGTGCGGTATGACCACCAATGCCTTGTGGGAAGCTGCTGCAGAATACGCCCAGCGTGGCTGGCTTGTCCTGCCGTTGCATTGTGTCGATGGCGGCCGGTGTAGTTGTGGCATGACCGACTGCAAGTCTGTGGGCAAGCACCCGAGGACAAGAAACGGTCTCAAGGATGCGACCACCGACCTGGCCGTCATTCGCGATTGGTGGACCAAATGGCCGAAGGCGAACATCGGTATCAAGACGGGCTCCGAGAGCGGTTTGCTGGTGATCGACATCGACGACCGGCACCAAGGTGGGGACAGTTTGTCCGACCTAGTTCAAGAGCATGGAACCCTGCCGGCAACGCCGGAGGTCCTGACCGGCAACGGAAGGCATCTGTACTTCAAATTCCCCGAGGGCCATGCCGTAGGCAGCAACGCCGGGAAGTTGGGCAAAGGGCTAGACACCAGAGGAGAGAGCGGCTACGCCGTCGCCCCTCCGAGCACCCACTTGAGCGGAAGGGCGTACTCTTGGGAGCTGTCCAGCGACCCCGCCGACATTCCCCTTGCCGAAGCCCCCGACTGGTTGTTGGCGTTACTGGCCGAACCCGAGAGGCCCCCCACCGAAAGCGGCAATGGCGAGACCGAAGCCCCCGGGAGCGGCAATGTTAAAGCCGCATTCTTGGCCATGCTGAAACTTCCGATTCGGAGCGATGAGGCCGACGGCTCGGGGCGATTGCTGGCGGCTGCCCGGCAGTGTGTCCGTTACGGCTTGAGCGACCCCGAGGCCCTGGCGACGATCCGGGCGTACGCAACGGCGCACCCATTCCCCCGAGCTTACAACGATTCTGAGATAACCCGGCGGCTTGCCGATGCCAGGAAGCGAACGGAACACGGCGAGGCCCTGGCAGAACCAACGCCAGCGGCAGCGGCCCCCGAGTACATCCCGTTTCCCGTTAACTTGCTGCCAGACCCGCTACGGCGACTCGTAATCGAAGGGGCCGAAGCGATGCGATGTCCCCCAGAGTATTTTGCACTCCCCACCTTGGCTATCTGCGGCTCTCTTATCGGTAATACCCGGCGGGTGGTCATAAAACGGTCTTGGACCGAACCGCCAGTTCTATGGGTTTGCTTGGTCGGGCAGAGCGGAAGCCTGAAGACTCCGGCGATGCGAGAGGTTGCAAGGCCCCTGCGGGCTCTACAAACAAAGCTATTCAAAGAACACGCCAAAGCTATGGCCGACTACGAAATCGTCAGAGCGGTGTATGAACGCGACCTGGCGGCGTGGCGAAAGAATCCCCGGTCACAAGGCGAACCACCGACCGAACCCGAGGCCCCATTGTGTCGGCGGTTCATTGTTTCAGACTGTACCCTTGAGGCATTGGCCCCCGTCTTGCTGGCGAACCCTACGGGGGTCCTGCTGTTGCGGGATGAACTCAATAGTTGGTTGTCATCTTTTGGGCGATACGCAAAGAACGGCAAGGGGGATTCCTCTGCATGGCTTGAAATGTACGGCGGCGAAGCTATTACCATCGACCGACGGACAGGGGTCCCCCCCCTCTTGTACGTCCCATCGGCGGCGGTTTCGGTCTGCGGGTCGATTCAGCCCGGGACGTTGGATCGGGCAATGGGGCAAGAATTCCGCGAGTCCGGCCTGATGGCAAGGCTTCTCTTGAGTTACCCCCCAAGGGCTCCTAAGCGGTGGACCGAAGAGACAATTTCGCCGGCTACTGAAAGCGATTGGGCGGACCTCATCGAACGGCTGGCCCGGCTGAAACCCGGGGTAAACGCCCAAGGCGAACCGGCCCCCCAGCGAATCCGGCTAAGCCCCGAGGCCAAGGAAATGTTCGTTGGCTTCTACTCTGAACACAACGCCGAAGCCCAAACACTTGATGAAGACCTGGCCCGACCTTGGGCAAAGTTGGAATGTACGGCCCCAAGGCTTTCCCTCATCTTCAATGAGGTGATGTCGGCGCGAGGGGAATCCGACCCCTCGGCAATCGGCGGCGAAGCCATGCGGCGAGCCATCGGTGTAACCAAGTGGTGGTGTGGCGAAACGAAGCGAGTTTATGCCCTACTGGAAAGTGCCCACGAGGACGGCGACAGGGCGGCCGTCCTGCGGATCGTCCAGAAGAACGGCGGGCGGGCGACGGTCCGACAGCTACAGCAAGCGGGCGGGCGGCGATTCCCTCGGGCAGAGGATGCCGAAGCGGCCCTGATGGACCTTGTAGCGGCCGGGTTGGGGGTGTGGTCGTTTGACGATCACAACGGCGGTCGGGGGCGGGGAACTCGGGTATTTAAGCTTAACCCCTCGGAAACCCGTCTACACAAATGCCAAGAATCCAAGGAATTCGGCATTTGTGTAAGTGTAGACAGCGTAGACAACCCCCAGGCGCAGCCCGAACCAAGCCAGACCCCCGAGGGGCCCGAGGAAGGGGGCGTCGGCCCCCGGGCAACGCCAGACCCGTACGCCCGCCCCGACGTCGGACATCTGGCCGGGCCGGTCATCGACGTCGAAGCCCCCGAGGGGGACAGCGACGGCCCTCCACCTTGGAGTGATGGGGAGATACCGGTGGACCTCATAACAGAGGGGGCCCTTGAACTGTGATTATGGGCTTGTGCCAGATATCACGGTGTAGTATAATATGGTCAGTTGATATCTGGCTTGTGGGGTAGCGACCATGAAGAAAAGACAAGTCCTTTTGACAGAACGGTTGCGAAAGATGCTTCAGAGGAACAAAGGCCCGAGGACGGAAGTAGCCCGGGCGGCGGGGCTGGATCCCGGGGCCCTTAGTCGGTTTGAACGGGGGATTCAGCCAAGCAAGGGCAATCGTCGGGCGACGCCGGGATTGACTCTGGACCGGGCCGAACGGTTGGCCGATGCCCTCGGGTTTGAGTTGGTGTTGCGACGACGCAGGAGGTAGCGGCATGCCATGTGTGTACAGGCCGATAGTCAAACGCAAGGGTAGGAAGCTGCGTGCGCGGTTCTACTGGGCCAAGTACGTTGACGCCAACGGCCACGAGACCCGCCACGTTGTCCGCAATCGGAACGGCGAACGCGTTACGGACAAGGCCGTCGCATCGGAACTCCTCAAGGGCCTTGTGAAACGCGAGACACACCTTGCGGCTGGCTTAGTGGACGTGGAATTGGAGCATGCCGTTTTGCCGATCCGAAAGGTGATCGCGGACTACATCCGGCATCTGCGCCGGTTGAACCGAAGCCAGAACAAACCAGGACGGCGATACATCCGGCAGTCACTGGCTTTTCTGCGGCGGATAATTCAGCGGGCGGAGATGACCCGTCTGTGCGACCTTACCGCGGACAAGATAAACAGGGTGATGGCCGACCTGGTTCATGAGGGGCGGTCCACCGGTACGGCGAACTACTACCGAACCATTGCATCGCAGTTGGGGAAATGGGCGGTTGTCAACAAGCTGCTTGCAACGAACCCGATTCGAGACGCCCAGACGCTGACCGGCAAGGCAACGAGAAAACGACGCGCCCTATGGCCGGAACAGGCCGTCCGGCTGATCGCATCGGCCGAATCGAGAAAGCTGTTCTATACCGTGCAGCTACTGTCTGGCCTGCGTGTCAACGAAGTGCGGCAACTACAATGGCGGGATGTCTGGTTCGATTTCAAGAGCAAGGACGGCCAAGCCGTGCCGTTGCTGCAACTCCGTGAAGAAGCAACCAAGGCACGCCGTGCGGACCGTGTTCCTCTTCACTGGAGACTTGCCAAGGAATTGATGGCGATACGGCCGAAGGATTCCAAACCGACCGACCACATCTTCAAGACCACGCCCACGAGAGGGACGTTCATAAAGGATTGCAGGCGGGCCGGGATCCCGACGGTGGCCGATGATCGAGGGCGAACCGTAGACCGCCATGCGTTGCGAAAAACGTTTGTCTCGTGGCTTGGTCGGTTGGGCGTGGATTTGCGAATCGCTCAGTATCTTGCACGGCACAAACCCAAGACCCTGACCGACGGCACATATCAGGATTCGGACATGCTGGACGCCGAAGCTCATAAAGCCGTGAACCGGTTGCCGGACGTGTACGCCGATGCACAATCGGAAAACGTTGTCTTGAGGATGACCGGGACCGACGGCGCGCAATCGCCCCCCGATTCCGTTGTACCGTGCGTTGTACCGGGCGTTGTACCGGGAACCGTCTGCGAAGGGTTTCAATCGTCGTCGTCTGTCGCGAATACGGCAATTAGCGGTAACAAGCACAACTCTGAAAACCTAGCGAATTCCCAAGGAAATGACGGTTTTTGTCGTGGTCCGTCGTCGTCTGTCGCGAATACCGCCAACAGTGCGGATATGAGGCATATACCCCTAACCGCTCATACCCCCGAAGCGACTCCGTGTCGGCGGGTCAGAAAAATCTGACGAATTCCTTGACGCTCACCACATGTTAGGTTATATTTAGGTATCCTAACATTGTACGAACCTCTGTTGAGTATATCATGGGTGGTTCGTTCGTGCCGGTGGGAAGAAGAATGTGGGAATATTCAGCGATGCCGCCCGCAAGCCATCGCTTCCGTGCCCCGTCTGAGGGGTTTGCACCCATCCGAAGCTCCTCTTCGGACAAGACCCCTCGGACGGATCGCCTGATGACACTCGCTTACAGAGTCATGACATGCGATTCGCGGGCAACCTGAAGGCGGATTTGAATCCGCAGGCGGCTTGGCGTCTGGTCGTTTGTCCCTCGCATCTCCAGCTACGGGAGTATTCCATGTCGCCCGCCGGTGAAGCCCACAACGACCCGATACTCACACCCAAGCAACTGGCGATCCTCACCTCGATTCGCGACTATGAACGAGATCATGGCTACTCGCCGACGCTCCAGGAGTTGGCAGACCGTTTTGGCGTGAGCAAGATCACGATTCACGAGCATATTGCCGCATTGCGCAAGAAGGGCCTGCTCAAGACCCGTCGCTATAGGGCTCGATCCGTCAAGTTGACGCCCCAGGCCTCATTTCCAGACGAAGGGACGCCCGTGCGGATGCCGCTGCTTGGGCGGATTGCCGCGGGTGCCCCGATCGAAGCCGTGGAGAACCCGGAGATGCTCGACCTGGCGGAGATCCTCGCCTCGCGCGGAACGGTCTTCGCCCTTCAGGTCCGTGGCAACAGCATGATTGACGACCACATTCGTAACGGCGACTACGTTATTGTTGAACGGCGCGAGACCGCCGGCGATGGAGAGACCGTCGTCGCCCTGCTGGACAATGGAGAGGCCACGCTCAAGAGGTTCTACCGGGAGGGGTCCAGAATCCGACTCCAACCAGCCAACGCCAGCATGAGCCCGATCTACGTCACACGTGCCCGAATCCAGGGGATAGTTATCGGAATTATTCGTCGGATGGGCACATCCTTTCAGAATGGTTCCTGAAGGTCTGTACGTCCGGTCAACAGGGTTTCTCACCTGATAGAAGGGCTTTTCGCGGCTTCGTGTCCCCCCCCTCAAGAGGCTTCGCGGTCAGTCTTCCTGATGCGGCGAGATTTGACTCAATCCCCCCGCTACTGGGGTCGATACATCTGACGTCAGTCAGGCCGCGCGACGTACTGATGTCGTGGCGGTAGAACGCGTGGGAATCCGCGCCGAGCATCGGCCACTTGTGGGAGTAAAGGACCTATGTCAGCACAAGCCACCTTGACTCAGAAGCAGAGCAAAAGCGCCTCGACCTTGGGGGGCAAGTACTTGACCTTCAAGCTCGCCGGCGAAGAGTACGGCCTGGAGATCCTCAAGGTCCGCGAAATCATCAAGATCATGGATATCACCGCGGTGCCGCAGATGCCCGGATATGTCAAGGGCGTTGTGAACCTTCGCGGTAAGGTGATCCCGGTGATCGATCTCCGCCTGCGATTCGGCATGGCCGAGGCCGAGCACACGGAAGAGACATGCATCATCGTCGTCAACGTCGGCACAGAGATGGGCGTTGTTGTCGACACGGTTCAGGAAGTGTTGGACATTGCCGACCAGCAGATTGAGCCGCCGCCCGCCCTGGGTTCCGATGTGGATACCCACTTCATCCTCGGCATGGGCAAGGTCGGCGAGCGCGTCAAGATCCTGCTGGACATCGACCGCGTCCTGACCGGCGACGAAAAGGCGCTGCTCGAATCGCTGACCGAAGAGTAACCGACAATTCAGGATGTGCGGGGCGTCAGGTCACCCCTGGACGCCCCGCCCTCCTATCCTCATCGTTGGCCCCCCTGTTCTCATAGATGTTTGCAGGCGACAGAGGCTACCCTTCTCATTCCTTCGGGCTTGAGATAGGTAGCTCTGTCTCTGCAGGCCGTCGACCACCGCACGGCGAGAGACATCCCTTCGGATCAGGGCGTCACGGTATTCCGCCATGATCTGCCTCAGCGTTGCGACGAAGGCCCCTGTACTGCCCCGCGGCTTTCGATGCGATAGGGTTTGCCCGCCTGATATAGGACGGCACGGCGAGCGATTGCGTCGGCCTGATCGGTCTTACCGTTCTGACGGGCGAGTTCGGCCGCACGCTGGGCGTACTGGGCCGCCGGTGTGAACTGGCCGGTCTCAGCATAGGCCGCCGCACAGGTATCCAGAGCTCCCCACGAATCCGGCGAGGACAGTCGCAGAGCCCGATCCGCCAGGCGAATCGCCTCCGCACCGTCGCGAAGCCGATCCTCCGGACAGGTCGCCAGCAGCCATGCCAAGTCGTTCAGCAACCCCACATCGTTGGGCTTCTGAGGCACGGCATCGCGCAACACAGCGATGGCCCGTTCGTAGCGCCCCAACGGAAGCAGGGCCGACACCAAGGCATGAACCGTCCCCGAACGGCTCGGCTGATAACTCAAGACCTTCTCAAACCGAGGCACGGCCTCCTCGAATCGTCCCCGCTTGGCGAGCATCTGCCCCAAGGAGTGCATCCAGTCCAGCAGGACCGGACCGGCCTCGTAGGGATCATCCCGGGCCAACTGAATGTCCCGGGTGGTGAGCATCCGTCGCACGTCCTGATCGCTGAGGCGATAGACCAGGATCGTGTGGTGGATCTGTGCATCGGGTACGCCGGATCGCAGGAACGTGCAGATGCGAGCAAAACGCAGGAGTCGAAACCAGCCGGCCTCCTCATTGGCCGGGCCGATCGGTCCGCGAAAGGCCTCGTACTCCGGTCGGAGCAGTTGATAGGCTGACTCGAACGTCTCGGTCCATTCGTTGGTCGGCATGATGTACATCAATTGAAGCATCGTCGCGCTGATGCAGTAGTTCCCGCCGCTGAGGGGCTCTAACGTGGGCGGTCGCCACTCCATGTGACTGGGCAGCATCTCGGCCTCAATGCCGAACCGCTCAGGATTGTCCGTGCCGAAATATGAGAGATAGAGGCGACCCTCAGACGCGGCCTTCGCACCGGCGGATCGACGGTCCTGCCATGTCTTCAGGCCGGGAAGGTCCTGTCCCCAATCCAGCGAACTGTCGACCAGATGGGTATACGCTCGGTTCGGACCACCGATCAGGACATTGAAATAGGCCAGGTAATCCGGCCAGGTACTGAGGCTCGATGCTACCATTGCAGCGCACAGAGCTCCGCCGGACCACTGGAACCACCGCCCGGCCAGACGCCACACCGTGGCGATGGCACCGAACAGAACGAACAGAATGGGGTAGGTCGGCAGGATGTGGCGATGACCGATGTTCAGGTTGGCCCGCATCGCCACCGCCCAGTAGATCAGCAGAAACAGTACCAGGGCCCCCCATGCGTCGCCGAAGCCGACATCGGGCTCTTGGCCCGTAACCCGCGAACGACGACGCAGTGTGAAGCCGGCAAGGATGGCCAACACACCAATCCCGAATAACGCCGGTGGCGTCTTGACGAGGAAGGTGTACGGGAAGAAATACCACCAGCCCACAATACTCCGCCGACCGTTCAGAAAGGAATACCAGAATTGAATGACTTCGGACTGGGCCACTGCCCCATAGAGGTATGCCTCGGGCAGGAGACGATGGTCAGCCACCCATCGAACCACCTGCCCCGTCGTACCGGATGTTCTGAGAAGATAATCGAATGGCTCACTGCCGGGGGGGATCGGTCCGATCGGGCAGTAACGATCGCGGCCCTCCACGACACCGGTCAAACCGTTGTATCGGAAACGGAATGCCCCCCATATCCCGGCGCCGACCATGAGGACGAGAACCGCCATCACGGCCAGCCAGACCGCCAGCCTGGCCCAGCGGGACCGCACCGACCGCTGCCACTTCAGACACGACACGCTCAGCGGTTCGCCGGATGTCACACGGACCGCCAGCAGCAGAATGCCGACGGGAAGGATGAGCGGAGCGGACATCTTCGAGAGGAACAGCCCGCACAGCGAAACTCCCGCGGCCAGCACGCTAACGGGCGAGACGGTGCGTAAGAGCCACACGATGGCCCCCAGCGAAGCGAGGAAGAACAGACAGGCCGCTATCTCTGTGGACACCAGTCCGGCATGGGCCAGCATGTTCGGACACACGGCGTACAGCCCCAGCGAGAGACATGCACCCGCCGGACCGAACAGGTGCCTCGACCAGAACCAGACGACCAGCCCCAACAGGACGCTCAACAGGACGTTCATCACCCGAGCCCGAAAGAGCATTGCACTTGTGTCGTTGCCCAGGGCGAAGAAGAACTGCCGCCCCATCGATTCGGCGTCGGAGATCCACCACGCCGGCTGGTTCAGGTCCGGAAAGCGATACTTGCCCCCCAGCAGAGACACCGCCGCCCACATCTTCGACAACGGTGGCTCGACCGTGTCCAGGCGGTAGTCTCCGGTGACCCAATATGAGTACCCCACCGTAAGCCGAACCATTTCGTCGAATGTAGCGGACTTGCTGCGAATGGCCGTGATCGCCAGGACGGCGTGCAGAATCAGCAGGAGGGGCACCAGACCCACCCACCATCGTCGCGTGCCCCTGTTCACATCGGCCACGGTGAAGCCTCCACGATTTGCCGAGCCGGCCGTTGACGATGTCCGACCTTGATCGATTGGCCGCCCCAGCGGGCCACCCTAGGTTTTGTGGTTCCGGTTGCCACGCGGGTGGTGGAGCACCAGATGCTCCTTGAGATAGCGACCGGTGTAGCTGCCGGGATTCTCGATGATCTGCTCGGGCGTTCCCTCGGCTACGATCTGCCCTCCGGCCTCGCCGCCCTCTGGCCCCAGATCGATGATCCAGTCGGCGGTCTTGATCACATCGAGGTTGTGCTCGATGACCAGGACACTGTTGCCCAGCCCCACCAGACGGTTGAGGACGTTGAGCAGGTTCTGGATGTCCGCGAAGTGCAGACCGGTCGTCGGCTCGTCCAGGATATACAGTGTGTGCCCACCGGAGGGTTGTCCCAGTTCGGCGGCCAGTTTGATCCGCTGCGCCTCACCACCTGAGAGCGTGGTCGAAGACTGCCCCAGCGCGATATACCCTACCCCCACATCGACCATCGTCTTAAGCATCTGGCGTATCTTCGAGAAGCTGTCGAAAAACACCAGTGCCTCTTCGACGGTCATGTTCAGAACGTCGGCGATGTTCTTGCCGCGGTAGCGGACCTCGAGCGTCTCACGATTGTAGCGCGTGCCTTTGCACTCGTCGCATGGGACGTAGACATCGGGCAGGAAGTGCATCTCGATTCTCTTGAGCCCCTGCCCCTGGCAGGCCTCGCAGCGCCCACCTTTGACGTTGAAACTGAACCGGCCGGCCTGATAGCCACGAATCTTGGCCTCGCGTGTCTTGCTGTAGAGCTGACGGATGAGATCGAAGACGCCGGTGTAGGTGGCCGGATTGCTGCGAGGCGTCCGACCGATCGGCGACTGATCAATCTCGACGACGCGGTCGATCCGTGAAGCACCGACAAGATCGTCGTGAGCGCCCGGGCGATCGCCCGTGGAGTACAGGCGACGCTTGAGGGCCCGAAGCAGTGTCTCGGTGACCAGGGTGCTCTTGCCCGATCCACTGACCCCTGTCACACAGCAGAAGACCTCGAGCGGAAAGGCGATGTTGATGTTCTTGAGGTTATTCTCTCGAGCCCCCAGAAGCTCGATCACATTGCCGTTGGTCACCTTGCGGCGTTTGCGCGGCATGTCGATCTGAAGTTCGCCGGACAGATACTTAGCCGTCAGGCTGTCCGGACAAGCCAGGATGTCGTCCAACCTACCCTGCACGACAACGAGCCCACCATGAGGGCCCGCGCCCGGACCAATGTCGACGACATGGTCAGCCGCCCGAATCGTGTCTTCGTCGTGCTCGACAACCAGTACCGTGTTGCCCACATTTGCCAAGCGTCGCAGTGTTTCGATGAGTTGGGCATTGTCGCGCTGGTGGAGTCCGATCGTCGGTTCGTCGAGCACGTAGCACACGCCCACGAGTCCGCTGCCGATCTGAGTGGCCAGACGGATGCGCTGTGCCTCGCCGCCCGAGAGGGTCGCGCTGGCGCGATCGAGCGTCAGATAGCCGATACCCACGTCGACCATGAACTGCAATCGTCGCTGGATCTCGCGTAGAATCGGCTGGGCGATGGCCGCCCGTTCGCCCGACAGATCGAGCGAGCGGAAGTAGTCGTGCGAGCGGACGATGCTCATCCGACTGATTTCGGCGATGCCCTTGCCGTTGCGACCGTCCTGTCCGGACAGCCGCACTGCCAGGGCCTCGCGGCGAAGCCTTGCCCCCTTGCAGACCCGACAGGGTTGCTCCGAAAGGTAGCCGTGCAGCCGAGCCTTGACGTGCTCGCTGTCGGTGGTCTCCCAGCGCCGCTGAAGGTTGGGAATGACCCCCTCAAAGGTGGATTGGTGCTTGGCGGCATCCTCCTCGGTCGTACCGTGCATCAGAATCCGCCGGGCATCCGGCATCAGATTCTTAAAGGGGGTGTGGGGCGAAACGCTGAACCGCTCACAGAACTCTCGCAGCAATCGGCTATAGGCGATGTTCATCCGCTTGCCGCCGCGACGCCATGCATCGATCGCGCCCTGTTCCAGCGAGAGATTCGGATCGGACACGATCAGCTCGGAGTCGAATTCGAGGATCGTCCCCAACCCGTCACACTCGGGGCACGCACCATATGGACTATTAAAGCTGAACAATCTTGGAGTCAGTTCCTCCAAATTGGCGTCCGGATGTGACGGACACGCATAGCGGCTGGAGAAGAGTTTGTCCTCCCAGTGTTCTTCGGCCCCATTCTCGACGGGGCCCGAGTGACTGAGTACGACCAGACCGTCGCTGAGCTTGAGCGACAGTTCGACCGACTCGGCCAGGCGCGAACGCCCCTCGGGTTTCAAGATCAGCCGATCGACCACGGCCTCAATAGTGTGCTTTCGGGTCTTGTTCAGTTCGGGAATGGATTTTACTTCGTGGATAACGCCGTCCAGGCGGACCCGAACGAACCCCTCTCGTTGAATCCGCCGGAAGACCTCCTTGTGCTCGCCTTTCTGCCCGCGAAGGATAGGGCTGAGGACGATGACGCGATGGCCCATCGGCAATTCATAGATTTGATCGACGATCTGTTGGACCGATTGGGCTCGGATGGGACGCCCGCATGTCCAGCAATGCGGCTGCCCGACACGGGCGAACAGCAACCGGAGGAAGTCATAGATTTCCGTGGTGGTGGCCACCGTGCTGCGTGGACTGGCAACGCCGGTGCGCTGCTCGATGGCGATCGTCGGTGGAAGCCCCTCGATCCGCTCGACATCCGGCTTCTGCATCTGTTCGAGGAACTGGCGGGCATAGGCGCTGAGGGATTCGACGTACTTCCGCTGCCCTTCGGCATAGATCGTATCGAAGGCCAGTGATGACTTGCCGCTCCCGCTGAGCCCGGTGATCACCACCAGGCAATCGCGGGGAATCGCCAGATCGATGCCGCGCAGGTTATGTTGGCGAGCACCTTGAACCTTGATGAACTTGGTATCCTGCTCCGTCAACGCCCCCGTCCCCTGGGTAGAGTGTCCAGTCCAGGACTTCGGCAGTAGTCCAAACCTAGCATTTTAGTCGTTTGGTCCGAATAGACAAGAGCGCCGAGCCAGCTTGTGCGAACCGTCAAACCTTCGGCACTCAAGGGCCTGCCGGCCACGCATAGGCGATTGGACCAATCGCATGACCCCCTCGACGAAGGCGAAAAGGCCTTCTCCGGCCATTTCTATGGGCTTCGTATGCTTAATCCAAGACATCCTCTCGATATCACGTGTCGGATCCCCCATGAACTCAAGCCGGAAATTCTGGCTTGATTCCCTGCCGGTTCCCGCTAAACTACCACCTCGCGCGACGAGGGGGCGGGGGATCGCGCCGAACGGGTGGTCTGCATGATCCTTGCAGCTACAGGCTACGGACCGATTTTGGTGCTGCTGGTCGTGGCAGTCGGCATGGCCGCATTCATCATCATCGCTTCGGCAATTCTGGGCCCCCGGCGCCATGGCCCGACCAAACACATCCCTTACGAATCCGGTATCGACCCGACAGGAGATGCTCGTGGTCGATTCCGCGTGCGATTCTTCCTGCTGGCGCTTCTGTTCCTTCTGTTTGATGTGGAAGTGATCTTCCTTTGGCCCTATGCCCCCCTGCTTTTCAAGGCCGGTGCGGGACAGGCCGAGTCGATCGGAGTGACCAAACAGTTCCTCCTGGTCGAGATGATCGTCTTCCTGGCGATACTGCTGATCGGCTACATCTATGCATGGCGCAAGGGGGCGTTCCGATGGGACTAGACGCCGGCACCCCTCGAACCCTGACCGCCACCAACGGGGAACCGCTCGTAGCCACAACCCGGCTTGAGCAGGCCGTGGCGCTGATCCGCAAGTACGGCGTGAACTGGGCAAGACGCAATTCGTTGTGGCCCATGCCATTCGGAACGGCGTGCTGTGCGATTGAGTTGATGGCAACAGCCGCGAGTCGTTTCGATATCGCCCGTTTCGGGGCGGAAGCAATGCGGTTTACCCCCCGCCAGTGCGACCTGTTGGTCTGTGCGGGGCGGGTACCCATCAAGCTAATGCCTATTCTTCAACGCATCTACATCCAGATGTGCGAGCCCAAGTGGGTGATCTCGATGGGTGCGTGTGCCAGCAGCGGCGGGGTGTTCAATACCTACGCCGTGGTCCAGGGGATTGATCAGTTTGTTCCGGTGGATGTCTACCTCCCCGGCTGCCCCCCGCGACCGGAATCACTGCTGGAGGGGATCATGGCGATCCAGCGAATCGTTGAACAGGAAGGTGTCACCCGAAGCGTCGACCGAAAGGGACTCAAAATCACCGTCTAGGTGAATTGCGGAGCCGGTTGTGAGTGACATTCAGGGACAACCTGAGACCCCCGTGGCGGCCAGACGCCTGCAAGAGCGCTTCGCCGACCTTCCGGCGGCCTCGGAACTCGTGGCCGGCGATGGCAAGCATCGAGGTCAGTATGTCGTTCGAGTTCCGGCGGAACGACTGGTAGAGGTCATGCGGTTCCTGCATGACGACGCTGCATGTGCCTTCGATATGCTCATCGATGTCACCTGCGTCGACTATTTGAACTACCCCGGTGCGACGGACCGGTTCGGCGTGACCTATTCGCTTCTGTCGCTTCGGCACAATCACCGTTTGTGGGTCAAGTGTTTCGTCAACGACCCCAATCCGGAAGTGCCGTCGATGACAGGCATCTGGAAGGGTGCCAACTGGCCCGAGAGGGAGGTCTACGACCTGTTCGGTGTGCGATTCGCCAACCATCCGGACCTCAGGCGAATCATGACGTGGGAGGGGTTCGCGAGCCATCCGCTGAGGAAAGACTACCCGCTTCAGGGTCTTGGCGAACGCGAGAACTACCCCGTCTATACGCGGACAAGCGCGTAAGTAATTAATCGGAAAGGCTTTATGGCTGCTCAGCCCGACATCACGACCCCCGAGCTGGTTCCCGAGGAGCCGGGCAGCGACCGTTGGGTTCTGAACTTCGGTCCTCAGCATCCTGCATGTCACGGGACGCTGCATCTGAAGCTCGAACTCGATGGCGAGCGGATCGTCAAGTGCGTGCCGGAAATCGGCTACCTCCATTGCGGCTTCGAGAAGCTTGGCGAGCACCTGAGCTACAACCAGTATGTGGTGGTCACCGATCGGATGAACTACCTGTCTCCGGCGGCGAACAACCTGACCTGGCATGCGGCATGTGAAACGTTGTTCGGCATCGACCTGACGCCGCGGTGCAAGGTGCTCCGGACGATCTTCGCCGAACTGGCGCGTGTGCTGGATCACCTGCTGTGCGTGGGTGCGGCGGCACTCGATCTGGGTGCGCTGACGGCCTTCGTCTACGGCTTTAACGAGCGGGAGATCATCTACGACCTGTTCGAAGAGGCCTGCGGGGCGAGGTTCACGACCAGCCTAAGCCGTGTGGGTGGGCTGTTCCGTGACGTGCCCGACGAATGGCCCGGCCACGTCAGGGAAAACCTCTCACGGTTGGAGGCGGTTGTCGACGAGGTGGAAAAGCTCCTGACGGCAAACCGCATCTTCATCGAGCGAACCCGCGGAGTGGGTGCGATCGGCCACGACGAAGCGATCAACTGGTCTCTGACCGGACCGGCAGCCCGGGGCAGCGGGGTCAAGCGGGACATCCGGAAGGACGAGCCCTATCTCTGCTTCGCGGAGAATTGGGATGGCAAGGGCGCCTCGCCGGTGCCGTTCAAGGTGCCGATCGCGGCCGAAGGGGACTGTTACGCTCGTTTCCGTGTGCGAATGGAAGAGATGCGGCAGAGCCTCCAGATCGTCCGCCTGCTGATCGACAATATCCCGACTGGACCGGTGAATGTACTGCCCGACGAGAAGCTGGCATTGCCCGACAAGCGGGAGGTCTACTTCTCGATCGAGGGGCTGATCCATCACTTCGAGTTGATTATGACCAACCGCGGCTTCACGCCGCCGCTGGGCGAGGCGTATGGGGCGATGGAAGTGGCCAACGGCGAGCTGGGCTACTACCTGGTCAGCGACGGTGGGCAGAGTGCATATCGCGCGAGGTGCCGCCCGCCGAGTCTGATGAACTATCAGACCTTCCCGGTTCTGATCGAAGGGCATCAGATCAGCGATATTGTGGCGGTGCTGGGTAGCCTGAACGTCATTGCCGGAGAACTGGATCGATAGAACAGCGACGGTTCCGCCCATGAGGCGGGTACTGGTGGACAACGCCATGGCCTGGAAAGCGAAAGACCGAAGGACGAACCCGATACCGGCAGATGCCTCGCCCGTGCTCAACGAGGCGGCGAAGGAGAAGATCCGCGGGTTCCTCAAGCGGTACGAGACGCCGCGCGGCGCTCTAATTCCGGCCTTGCACGTAGCACAGGAGACGGCGGGCCACATTTCGCTGCAGGTCATGAAGGAAGTGGCGGAGTGCCTGGGCATCTGTTCTGCCGATGTGCTGGACACCACAAGCTTCTATACCCACTTCTGGACCCATGTCCGTGGGAAGAAAGTCGTGGTGGTTTGTCGAAGCATCACGTGCCAGATCATGGGCGGCGATGCGGTGTTGAAGGCGGTAGAGGCGGCGCTGGGAATCAAGGAGCATGAAACGACCGCCGACGGCAGATACAGCCTGATCACGGAGGAATGTCTGGCCGGCTGCGATCATGCCCCGTGCATGCTGATCAATGAGCGGCTGCACGAGCGGGTCCGGCCGGAGGACGTGGCCCGGATTCTGGCGGACGAGGACAACGACGCGATCGACGTGCCTCGAAGCGATCTGTACGACGGGGTGTAGCCTGCGGTCCGTGCCGCGAACCGAATGGGCGAGACGTTTGTAGCGTACCCGTCGGCCCCCGAGGGGATGGCCGACGTTGAGAAAGAAGAATGCCGAAGTTTGAACCCATCCTGAGCCGCAACTACGGCGTGCCGAACAGCCGTTCGATCGACGTCTATCGGCAACGTGGCGGTTATGAGTCGCTGGCCAAGGCCTTGGCGATGTCGCCTGAGGAGGTCGTTGCCGAGGTCAAGAAGGCCGAACTGCGGGGACGCGGCGGGGCGGGTTTCCCGGCGGGCGTGAAGTGGGGGTTCCTGCCGGCCAACCGCCAGGTGACCTACCTGTGCGTGAACAGCGACGAGGCTGAGCCACCCACCTTCAAGGACCGCACGCTGATCGAGAACGACCCGCACCAGTTGATCGAGGGCATCCTGATCAGCGGTTACGCCACTCGCTGCAAGGCGGCCTATGTGTTCATGCGGGCGGAGTTTCACAGGCCGTTCCACATCCTTCAGAAGGCCCTGGACGAGGCATACGCCGCGAATCTGGTCGGCCGGAAGATCATGGGCTCGGACTTCTCGATGGACATCTACATTCATCGTGGAGCCGGCGCTTATGTGTGCGGCGAGGAAACGGGCCTGATCGAGGCGATCGAGGGCAAGCGGGGCTGGCCGCGGATCAAGCCGCCTTTCCCTGCCGTCGAAGGTCTGTTCGCCCGCCCCACCGTCATCAACAATGTCGAGACGATGTGTTGCGTCCCGCACATCATGGAGCGAGGGGCCGACTGGTTCCTGAGCATCGGACCGCAGGGCAGCAAGGGCCCGAAACTGTTCGCCGTCAGTGGACCGGTCAATCGCCCGGGGGTGTTTGAGGCGGCGATGGATATCACCGTCCGCGATCTGATCTTTGGCGACGAGTTCGCCCAGGGAATGGCCGACGGCCAGGAACTGATGGGGGTGATGCCGGGCGGGATCTCCATGGGCATCCTGAGAGCCGAAGAACTCGACTGCAAGATGGATTTCGACGACGTCCGCAAGTATGGGCTGCTCGGTCTGGGCACGGGTGCGGCGGTGGTCGTCCCCCGAAGCACGGACATCCGGACCGTCCTGCTGAACGTCGCAAGATTCTATGCCCACGAATCGTGTGGGCAGTGTACGCACTGTCGCGAAGGCACCTCGTGGATGAAGAAGATCGCCCAGCGGATCGCCGACGGGGCAGGGCGTCCCGAAGACCTCGATCTGCTCATCGAAATCAGCAGCAATATGGGCATGATGCCGGGCATGAACATCTGCGGATTGAGTGACGGGGCCGGCTGGCCCATCCGCAGCATCGTGGAGAAGTTCCGCAAGGAGCTGGAGGCGAAGATCGCCGCACAGGCGCCCGGTGCGGCCGAGCAGAAGTTCAAAGCCATTAACCCGGCCTGGTACGAAGGGGCCGGCAAGGTTTCAACGTCGTAGGCGAGGGTTGAAGGCCCCGCCATGGCACGGGCATCTGAGTCGCCCGTGTTGCCAAGGACAGGACAAGACGATGCCGACGATCATCATCGATGGCCAGCAGGTGCAGTGCCGCGAGCGGATCATGGTTCTCCAGGCCGCTCTCGAAGCGGGGTTTAATGTCCCCCACTACTGCTACCACCCCGGGCTGTCGGTCGTGGCATCGTGCCGTCTGTGTCTGATGCAGATGAAGATGCCGAACCCGAAATCCGGCAGCATGGACTGGTCGACGAAACTGGTACCGAGCTGCCAAACGCCCGTCAAGGACGGCATGGAGGTTCGGTTCGACGACCCGCTGATCGAGGCAAACCAGCGGCACGTCATGGAATATCTGCTGCTGAGCCACCCGCTGGATTGCCCTGTCTGCGATCAGGCGGGCGAGTGCTGGCTGCAGGACTACAGCGAGCAGTTCGGCAATCCGACCTCTCGGATGGTCGACCGGAAGCACAGCACCCCCAAGAAGGACATCGGGGAGCACACGCTGCTCTATCAGGATCGCTGTATCCAGTGCACTCGGTGCGTGCGGTTCTGCCGCGAGGTGGCCGGCACACGGGAGCTTTGCGTCGTCAATCGCGGTTCGCGAAACGAGATTGATGTGTTTCCGGGCGAACCGCTGGCCAACGAACTTCAGGGCAACGTCGTCGACCTGTGCCCGGTTGGGGCGATGCTCGACAAGAAGTTCCTGATGAGCCAGCGAGTGTGGAACCTTCGATCGGTCGAGAGCGTCTGCCCGATGTGCAGCCGAGGCTGCACGATCCGGATCGACCACAATCTCGGGCGAATCTGGCGGCTCAAGCCGCGGTTCAACCCACACGTCAACCAGTGGTGGATGTGCGATGCCGGACGATTCTGCTGGGATCTGGTTTACGACGATCGGCGGCTGAAACAGCCCCGATTCAAGCGGGGTACCGTGGGCGATCGCGTGGCGTGGAAGGACGTCGCGCCCATTCTGCGAACCCGGCTGGCCGAGTACGGCAAGACCGAAGGAGGCCGGAAGGTCGGAGCCGTTCTCTCGCCGTTCATGAGTTGCGAAGAGGCGTGGCTGTTGACCCGGGCCATTCGAGAGCTGGCCCCCGAAGCCGTCCTGACGCTGCTGCCGCCTACGAGTGACGGACAGAACGTGGCATTCCCCGTGGGCACATCGGCTGATAAGGCGAAGTTCGTAATCAGCGCCGAGAAGGCACCGAACCGTCGCGGCATCGAGAAGGTGCTCAAGGCGGCCGGCGGACGTGTCGTCTCCTTCGAGGAATTCATGACGCTTCTGGGTGGCGGGCGGATCGCCGCAGCATGGATCGCCGACGGCTCGCCGACACCCGTCGAGCGAGGCGAACTGCTCAAGGCCGCCGGGAAACTCGAACTTCTGATCGTGCAAGACTATCTCCAGAGCCTGCTGGCTCAGACGGCGCACATGGAACTGCCGATGTGTGCCTGGGCCGAGAGGGAAGGCTCGTTCATCAACGATCAGGACCTGCTCCAGCGATTCCAGCGTGCGGTGAATCCGCCGGAGGGTCTGATGCAGGACGGGCAGTATTTGTTTGAATTGGCCGGTCTGCGTGGTGTATACCATGCTGGCGGCGTGCGGCAGATGATGGCTGATGCGGGCATGGCGGAATTTGCGTCGCCTCACGAGCCCGAATCCGAACCGTTGCACGCACATTAGGGTGGATCTTCGGCCGCCGAGTCCCATATCGGACCGAGGCGGGTTTGCACGGGGTTGTCGGTCGAATACCGGAACCCCTGACAGGAAGTTGGCCATATGTTGGGCAACATCATCACAGACATCCTGACCGACGCCCACCTCGGCATTCCGATCATCGTCATGGCGATCGCCATCGCGGTGGTCATGACGCTCGTGGCGTACTCGACTTTCTACGAGCGGAAGGTCGCGGGCTGGATTCAGGACCGATACGGGCCGAACCGTGTCGGACCGTGGGGCCTGTTGCAGCCGGTGGCCGACGGCCTGAAGTTCTTCCTCAAGGAAGACTTCGTCCCCAGCTACGCCGACAAGGCCTTGTTCATCCTGGCCCCGGGAATCTCGTTCTGCGTCGCCCTGCTGGGTATCGCGGTGATCCCGTGGGGCGGCTACCTGCAATGGTTCGGCAGCGACCGGATTCCGGTGCAGGTGGCCAGCATCGATATCGGGCTGCTCTACCTGCTGGCCGTGGGGGCCATGAGTGTTTACGGCGTCGCGTTGGGTGCCTGGGCGAGCAACAACAAGTATTCGTTCTACGGTGGGATGCGGGCCGTGGCGCAGATGCTCAGCTACGAGGTGCCGCTGGGGCTGGCGATTCTGGTAGCGGTGCTGGCCAGTGGGGCATTGCGGCTGGAAGACATTGTGGCCAACCAGTCGCACAGCACCTGGAACGTTTTCCTGCACCCCGTGGCATTCGTGCTGATGATGATCTGTGCCTTCGCCGAGACCAACCGCCTGCCATTCGATCTGGTGGAATGCGAGCAGGAGCTGGTCGGCGGGTTCCACACGGAATACAGCTCGATGAAGTTTGCACTGTTCTTCCTGGGCGAGTACGCCCATATGATTGTGAACAGCGCCCTGATCATCGCCCTGTTCTTCGGCGGGTGGCAGCCCCTGCCCTTCTGCGGGTGGCTGGTCGACTCGACGGCGTGGTGGGCGGTTCTGCTTCGGATGGGCGTGTATTTCGGGAAGGTGATCTTCTTCATCTTTGTGTACATGTGGGTCCGGTGGACGCTGCCCCGGTTCCGATTCGATCAGTTGCTGAAGCTGGCCTGGAAGGCCCTGGTGCCGATGGGACTGGCTCTGGTGGCATGGGCGGGCGCGCTGGCATATATGGGGCTGGCTAGAACCCCCTGGGCCACGGCGGGCGAGGTCGTCCTGTTCGTCGTCGGAATTGTGGTCGTCCGCGTGGTCGGCGGACAACCCACCGGCCGGCAGGAGAACCTGCCCCCGGTGACGGCGTAACTCGCGGGTGTTCGGCCCGCGGAGAGAACGTGAATCAGGCGGAGTGCCTTCGACACGGACAGATAGAGAGTTTGTGACACGCGGCATATGGGAAACTGGAAAGACACAGACATCATCGAACTGAGGGAGCCCACGCTGAGCGCCGGGCAGATGATCTACCTGCCGGAGATTCTCAGAGGCATGGTGATCACGTTGCGGCATCTGCTTTCGACGGGTATCCGCAACCGGTTCGTCGTCCAGTACCCCGAGGAACGCCGCGAGAATCCTGAGAGCTGGCAGCACGGCACCAAGGCGGGCGTACCGCTCAAGACGGCCACCTATCGAGGGCTTCATCGGCTCAATCGCGATGAGAAGGGCAATGTCGCCTGTGTGGCGTGTTTCATGTGCGCCACGGCCTGTCCGGCCAATTGCATCCGTATCGTCGGCGGCGAAGCCCCCTGGGATTACCGCGAGAAGTATCCCAAGGAGTTCGAGATCGACGAACTGCGATGCATTTACTGCGGCATGTGCGAAGAGGCCTGCCCGGTCAATGCCATCGAGCTGGCGTACGAATACGACATGGTCGGCACGAGCCGGAAGCAATTGGTCCTGGACAAGGAGGCCTTGTTGGCGGTTTACGACCGGACGCGGGGCCGAAAGGGCCGATGCAATCCGCCGATTACGGGTTACCCCGATACGGGGCACCCACAGGACGTTTGAGCAGAACCGAAGGGATAGCGATTTGACCTCGTTTCTGGGCTACATGATGTTCTACCTGGTACCGGTGATCGGTGCCATAGCCGTCTTTATGGCGATGCCGGGCGAGCGAAAGGCCTCTCGCCTGGGCGCCGTTGTTCTGGGCGTTGTCGCCCTCGGGGCGATGGTGGCGATCCTTTCGGGAGTCATCGGCCACAGCAAGCTGATGTTCTATGTGTTCGCGGTGGTGGCGGTGCTGGCCGCGGCCCGAGTGGTGACCCACTCCAAACCGGTGTATTCCGCGGTGTACTTCCTGCTGGTCGTCCTTGCCGTCGCCGGAATCGCCCTTCTGGCGCATGCGGAATTCCTGGCGGCCGCCCTGCTGATCATTTACGCCGGTGCGATTCTGGTGACGTACCTGTTCGTGATCATGTTGGCACAGCAACCGACGCTGCCCGAGTGCGACCGCCTGCCCCGCGAACCGGCCTTTGCCGTGCTGGCAGGGTTCGTGCTGGTGGCGGCACTGGCGGCTCCGATCGTGTACAGCCGGCCCGGCCTGGCCGAGACCGTCGGTCGGTCGATCGCTACGACGACGACCGACAACACCAAGCCCGCGACAGATGCCTCCAAGCCCGTCACCGCCGAGCAGACGTGGCCCGCGAGCAACACGCTTGCGATCGGTACCGAACTGATGACGGTGCATGTGGTGGCCTTCGAGGCCGCTGGCGTTCTGCTTCTTGTCGGGATCATCGGCGGCATTGCGATGGCCACGCGACGGCTCAAAGGCGGTGCGACGTCTTGCGGTGGAGGGGCGGCATGACAACCGGCGACGCAACCACCACGATGGCCTTCTGCTGGCACTGTATGCTCCTCGGTGCGGTGTTGTTCGGTCTGGGGCTGATCGGCTTCGTCTCACGACGCAATCTGATCGTCATGTTCCTCTGCACCGAAGTGATGCTTCAGGGCGTATTGGTGAACCTTCTGGGCATGAACTCGATCTGGCCGACGTTGAACGGCCAGGCGTTCGCCCTGTTTGTGCTGGTCGTCGCAGCGGTCGAGGCGGCGATCGGACTGGGTATGATCGTCTTGCTGTACCGCCGCCGTGCCACGCTCGATAGCGAAGCATGGAAAGCGATGGGCGGTTGAAGGTAATGCTTCGGATTAACGTCACGAGGCTTGTAGTCTGTCGCCTTTGAAACGGGAATAGACCTTTGCTGGCCAGTTGGCACTATACCTGTCTGATTCCGCTGCTCCCGCTGCTGGGCGCAGCGATCATCGGCCTGCTGATCCGGGTGCTGGGGAGTCGGGCACACTGGCCGGCGGTCCTGGGCGTCGGTGGGGCGTTCGTCCTTTCCCTGTCCCTCTTCCTCCATCATGGCGAACAGATCGGACCGATCGACATTTACCGTTGGATTCCCACCGGGCTGGTGCCGCTGGCGGGGGCCGAGGCCTGGTTCAACATCGACTTCCTGATCGACCCGCTGACCCTCGTCATGCTGCTGACAGTGACATTCGTCAGCACGCTGGTCGTCATCTACTCGATCGGCTACATGCGGGAGCATGGGCACCCCGAACGCGGCTACGAGCGGTTCTTCGCGTTCCTGGGGCTGTTCGTTTTCTCGATGTGCAGCCTGGTGCTGGCGGGCAACTTCCTGCTGCTGTATTTGGGATGGGAAGCGGTCGGATTGTGCAGCTACCTGCTGATCGGCTTCTACTATCAGCGCCCGTCGGCTGCGGCTGCCGCCAAGAAGGCGTTCCTGGTCAATCGAATCGGCGACTTCGGCTTCGGACTGGGCGTTTTGCTGATCTACTTCACCTTCGGCACGCTGAACTACCAGACGGTGTTCGAGGCCACGCGGCTGGCGCTGGAAAACAAGCCGGCCGAACTGACTGCCCTGGGCATCGCCGATCCGAACCAGCTCATCCACCTGCTTCATGACACACCACGCCTGACATGGATCGCCCTGCTGCTGTTCTGCGGAGCGGTGGGAAAGAGTGCCCAGTTACCGCTGTACGTGTGGTTGCCCGACGCCATGGAAGGTCCGACGCCGGTCAGTGCGTTGATCCACGCCGCCACGATGGTGACCGCCGGCGTCTACATGGTCGCCCGGTGCGGCGTCATCTTCTCGCATTCTGAGGTGGCGATGACCGTCGTCGCCTGGACGGGCGCCCTGACGGCGCTGTTCAGCGCGACCATCGCTCTGGCTCAGTACGATCTCAAGCGGATCCTCGCCTACTCGACCGTCAGCCAGCTGGGCTACATGTTCCTGGCGCTGGGTGTGGCTGCCCCCGCATCGGCCATCTTTCACCTGCACACGCACGCGTTCTTCAAGGCGTTGCTGTTCCTCGGCGCCGGGAGCGTCATGCATGCGATGGCCGGTGTGGTCGACGTCCGGAAGCTCGGCGGACTGAGCAAGCAGATGCCGACAACGTGCATGACCTTCTGGATTGGCGGGCTGGCGCTGGCGGGCTTCCCGATGCTGTCGGGATTCTTCAGCAAGGACGAAATCCTTGCCACGGCCATCCGCGTCAACCCTGTTCTGGGAGGCATCGGCCTGATGGTTGCCGTCATGACGGCCTTCTATACCTTCCGGGCCATCTTCCTGACGTTCCACGGCGAACCGCGGCTACCCGAGGGATCACATCCCCACGAGCAACCGAAGGTCATGACAGGCCCCTTGTGCGTTCTGGCACTCGGAGCGGTCTTCGCCGGTTACTGGAACATCGCGGGGCATTTCGCCCGATACATGGAACCTTCTCTGACCGTACCTCATGGTGCGGGCGGGCACCATGGCCACGACTATGGCGTGATGGCCCTGTCGGCGGTGCTGGCTCTACTGGGCATTGGCGCCGCATGGTTTGCCTACAACAAGAAGCCCGCGGTGTCGGAAGGCGTCGCCAAGAGCTTCCCCGTGGCGTTCGGCGTACTGAACAACAAGTGGTACGTCGACGAGATTTACGATCTGTGCATCGTTCGACCGCTCCGCGGCATTGCCAGGCTGTGTTGGACGATCGACGATTGGGGTATCGACGGAATCATCTGGCTGGTCACGGCCGCACCGAGGGCACTGGCGTGGGGACTGCAACAGACCCTCCAACGCGGGGCCCTTCAGGGATACGCCCTCAGTGGCGCGATAGCGGTGGCCGTGATTCTGGCGATCCTGCTGGCGTGGACCTAACGACTGTTGGCTGGAAGAGGTGACGGTGAGCTGGCTTAGCGACTGGATTCTGACGCTGATCATCTTCCTGCCCCTGGTGGGAGCGGGGATCATCTGCTGCCTGAATGCGGCCGGTGCCGACCGGATACGCCGGCTGGCGTTGTTCATCTCCGTCATCACGCTTCTGCTGGTGGTGGTCGCAGCCGGGCTGTTCCTGAACGATCCCGCGGCCGCCAGCGGTACGTACGCCCTCGAAAAGAGCGTGCCCTGGATCGGAGGCGGCAGTGGCCTGCTCAGCAAGCTCGACATCCGCTATCACGTCGGCCTCGACGGGGTGAGCCTGTGGCTTTTCGTCCTGACCGGACTGCTGACCCCACTGGCGATCTGGGCGAGCTTCACGGCCATCCGAGAGCAGGTCAAACTCTACTACATCCTCATGCTCTTACTGCACACGGGCATGCTGGGCGTCTTCTGTGCGATGGACCTGCTGCTGTTCTACGTCTTTTTCGAATTCACGCTGGTTCCGCTCTTCTTCCTGATCGGCATCTGGGGTGGTTCGCAGAAGCGGCGGGCGGCGAACAAGTTCTTTGTGTATACCGTGGCCGGCAGCGTCCTGACCTTCCTGAGCATCCTCTACCTGGCCTGGAGCGGATACGCCAACGCCGAGCGTATGACACCCGAGAAGGTCCGGGCTGTCGTGCTTCGCGATGTGCTCCCTACGGGCACGCATGAGACCGTGGTCGACCGCACCGTCCAGAGGCTCAGCGAGCCCAAGTTCAGTTTCGACATTCAGCGGCTCTATCTTCAGGCCCAGCTCGGTATGATCCCGGCCCACGTTCAGTGGTGGGCATTCCTGGGTATGATCCTGGGCTTTGCGGTCAAGGTTCCGCTGTTCCCGCTGCACACGTGGTTGCCGTTGGCCCATACCGAGGCCCCCACGGCCGGATCGGTCATACTGGCCGGTATTCTCCTGAAGCTCGGTACCTATGGATTGATGCGGTTCGCCCTGCCCATGCTGCCAGCCGGCGCAATGGCGTTCGGTCCGTTCATGGGCTGCCTTGCCATTGCGGGCATCGTCTACGGTGCCTTGGCGGCCTGGGTTCAGGATGACGTCAAGAAACTGGTGGCCTATTCATCGGTCAGTCACCTGGGGTTCTGTGTACTGGGCATGTTCAGCCTTAAGTCTGCGGGCCTGACCGGTTCGCTGATCTACATGGTCAATCACGGTCTGAGCACCGGCGCCCTGTTCCTTGTGGTGGGCATGATCTACGAACGGTATCACACACGTCGATTCGCCGACATCGGCGGGCTGGCTCGACGGATGCCCATCCTCGCTTTCTTTCTGATCGTCTTTACGCTCTCGAGCATAGGGCTGCCCGGGCTCAACGGCTTCATCGGCGAATTCCTGGTGCTGCTCGGGACGTTTACCTCGGGTCGTGGCCCGCAGGCCGGCCCATTCGGCATCCCTTATGCGGCCGTCGCCGCGACGGGCATCATGCTCGGTGCCGTTTACATGCTGTGGATGTGCCAGCGCGTCTTGTTCGGTCCCGTCGTCGAGCCGCCCCACACGCCCGACACGTCGCATGGCCTGACGGTGGACCTGACGCGACGCGAGATCTATGTTCTTTCGCCCATCGCCGTGGCATGCCTGATCATCGGCGTCTGGCCGGCATCGGTCACCCAGACCATGCAGCCGGCCCTGGATCGACAGATCCTCGGTCGCGTGTTCAATGCGAAGGTCCCGGTTCAAAGGGCCCCAGCGCCGGTAGCACAGCTCCCGATAATCGAGCAGAGCCGCGAAGAGCGTGTCTCGTGGCAGGCTGCCGAGTCTGCCCCGGCACAGCAGTTAGATCAATCTCAGGCCCAATCGACCCCTGTCGAGGCGAGTGGGTATGACGTGAGCCACCGGATGATCTCCGGTCGAATGGCCGCAACGAAATCTGTGGTATCTGCGAAACCCGCGGATACCCAAACGAGGTCCGATGGATAACGTGTTGGCGAGTGGATACATGCAGGCGTGTGCCCCCGAATTCGTCCTGACCGCCGTGGCGGTGTTGGTCCTGCTGTTCGGCGTCTTTGGACGAGGACGTGGGCAGTGGCTGCTTTTCCTGCTGGCGGCCGGCGGAATCATTGGCGCGCTCGTGGCGATCCTCGGACTGCCCGGAGGCGCCTCGCTGCCGGGTATTAAGGCCGGCATGCTGGCTACCTACACCCGCATGATCACCCTGGCGTTCGGCCTGCTCCTTCTGCTCATCACATGGCATCTGCCCGAAGGAGCCGATCGCGGTGAGTTCGTCGCCATGGTGCTGTTCAGCACCGCCGGCGCGATGCTGACGGGTCTGGCCGACGACCTGATCGTCCTGCTGATCGCCCTTGAACTGGTCTCGATGCCGACGTATGTGTTGGTGGCAACTGCGCGGCGCGATCTGCGGGCCCAAGAGGCCGGCATGAAGTACTTCTTCCTGGGTGCGATGGCCTCCGCCCTCACGGCTTATGGGTTCAGCTTTCTTTACGGTGTCGGGGGAACGACGAACCTCAGCACGGGTGCCGCGACGATCACGGCCACCACGCTGGCTAACAGCGACCACTTCTTCGTGATCGCGGGCCTGGCGATTTCAATCCTGGGACTCTCATTCAAGGTGGCGGCGGTGCCGCTGCACTTTTATGTAGCCGACGTATACGAAGGAGCGGCCGCTCCCGTGACGGCCATGCTCGGATTCATGCCGAAGCTGGCGGGCTTTGTGGCCATGGCCAAGGTCCTGGCCACTGTGGGCGGCAACCTGCCCGAGGTGGTGTTCTGGCTGCTCTGGGGCATGGCGGCGGCCACGATGATCGTCGGAAACGTCCTGGCGCTCATGCAGACGAACGTCAAGCGGATCCTCGCCTACAGCAGTGTTGCCCACTCGGGGTACATGCTTGTGGCCTTGCTGGTCGGGCCGGTAGCCCACCCCAACGCCCCCATACAAGATGGCGTCGCCGCGATGCTCTTCTACATCGCCCTGTACGGTGCGACGAATCTGGGTGCGTTTGCGATCGTCGGTATGCTGCGGGTTCGTGCAGGAACCAGCGAGGCTGAGCAGCTCGACGATCTGGCCGGGCTGTCCCTGGCCTATCCCGGTGCCGCCCTGATGATGGCCGTCTGTGCCTTCAGTCTGATGGGGATGCCGCCGACCGGGGGATTCGTGGGCAAGCTCTACATTTTCGGCTCAGCGATGTCGCTCGACTCGGCCAACGAGCAGAAGTATGCCATGATCGTGTTGGCGATCATCGGTGTGCTGACGTCGGCGGTGGGTGCGGCCTACTACCTGCGTATCGTCGCCGCCTGCTATCTTCGCCAGGAAACCGGCGAGTTGCGTCGGGTTCCCTGCGGTCTGCTGAAGCTTGGGGCCGCTCTGGCCGCGATCATCGTTATTGCCGCTGGACTCGCACCGGGTCGGCTAATGGCTGGTGCCCGGCAGTCGTCGGGCGATCTCCTGCCTCCGCCAAAGCCGGTGCAGACACAGCCTTCTGCTGCACAGCCATCAAAACCTTCGCGAAAGGCCCCGGCCGTCAAAACGCCGACCGTCGGCAAACCTACCACACGCAAGGTGGGCCGCCCCTCCACGAAGTAGCTCTCACTGACATCTACGTTCGGGAGTTGGTGCGTTTGCTGCAGAATGTCCAATCGGAACGATTGATGGGTCCCTATGCGCGCAGGGCCGATATTGCTCAGCAAACATGAAGAGTGTATAGCGGAGGCGATGTTTCTGAGGTGACGGTCGGTGTCCGGACAGATTCGGCCAAGTCGGCATTGACGCCTTTGCCCGAAAGACGTCGTCGGCGCTACGCCTTCACCGCAACCGGTTCCCGAACCTCTTCGTCCTTGGCGTCCCACTTGATGATCTTGAGGTTCTCGACGAAGAGCACCATGAGCACGGGCACGATAACCAGTGTCACAACGGTGGCCACCATCAGACCAACAATCTGCACGTAGCACATGGGCTCCCACAGTGGACCGCCCTTGATGGCCAGTGGGATCAGCCCGCCCACGGTTGCCAGCACGGTCACCAGCACTGGCCGCAACCGTACCAGCGCGGCATGCACCACGGCGTGCCGGACCGGCTCGCCGTGCTCTCGCATCTCTTCGATGAAATCGAAGAGCACGATGATATGGCTTACGATCACGCCCGCCAGCGAGGCGACCCCAAGGAACGCCATGAAACCGAACGGCTGGCCGAAGATCAGCAACCCGACCAATCCGCCCACCAATCCGAACGGAATCGCCGTAAAGACGACCAGCGGCTTAACCAGACTGTTGAATTGCCAGACGAGGGCGGCGTAGATCGCCAGAAGCGAGACAATCAGAGCCAGCCGCACCGCGGAGAAGCCCTTTTCCTGCTCGTGGAACTCGCCGCCAAACTCGTAGCGGTACCCTTGCGGCCAGGCGACGGTCGGCAGCGACTTGTGCAGAGCGTTGACGATCTGGCTGGGCAACACCCCCTGCACCGCGTCACACTTGACCGTCATGCACCGTTCGTGCTCTCGCCGCCGTATCTTCGGCGAAACCACTTCCGCCTTGAAGTCGGCGATCTGAAGCAGCGGCACACGGGCGTTGGTCAGCGAACTTACCGCGTAAATATTCGCCATGTCATTGACCTGGCTCCGCTCGTCGCTGCGAAGCCGCAGGACGATGTCGATCGGGTGGTCCTTCTCCCGAAGCTGCGTCGCCGAGTAGCCCGACAAACCGGTGTAGACCGTACTGGCCACGTCCTCGTTTGAAATGCCGGTCAGATTCGCACGATCCGGATTGACGTTCAGCGAGACCTCCAGGATCTCCGGGTCCCAGTCATCATGAATGTTGTCCGAGCCGGGGACCTCTCGCATACACCGCTTGACCTCGGCGCCCAGGCGACGGACTTCTTCGACGTCGTCGCCGTAGACTCGCACCTGCACGGGAACGCCAATCGGCGGACCCGTCTCAAGCTGTTCGATCGTCACCCGGGCGGCGGCGACCTGCGGCGGCAGCGATGCCTTCAATCGCCCCACAATGGCTGCTGTCTCGCGTTCGTCCAACGTGTGGACGAGAACCTGAGCGTAGTTGTCGGCCCGTTGCTCCGGCAGAACGGATAGCCAAAACCTTGGCCCCCCCGCGCCCACAAACGTCGTGTAGGCCTTGATCCGCTTGCCTTCGATGGCATCGATCTTCTGAACGACCTTCAGCGACTCGTCCCGGGTCTGCCGGATCGGCGACCCCTCGGGCATGAAGACGTTCACCGTAAACGTCGAGTGGAGGTCCTTTGGGAAGAACGAGGTGTGGATCCGCGTCATCAACACACCGAATCCAGCCAGAATCAGCGTGATCACGATCAGGCTCACGGCCTTATGGTTGACGCACCACTCAGAGAACCTCCGGTAGCGAACGGCAAAACCCGACTTACCCGCCTCCTTGCTGGACGCCTCAAACCCTTTCTGCCCCCTGAGCAGATAGTAGCCGAGCAACGGCATGAAGGTCATCGAGACTATCCGGCTGCTGATCAGTGAGGCCGTCACGACCATGGGCAGCGAGTAGATGAAGTTGCCCACCTTTCCCTTGACCAGAAGCAACGGCAGGAAGGCCACGATGTTCGTCAGTGTGGCGAACAAGATCGCCTTGGCCAGCTTCGTCGGCCCCAGCCAGGACGCTACGTCCCGGGGCTGGCCGGCCGCCATCTCGCGATTGATCGCATCGGCCGCAACCACGGGGTCGTCGACCAGCAGGCCCAGGGCGATGATCAGCGCGGCGATCGACACCTGCTGGAGATCGATCCCGATCGCCTGACACATGCCCAGCGTCATGGCGATGGTTACGGGAATCGAGACGGCCACCAGAATCGCGCTGCGCCATTCCATCAGCAGAAGGGCGATCGCGATGACGATGATCACCGCCTCGATCAGGCAGCGGTTGAACTGGGCGATCTTGCCTCGAACCTGTGCCGGTTCATTGCTGGTCCGCTCGACCTGGAGGTCGTCGGGTAGTGCCCCCTTCAGGCTCGCCAGGGCCCGATCGACATCGTGACCGAAATCCTTGATGTGCGACCCCTTGATCTGCCGGACCGACAGGGTGATCGCCCGCGTGGTCTGAAGGGCATAGTCCTCGGGGATTCTGGCGTGCGATTCATCATGGCTGCCCGACCAGCCGTTGCCCCCCTGCTCGACGGGCAGCATCTCGGTCTTGGGGCGCTTCACATCGACCTTGATCGTACGGAAGTTCATCACGTCGGGCGGATCCACATACCCTCGGCTGACCTCGACGAGGTCGCGGAGATACAGCGGATATCCCCCCGGCGCGACGGCCATCACGACGTCGCCAATCTCCTGTTCGGACCGGAACTCGCCGCTGGGCTGAACGAAGACGCTCTGATCCGACAGTTCAACCTTGCCCCCCGGCAGGTTGATGTTCCGCATCCGCAATCGACCGATCACATCCGTCGGCTTGATACCGAACTGGTTGAATCGCTGCCCGCTATAGGACAGACGAATCTGTTCGTTTTGAACGCCGATCTGTTCGACCTGTCCGATCGTGGGGCATTGCTTGAGGTGATCCCGAATCTGATCGGCGAAATCCCGCAGTTCGCGGTGGCTGTACTTGTCGCGGGCAACGCGACGAAGCTCGGCCGGAAGCCGGCTCAGGTCGCCAATCAGAATCTCGCCCCAGACATCGGGATGCGATTCGCCGCTGGCCAGGGCCATGCCCCGCCAACGGTGGACTTCCTGTTGGAGTTCTTCCGGACTCTTGAGGAGCTGCATGTCGATGCACCCCGTGCCCGGCGCCTCCAAGACTCGGCCGTCGCGCACCACTCCCAACTCGGTCAGGTGGCGAAGCAGTGTTCGCCCAATCCGAAGGACATAGGACCTGGCAACGGTTTGTGGATAGACGAGTATCCCGCTGTATCGTCTGTCGCGGAACTCGGGCGGGCAGCTCGCCCTCGACGCCTCGATCACTTGTCGAACGCTCCGGGCTCGCAGTTCCAGTTCCAGATCGCTCACCGGAGGACTGCTGATCGTCAACATAACCGCGACGGTTTCGCCGAAGTCCTTGTTGAGGAAGGGTTGGACGGAGCGATCGCCGACCCGAGGCAAATCGACCATCGAGGACAACTTGCCCCGAATGTCCTGCCAGGCGATTTCGTCGTTCTTCTCATCCTCGAAGAGTTCGACGTAGACGACGGAGAGCCCCCGTCGGCTGATCGAGAAGACGCGTTCGACCGAGGCATTCTCCGTAACCTTCTGTTCGATCTTCCGGGTGACCTCCTGCTCGACCTTGTCGACCTTGGCGCCGGGATAGGGTGTGACCACGACGCCCATCCGAGCGGGCACCACGGGGTCCTGGCGCTGAGGCATCTGAATGTACGCAAACGCCCCCCAGAGCAGTGTGGCGATCATCGCGCCCCAGGCGATCGGCCGGCGATAGACAAAGAATTGTGTCGTCGTCACGGCTGGGCCTTCTCCTGATCGTCCTGGATGATATGGACTTCACGTCCCTCGTGAAGCCGTGACGCCCCGGTCACGACGATGCGATCGCCGACCTTTACCTCGCTGCCGGCGGGCAGGACCTCAACTTGATTGTTGTACAACCCGCCCAGGCTGACGCGTCGCCGCTTGGCGATCGTCTTGCCGCCCTGCTCCTCGATCTTGTAAACGGCCGTCTCACCCGACTGAGTGCCTCTCTGAATGGCCGTCATGGGAACCAAGACGGCTTCCTTGTCGTGCCCCAGCCTCACGGTCAGAATCATGCCCGCCTTGAGGCGCCCATGAGCATTGTCGAGCGTCACTTCGGTGAGGAACGTCCGTGTGGCGGGGTTGGCCGCCGGAGCGATCTTTGTGACGCGTCCTCTGAACTTCTCACCTTCAAAGGCATCGGCATAAACCTCCAGTTCCTGGCCCAACGAAACCTTGGTAGCCGCGCCACCCGCCCGAGGCGCCGTGCCCAGCAGAGTGTCCGGAACACCGAACTCAACATGGACGGTCGAGATGTCCATGATTCGAAAGACCACCTGGTTCGGTACGACTCGTTCCTTCGGGTCGATCGATTTGGACACGACCGTCGCCTGATCGATCGGGACTCTCAGCGTGCAGTCGCTCAGGCGATCTTTGGCCTGGGCAAGTGCCACACTCGCGCCGGCGGCATCCTTCTGGGCAGCCAGCACCTGGGCGTCCGCCGCATCGGTGCGTGACTTGGCGTCGTCGAGTTCCTTCTGTGTGGCCGATTCCCGATGGACCAACCCTTTGAACCGTTCGTACTCGCGTCGAGCCAGTTCGGCGTTCGCCTCTGCTGCGCGAATCGCCGCCAGTGCCCTGTCGAGCCGCGACTGGCCAAGTTCGACCTCACGCTGGTAGTCCCGAAGTTCCAATTCGGCGATCACCTCACCCTTGGGCACGAGGTCGCCTTCCTGAACGTCCCGCTCGCCCGCCGAGGTCTTCACGCGATACAGGTGGTCGACCGTGCCGGGCACCTTGAAGGCCAGATCCACCTTCTGCCTCGGCTCCACCGTGGCGCTGAATCGCATGCTGAATTCAACACGCTCCGGCTGAAGGGCCTTTGCCTTGACCGTCATCGGCATGGCATCCGGCGGCGTCTTCTCGCAGCCGATCGCCGCGAGCACCGCCAAGCCTACCGCCCCCACTGTGCTGCCAATCTTGAATCCGGGCATACAGCGCCCCCTTGTCCTTGCGGCCTCCGCCTGCAGCGGCAGAGGACGCATTGAACGCCCACGTCTTCGACGACCTGGTTTTGCCAACCGTGAGAACGTCCCGACCCGGGACTGGAATCCCGACCGATCTGTCCGCCCCTATCTGGTTCGCATTACCGCTCTCATCCGATACTACCGCCATGCTAGAGGTTGGGCGAGGCGTTTTCAAGGATTTTGCGGGAACACAACAGGGACTCAGACGCCTGCAACCTGACCCAAAGGATGGAACAGCCGAAACATCGTGCCCGTCGAACCCAGTCGATGTTGAATGCCCCTGAACGAGGCCTCTATGGTAGAATGCCGCCTCAATCTCCGGCCGAGCCCGAAGGGCCTCCGGCACGGAAAAAGGGAGACCCTCATGATTGACAGGACCTTTAAGCCCCGCACGCTCGGGATCCCCTTCTTGGCGTTCGTCGTGTTGTGCCATATGACCGAGATCCCCGTCGCGGAGGGACAGACCAAGATGTCCGATCGCATCATCGGGATGTACGTCCACCAGCACTGGCCCTATAACCATCCCTACGCGGCTCGCACCTGGACGATCCAGGACTGGCGGGGTTACGCCGACGGACTGAAGCGGATCGGCTACAACACGATCATGGTCTGGCCGATGCTCGAGACCATGCCCGACCCCCTCACGCCCAGCGACCAGGCGAATATCGAGAAGATCGCCAAGGTCATCGAGGTGCTTCACGCCGAGTTCGGCATGAGGGTCTGGATCGCCCTGTGCCCGAATGTCGGGGTCCGTAGCGACGTGGCATCGAAATCCTCGTTCGAGAAGCGACACTTCTTCTACTGTGACACGCGCGTCAATCCGGGCGATGCGGCTGCCATGGATCGGCTGATCGCCTGGCGGGAGAAGCTGTTTCGCCCCCTGGCCTCCGTCGATGGCGTCTCGATCATCGACAGCGATCCAGGCGGTTATGTCGGTTCGACCAACGAGGAGTTCATCCATCTGCTGATGGCCCACCGCCGGATGTTCGATCGCCTGCGGCCCGGCATTGAGCTTATCTACTGGATGCACGTCGGCTGGCTCGGCTACAACCGCTTCTACCAGACGGGCAAGCTGGTGTTCTCGACCCCCGAGGAAAACGCCGACGTCCTTGAAAGGCTGAAGAAGCTCTCGCCCGAACCCTGGGGCATCGCCAACGGGCTCGTCCATGCCCAGAAGGCGGGCGTCGCCGCGAAGGTCATCAGTTTCAGCTACGGACGAATTGAGGGCGAACCGTCGTTCCCCCTGACCAACTACACGCCGGACAACGCCTTCGCCGGAGGCAAGGAGTCCACCACCCGGGGTGTGATGGGCAACGCCCAGACACATTGTGTCCAGTTGCCCAACACGTTTGCCTTCGTGCGGGGAGCCACGGGCCAGACGATCGGCGAGGGCGACTTCATCCGCTTCGCCGAGGACCTGATTCCCGGCCAGGGCCTGCTGATCCTCGAGGGCTGGCAGGCACTCGCCGGAAGAGACACCGGCACCATGCGTCAACTCGCCGACAAGCTTCAGGCCCTGCCGGATGATGCGATCGCCCCCGGACCACTCAAGGGGTTACTATTCGGCGACCCGAGGCGATTCATCGTGGATCTGGTCATGCAGTTGAGGGCTCGGGCCGACTTTGAGGATTTCCGATCTGCCGCCGAGCGGGGAGGTGACATGAAGGAACCGCTGGGCCGATTCGTCGCATCCGTCGAGGCATGGCAGCAGCGCCACGGCTACGAGAACCACTGGGGCTGGACCGGAATGGACGCGGCGTTGCGGAAGCTGAACGATCCGGAAATCAACCAGACGCTCAGCGACCTGCTCGACCCGTTCCGCGGCCCACCCGCCGATTTCAAGGGGACGCCCTTCGAATACGTCCAGAAGGGCCTGGCCGACACCGAATCGTTCGCGCCTCGATTGATCGCGGCCATGAAGAAGGTGCTGGCCCGGATGAAGTAACCCATCCGTGCGCAACCTCTCCGCGATCGACGGGCCGACGTCGCGATCCGTCGTGTGTCGACGTATCAGAAACGATTGAGGTACTTGCTGAGAAACGCCTTGCTGGCCGCGGTTACATCCCAGGCCTGCGGCCAGAAGCAGAGATCCACTGTCCACCATTCGCCCACATAACCGGCCTCGTGGATGGCCGGAATCACCTGATCGAAATCGACCTTGCCTTCGCCGAAGGGGCGATGCGTGCTTGTCTCGTCGCCATGAAGCGTGCCATCGGAGTCGATCAGATGCAGATGTCCGATCCGACCCTTGAGCATGCGGACGAACTCGATCACTCCGCCCTTGAGCGTCTCAACCGGCTTGGGCTGCCGCGCGCCGACGACGGCGCACATGTAGGCGTGGCACGTATCGAGCATCACGGAGAAGTTCGGATGGTCGACCTGCTGGACCATCTGGACCACCTCGGAGGGTTTGTTCAGGAAGAAACCCGGCTCGAACTCCCACACCACGCGGACACCCTGCTCCTCGGCAATCTGCGCACACTCGTGCCAGAGCGAGGCGATTCGCTTAACGGCGAGCTTGCGATCGACCCCCTGGGGACCGTCGGGCGGACTGACCGTATCGACGCGGATGGCCGGAGCCCCAAGATCCAAGGCCAACTGAAGGTTCTTCTTGAACAGCTTGATGTAGGCGTCTCCCTCCTGGGCCGCGTCCGTAGCGGGTGCCGGTCCGCACCAGAAATCGGCAGCAAGACCGCTGACTCCCAGGTGGTTCGCCCTCATCAGGGCGCACAGGCGATCGCGATCGGCCTTCATCGGGTAGTCATCTGGGTGAACGTGCGGCTTGAAGCCGCCGATCTCGATACCGTCGAACCCGAGCGCCGCCACTCCGCGGACGACACTGTCAAACGGAATGGGGTTGTTCTGATAGGGGCCAAAGGCGTAGGCCCAGGTGCCGATGGACAGCTTCTTTGCCATGGATTCGCTCTCCGATCAGGGGCTCAGAATCCCCTGCACATGTGACAGAAACGACTCACGACCCCTTCGCTAATCCGAACCGTGATCTCGCCTTCTCCGGCCGAGCCTGTCCCTACAGCTTCGGCGGATAGCAGCACATCACCTCGAGCGGCGTCCCACCGGTGTTGACGATCTCGTAGTCGCCCATCTCGGCAGGGATGAACACGTGTTTGCTCCGCCGAATCTCGACTTCGCCGAACTTGCCGACCATCTTGCCCTTGCCGTCACCCAACGGGATCGCACAGTAGAATCCGCGGTCGCCGGGCATCCGGATCTTCTGACCCACGACGACGCGACGGAGGTTGAAGTACGGAGCGGCCTCGTCCGGCACGAGCTGTTCCTCACGGCTGCCATTCTCCTGGCGAAGGACCTGCGGTGTCCGCCGAACATAGCTGTTCAGATACTCGCCGGCCATCGCGGAGAAATCAGCGGCCGTCAGGGCCACGTCCCAGCTCAGGCCGCACGCGCCGTCTTCGCGTTTGTACGGATACCCCTTCCACTCGGCCAGAATGTTCCAGTCGGTCGGCTCCTGCGGCTCTAGGATGCACAACCCGCTTCCGAGCGAATGCACGAAGCTGTCTCGCAGGAAGATCACATCGCCGACCTTCGGCGTTACCTCGTGCATGTGCGATCGCATTGTCTCGACGTCCTGGGCCTCCATCCAGCGCTGGAAGTCCTCGACCTTGACGCCATGCTTGAACCCAATCCAGGCCTTCGCGCCGGGACGGACACCGATCACCACCCAGGCCTCATTCTTGCCGTTGGGGCTGTTGAGGTGCTTCTGGGCGAAGGCCGGCGAGGGGTGCCAGTGAACGGGAATGTGTGCGTCATCACCCACATCGAAGATCTTCACGAGAATGCCGAGGTTGGGTCCGAACTTGTCGTAATGCTTCTGGCCCAAGGACTCCTTCGGAAAGGCCTTCAGGAGTTCCTGAAGCAGGATGGTCTCGCCACCGGGCAACTGTACGCGGCTGAACCCTTTGTCGGGGGGATTGTCCCGTCCCGGTGTGACCGCGCGATTCGTGGAGAAGATCCACTCCTCGCTGCGAAAGTCGTCTTTCGGATCGGGCTCGCCCATGAACTGCGCCCGCAACTTGCCACCGTTGTAGAAGTGCAGATACGTGTTCGGGGCCAGGTAAATCGGCTTGCCCAGCAGCTTCTTCATCTCTTCAGTCTTGGCCATAATGATGCCTCCCTAAGATCGTGCATTGATTGGACGCGGTCATACTATCAGCCCGCACGATCCGGTCAAGCGCCCGGAGGCCCGTGAAAGGCAAAGATGGACACTGAGAGACTCAGGACCTGGTGGCGAAGCGGCGACGAACGATCAGAACCGACGCCCCCCCAACCAATAGGAGCATGCTCGCCGGCTCCGGAACAGGCTCCGGCTGGGCGAAGATACCCCAGCCGACGCCCCAAGAGTAGTCACTGCTCATCGGTCGGAACTGCTTCCATTGAACGTTCTCGAGTTCGCCCAGGAGACTGGTGGAGTAGTAGCCATACCACAGGCCGTCGGCTCCGCGGTCGTCGTAGCCGAGAACCGGCACGAAGTGATCTGTGCCGCCATCGCCGCCCGAATCGACCAGGAACATCATCGGCCGCCCGGCGTTGATCTCCCCGACCAAATCTTCCCACGTGAACGCCCAGCCAAACAGTTCGTACCACGACCGGAAGGTATACCCACGATAGGCCGCGTATCCGGTGAAGGCATCGTCGGCGTCCCGCAAGTAGCTCCAGCCATAATCCAGAGGGTCTACCGAAGTCCGAAACCAGTCGGCGATGCTGGTCATGGGAGGTACGGGCAGATTGGCGTCGTCGGGTGATGGATCGTACTTCATGTTGTGCTCGGGACTGGAAATCTGATCCCGAACATTATCGGTCAGGTAGAGGTCTGCCCCCGAGGCCGGAAACAGGTTGCCATAACCGTGAAGGTCCCAATAGCCCAGAACCTCGGCCGCTGCCGTGGGTCCACAACCGTGATACCAGCGATAGGCGGGGGCTTCCGACAATACGACCGGAGTCGCTCCTGCCGACGAAACAACAACTAATACGACAGATAAACATAAGAGGGTACTTATGGTGCGATTTGGGTTAGACACGTTCTCCCTCCGTCCACGGTTTGAAGACGCCTTGCTGTTAGTTTCTAGGCACCGTAATTAGCGTTATCAAGGATTTGTCGCCGGCAAGGTTGAAGCAGAGGGCAGACTCCGCGAAGAAGGCGTCGTGGCCGGCGAGGTCGAATTCGTGGTGGCAGGCTTCTCACCGACGGCATTGAGTATGACCTCAATCTGCTTGAGGGTCTTCTTAAGTCCCTCATCGTCGGGATATTGATGAATCAAGTCGCGAAGTCGCGCGGCGGCCTCTCTGTACGAGGGGATGTCCTTGTAGGTTTCGGCCATTTGTAGCACGCAGCCCAGGACCCACTTGGGGTCCAATGATGAGGAATTCTTCAGGATGAAATCCAGCGCGTGACGGGCCTCCATCTGATGCCATGTGCCGATGGCCGTATGGAAGTAGGCAACCACAAGCGAAGGCATCGGCTGGGGATCATGCTGCATCATGAGAGTGCCCAGTTGGAAGGCCTGCTCCTTCTGCTCTCGCCGATAGTGGTAGAAGAACGCCCAGCCGATCGGATGTGCGTGGTCCATCACCGCCGTCTGTGTCAGGGAACCGGTCTTGAGATCGTCCAGCAGGGCCTCCTCGTAGCGTTGCACCGCCTTGGGCAGCAAGTCCTCTCGACCCGCCTCCTGGCAAGCTACCGCGTGGCTCAGCCGGTGGTCGGTGTAGTGCTTCTCGCGATAGCCAAACCAGTTCACGTTCGAGAGCACGGCCAGACCGGCCAGCATCACCAGACTCAGAATTCGATAGCCCCAAGACCCCTGGCGCCCCCACTGCCTCCACAGTTGGCACAGGCTGTAGGCGGCGAAAGGCAGCATGATCGGCACGATCACGATACGGAAGCGAGCATTGACGACGAAACACAACCCCGGCAGCCAAAGCGAGAGGAACAGCCCCACCGAATATGCCAGGGGAGCGGGCCAATTTCGCCTGGCCGACGCCAGGATCAGCCCCATGACGGCCAGTGGACATATCACACCGAAATGCAGCCAGGACAGCACCTTGATCAGCTTCGATGCTTCGCAGAACCAGTAGATGTCGGCCTCGTTGGGATATTCGTGGGCGTTCAGGAAGAAGCAGAACCGTTTGAACGACTTGACGATGAACTGATCCGGATTCTTGACGATGTACTCACGACCGATCTTTCCGAACCAGGCGTCGATCTCGCCGAATTTGAGCCGACGCCCCAGCGATTGTTCGGCGTAGTAGCGGGCGATGCGATTGCCCAGACTGATGCTGGTCCAGACATCATTCGGCTCGACCGGAGAGAGCTTGGGAACGCCGTCTCCCACATAGATCGGCACGTTCTTGCCATCCGACCGAGGACTGTTGGCGATCCACAGATTCTGCCCACCATAGGCGCCGATCAGTACCCATTCACCGCCGACAATACGATTGCGAAGGGTCACCGGCAGCACCGCGGCACAGCAGCCGACCGTCAGGGCCATCACGTTGATCGCCGCACATCGCCAGGCTCGAGAAGGCCCGGGGAGCCCCGCGCCCTCGCCGCCGGACGAATCGTCGGAGGCTCGGCACCGCCTGAGCGTGAACACCATCGCCAGAATCGCCAGAACCGGCGCGTAGGGCAGAATGCTCGGCCTCGAAAGGGCCCCCAACCCCAGCACGAGCCCGCAGAGCAGCCACTTCCACCCGCGCGCATCGTCCAGACGAACCAGCAGGCAGAGCAACAGAAGGTATAACACTGTCGATATCGGAGCGTCGACCAGAACCAGCGAGTAGTACACCATGGTCCAGAAGACGGCCCCCAGGACCCCGGCGAGCACGCCGACCCGGCGGCCGAAGATCCGTTCGCCGATCAGGAAGATCAACGCCGGGCTCAAGCTCGTCAGGAAGACCTGAACCAGACGCACCCGCATCGGATCGCGCCCGAAGATCCATGTCACCGCCCCCACGAACCACATATACAGCGGTCCCTTGAGAAACACCTCCGGGGGCAGTTTGTGGTCGATGAAGGCCAGCCCGATCTGGAAGGCCGTGTACTCGTCGATTTGCGGACGGACAAACAACGGCCAGTTGAGGGACTCGTAGTAGACGATTCCACGAACACCCAGCGCCAGCAGATAGATGGCAATCGCCCAAATCCACAGTTCACGGCGCGTCCGGCAAGGCTCTGTGCAGATGGTGGTCATTCCTTTGGCTCCATTTATCGCTCAGGGTCGGAACCTCACCCCATCATCATTGCGCCGAGCCGTCGCCATCGTTATCCGCCGCCTCGCCGCGTGCTCGTCGGCTGCGATTGCGGGCGGGTGGAGACCTGCTTGAACAACTCGTCGATCTCGGCAATCGCGCGGTAGTTGCGGATCTCCTGGGGGTTTAGGCGACTGGCCTGCTCGTAGAGCTCGCGAGCCTTTTGCAGTGCCACGAGATCTCCAAACTTCATCCCAAAGGCTCGAAGGGCATCGGCCAGAACCGCCGGGCCAATCTGCTTGCCCAGTCCCCGACTCATCAGCTCCAAGACCTTCATGGCGCTGAAGCGATCATTTATCCTGATATACAATCCGAGGGCCTCGAATGCGGCCTCCGGATTCAATGGTTCTCTGCTCAGCATGATATCGGCATATGCCAGCGCCTTCGGCAGATTCTCCTTGCGGTTGTAGTATCGGAAGAGCCATGTCATCGGACGACCGTACTTGAGCACCAGTTGCGTGTCACTGGGGATCGACGCATCTCCGTACTCGACGAGCGCCCGCTCGAAATCCTCGACCGCCTTGGGAAGCATGTCCTGCCGACCGGCCTTCTCGCACGCCATGACCATCGCCCACTGGAGGTGTGCCCCTCGCGTGTCCCAGTAGTCATACCAGTTGCCGTTACTGAAGATCACCAACCCCGTCAGCGCCCCCCCTGTCAGCAGGCGGCGGGGCCACGATACGCCCGACCTGAAGAGTCGCAGGACCTCGACGAACCCAAAGGCCGCAAACGGCATCAGCAGGTGAACGATCGGCACTCGAAAACGATGCGTGATGTGAAACATCGCGGCCGGAAACACCAGTGAGACAAACATGCCGAGAAAGTAGGCCATTCCCATCGTGCGGTATTGTCGACGTGTCAGTGCCAGCCCGAGCCCGAGCAGTCCCAAAGGACAGATGACGCCGAACCGCAGACCACTCGCCGCGGTCAACACCGTCGAGTACTGAGAGAAGTCATAGAGATTACGGTTGCTGGGAAACTCCATCGTGTTGAACATCCAGACCAGACGCCTCGCGACGTGGCTGGCGAGCCAATCCGGATTGCGGCGAATGAAGTCCCAGGCCATCTCCCCCATGACCTGCGAGAACTCACCGGGTTTGGGCGGACGACGGAGTTTCCCTTCCGCCGTACGGTAGGCCGAGTAGTAGTTCAGACAGCAGCGAGCCCACACCTCGTTCGGATCGTAGCTCGTAGGCTCGATGAACAAGCGATCGTCCACCAGAAGGGGGCCGTTCTTGCTGTCGGAATAGGGATTGTTTGCCACGTACAGGTTCATGCCCCCGTAAGCGCCAAGCAGTACCCACTCGCCACCGACGATACGGTTTCTCAGTGTGATTGGGAGAATGGGCAGCGTACAGCCGATCGTCAGCACGACGGCATTTCGAACTGCATGCCCCCACGGAGAACGACGGGGGTTCCGTGAACCGGGTTCGGCCCCCTTCACACCACCAGAGGATGTGGCCGCCCATCGAGCGATGTCTCCCTTAAGGGTCGCCAGAATCGCAAGTACCGCCAGCACCGGTGCGAAGGGAAGGATGTTCGGTCGGGTGATGGCGCCGAGACCGAGCAATAGCCCCGAGACCAGCCATTTCTTCCATTGGCGATCATCCATCACGAGCAAGACGTACAGCAGCAGCATGTAGAACAGGCATGCCAGTCCGGTATCCAGGAGCTCCACGGAGAAGTAAAGGAACGTCCAAAAGAATACCGACACGATCCCGGCGATCGCTCCGATCCCACGTCCAAACCAGAATTGGGCGATGAGGAACGTCACGACGGGAGTGAAGCCGGTCAGGAGGATCTGGACCACACGAGCATTGAACGGATCCCGCCCCGCCACCGCGTACACGGCGGCAATGAAATAAGAGTAGAACGGCGCCTTATAGAATGTCGTCGGCCTCAACCCATCCAGAATCGCCAGGGCGAACTCGTGATTACCTCGCACGTCCAGAACGGTGCACTGAACGACCGTAGGAAGATTCTTCAGCTCGTAGAGCAGGGCAAATCGCAGTGCCAAAGATGCCAGATAGAGGATAGCACCGATTTGGAACGACCGATTCCGAAAGAGGTTCATGCCAGCCCGTCCAGGTTCCCTCGATTCCCCGTCACCCCATGTTCGCGCCCGTTCTCAGCGCCTTGCTAATGGCCTGGGCCAGAAGTCGGTACAGACCCCGCCGGCCGACTCGCCGGAGCCGTAGAGGCCTGAGTGTCGCCGACCGAACTCCGCAACATCTTCAACACTCCGCTATACTTGACCAGTCCGTCGCGAAGCTCGACGTTCTCTGGGTTCTTGCGAACGATCTCCTCCATCAGAGCCACTGCGCGAGCCAGAACATCGGGATCATTGAATCGGTTGTAGTACTCCAGAAGGGCCTGGGCCACCGTGCCAGGCACGCTGGAACGCTGGGTTCGTTCCAAGGCGTTCAGCATCTTGAGTGCCTGCGGTTGAAGGCCTTCCTTGACCAGCACACGGTAGTAGGTCATGGTCACAGGCGAAATCGCCTCGTTCTGGGACATCAGCTCCCCGTACTTGAGCATCTTCTCTCTGTCGTCAATGCCGTGGAAGAAGGCAAACATCCACGTCAGCGGCTTGGAGTGGTACAGGACACACATCCAGGGTCGGCCCCCGTGCGCCATCTCGTCCCAATACGCCCGCTCGAATCGGTTGGCCGCATCGGCGAGCAGGTCCTTTCGCTGTGTCTTGAGGGCAGCGTGGGCATATGTGAAGAGCAGTTCGCTGTGATGACACTTCGAATAGCCGAACCAGTCGACATTCGAAAAGGCCACGAGCCCGCCCAGCAAAAGCGTTGCCCCGCAACAGGCCATCCACTGCGTTGCAGATCGCCAGAGAGCCAGGAATTGCACGGCTCCGTACGGAATAAAGGGCAGCATCAGATAGATTGTCGGCAGCCGGTAGCGGAAGTTCATAATGAACAACAGCCCGCCGAGAAACAGGGCGGCAATGATCGCCAGGTAGTAGACCATCCCCTCCGGACCGTCACGGCGAAACGCCCAGACCACGAGCCCGAACACGGCCAGGGGACAGAGCACTCCGAAGTGCATATGGGACAGCACGCTCAAGACCTTGGAGTAGGCGCGGAGGCGATAAGGATCTTTCAGGTTGGGAAACTCGTACCCATTGAAGAACCACAAGAACCTCTTGGATACATCGATCAGGAAGTCCCGAGGATGCGCCCAGATGTACTTCATCGTCAGTCTGTAAAAGAAATCAGAAGCCTCACCGGCCTTGAGCTTCCGACCCATGTGTTCCTCGGCGTAGGTCTGAGCGATGCTGTAGTTCAGATCCATCCGGCTCCAGAGATTCGTCATGTCCTGGGCAGCAATACTGGATACACCGTCGGCAACCAGCAGCGCGCCGTTCTTGCCGTCGGCCCAGGGACTGTTGGCCACATACCAGTTCAACCCACCGTATGTCGCGATGGGGACCCATTCTCCCGCCACCAGACGGTTGTGGAGCGTGACGGGTGAGACGGCTGCGACGCAGCCGACGAGAAACACGGCCACATGCAGCGCCGGCGTGCGAAGACGGCGATACCAGCGCGTCGCGGCCGAAATGACCTCGGCCGATTCCCCCCATCCTCGCCGCACACCCACGATCACAATCAGCATGGCGATCAAGGGGGCGGCCGCCATGATGTTCGGCCGCGTGACGATACCCACGCCCAGAGCCAATCCGCAGATCAGCCACTTGTACCAGCGCCCTTCCGGCAGAATCAGCATCAGATAACCGGGCAGGACATAGAACATGCCGGCCAGCGACGTGTCGACCAGTTCGGTCGAATAGAACGCCAGACTCCACGACATTGCCGCGATCAGTCCCGTCAACACTCCGACGAGCGACCCGAACATGCGGCGCCCCGTGGCCGCCAGCAGGATCGGCGTCAGACTGAACAGGAACACCTGCACCCATCGGGCCCGGCCCGGATCCTGACCGAACACCTTGTAGATGCCCGCCAGGAGGTACATATACAAGGGGGCCTTGTAGTAGCTCACGTTCGGCATCGTGCCGGCCAGGATCGCCTTGGCAACCTCGTGGTTCACTCCTTCATCATGACCGAGCACGCGATATACGGGATCGTTCTGAACCTCCCACAACATAACCCCTCGCACAACGACCGAAAGGGCGAAGATCGACACCAACGCCAACCACCATCGCCGACGGCTCCATCCGAGCTGTAGTCCGGCGTTCACGGCGGAACCTCCTGATCACCCCCGCAGGTTGAGGACCCGCTTGGGGACAATTGAGAAAGGAAAGGTGATCACCCTGATGCTGCGTCCTCAGAATATCCTCCAACCCTCGTGGCTCGCAAGGCACATTCGTGCTTTCCTCGCTCAGGGCTGGGTCGCACGTGTGGTAGTCGTCAGGGGCTTTGGCACGGAACGAGCCTCGTTCTCCGTCAGTTCCAGCAGTTGGCGGACCTTCGCCAGACTCTCCCGCAACTCGGCATCCTCCGGATGGCGGGTGAGCATCCGAGACATCTGTCGTTCCGTCCGCAGGAGAACCTGACGGTCCTTGAACTTCTCGAAGTGCATCGTCGATGCCTCGGCCACCATGCGGGGAATATCAGGGCCTTCCGCCTTTCCCATCCGATCCAGGAGCAGCGTAGCCTCTTCTCGCAGCCCCTCTTGCACCAGGATTCGGTAGGTCGTAAAGGCGACCTGCGAAATGTCTTCCTGTTCGGCCGAGAGCCGACCGTACTTCTTCATCCGCTCTCGATCGTTCAGGGCATGAGAGTAGGCGAACAACCACGTCAGCGGCCTGCAATGATAGAGCACGCCGATCCAAGGTCGCCCCCCATGCTCGACTTCATGCCAGTAGGCCTTCTCGAAACGCGCCGCCGCGTCCGCCAGCAAGTCCCTGCGACCGGTCTGAAACGCCCCCTGCGCATAGGTCATCAGAAGCTCGGTGTGATCGCTGCTGGAATAACCAAAAAGGTTGGCGTTCGAGAAGACGGCCATCCCCCCGAGTAACGCACAACCCCCGATCCGAACCGACCATCGGGTGGGCCGAGTCCACATCTGTACGAATCGAATCACTCCGTAGGCGGCAAGGGGCGTCAGCACGTACACCGTCGGCATCCGATACCGGGAATTCATAACGAAGAAGAGGCCAGGCACAAACAAGGCACCCAACATGGCCAGATAGCACACACGTCCTTCGGTCCACCGCCGATCGGTCAGTACCATGACCAACCCCAAGATCGCCGCGGGACACATCAGCCCGAAGTGCAACCAGGATAGGCCACTGAACACACTCGACGCTCCGTTCAGACGGTAGGGATCCTTCAGGTTGGGGAACTCATACGCGTTGAAGAACCAGCAGAACCGTTTGAACGAGTCTGTGAGGAACTTGCCTGGATGGCTCAGGATGTACTGCCGCGTGTGCCTGTAGAAGAACTGATCGACCTCCGCCATGGTCAGCGGCCGGCCGAGTTGCTTCTGGGCATAGGTACGAGCGATATTGTAGTTCAGGTCCAGCCGGCTCCAGAGATGGGTCGGGTCGAGCGACGAGATGTCCGGAACGCCTTCCCCCACGAGCAGAGGCCCATTCTTGCCATCGGACCAGGGACTGTTGGCCGCATAGGCATTGAGCCCGCCATAGGTTGCCACCAGAACGCATTCCCTGCCCACGAGCACATTGTGAAGCGTTACGGGCATGATCGCCGCCGAACAGCCGACCGCCAAGGCCAGGACATGTCCCAACGCGACGCGCAGCCCTTGTCCCCCTCGCAATGCCAGAACGAATACGACGACTGCCAAGACCGGCGCGAATGCCTGAATGTTCGGGCGGGTGATGATCCCTGCACCCAACACGAGCCCGCAAATCAGCCACTTCCACCACCGCCCCTCCGGCAAGGCGACCATCAGGTAGGCCAGAAGCAGATAGAGCAAACAGGCCAGTGACGTGTCCACCAGTTCCGTCGCGTAGAAGACGAAGCTCCAGAACAGGGCCCCCACAAGCCCCGCAAAGAGACCGACCCCTCCGCCAAAAAGGCGCCGGCTGATGAGGGCCAACAGGACGGGCGACAGGCCGTCGACGAAGAGCTGCGCCCATCGGGCTCTCAGTGGATCCTCGCCGAGAAGCCGGTAGAACCCGGCCAGGACATACATGTAGAGCGGCGCTTTGTAGAAGCTGGATTGGGGCATTTGGCCCGACAGGATCGCACGCGCAACCTGATCGTTCACGAGTTCATCGTGGCCCAGCGAGACGTACACCGAATCGTGGCATACCTGTCTCAGGAAGGCCGCCCTTACCCCCACAGCCACGAGGTAGATAAGGAGTAGCTGTAGCACCCAGCGAAGTCTCGAACCGGTGTTGCTGAGATTGCCGCTCATCGGGGGCCTTCTTTCGCGGGCCGGGTCGACGCCGGATCGCCCGCCGAGCGAGTGGTCGACACGACATTCACCGCTGCCTCCGCCCTGCGGAGTCCCTCCTGCCACTGCGCATTCGTCGGGTCGCGTTGTGCGAGATCGCGATAGATACCGGCAGCCTCATCCAGCATCGAACGGTCCCCCACATACCTACCGTACTGAAGGAGGGACGCCGCCAGGATATCGCGATTCTCGGAAGCGCATCGCTTCCGTAGCATGTCCAGAGTCCACGAAGCCTGTTGCGTGTCGCGGGTCTTGATCAGCACATCCATGTAGGCCGACACCACATCGCCCTGCAACCGCTCGTGCTCGATCATCAATCGCCCGAAGTGCAGGGCCTGCTGAACGCGACCCTTTTGCATGTTACGGATGAAGAGCCGTGCCATGTACCGGCCGTATTCGAGCATCAGGCTCGTGTTGCCGGGGCGAAGGTCCTTCATCTCCTGCTCCAGAGTGGTCTCCAGATCGTCGTAGGCCCGATCGATCAGGTCCGTTCTGCCTGCCCTTTCACAGGCCCCCACATACTGAGCGCGAAGATGCCCCTTGCAACTGCTCCAGTAGTCGAACACGTTGGCGTTGGACAGAACGCCCACCCCCACCACAAGCACGCCCACAAACCCCCGCCGCCCCCACGACACCCCCGATCGAAACAACCCTACCACCTGCAACAGCCCGAAAGCCGCCAGAGGAATCATCAGTTGCACCAGCGGCGTACGAAATCGGCAGTTGATGATGAAGAGAACCGCAGGAAAGAACAGCGAGGCCAGCATCGCAATGTAGTAGGCCATGCCACTGGTTCGCAGGTCCGATCTCAACAGGGCCGTCACGAGCCCCACGACCACCAGCGGGCAGATGTATCCGAAGTGCATGTACCGAAGAACCTTGAACGGCCCCCACTCGTCCGACAATTCCTGAAGATCCCGGTTGCTCTGGTACTCGTACATGTTGAACATCCAGCAGAACCGCATGAGAGCATGTCGGGCGAACCATGCCGGATTCTGGAGGAGAAAATCCTTGGCCATCTGCGACAGAACCGCCCCCGCCTCACCCGGCTTGGGAATCCGTCCCAGCCGCGTCTCGCCCACCTGCATCCCCACGTTGTAGTTCAGACAGTTGCGGGCCCAGGGTTCGGGGTTCTTGTGATCGATCCTCCACGGTGCCGTCCGAAACTCCTTGGGCACCAGGAGCGGACCGTCCTTGCTGTCGGAATACGGACTGTTGGCGACGTAGAGATTCAGCCCCCCGTACCAGCCGATCAGCACCCACTCACCGGCCACCATGCGGTTGCGGAGCGTTACGGGAAATACTGCCGCACAGCATCCGAGGGTCAGGGCCATCATGTGAATGATCGCTCGCCGCAAGGGACCCCGTACCGATCCGCCGGAAGCAGTCGCAAGAGAACCCGCGCGGGCTGCCCGGTGCCCCCTGACAAACGCGACCACACCGACCACGACCGCCAGCACCGGCGCGAAGGAGAGGATGTTCGGACGCGTGATCGCCCCAACACCCAGCACCAACCCGCAGAGGAGCCACGTGGACGCCTTTCGATCGTCGAGCGTCACCAGCAGCCACGCCAGGAGCAGATAGAAGAGTCCCGCCCATGCCGTGTCGAGCAGTTCCGTCGAGAAGAAAACGAACGTCCAGAAGACCGCCCCGAGCAATCCGGCGATTAAATCCGCCGGTGAGCCGAACAGCCGGCGAGCGATCAGGAAGGTCAGAACCGGCGACAGGCTCGTCAGGACGATCTGAACGAACCTCGCCCGTGCGGCGTCGACGCCGCCCATCCAGTAGATGATCGCCAGGAGGTAGCCGTACAACGGTGCCTTGTAGTAGGCGTTCGGAGGCAACGTGCCCTTGACCACCTGCTCTGCGAATTCGTGGTTGCCCTTCATGTCGCCAACGGGAACCTGGTAGGTGGGGTCGTCTCGCATTTCGTACCAGACGCCCAGGCGCACACCGACCGCCAGCAGGTAGATCAGCACCAGACTCGGGAACACCCACCGACTCAACGGTCTTGGCACCGGACTACCTTCCATCGGACGGTGCCTCCCGTGAAGAAGGTCCAGGCGGCAACGGACGTGTGGATATAGGCATGCCCAGCACCTTCATCATGCCATGGACCTCCTGCAAGGCCTCGCGATAGGAAGACCGTGTCGGATCCTGACTCGACAACCGCTGCAAGATCCGCTCGGTGAGCCGAAGCGATTCGGCATCCTTGAACTTTCGAGCATAGGCCAGATGGAGCTGAGTGGTGATGGCCTCCGGCAGCGTCGGAGAAATGACCTCCAACAGGTAGCCGGCAGCCTCTTTGCGATCGCTTCGGATCAGTTCATCGGCCAGACCTGCGCCCTGCATCGGCTCGATCTTGGCCAGGAGTTCAAAATAGGGCCGCGCCATGGCCGGATCAAACGGCACCTCGAACGACATCCGCCGTCCATAGGCCAACGTCTTGGCGGCGTTCTTCGCCGTCGCGTAGCACGCGAACAGGAGGGTGTTCGGACGCGAATGGACCAGCAGCGTCGTCCACGTGCGACATCCCCTGGCCTCATCAGCCTGAAGAGCCTCCTCAAGCCGGGGAGCCGCTTCGGCTGCCAGATCGGCACGATTCGCCTGCCAGCACACCATCGCCTCGGCAAACCTCATGTCGGTGTGATACGGCGGTCGGTAACCGGTGAAGTCCCAGTTGGACAAGACCCCCACGGCGCCTGTCAGGCCGACCAAGGCCAGCCGTGACGACCATGGAACGTCGCGCCGGCACGTGCTGAGGAGTCGGACGAACCCATAGGCCGCCAACGGCGCCCCAAGGTAGACCAACGGCACACGAAACCGCGAGTTCACAATGAACAGCACACCCCCCAGCAGCATCGTCCCGAGCATCCACAGAAGATACGTCAACCCGGCCGGCCGGTCCCGAAGAAGCAAGACCAGTACGGTCCCCACCACCATCAACGGGCAGACGATGCCGAAGTGCAGGTACGAAAGCACGCTCAGAACACGCGAGAACCCGCACAGGAAGTATGGGTCTCGAACGGTCATGAATTCATAAGAACTGAAGAGCCAGCACAGCCGCTTGAGCGTGTCGGCGACGAATTTGCCCGGCTGCCTGCGGATATACTCGATCGCGGCGTCGCGGTAGAAACGGTCCAATTCCCCTCGCTTGAGGGGCCGCCCCAGCGTCTTCTCGGCAAAACGTCGCGCCACGCGATCGCCCAGGGCATCGCTCCAGGGATCGTTCGGATCGATAGGAGCCGCCTCGGCCGTGCTGTCGCCCACGATGTAGGCCACATTCTTGCCGTCGGAATCCGGATTGTTGCCCACCCACAGGTTCAGTCCGCCATAGGCCGCAATGAGCACCCATTCTCCGCCGACGATCCGGTTTCGTAATGTGATCGGGGCAATGATCGCACAGCAACCGGCCGTCAGGGCAACCACGTTGATAAGGGCCCGACGATAGAGGGACGCCCCACCCGGTACCTTCGCACATGACGGACCCGAGTCGCCCTCCCGCCCCTTGCGAATCGTCAGGATCAACAAGACCACCGCCAGGAAAGGAGCGAACAGCAGCACATTCGGTCGGGTGATCGAGCCGAGCCCCAAGAACACGCCGGCCACTGCCCAGTGCCAACTCTTCCGGTGATCGGCGAATGTCAGCGTACAAGCCAGCATCAGGTAGAACAGGCTCGCCAGCGAGGCATCCACCAGTTCCACGGCAAAAAAGACGAACATCCAGAACACGGCGCCCAGCAGTCCGGCCACAACGCCCACAGCCATCCCGAAGACCCGCTCGGCGGTCAGAAAGACCAGTGATGCCGACAGACTGCAGAGAACCGCCTGAACGATCCGTGCCCTGTGGGGATCCGGCCCGACAATCTTGTAGATGTAGCCCAGGAAGTAGACGTACACCGGTGCCTTGAGAAAGGCGTCTCGAGGCAGACGGTTCTCCATGCACGCCACTCCGGCCTGATGGGCTGCCAGTTCATCACTCTGAAGGAATCGATACGTGGGCAGGTCCTTGACCTCCCAAAGAAAGGCCAGCCTCACGATGACGGCCAGCACAAAAACCGCCAGCGCCACCGCCCATCGAACACTCCGCATTCCACTGCTCGATGCCGGAAGCGTCATGGTGATGAACCTCGATCGGTTGGGGCGCCCTTGCCCGGCCGAGATGTCGTGGGATTCTGGCGCGTCAGTTCTGCCAGTTTCCGACGCGTCATTGCCAGTTGCTCCTGATATTTCAGCTCCGACGGCCTGTCCTTTGCCAGCCCTTCAAGAAGCCCCTCCGCCTTGAGAAGCAGATCCCTGTTCTTGGCGCCATCGCCCACCTGGAGATAGTACTCCGCCAACAGAGGACGATCATATTTCCGCAAGATTGGATCGAGGGTTCCGAGGGCCTTGTAGATGTCATCGGTGCGTTTCTGTTCCATCGCATTCTGCATGGTCGCTGCAAAAGCCTTCCGGCTGATCATCTGGGTCGACACTCGGAATTCCTGCAGCAGTTTCGGATTGCGAACATCGAGCACGGGAGTGACCTTGGCCAGAGACTCGTAGAGAATCGTCGGCGAACCCGCCTGCCGGGCGGCTTCCACAGCCTCATTGAAGAACTCACGAATAGCCAGATCTCCCGGAACTTCATATTCGAGCATGAGGCTGCCGTAGTATATGGCCTCTGCCCGTCTCTGCTGCCCCTTGTAATAGCGCATCAGCGCCGTAAACGGACGGTAATAGCCCAGCAAGAGTGTAGACCATGTGCGGCGGCCACTGGCTTGATCGGCACGCAACGCCTTCTCAAGACGAGGAGCCGCCTTGTCCAGCAAATCGGTCCGCTGGGCCTCCCGACACGCGTTGGCCTCGCCATATAGAATGTCCGTGTGGTAGCTGGGGCGATAGCCCAGGAAATCCACATTGGCCAGCACTGTCCCCAAGAGTAGAACGACAACACACGTGATCCGTTCGACCCCCAGAATGCGACCGCGAAGCACTGCCCCTAATTCCAGAAGCCCCACAGCAACCAGCGGCACGGACAGACAGACCAGCGGGAATCGGAAACGGGAGTTCATGACGAAGAACACCCCGCCCAACAGCATCGCCCCCAGCATCAACAGAAGGTAGGCAAAGCCGCCGGAGCGGTCCCCTCGCCACACAACCGCCACGCTGCCGACCATCAGCAGCGGAACCAGCACTCCGAACGAACAGAAGGACAACACCTTGAGCAGCCACGAACCCCGAGTCTGTTCATACGGACTGCGAACATTGGGGAACTCGTACGCATTGAAGAAGTACACGAATCGTCTGAGTACGTCGCCCAGGAATTTGCCCGGACACTGTCGGACGTAATCGAGCCCCATGCGGAACGAGTAAGCGTCTACCTCGCCACGGCGAAGTGGACGCCCCAGCGCCTTCTCCGCATGATACCAGGCGATGCGGTTGTTCAGATCGGCGTCACTCCATACGTCGTTCGGATCGACTGACTTGACCGGCGGAATGCCTTGGCCGACCAGATAGATGACGTTCTTGCCGTCGGACTCGGGGTTGTTGGCCACCCAGAAGTTGATGCCTCCGTAGGCCGCGATAGGCACCCACTCTCCACCAACGACCCGATTGCGCAGCGTGACCGGAGCGATCGTCGCGCAACAACTCACCGTCAGCATGGCAACGTTGATCAGAGCACCCCGCCACGCACCGCCCCGAACCCCAGCCGGGGGAAGGACAGATCCCCCTGAATCCCCAATGGAATCCGAAGACGGACACTCGCGGCGTTCGGCCAGGCGCGCCCTGCGAATCGTCATCACAAACACCGTCAGGGCAAGGACGGGGGCAAACAAGAGGACATTCGGGCGGATGATCGCGCCCAGCCCCATCATCACACCGGCCAGGAGCCATTTCCACCCATGCCGTTCGTCCACGCAGACGAGTACATAAAGGAGAAGCAGATAGGCCAGGCTGGCCAGGGATGCGTCGACCAGTTCGATGGCGTAGAACACGAACATCCAGTAGGCGGCACCGAGGATCCCGGCAATCACGCCGGCCGAGCGTCCGGCCAGGCGATCCGTGATCAGGAACATCAGTATCGGGATGAGACTGCTGAGGATCGCCTGGACGATCCGGGCATTTCTCGGCTCGACACCGAAGACCCTATAGACCCCGGCCAGAGAATAGGTATAGAGGGGTGCCTTGAGATAGGCGTGCGGGGGAGTCTGTCCCCTCACGCAGGCCACGGCGGCCTCGTGGGCCGCCAGCTCATCGATCTGCGGATGGCAGTAGGTCGGCTGGTCCTTCACCTGCCATAGATACCCCAGCCTCAATACGAAAGCACCCACGAAGATCAGGAGGGCTATCCACCCACGGTGGAATGGCCGTTTTTCACCACTCGAACGCTGATACATCCTCATCCGAATCCTCATGCTTACGTCCAAGCGACCGGCCGCTCGGCCACCTGCCACGGGCCTGAACACAATCAACACGGCAGCCGTCGCTACACGGATACCGATCTCTACAGTAACCGATTCAGGCCGACAGATCATCAGCCCTCGGCTTTTGCCTTAAGGCCTCCGAATCCGCCGGAACCCGTCATGGACCGGCTGAATCTTGAGGTTGTAGCCATTGACCGTTGCCCGACAGCCGAGGCAATAGGCCTCCATGAGAACCAACACACCTGCGCCCTGACTCCAGAGGTCAACCCGAACCGTCTTGAGCATGCACTTTACGCGATCAATACTACGCATCATCCTGCTCGGCGGCAGGTCCGAGGCCTTACGACCGTCGGTGCTCCAATAGTCAATCACTGCAAGCTCCTATTGAGCAAGATGATGCAGTGTCGAGTCCTGCAAGAGATCCTCATGGGCACCTGCCGGCCAACTGTACTCACGTTGCTTCGATCATCGCGGCCGCCGTCTTCTCGATCAGAGCCCCCACACAACTGGGCCAAAACGGCAGGTATCCTCGACAGGAGACAGCACGACCCGGCAGCTCGTTGAAACCGACGAAATACGGTAGTATGTTTAGTTGCAGGCCAGTTTCGGAGGCTGCGAGGATCGTCATCCGCATCTTTCGACCCTTGGCAGCATACCTTAAGCACGGGAAAGATGTCGGATCGATTGAGACATGTGAAGGGACCGGGCTTCTCCGGGCTATTGCTCACGGCAATGGTTGCGGTCTTCTTCGGCCCCCTGCTGCTGACAGGTCGGATCCCAATCCAAGGAGACCTGTGCAATCTCTTCTATCCGGCGTATGAGTTCTACCGAGAACATATCTTTCAGAGAACATTGCCCTTATGGAATCATTACGCGGGCTGCGGCGAGCCCTTCCTCCCGGACGTGCAACGGGGTGTGTTCTACCCTCTCAACCTCATCTATCTCGTATTGCCGACCAAACGAGGAATCGTCGTCTCGGCATGCCTGCATGTCTTCATCGCCGGTATCGGAGCCTATGGACTGGCCCGCGAGTGGCGGCTGTCGCGAACTGCTTCGCTCCTGGCGGGCATCGCCTATGCTTTCAATTCCTACACGATAACGAAGATGGCTTTTCCATCGGAGTTAGGCAGCGCGGCATGGTTCCCTGTCGTTCTATGCACGTTCATTCACTGGCTCAGATGCAGGACGGTTCGCTCCTTGCTCCTGGTTGGTGGGGCACTCTCTCTTCAGTTCCTGGCAGGATTCCCTGAGACACTGTTTTTCGCGATCATTGCGCTCGGAGGATGCGCCTTCTTGGTCGGAGTCTGCGACTGGCGAGCCAAACACTCCTGCCGATCTGCCCTGAGTCCGTTGCTTGGATTGGGCGCCGCAGGCCTGTTGTCGGTCCTACTGACGATGGGCCAGTTACTCACCACACTGGATGCGTTGCGCCTGTCGTCCAGGGGGGCGGTGACCGATCCGCAGGTCAATGTGGCTTCTGTGAACCCGGGAGCGGTCTTCAACCTGCTTGTTCCCTCCATCTACGGAGTCGATGGAAGCCCCGGTATCGAGTATTGGGCCCCATCCTCTCATCACTATTCCGTCGTGACGTTCTACGTGGGAGTATTGCCGATAGTCGTGTTCGTTGCAGCAGCATTCCACCGATTGGGCGGTAAGCCAATCCCGGCATCGCCGGACACGAGTGATGACGTTCTCTTGCGCATCCGTTTGCCATTCCTGGTAGGCCTGCTCACAGTCTTCTTCCTCTACTCGATGGGAAAGTACACGCCATTCTTCGGTACGATCAGACAATGTTTCCCTCCGCTGCAGCGGTTTACCTGGCCGGCCAAGTGCCTTCTCTGCGTGGTGCTTCCCCTGAGCTGTCTGGCCGGCATGTCGCTGGACTACCTCAGAAGGCCCATCATAACCCCTCTGAACGCCGGCCCCCGGTGGCGCCGGACGCTCCATCGATGGGGAACCATCGGTATCTTCCTGGGCGTGGGGCTATTCATTGCCGTATGCATAGCCAACCACGGAAGAATCGGCGAGATCATTCTCAGACGCTATTTCAATCTCAATTCTGTCGACCAACGCTTCGCCGCGTGGATCCCTTGGGACGTCCTGCTTCAGGACAGCCTCAAACTGCCGATTGTAGGACTCGCGTCAGCGGTTCTTCTTCGGGCCTTCACATTTCGCCCCAATAGGCGGACGACCATCTCGGGACTCATCCTCGCGGTGGCCTTCGGCGATTTGTTGTTCACGAATTCCGGCCTTCTCTACTCAGGCTCGCCCGCCATGGTGGAGGGCCCATCGGCCCACTTGCAGTTGCTCCGCCCGCCCGGAAGCGCCGTCAGGTTCATCGGCTACAAGGCGATCTTCATGGCGAACGTACGAAGCATCATCGCTATGGCCCCCAAGGGCAAGAGGATCGTCGAGATGAAACCCTCATTGAGCACGAAGTCCGGATTCGAGGGGGCAGAGGTTGTCATGCGATCGCTGCGCGACATCCTGTACATCTCCTGGCCGATGGTGGATAAGGCCTTTGATGCTTTTTCAATCACCAATTTCACTTCCGAGAGGGTCGCCCGACTCGTTTCATGGGCGATCGCACCGGATGTGGATCCCAACATCAGCCGACGTCTCCTCGCTTTGGTCAACTGCGACAGAATAGTGCTGCCTCCGGAAGCTCGTGGCAATCAATCGGACGGGATGCCCAATTCGTCGCAACTGGTTATCATGGACGAACCGCTGCCACGCGCCTATGTTGTGGGCGGAGTGCGAATCCTGGAGAAAGACACCGCGATCCTCAATGAGCTGACGTCCGGTTCGCTAGATTTGCTGACCGCCGCAATCATGGACCGAAAGCACGCGTCCACAGAATCCTGGACGAACCTATGTCCTCAAAGGGTGAAACATCGGATCAAGCATCTGCGCTATGGACTGAACTCGTTGGAGATCCTCGTCGAGAGCAGCCAGCCGGGACTACTGGTCGTGTCGGACACATTCTCCCCGGGCTGGGTCGCGACGGTGAACCACAGGAAGGCCCCTATATACGAAGTCAACTATGCCTTTCGTGGCCTGCGCATCCCCGAAGGCAGCAGCACCGTGAAAATGACCTACGAGCCCCCACTGCTGCGTCTCGGAATGGCCATAAGCATGATAACCCTGATCGGAGTTGTGATCGCTGCATTGCCGAGAAGGGAAGCTGGCCGAATGCGAAATGCATCCGACGATGCGCAGCACTGACCGTCACGCTCAACTGGAAACCGTAGGGAGAATTCTGAACAGGAAGCCGGCGAGGGTCTGCCTCAGACCCGTGTCTTCCGCCACGTCTCAACGGCAGCCAGAATGAGCGCAGCCACCAGGGTGGTGAGGCTGATGATGATGCCCCAGCGGAAGGATGCCGGCCTGTACGTCATCTTGATCTGGCTCGTCCCCGATGGCACGCGGACGCCCCGAAAGGCGTAGTTCACACGGATCACGGGAACCGCCTTGCCATTCACACTGGCCACCCAACCGTCATCGTAGGTATCGCTCACCACCAGTATGCCGTCCTTCTCGGCAGTGATATCTATCTCCAACCCGTTGGGCACATAGTCCAGCCGGTTCAGTCTTTGCTTTATCATCCCTGGACGGAGATCACGGAAAGTATCTCCGGCCGCGGAACCGCGATCGGTCAGGGCCTCTTTCAGTGGCTCGATCGGCGTGAAGAACAACGCCTGAAGGACCTGCTCGCCCTTCTCGAGCACCCGGACCCCACCTACCACATAGGCACGCGGCAGCGGTTCCGGCAGAATTGCCAAACGAGGGGCCTCGATGCGACCTTGGGCAAACAACTCCTTCAGGTCGGGCCACAGCAGAACCCGATCGCAGTTCATCATGCTCAGCAGACGGCTCTTGGCCTCCGGAGACACGTCGGCCGTCAGAAGGAACCAGATCAGCCTCCGAAGGTCACCGGGACCCAACCGGCTGAATCCGTTGGCGTTGAAGGCGTGGTCCACCACCGGCCAGTAGAGGTACTGGGCATTGCGCAGCATCCGGCCCATCGTCTCGTATTCCTTGCCGGGAGCCGGACGCAGATCTGTGACACCCAGGGGACGTACGGGCCGTCCTTCCACAAGCTTCGCCACCATTCTCTGATGTTCATCCAGGTAAAGGTGCTCGAAGCCGAGATATCGAACGATCTTGCCGTCGGGCCGCAGGCTCGCCAGACCGTCGGGACGATCCGCCAGGATGGACTCCGGCCCCGGCGAAAGGACGTGGGCATTGGACATATAGAGATCCACGAAGGCCAAGACCACGATCATCCATGCCAGGACGCCCCGCTGCTGCCGCTTCGACGTGTAGAAGTACAACAGCAGGGATGCCAAGAGCCCTACGATCGGCAGTTTGATGCTGTCGCGGACGATGATGTCCCACGGTATGCGATGCGCAAACGACGGGGCCACCGCACCGAGATTGAAGCAGCGGGTCAGAACCACCTTTCCCAGGCGGCCGTGATCGGCCAGGAGAACGATCACTACCACACCCACCACTGCGAAGGCCAGCCCTGGCCCCCACCGCGACAGGAGGTGTCGCCACCCGCCGCGATCCGAAACAGGCGACGACCCGGCCTCGGCCAACCGATCCCAACCGATGCCGGCCAGGCAGCTCAGCGGAAGAACCACACAGACCAGGCACTTGGACGGTGTCACGAAATGCCTCAGGAACGGGATGATCTGCCGACTCCATTCGCAGAAGGGCGTGTATTTGCCCATCGCGTATATGAAGAAGATCACGAGAACTGTCGCGAAATACGGAACGCGAAGGGAAAGCCACTCATCCCGAGGGACACCGGCCTCTGGCACCAGACGTCCACCGAAGCATCGGCGGAAGGCGACCGCCACAAACACGGCCACGGGCACCAAGCCCACATAGAACGTCCCCACCCAATACGTCAGACAGGATGGCGCCCAGTAATTGCCCCAAAAGATGGTAAACGGGGCGTGGGTGCCGTAGACCGAAGGGACCAGCAGCGAAAAGATCGCCATCGGATGGATTGAACCGATGTCGAACATCTTGTCCACCGTGCCCGTCCGACTGGACGTGCCAAGGGCCTCCCAGGTTGGAAGGAACAGCGCCATCGCCAGAAGCACTGCGACCACACCGGCGATGCCCAAACCCAGAGCGGGGCTGAACAATCGCGTCCAGCGCCCGGACGATGTCCATCGAGCCACCCCGACAAACAAGGCGCAGAGCGCCATGGCCCCAAGACCGAAGGCCATCGTCTCGGGGAAGCCTGTGAGGAATTGAAGGCTCAGTGTCACCGCCAAGACCAGAAGCGAACGGAGGCCGCCACGGCGAAAGCAATACATCAGGGCGGCCATGCAGACCGGAAACCATGCCGCACAGCCCAATTCTGTTGGAAACTCGATGTGGCTGATCGTATAGCTGCTGAAGGCGTAGCTCATGCCCGCTAGCAGTGATCCCATGGGTGACACCCGCCAGGCCCGTGCCAGACCATATGTGCCCACACCGGCCAGCAGAACGTGGAAACAGGTCACAACCCCTATGCCCAAGCCGGTCGGAAGGAAGAGATGTACCCAATTGGGCGGATACAGGATCCCGGTCTCGATGTCGGCCAGAAACGGTTCGCCGCAGCCCATGTAAGGGTTCCACAAGGGCACGATACCCTGGCGAAGGCTCTCACCAACAAAGTGGTAGGCCGGGTAGAAACCGAAGCAGAGGTCCCAGAGATAGAAGATGCGCCCCGTGAACAGGACCGGACCGAAGAAGACCGCCACCATGATCACCAGCACCGTGAATGGTACGTGCTTCTTCATCTCGGCCTCTCATGCAACCACAGGAGTCATGCGACCTTTCAGTGCCGGCGCCTCCGGAGGACACGGCCGGACAAAACACTCTACGGAGTGATCGGACTCACGGCAAGTGAGGCCCTTTCTCACTCAGGCATGGGGTCGTCGACCGGTGTCGCCGAGGCCTGTCTGGAGGCTGTATCACCAGGTCGTCCCGATTTCTCCGACGGACCTCTCAGGTTGCATAACGCAACGGTTGGGGATTGAGTAGTCGCCAAGCCATGTACAGATTGTCCATACCCCTGACTTTGACGCCCCATGGATCGGTGGCGAACACCCCCAGGAACCCCAGCAGCTTGACCATCAGGCCCCTCTTGCGGGCACAGAGCGGCGACAGAACCCTGTCGCCAATCGTTGCAGGCAGAATATTGTACAGAGGCAGCAGTTCGAAGACATTCATCGCCAGATTCGGATCGGCATGGTTCAGCAGCATCGTCGAGAAATACGACCCCGCGCCCCCCTTGGCCTGCTCGAGGTTCTGGGGTTCAGCCAATCCCTTCTCACGGCAGTAGTGGGCCAGATCGGTTCCCGGGAACGGGTAGAACAGGAAGGTTGACGTGGAAGAGGGCGCGATGCTCCGGTTGAGCGCCACGGTTTCCCACACATTCTGCGATGTCTCTTCGGGCAGTCCGATGATGATTTCTGTTTCGAGCGGTATTCGTGCTTTGTGGATGATGGCGGTGGCCTCAAGTATCTTCTCGTTGGTGTCCGGCCGCTTGAGCAGCGTTTTGCGCATCTGCTCGTTGCCGGTCTGAATGCCCATGATGATCGACCGGCACCCCGCCCGCTTCAATGCCGCCACGATCCGCGTCGTAATCGTCAACGGGTGGACATTGCACTGAAACGGCAGTCCAATGCGCTTGGGATACTTGTCGGCAAGCTCTTCCAGCCACTCCACACCCAGCGAAAACGTGTCGTCCCGAACGGTCACCATCTTGGGCTGGTACTTCCGCTTGCAGATCTCGAGTTCCTGAATCACGTTGTCCACGCTTCGGCGGCGCACGAGTTGCTCGTGGTGAACGTTGATCTTGTGAAGGAAGTTGTTCACGCAGTAGGTGCAGCGGTAGGGACACCCCCGGCCCGTCATCAGAGAGATGTTTCGCCAGAACGCGCCGTTCCGGTAGAACAGGTCCCGATCGGCAAACGGCAACGAATCGAGATCCTGGATCAGCGAGCGCATCTCATTGCGATGAATGACCCCGTGCTCGTCCTTGACCCACAGATTGGGGATGGTGGTAATGTCCTCGCCCTTCTCCATCCGGGTCACCAGATCGAGCAGGGCGTGCTCGCCCTCTCCCCGGCAGACAATGTCGAAACACTCCTCCTGCAGCACCTCCTCCGGAAGCACGGTAGCATGAATGCCGCCGATGATCGTCGGCACCTTCAGCTCCGCCTTGATCAGTTGGGCCATCTCCTTCACATAGGGATACAGGTTGGTGACGCACGAGAATGCCATCAGGTCGGGCGCAAAGGCCTTGGCCTTCTGAACCAACCGGCGAGGAACGTTCAGCCGCTTGAGGAGATCCACGCGCCATGTGAAGTTGTTTTCGAACCCGGGATCGTACAACAGCTCGGTCTGATGACCGGCCTGGCGCAGCACGGCCGAAAGGGACTCGATCCCCAATTGTTCACTGCCGCGGTAGAAGAACAGTACTTTCACGTTCAGATACTCCCCACCTGTCGCCGAGGCCTCCCGAGGAAGAGAGGCCCGGACGACACCCCGACATCAACCCAAGGCTCGGCCCACGTGGCCCGGACGCCCCGCCTCGCTGCAGGCACTGCGCCGCGGTGGCCGAGATCGAACGGGAGAGGGCCGAAACACCCGCCACATCATGTGCAGATAGTCCATCCCTCGAGACCGGGCCCCCCACGGATCGGACAGGGGCATGCTCAGATACCCCAGGGCCCGGATCAACGACCCATACTTGCGCGCACACAGCCGCTTCATGTACTTCTCGGTGAACGACCTTGGAAGCGCCGTGAACAACGGTAACAGCTCGAAAATATTGAAGACCAGGTCCGGACACGCATGCTTGACCAGCGACGTGGACAGGTACGAACCGTAACCCTCGTTGACCTTCCGGATCGCCTCGTCGTCCATCAACCCCTTGGTAATACAGTATTGAGCCATGTCCGTCCCCGGAAACGGATAGAACATGAATGTCGCCGTCGAGGCCGGCTTGATCTCCAGATTCAGCGACACCGTCTCCCACAGGTTCTCGGCCGTCTCCTCCGGAAGCCCGACGATCAGCTCGGTCTCCAGCGGAATCCCCGTCTCACGAATCAGTCGCGCAGCTTCGAGCACCTGCGCGTTGGATTCCGGACGGCGCATCAGAGTATGCCGCACCTCCTCGTTGCCCGCCTCCACCCCCATGATGATCGACCGGCAGCCCCCCTTCTTCAGAGCGTTGACGATGCGCGACGTCACCGTCGACGGGTGAACGTTGCACTGGAAGGGCACGTCCACCTCCCGGGTGTATCGCGCGGCGAACTCCTCGAGCCAGTCCGGCTGTATCGAGAACGTGTCGTCCATGAACGTCACGATCTGCGGCGCATACTTGCGTTTGCAGATCTTCAGCTCCTGGATGACGTTGTCCACGCTGCGACGCCGCACGATGCGATCGCCCGGCTGGGCCATCCGGTGACGGAAGCTGTTCACGCAATATGTACAGTGATACGGGCAGCCGCGTCCCGTCATGATCGCTACGTTCCGCCAGAACGCCCCGTTCCGGTAGAACAGGTCCTTGTCGGCAAACGGCAGCGAGTCCAGATCGTTGATCAGCGGGCGAGGCTCGTTCCGATGGATCACCCCGTGCTCGTCCTTGACCCATAGGTTCGGGATCTTCGTGATGTCCTCGCCCCGCTCCAGGGCGTTCACAAGGTCCAGCAAGGCGTACTCGCCCTCACCGCGGCACACGATGTCGAAACAGTCCTCCTGGAGCACCAGCTCCGGAAGCACCGTGGGGTGGATGCCCCCGATGACCGACGGCACCTTGAACTCCGCCTTGAGAAGGCGAGCCATCTCCTTGACATAGGGAAAGAGGTTGGTGATTGAGGAGAAGGCAATCAGATCGGGTGCGAAGTCCCTGGCCCGTCGCATGAGCCTCTTGGGAACGTTCAGCTTTCGAATGAAGTCAAAACGCCACGAGAAGTTGTTGTCCAGACCCGGGTCGTAAATCAGTTCCGTCTGGTGCCCCGCCGCCGTCAGCACCGCCGAGATGTACTCGATGCCGTAGTTCTCAGTCCCTCGATAGAAGAACAGTACTCTCAAGGACGCTCACTCCTCAGCAACGGCAGTGCACACACACCATCGGCGGCCGGCACGGGCAACTCGCGCTGAACGGGCAAAGGCTTATACAACCGCCAGACCATGTGGAAATAGTCCAGAGTCCTGGCCTTGGCCAACCATGGATCGGACAGGGGAACCCCGATGAAACCCAGTGCCTGCGCCAGCGGGCCGTGCTTTCTCGCGCACATTCGCCTCAGAAGACCATCGCTCAGGGAGTCCGGAAGTTTCACAAACAGCGGCAGAAGATCCACCACATTCAGCACCAGATCCGAGTATTTGTGCCGCAGCAGCAGGGTCGACAGATACGAACCGATCCCCTCGTTGGCGTTCTTGAACCCCTCCGGATCGATGAACCCGTGCTCCAGGCAATAGTCGGCCAGGTCGGTCCCGGGAAACGGATAGAACACAAACGTGGAGGTCGCGTGCGGCCTGATCTTCCGGTTCATCTCCACCGATTCCCAGATGATCTCGGGCGTCTCCTCCGGCAGACCGAATATCAGCTCGGTCTCGAGCCCGATCCCTGCATCCTGAATGAGCCGGCATGCGTCCATAATCCGCTCGTTCGTCTCGTTGCGGGCCAGCAGCCGCTTGCGCAGCTCGCTGTTGGCCGTCTGAATGCCCATCGAGACAAACCCGCAGCCCGCCTTCTTCAGAGCGTTCACCGTCCGAGGCTTGACGGTCAGCGGATGGATGTTGCACTGAAACGGAACCCCGATCTCCGTCTTGTAGATGTCGGCGAATTCCTCCAACCAGTCGGCACTGAAGGTGAACGTATCGTCAGCGAAGATGATCATCGTGGGTTTGAACTTCTTCTTGTTGATCCGAAGCTCTTCGATGACGTTCCCAACGCTGCGGCGACGAACCAGCTTCTCCCGATGCACGTTCATCCGATAGTGGTAGCTGTTCACGCAATACGTGCACCGATACGGACAGCCCCGACCGGTCAGAATCTGAACGTTGCGCCAGAAGGCCCCGCTCCGATAGAAGATGTCCTTGTCGGCAAACGGCAGTGAATCCAAGTCCTGAATCAGCGGACGCGGCTCGTTCCGATGAATGACCCCGTGCTCGTCCTTGACCCACAGATTCGGAATCGAGGTGATGTCCTCCTGTCGCTCCAGCTTGTTCGCCAGATCGACCAGGGCGTACTCACCCTCGCCCCGACAGACGATGTCGAAACAGTCTTCCTTCAGAACGCTTTCGGCCAGAACCGTCGCATGAATGCCCCCGATGACCGTCGGCACCTTCAGCTCGGCCTTGAGCATCCGGGCCATCTCTTTGACATATGGGTACAGATTCGTGATCGAGGAAAAGGCGATCAGGTCCGGCGCAAAATCGCGGGCCCGCTTCATGAGCCTCGACGGCACGTTCAGCCGGCGCAATGCATCCCACTGCCAATGAAAGTTGTTGTCCAACCCCGGATCGTAGATGAGTTCGGTGACATGCCCGGCCTGTGTGAGGACGGCCGAGAGGTACTCGATTCCGAAGTGCTCCGTACCGCGATAGAAGAACAAGACCCTCACGTGCCGCGAGTCCTCAGTTTGCCGTCAACGACGCCACAGGTGCTGTGTGGGCAACCCCTTTTCATGACTTGGCTTAGGTCAAGCCGCACCCCCAAACTTGAGGTGCAACCGCGGGGACATACCCTCCGTGAAGTTGTCGATCTTCATCATACGACTACGAAAACGACGTGTCAAACAGTGTTTACCGATTCTTAATTGTGTCTAACTCATTATTCCAGGCATCTTGACCACTGCCGTCGGTGCTGAAAGGACGGTCGCCTGTTCCTCAACGCTCTGCTATCATGAGCCCACTCGGGCGGTCCACGTGCAACTCAAGAAACACGTCAGGTTGATCGGTCTGTCGCTGCTGGCGGTCGTCACCGCCTACGGCATCTATCAGTCTGCCACCGGCGATTCTACCGCGGTCCTGGCCTATTGGCGGCACAAAGGGCTGTCGCTGATCGCAGCTACCGCTCTGACGGCCCTGGGCATCGGGTTGGACGGGATATGCTGGATCTGGCTTTGCACCCTGTTCGGCATTCGGGTGCGCGACACCCGCGGGGTAGCCATCTTCCTGTCGGCCCATGCGGGGATGCTGGTCCCGGTCCATCTGGGAAACCTGATCCGACCCGACGTGATTGTTCGCTTGGGCCGTGGAACGTGGCCCGACTGCCTGAGGGTTGAACTGGCGGTGCTCTTCCTGGACGTCGCCGCGGCGGTCGTTCTGATGTCGGCGCTGCTGGCAACATTGATCCACCCACTGGCCGGAGCCGTTACATTCTTCCTGGTCGCGGGACTGCTCCTGTCGCTGGCAGATCGCCTGACCCAGCGATTCTCCACAACATTCGTAGCGATGCCGCCCAGTTTCTGGAAAGGCTGGCGTGTCCCCCTCATGCTACTCCTGACGGCCGTCGGCTGCTTCCTGCAAAGCCTGGCGTTCTACCTCCTGGTGCGCGATCTGCCCGGTCGCGTGGGTCTGGTTGAAACGCTGTTTGCGGCCCCCTTCTCGGCGAGCCTTGCGGCAGGCACGGGGCTGCCCGGTGGCATCGGCGCCGCCGAGGCGCTTCTGGGTACCAGTCTGAAAATCATGCATGTTCCGGCCGAGCACCTGGCTCCTGCGGTGGCGGCATTCCGAATGGTCACGTTCTGGTTGTGGCTGCCCGTGGGCTGGATCGCCCTGACGCTGGCCAATCGCACGCCAAAACGAGATGAACCGCGCACCGACCGAGTGAACCCAACCTAGACCCTTCGCGGAGCAGCTCGCACGGCTCGCTCGAAAGCCCAACCGCGGATGTGATTGACCTGCTCTCTCATCGTCTTGCTGATCGGCACGATTTCGTGCAGGGCCGCCAGCATGTGGCGGTCGCTCAGAGGACGCTTGTCCAGGCGTGATGCCACAATCGAGGCGATCACACACTGCTCAATCTCGGCACCGTTCCAGCCCTCGGTTCGCTCGGTGACCAGATCGAGGGGCAGACTGGCCGGATCGATACCGCGTTTCTTCAGGTGAATCTCGAATATCTCCTTGCGTTCTGGGCGTTCGGGCAAGTCGAGGAAGAAGATCTGATCGAACCGCCCCTTGCGTATCATCTCCGCGGGCAACAGGTCGATCCGGTTGGCCGTGGCCGCAATGAACAGACCCGCCGGTTTCTCCTGCATCCATGTCAGGAAGTAGGCGAAGATGCGATCCAGCGCGCCGGTGGTATCCTGTTCGTGCTGGCTGATGTTCGCCTCGATCTCATCGAACCACACGACCGCCGGCGAAACCTCCTCCATCAGACGACACGCGTCGGCAAACAGGCCTTCGGCCCGCTCGATCCCCTCTCGAAAGACCTGCACCATCTCCATGCGATACAGCGGCAGACCGAAGACGCGGGCGACCGCCCTGGCCGAGAGACTCTTACCGCACCCGCTGACGCCCATCAACAGAATGCCCTTGGGCACAATGTCCTTGCTGAGGCTGTCCCGATCGGCGAACAGTTCGTGGCGTTGCACGAGCCATTTCTTGAGATTGTCGGCGCCGCCGATTTCGCTGATGTCTGACGTGTCGGGCACAAACTGCAAGAGCCCCGTCTGGCGAACGAGTTCCTGTTTCTCTTCCTGAATCTGAGCGACACACTCGCCCGTCAGGCGGTGGTTCGAAGCGATCACCGCCCGACGCAAGGCGTGCAAGGCCTCGTTCAAGGCCATGCCCTGCATCGAACGGACGATCTGATACATGCCGCCCTCATCCAGCTCGACCTGCCCGTTGCCCTGGCGAATCCTTGCTATCTCTCCATCAAGCAGTTGTCGCAGTTCCGCCGCATCGGGCAGAGGCAGCCTCAGGAAGATGATCTCGCGGCTTATTTCCTCGGGAACATATCGGATGGGCGAACAGATCACTGCGTACTTGCCCGTGTCCAGACACGAGTAGTACAGGTCCCGGAGTCGCCGGCGAGTCTCGAACGATTCGCGCATCGGGTCGTGCAGATCGCAGAGCACCACCACCACCGGGTCTTTTCGGGCGATGATCCAGTCGAGAACCGCACGAGCCGAGTTCAGCCCTGACTCAACGGGGCGTCCCTCGCAGGTCAGGCCTTCGGTCACGCGCCACAGAAAGACCGGTCGTTCTCCGCCGGGAATGGATGCGGTCATCGACTGCAACAGACGAAGCGTCCGCTGTTCTTCGGGCGACTGAACGTAGATGAGCGGGCGTCCGGCCTGAAACGCCCCCCTCAATGCCGCAACGGATCGTGATGTGTGTTCGATGGACATGACAGGACCGCCTGGTCAATGAAACCCCAAAGGGGGCTTTGCGTTATGCGTCCTACAAACGCTCGATGCGGTCGAAACGCCCTCCCGGAGAGATCTATGTTTTCCAGGGCGGCTCACTGCCTATCCCCAAACGCTCCGACCGGCAAAAAAATAAGGCAAGCCCTTTGCGAGGCTTGCCTTACGATCAATGGAGCCGACGGGATTCGAACCCGTGACCTTCTGCATGCCATGCAGACGCGCTCCCAGCTGCGCCACGGCCCCACGAGTAAAGAGGCGGGCTGCTAGCCCGCCTCCGTTGCTCTATAACATTAGCGTTCATGCGCGAACGGGTCAAGTCCACCGCCTATTCATCCACCGAACACTGATCGTAAAACGCCACGTAATCGGCGTGGCTCGGACCGGAGACTGCCTGGATCGCACCCCGAGGATGGCGATTGAGCTGCCCCGTTATCGCGTAAGGAACCTCGTAACCCCAGGCGATCTTCTGACGCAGCGGCAGAATCTGCTCCTGGATGCACTTGAGGATCGGACGAACGCGGAACTTCGGGTTCCGCAGGAACCCGAGCAGCAGCTCGATCGGACAGTTGCCCGCCCCGCGCCCCATCCCCAGCATCGTGGCGTCGAGCCGATTGGCCCCCTGGATGATCGCCTCGATCGTGTTGGCGTATGCCAGTTGCTGATTGTTATGGGCGTGGATGCCGACCTCTTTGCCCACATCTTTGGCTACCGTCAGGTATCGTTGCGTCAGGTCCTGGATCTGCTCGCTGTAAAGCGAACCATAGCTGTCCACGAGATAGATCGTCTCGACCGGCGTCGTAGCGAAGACCCGCAGCGCCTCGTCCAGCTCCCGTTCGGAGATGGTCGATATGGCCATCAGATTAACCGTCGTCTCATAGCCCTTGTCGTGGGCGTCCTTGATCATGTCGACGGCTTCCGGGACCTGGTTGATGTAGGCCGCCACCCGGATTACGTCGATCACGCTCTGATCGCGCGGCAGGATGTCCTCGTGGTAGTCGGTCTTCTCGGCGTCGGCCATGACGGCGATCTTCAGCCCCGTCTTGTTGTCGCCGACGATCCGGCGGAGATCGTTCTCCGTGCAGAACCTCCAGGCGCCGAACTTATCGCCGGCGAAGATCTTGCGGCTCGCCTTGTAGCCCACCTCCATATAGTCGATACCGGCGGCCACGCAGGCGTCATAGACCGCGTGAACCATATTGTCATCAAACCGATGGTCGTTCATCAGACCACCGTCTCGAATCGTGCAATCGAGCACGCGAATCTGAGGTCGATAGGTAATCCACGGCGCACCCATGAACGGATCTCCATGATGAAGGGCTGACAGGAAGTCGGTCGAATGTGCCTCGACGCTCAACTCCCACTGCTTTCCAGGTCCTATCAGTATAGCGACACCGAAATTCATGAGCAATTTCGTGCCCCTCCCCCATCGCGAAGCCTGCTGCCGCGGATCGACTGTGCCTTCCGCTGGGCGCCGGGACTGGGTCGTGATACAGTCTGGACCCGAACAGCGGAACAACCGTGCCCCGACCGAGGGTCTCCGACCCACTGAGGATCGTCGGCAGATCCGATATGCGGGGTGAGTGTCGCATCTCTTGACGGAGGACATCGGATGAGCAACCCATTCCTGCGCTACCTTTCAATCATGTTGTCGGCCTGTGCGGCGTTTGCCCTCTGGGGCTGCCAGAAGGAGGCCGAACCGACCTCGAAACCCGGACAACCGAAGATGGTCCGTCTGGCCTTCGTGGTTAACAACTCCTGCGACTTCTGGATGATCGCCCGGGCCGGTTTTCGCAAGGCCGAAAAAGAGTGTAACGTCGAGGTTGACTTCCAGATCCCCGGACAGGGCACCGTGGCTCAGCAGAAACAGATCATCGAGGCGATGATCGGCAAGGAGGTCAAGGGCATGGCGATCAGTCCGCTGGCCCCGGACAGCCAGGTGGCGATGCTCAATGAGGCCGCCGCCCATATGCCGGTGGTCACGCAGGATTCCGACTCGCCCAAGAGCAAACGCGTCGCCTATGTAGGCACCGACAACATCGAGGCCGGCCGCCAGGCGGGGCGACTCATCAAGGAAGTGCTGCCCAAAGGCGGAAAGATCGCGGTCTTCGTGGGCAAGATGGATGCCGCCAATGCCCGCGAACGCTATCAGGGCATCCAGGATGTCCTCAAGGACGCCAACGTCACCGTCGTCGAAAGAGGCCCCATCACCGACGAGAACAGCCGCTCGAAGGCGCAGGAGAACGTCGCCGCCGTGGTGGGCAAGTACCCCGATCTAGGCTGCCTTGTGGGGCTCTGGTCGTACAACGGACCGGCGATCCTCAAAATCGTCCGCGAGTCGAAGGTGAAGGTCCCCATCGTCTGCTTCGACGAGGAACTGGCCACGCTTCAGGGTGTCCGCGAAGGGCTCATTCATGCCACCGTCGTTCAACAACCGTTTGAGTTCGGATACCAATCGATCAAATTGCTGGCCCAACTTGCCCGCGGCGAGAAGCCCAAGATCCCCGAAAGCAAACTCATGTACGTCCCGACCATGATCATCCGAAAGGACAACGTCGATGCCTTCGAGAAGCAAATGAAGGAGGTCCTCTCGCAGGGCAAGCGAGATTGAGGACCGAGCCCTTATTTCGAAGCACCGCGGCTCGACGTCGGAACCGGCTCGAACCGCCAGATCGCCACGAACGGATGGTCGGGCCACAATCGCTCGAGCCGATAGCCGGTGGCCCACGGTACGTCCTGCCGACAGAAGTCCTCATTCGGACGGGGATAGAGCATCGGATTGCCCTGGATCAGGGTGAACGGCTCGCCACGGGCGACCTCCCGGCGGAAACGGCTCCACGGCATCTCGGGCGAATAGAGCGTAGCATTGCCCGAAGCCATCCCCCGTTCGACACCCTTCATGGCCCCCGTGTCCGACAGAATGACGCGGCCCTGCTTGTCGAAGTCGGGCGGTACCGGCCAGCAGCCTACCAGATACCCCGGATGCATCACGATACGCCCCGACATACGGGTGAGCCCTTCCTGAATATCCGCCCGTAACGGGCGATACGGCAGCACCGGCGGATGCATCACCTGCCGATCAGTGACCACATACAACCCCGCCAGGGCCAGCGCCACGGCCCAACCGATCGGACGCAATGAGAGCCTGGCGAGGCTGCCCATCAGAAACGCCACCGCCAACGGCACGGCGGGGATGATGAACCTTGGCTCGTAGAAGACGTCCAGGGCGTCGTGAACCCATGCCGGAACGATCAGGAGGCCCAGGACGGACAGCCCCATCCACCCCAGGACGCCGTTGCCTCGGAAGACGAGGATCACAGTCGGAACTGCGAGCATGGCCACACCCAGGAGCTTCCGCCATGTCGGCGAGACCGGCCCGTAGACGTACTCGGGCGATCCTGCCCCCAGGCGATCGAGCGCCAGAAGCAGATTGGGTCCGAAGGTCTGCCCCGCCCCGAACATCTGGCTGGCCACGTTGGGCGACTTCATGCCCCAGTAGATGAACACGAGATCGGGCAGTGCCAACAGTGCCACGAGCGGCAGCCATCGGAGTTCGGTCATCCGGCGATCGATCATGATCAGCGACTGAATGACCACATAGAATATGGCGTGATGGTGCAGGTAGATCATCGCCGCGGAGACGACGGACCATAGCAGCATCCGCCCCCGAAACGGCCGGGCCAGCAGCAGCGCCGTACTGCCCGCCGCCGCCAGAAGAAGAATCGAGTACACTCGACCGTCCCGCGCGTGCCAGACGAGGGCCGGATGGAGGGCAATCAGCACTGCGGTCGGCAGGCCCGACGAGATCGGCAGCCAACGGAGGATCATCCGGCTGGCGAGAAACACGAAACCCACGAACGCCACGCCCGAAACCACCCGCATGGTCGTGAAACTGGGCCCGGTGACCGTCAGGCAGCACTTGGCGATCAGCCAGTAGCCCACGGGCATGTTCTGGCTGTGGGTGCTCAGATATAACCCATCGCGCCAGGGTCCCAGACAGTATCCCAGCGTCTGGAGTTCGTCGGCCCAAGGCATCGCTCGACCGACGCCGTACAAGGCCAGAACCCCTGCCAGGACGGCCACCGCGAGCGGAATCCAAACCGCGCGATACCGCCACCAGCGATCCTCGGAGGTGGCTCCAAGCGGGTCTGTCGGCGATGAACCGTTTGTCATCGATGAATCCCTCGTGCCCGAGCGAAACGCGTCCAACGAGCGTTGAGTGTAATCGCTCGTCGCCGCAATGGCACGAGCGCAGCGGGTCGTCGTGCTGCCCCGATCACCCCCCGAGCCCTTGCGAATCCTTGCGCCGCTGTGTAAGGACATAGATGCTGCGCCGATGTGGACAACCCCGCGAAAGGAGAAACGCTTCATGATGTCGCTGCGTGATGTTCGTTCCGTGCCACTGACCTGGACCGTTCTGCTCCTGGCGAATGTCGGTCTGGCCGAGCCCGTGCCCGCGAATCTCCCGTGCCCACAGGCCATCGATGAGGTCCGTTCGGGCAAACGGTCGACCGCCAACGCCGTGTGGTGGGGATTCAACGCCCAGGACTCGACTCGTTCCATCCAGAGTGCCATCGATTCCGGCGCCAAGACCGTCATCGTGCCATATGTCGGGGCCGAATGGGTTGTGACCCCCCTCCGGCTCCGCAGCAATCTGGAACTGATCTTTGAACCCGGTGTCGTCGTCTCGGCCAAGAAGGGCGAGTTCAAGGGCAAAGGGGACTCGCTCATGGTCGCCAGAGACCTCTGCGACCTGACCCTTCGGGGCTACGGTGCTACCCTGAAGATGAGGAAGAAGGACTACCAGGGCCTGGGCTATGCCAAGGCCGAATGGCGGATGTGCCTCGATCTGATGGGCTGCAGCCGCGTCCAGATCCTCGGCCTGCGATTGGAAAGCAGCGGCGGCGACGGTATCTACCTCGGCTGCACGTCCAAACAGCCCTACTGCCAGGACGTGGTGATTCGCGACGTGGTCTGCCACGACCACCACCGCCAGGGCATCAGCATCATCGGCGCCAAGAACCTCCTGATTGAGAACTGCACCCTCTCGGGCACCAGCGGCACCAGTCCGAAGGCCGGGATCGACTTCGAACCGAACGGCGCCAACGAGCGGCTCAGCAACTGCGTCGTCCGCAACTGCATCATGGAGGGCAACTCGGGCGCGGGCATCCTGGTGTACCTCAAGAACCTCAAGCGACAGAGCGGACCGGTCTCGATCCTCGTTGAGAATTGCCTGATTCGCCAGGGCAAAGACACGGGAATAGGCGTCGGCGCGCTGACCGACGACGGGCCTGCCGGCCTCATCGAGTTCCGCCATTGTGCGATCGAGGACAACAATGGCGGGGGCATCTTCGTCTACGACAAGTCGGTCAACGCCGCCCGGGTCCGATTCGTCAACTGCAAGTGGACCGAGACAGGCGCCGCCAAGGCGGACTCGCGCAAGAAGGTCCGGCCGACCGCCCAATGCCTTCTGCTGATGCTCATGAGACCCAAGCTGACGCGGAATCTCGGTGGGATCGACTTCGAGGACTGCTACGTCTACGACGCCCTCGACCGCCCTGCCCTGGCCGTCGAGGACAGCCACAGCAACCTGGGCATTCGAGACCTCAGGGGGCGAATCACCGTGATCAACCCCCACGGTGCGAAGGTGGACTACAAGTGCAAGACCACCGACGTCGATCTGAAGGTGATCGAGGCGCCACGTTAAGCGACTCCAGGGGTGACCGGCTCCGTTGCAGTCGTGGTCCAGGCAACACCTGGCGTGATGAGTCCCCGGCTCATCATATCCTCCGGCTGGCATACTGGCAGCCTCCGGTTTTATGGTGTATAATATCAGTACTAATCTCTATGGCCTAAATCACGCTCTATGTTAGTGGAGCTGACATACGGTCTTGGATAACCACCCCTGACGTTTGCACCCATAACTCCACTACTTGGTAGCAAATGGTCTGCACAGACTATGGTGGTCACTCATCTTCTTGTCAGGACAACCTGAGGCAGTCGGTCCCGTCGTAAAAAGCAGTTTCCGCAATCGACCACGATCATGGGATCGCCGCGCTGGAAGAGCGCCCTTCTTTCCGGCAAAAGTGCCCTCGTTCATGGGAGCCAGGGACGGCGTATGAGTGTGGCGCATCATCTCAGCCTCGCGCGAAGCCCCGACACGCGAGTCGGAGGCGGAAACAAGGATGACTGTGATGGCAAACGACGATCATCCCCACAAGGATGCGGTCGTCATCTTCGGTGCTGGGGCTACTAAGGCCTGCGGGGGCCTTCTCACAGACGAACTGCTCTGGTACTCATTCAGCGCCCACAGATGTCCCGGGTCACAGATCGCCTGCGACAAAGACACAGAACGGGAACAGCCCTGCCCTGGAGTTGGGTTCCGAGAGGCAGCCAGATTCCTCTCCAAGGTGTTCGAGATCCCCGATTCGGAAGCAGTCCCGCGGAAGGAAGAGTACCCCGGCCTGACACAGCTCCTGAGCCTGGTCGACACCGCCATCGCCAGAAACGAACCCTTCGGCAAGGAGTTTAGCCTCACCCAACTACGCGAGATTCGTCGCGGCATTGACTGGGCAATCTACAAGGCCGTGCCGGGCAACCCCCGTTTCGTGAGGAAGCACATTGAGCCAAAGGGGAATTACTACTTCCAGTTTCTCAAGTCCTTATACGGTCCGCAGGAAGGCAAACGAAGGCACACCGAGCCTCATGTGATCTCCTTGAACTACGATACGCTCGCAGATGTCGCCTTGTTGTTCTTCAACGAAAGGTACCTGAGACATGAGAAACCCCGTCCTGTGCCTGGTCTCCCTATCATGCCCCGGTACGGCACCGAAATGGAACTGAGCTACGACAAGGCCGGCTACAGGAGCTGGCTCCTCAAGATGCATGGATCTCAAAGCTGGTTCTACTGCCCTCGCTGCCATGGGCTCACCGCCGCAATCTCATGGGTGGGAGAGCAGGTACTCCACCATTGGCCCCTCACAAGAGGGAAGCACCCTCGGCCCACCGCCAGTGATATCCTGGACAATGAGACGCCCTGCCGGATGACACCAGGATGTACCGGCATTCTCGAACCCATCTTGATCACGCCCTCTCATCTCAGGGAATACCGGAATCTCCACCTGCTCCGTGTCTGGAGCGAAGCAGAGCGGATGCTGCGAACTGCCCGGGAAGTCTACTTCGTCGGGTACAGCCTTCCCGAGGAAGACCACGAATTCATCTACGTTCTCAAACACAACTGCGTCCACATAAAGCCTGACGACGTCCACGTCATCGGTCCGAAGGAGGACCCCGGAGACCCGCTGAAGCACGAAGTCTACAGGCGATATGTCGGACTCTTCGGAAAGGTCAAGATCTACCCTGTCGGACTGGAGAACTGGACCGTCAAGACAGCCCCCTTTGCATACTGAGGAGGTTGGCCTCATGGGTTCTGAGATACTGACGACGGCCGAAGGGAAACGTGTGGAGGCCTCGAATCGCGGAGAGGAGAAATGGTGGGTGTGGGGACCGTACCTCAGCGAGCGGCAATGGGCGACGGTGCGAGAAGACTACAGCGCCAATGGGTCCGCATGGGCCTATTTTCCGCACGACCACGCGCGTTCGCGAGCGTACCGATGGGGCGAGGACGGCATCGCGGGTATCTCGGATCACCATCAGCATCTGTGCTTCGCGCTGACGCTCTGGAACGGCAAGGATGACATCCTGAAAGAGCGATTGTTCGGGCTGACCGGCTCCGGGGGAACCGATCCCGGCAATCACGGGGAGGACGTTAAGGAATACTACTTCTACCTGAACAACACACCCACACACTCGTACATGAAGTATCTGTACAAGTATCCTCAGGCGAAGTTTCCGTACGCCCAACTGGTCGACACGAACCGGAACCGCAACAGCCGCGAATCGGAATATGAGTTGATCGACACGGGGGTCTTTGCGAACAGCCGGTATTTCGACGTGGAGGTGGAATACGCCAAGAGCGGACCCGAGGACATCTGCATTCGGATCACGGCGAGGAATCGAGGGCCCGACAGCCACACCCTGCACGTCCTGCCGACACTGTGGTTCCGCAACACATGGTCGTGGGGCGAACAGACCGAACTGCCCTCGCTGCGTCAGATCAGGCTTGACGACAGCGGCGCCATCGTCGAGGCCGATCACGGCGTCCTCAAGAAGCGGTGGCTGTACTGCGAAAAGCCTCTGGAAGTGCTGTTCACGAACAACGAGACGAACTTCGAGAGGCTGTTTCCGCCCACAAAGAACCCCGGACCCTATGTGAAGGACGCGTTCCACCGGCGTCTGATCCTGGGCGATGAGACGGCCGTCAACCCAGCGAAGGAGGGGACGAAGGCCGCGGCCTGGTACAAGCTGGAACTGCGGAGCGGCGCGTCGGCCACGGTTCGGCTTCGGCTGTCCAATGAAGGCTACCGAACCGACGCGTTCGGCTCCGCCTTCGATCAACTGTTCTCCCAACGAATTGCCGAAGCCGATGAGTTCTATGACACCGTCTGCCCATTCAAGGCCTCACAGGACGAAGACCGCGACGCAGACTTGCGGAGCATCCAGCGACAGGCACTGGCGGGCATGCTCTGGTCGAAGCAGTTCTATCATTACGTGGTGGACACGTGGTGGAAGGGGGACCCACCCAACGAGAAGCCAGAGGGCAGGCTCCTGGCAGACGGACGGAATGCTCAGTGGCGGCACCTGTACTGCCGAGACATCCTGTCGATGCCCGACAAGTGGGAGTACGACTGGTTCGCGGCCTGGGATCTGGCCTTCCACACGATTCCCTTGGCGATGATCGATCCGGGATTCGCCAAACGGCAGCTCTATCTGCTGCTGCGCGAGTGGCTCATGCATCCCAACGGGCAGGTTCCAGCCTACGAGTGGTCGTTCAACGATGTGAACCCTCCCGTACAGGCGTGGGCCGCGTATCGCGTCTACAAGATCGAGCAGAAGATGTACGGGCGGCAGGACGTCGACTTCTTGGAACGAATGTTTCAGAAGCTCCTGCTGTACTTCACCTGGTGGGTCAACAGGAAGGATGCGGAAGGCCGGAACATCTTCCAGGGCGGCTTCCTGGGACTGGACAACATCAGCCTGATCGACCGTACGAACCTCGGCATCGCCGGCGGCCAACTGGACCAGGCGGACGCAACGGGATGGATGGCGATGTTCTGCCTGAACATGCTGCGCATCGCCGTCGAACTGGGCAAGATGGACCCGATATACCGCGACTGGGCCGGCAAGTTCCTGCAGCATTTCCTCCTGATCACCCAGGCCATGAGGCTGATCGGCGGGAACCAGAATCTGTGGGATCCCAATGACGGGTTCTTCTATGACATACTGAAGATAGGCGGCAACCCGACGACACTGAAAGTGCGGTCGGTCGTCGGACTGGTGCCGCTGTTTGCCGTCGAGGAGATCGACCTGGCACAGGCGCGGCAGACGGACGACAGCGGATTCGCCTCGTCGGCAGGCTTCTCCGATCTGAGGGAGCAGTTTGATTGGTTCATGAGGAACTCTCCTCCCATGCCCGGTGACCCGTATGTGAGCGTCAGCAAGGCCCAGACGGGAAGGGTCCTGCTCTCGATCGTCGACGAAGCGAACCTCCGAAGGATCCTCCGGTACATGCTGGATGAAAACGAGTTCCTCAGTCCCTACGGCATCCGATCCCTGTCCAAGTGTCACCAGAATCCGTACCGACTTTCCATCAACGGTCAGGACTGCACCATTGAGTATGAACCGGCCGAATCGCGTACGACAATGTTCGGCGGAAACTCGAATTGGCGAGGTCCCATCTGGATGCCGATCAACTTCCTGATCATCGAGTCGCTGCAGAAGTTCGATCACTTCCTGGGCAACGGATTCAAGGTCGAGTGTCCCGTGGGATCCGGCAACATGATGACGCTATGGGATGTCTCGATGGAGCTGACGCAGCGGCTGATCAGCATCTTCCAGCGAGACAAAAACGGCAAGCGGCCGGTCTACGGTGGAACGACGATGTTCCAGGATGACCCCTATTGGCGAGACCTGATCCTGTTCTATGAGTACTTCCACGGCGACAACGGCGCCGGGATCGGCGCCAGCCACCAGACGGGGTGGACAGGACTGGTCGCTAAGTTGATCCGACAGAGGGCCGAGTACTGAGTCGGCGTGCCTGCGCAACGCCTTTTGAGGATCGCGTTGGCAAGCAGGCCCGCGAAGCAAGCGAGGCCGTCACTCCGATTCGTTTCCGGGGAGAGGCGAGGTTTGAGCAGGGGGGAACGGAGCGGCAATCAGAAGCTGCATTTCAGGGATGGAGGCGGACTACAGAAGGCATACGCTCAACCGCAGGTGACAACCGCGGCCATCTGCATAGACGGCGTTCGGAAATGCCGACGAGTCGACACATGGGGTGCCACGGGCGACTGAGTCGCCAGTGGCACCCAGAGGCAACCGGACCGGACAGTTGAAACCGCATGCCGACTGCCGGGTCTCCCCGCTCACGGACCCAACGGTTGCTCAGTGCAACCCATGTCGTTTGAGGTAGACAAGGGTCAAGGTGGCCAGCACCGGCAGGAGCAAGCCAGCCGCACCGGATCCGCTGCCACCACAACTCACATATTCGTCACACCCGACGTCCGGGAGTCCATCGGTGACCGCCTGGAAATCGATGTCGGTCCAAGCTTCCGCCAGCGCCACGTCCCTGCAGGGCGAACCCTGGGTAATGTGATAGTCATATCCCCTGTAGGGCTGGCCGGTCAGCGAGCCAAAGGCTGCATTGCCCCAAACGGTAAGGGTGTTGGACGTGGCCGATTTGATCAGGAAGTGACCGTCGGTGGTGGGGTAGTTGTTTCGCACGATGAGTGTCTTTCCCACGGCCAGTCCCGGGAGGGCGGCCCAGGAGGCGTTCGCATCCGTCAGAACCGTGAGTCCCGTATTTGCATCATAGACCCCCTCAGCGGTCCAGGTGCCTGTGACACTATCGAACAGGAACTGGGGGTCGGCGTCGGTTCGGAAGTGGCACGCCTGAATGACGACGTAGTTCGCGTCAACCCAAGAGGAGTATCTGATGTCCTTGTTTACATAGTTATCCCAAAAGAGCGTGGAGGTCACCGTGGGTGGAGATATGTTCGAGTTGATCGCGCCGTAGTCACCGTCGTTGGGGTCCAGGATGTCCTTCACGTGATTCCTGAGGAACGTGCAGTGTCGAACCTGGAGGCAGTTTGCGGCAATCGTAAATGCCGTGACATGGACCGCGGGGTCCATTACGCCCATGTTGCCAGCAAACAGGCAGGTATCAAACACAGCCGGACCGTATACGGGATTGGCGAAGTAATCACAACAGACTGCCCCTCCAATGCCGGCGCGGTTCCCGATGAATTTGCAGTGGGTAACCGTTACAGGGAGGTTTCCTGTCATGATCGCACCACCAGACCCATCGGTTCCATTGCGGGTGAAGGTACAGTTGGTGATCGTGACCGCAGAGGGAGCCTCATTACTACCGGGAACGACCAGGATGGCCCCTCCGTTTCCGCTGACCGGGTAGACGGGATCGCCGCTCGCTCCGTTCGATGCAAAGATGCTGTTCTGGATCGTGCATCCAGGCAGAGGATCGGAGATGAACACGCCACCACCATCGGTGGCATCATTGCCACGGATGAGGCAGTTGTCGACCATGTAAGCTCCCCTGACAGCTCCGCCACCGTGGCCGATAAGCCTGCAGTCTCGAACGATCAGGATGGGAGGCGAACAATCGAGGGCGGTGTACCAGGCGTAGCTGACCGTGAGGTTCTCGACCACCGCATCGTTGGGTTCCCACAAGAAGTTCGGGTCGTAGTCGAATCGAATGAACGACGACGAATCGTAGTACTGCAGATTGATCGTTGTCTCCTCGGGTGTCGATCCGCCTCCTCTGATGGTCAGACGTTTGTTCGAGACGAGGATCCAGCGAAATCCGGCTCCCGTGTACGGCGTTGCGTTCGGCTCGATGACGATGGTATCCCTGTCGGCGGCAGCGGCAACGGCGTCGACCAGTGTGCCATAGTCGGTCGGCACACTGATCGTGCTGGCCAATGAGGCGGTACCCATCAAGACAGTGCAAGCAACAACATGACGACAGACAACCCTGTTCCTGTACATGTGTGCTTCTCCTTTCCAGGTTGGTCCGCATGGCGCTTGCGGGAGACGGGCTACACACCCGTCAATTCATGTGATCGAAGGCAAAGTGAAGAAGATATGGGGAGACGCTCGACAGTGCCCATCTCGATCCTCGCTCTTCCCCGGTCGCCCGCGTCGCGCCCTCGCAGACTCCTGAAGAACCGTCGAACCGAATCCAGCAACCGGCGGCTTCATGAGACGCCAAACCATGTAGACCCTAATATCGATTTGGGGGCTCACCGTTTCTGGTGCGCATAAGGGGTTTTATTTTTCAGTTTTCGGAAAATAATATTGTGTTTTCAGATGTATTGATAGAACTTATACCATCAGATCAGGCGTGAATCAATACATGGCCAGTGTCCACTTCGATTATTACTATGATAATTATGCGTTCTAATACTACGCATATACACATTCTTCGTGGCAGTCAGTTGGCAGACAACCGGTTACGCGAGCAGACTTTGCACGTATTCCGGTCTTTCGCCGTGCTCCCATGGAAGCTGAGTCAGTCGCTCGGACCGTTCACCCGACCATGGAGTAGCGTCGCGGCGTTTCGCAGATCATTCTGCGGTCTTGCCGCCTTGCGCCTTGGCGCGGACTCGTCGACGGAACCACCAGATGGCAACGACCAGGACAACCACCGGGCCGCCGAACATTGGCATGACCTGTCCCCACGCGGCGAGCATCAGGTTCTTGTGGACCAGCGAGTGATGCTCCTGCCGGTTCTTGGGCAGGAGATCGGCGTATTTCGCGGCATGATGAAGGATGCTGACCGCCAGCGATTCGCGAGGGATCTCCTGGTGACAGGCCAAGCAGAGGTGCCGGCGATCCATGTTGTTTCGCTCTTGTGTGTTGAGCGGACGCGACTGAGTGAAATGGTGGCCCACCGTCATGAGCTGCTTTCCGTCTTCGGTGACGAATCGGGACCAATCGGTGCTGAGGCCCTCGATCGGTTCGATCTGAGCACGAGTCTGCTTGGGCAGAACCTGCCCGTCGGCGGTCTTGAGGTCGGCCGAGACCGGCGTGTTGGGGGGACGGCTCAAACGTCCGCCTTCGATTCCGTGGCCGAGGGCCTTCTCGGAAATGTGGCATGATTCACACGATCGCGCCTCGGTTCCCATCGTGTGCGGCTGTCCCGGACTGAAGTCCATGGCGAGCTGTCCCTCTGCGCCGGCGCCCTGGGTGTTGGGCGGGGTGCGGAAGATGCGGTTCTGGACGACGGAACGGCCGTCCGGACCGATGATCGTCAGACAGGTCTGGCACCCCGGTACGGCGGGCGACACACGTCCTTCGCCGTTGACGGCCAGGGCGGGCTCCTCATGCCGCACATACGACGTTTGTTCGTCGACCGTACCCGCCACGGTGGTCGGGTAGTCCATTTCGCTCGTCTCGGCGGCGTGCTTGCCCTGGCCGTGGAGATGACCGGCAGCGACCCAGTCGAAGCTCTTCTTACCACCCGAGTAGTCGACGCGGACGTGCTGGCCATGGCGCTGGGGAACCCACTGGGCGTGGCAGCCGTAGCACTCCATTTTGTTGATGTGTGCGCCGACGGCGTACATGGCCACCCGAGCGGCGGTGTTGAACCGGCCCTCTTCTTGAAGCAGTTTGAGCGGTTTGAGGGTGAGGTCTTTGCCGCCGGCGGTGTGAACGATCACGGTGTTCTGTGCCCGAACGACCTCCGGGAACGGGTTTCCGCGTGCCGTCAGCAGGTGGTCCTTTCCCTGGTCATGGACCGTTCCCTGGATTTCACGGTTGGGCATCGCCACGGTGGTGCCCCTGGGCGCAGCTTCCGCTGAGGGGGGACTGAACTCATCCATATAGCCGAGGGGCAGTTCCCAAGGATACTTCTGCGGCGTGCCATGGCAGTCGGTGCATTCGATCTGAACCTGTGCCAGGGAGGCGCCGCACAAGAAGCCATCGCCATGAACGTCGCTGGTGGTATGACAGTCCTGGCACACCATGCCCTTGCGGGCGTGGATGTCCTGGTGCATGGCCTGGTAACGCTTGCCATGCAGATCGATCTGTGCTTTGCCGCCATCGGTGAAGGGCGTCTGGCCCTCGATCTCCATGAGCCCCTGGAAGCTCACGCCGATGCGTTTGCCCCGACTGTGACAGCTCGTGCAGACCTCCGTGGGAATTCCACTGTAGGTCTGGCCATGCACGGTGACCTTCGCTTTTCGGGTGCTGTGCATCGAGTGGACGAGCATGTGTCCCGGCTGGTTTCGAGGGATGCTCTTGTCCTGTCCTTCGTAGAAGCCCTCGTTGCTGTAGGGGCTGTGACAGGCCGAGCAACCCATGCCGCGGTAATCGCCGCGCTTCGGCTGCCCCCGGACGGCCAGGTGGCATCGCAGACATTCGGCGCGGAGTTGTGTAAAGGCAACCTGTTGCGGCTGATCCTTCAGTTTAGTGCCGTCGGTCGGGGCATTGGGAAGTGTCATCTGGGCGTCTGGGAACGCGGCCGGTTCCGACTTCTTGAGCTTGTCCATGTAGGCGCGATAGGCGTCGGTGCCCTGTCGTGCGGCGGGATTGGTCGGATTGCGGGCGTCGTAGTTGCCCCACGTGTGGTTGTTGCCCTGAAGCGAACCGAAGGACCACGCCACACCCTGGATCTTGCCCGACTCGGTCATCATGAGGCTGGTCCACTGGGTACCGACGTGTTCCGGGTGACAGCTTCCGCAGGTCTGTTCATTGATCCACGGACTGCCCGGATCGGGATAGAAGGTCTTTCCCTGGTGGGCCTTCTCCTTGGTTGTCGCGGCCGGATCGCCGCCGTGGCAGACGGCACAACCCTCGGGGTCGGCCGGGCCTCCGGCGGAGAAGATGCGCCTCATCATCATCGACTTGTAGTCGCGGATGGGTTCGATCCCGACATGACAACTCAGGCAGCCGGGCTTGGTGACGCTCGTGGAGGACGTCGAGGCCTCACCCCGCAGAGACGCACTGAAACCAAAGACGATCAGCAGTGTGCACAGCGTCGTTCTCATGGCAGCATCCTCTTAAGACATGGACGGCTCGCTGGATGGAAAGGTTACGGCGTGTCTTGACAACTGGCAAGCACGAACCGGAAGAAGCCGCCGAGACGATTCGACAAGGCTTCACACCATCTCTGTTTGCGGTTATGGTTTCGATGGAAGTGGCCCATCCTGGAGACCCAATCGTGCGAACGTGTGTACTGCTGGTTGTATCGATCCTCGTGTCGGTGAACATGGCCCAAGCGGATTCTTTCGTGGCCGCAGTCTCTGCCGGCAAGGCGGCCCGGAAGGACGTGCCCGTTTCGGTCGAAGTGCCGTTGATGGGCAAACAGGCCCGGCCTCCTCTGCCGGTTTCGGCGAGCGTCGAGGGGCGGTCGCAGCCCGGTCAGATCGAGTGGATCGGCGATGGAACGGCTCGACTGTGGTGGGTCGTGGCGGACTGTCCCGCCGGGGAGAGCCGACGCTATGTTCTGACCGTAGGCCGAGATGCCGACTCGAAGGCGTGGCCGGAATTCCGATGGAAGGACAGCTCCGGTTCGCACGGCAAGTCGATGGACCTTCAGTATGACAACCGGACCGTGATTCGATATATGTACACACCGTTTGACTCCAAGGACGTCGAACGGACCAAGAAACCTTACCACCTGGTCTTCGACCCCGAGAACGGCACGCAGCTGACCAAGGGGCTCGGCGGGACATATCCGCACCATCGAGGCATCTTCGTCGGCTACAAGTGCACGGTGGACGGCAAGACCTATGACATCTGGCACGCCCACAAGGGCGAGCATTCGGTCCACGCCCAGGAGATCCGCCAGATCGCCGGACCGGTCATGGGCGGGCACGTCGTGCTCATCCGCTGGAACGACACCGAAGGCAAGACGTTTGCCGAGGAGACCCGTGGTGTGCTCGTCTATGCCCAGCCCAAGGGCAGCCTTTTGATCGAGTTTACCTCGGAGCTACGCGCCACTGGCTCGCCCGTCACGCTGGGGGGTGATCGGCAGCACGCAGGGGTCCATTGGCGTGCTCCTCAGGAGGTCTACGAGAACCAGAAGGCCACTCGATACCTCCGCCCGGCCCAATGGGCGAGTCTGCCGACCGACAAGGAGTGCAACACCGCGAGCCACGTCAATCTGCCCTGGAACGCGGTTCAATACTCGCTGAGCGGTCGAGGCTATACGGTGGCGGACCTCTGCGACCCGAAGAACCCCAAGCCGGCGGAGTTTTCGGAACGGCTCTATGCCCGGTTCGGCGAATTCATTCCGTATGAGTTGAACAAGGACCGTACGTTGTCGATGCGATACCGCTTCTGGGTCAGCGCGGGACGATCTATCACACGCGAGCAGATCGAGCAGCGCTACCAGGACTTGGCCGACCCGCCACAGATTCGCCTGAAGGGCAAGGAGTGACTATTGAATTCTCATCGTTGCAGCTTCTGTGTCGGGCGGTTGATTGTGCTGTGTCTGGGTACAGCGATCTGCGCGCCGGCGGCTGAGCCGCAGGCCGGCAGCTTTCTGAAGCGACAGGGCACGGATCTTCAATTGAACGGAAAGCCCTTGCGGCTGGTCTCTGTGAATGGGTTCGACCTGTTTCTGTCATTTCTGAGCGGTCCCCCGAGCAAGACGCAGGCGGTCGAGGCGACAGCCGATATCGCCCGACGGGGCTTCAACGTCGTCCGGGTGTGCGGAGTCGGCTTCTACCCCAACGACATGCGAGGATGGGCCAGCGAGAAGCACTACTGGGGCGCCTTCGACGAACTCGTGCAGGCGGCCAAGGCACATGGCATACGATTGATCCCGACGATTTGCTGGAACGTCTACATGTTTCCGGACATGGCCGGCGAGTGCGTGCAGGATATGATGCTCAATCCTGATTCGCGGTCGCGGCAGTATCTGTGGCTGTATACGCATCAGATCGTCTCGCGATACCGCAACGAGCCGACGATCCTGTTCTGGGAGCTGACCAACGAGTTGAATCTTCATGCCGACCTGGCGTTTCAGTCGCCGTACGGATTCGGGGGTTTGAACCCAACGCATGAAGGCTGCGCATTCATTCGGGTCCGGCGTGACCACTTCACGACCGAGCAGATGATCGGGTTTGTGCGCGAATGGGCGGGGTTCATTCAAAGCCTGGACGGAAACCACATGATCGGGTCGGGCTTCTCGGCTCCGCGGCCGGCGGCGCAGCACCTGCGACTGGCCCAGGGACGAGGCGACTGGACGGCGGACAACAGAGAGGAGATGACCCGGTACCTTCGCGATTCGCACCCGGACCCGATCGAGTTGATCAGCATCCATTTCTATCCGGGACACGACAACCTGCGTTTCGGCAATAGGGACGAACTGGCCGCCACACCCCTGGTGGTCTTCAAGGAAGCGTGCGATCATATCGGCAAGCCCATGTATCTCGGCGAAACCGGCGACGAGTATACGCACCGTCCGACCGTGCCGTTTTTAAAGGACAGTCTGGACCACGCCGTCCGCCTGAGGGTACCCTTGACGCTGGTCTGGAACTGGGCATGTCGGAATGAAGCGGATGTCTATAACGTGCGGAAGGCGCCCGAGACCCTGAAGCTGATGCAGCAGGCCAACGAGCGTTTTGCCGCAGCGGCAACCCGGCCCTAGGGGTTCCTGCCATCGCCGATCACGAATCCTCGGCGATGGAATGGACAGGCCGTGTGGCCTGTTGGATCAGAAGAAAGGGTGTCTGGCGAACATCGGCGAACCATGGCCGGTGAGGAAGATGTCCATTGACACAGTCGAACGCACAAGGTGACACCGGTTACTATGTCCATCCGAGCAGTATCGTCGATCTGCCGGTTGAGATTGGCGCGGGCACGAAGATCTGGCACTTCTGTCACATCATGTCCGGAGCCTCCATCGGACGGGACTGCTCCTTCGGACAGAATTGTTTCGTAGCGAAAGGCGTGCGGATCGGTGACAATGCCAGGGTTCAGAACAATGTCTCGATCTACGAGGGCGTCGAGATCGAGGAGGACGTCTTCTGCGGACCGAGCATGGTGTTCACGAACGTGCTCAACCCGCGAAGCGCCGTCTCGCGAAAGGACGAGTATCGAAAGACCCTCATCCGCCGCGGAGCGACGATCGGGGCGAACGCGACGGTCGTTTGCGGCTATACTATCGGGCAATATGCGATGATCGGAGCGGGAGCCGTTGTTACGCGAGATGTTCCGGACTTCGCACTGGTCGTCGGCATGCCGGGGCGGGTCGTGGGGTGGATCAGCCGGAACGGGCAGCGTTTGAGCTTCGGCCCGGACGGCATGGCCGTGTGCTCGGCAACCGGCGAACGGTACCGGAAGCTGGACGCGCACCATGTGGTGCTCGAACGGGAGAAATGATCCGACCGGCCCGTCGCCGGTCTGATGAAGCGTTCCGCCGCCCCCTTTGCTTGTGGGGTTGAGGTACAGTGTGTCCTATCCGCAGTTGCCGAACCGGTCGGAACGTTCGGGTGTCCTTGGAGGAGAGTACATGTCAGCCGCTGTCAACCGTGTCCCCTTACTCGATCTGAAGATCCAGTACGCCGCCATTCGCGAGGAAGTCCGTAAGGTCATCGACGAGGTCTGCGACAGTCAGGCCTTCATTCTGGGTCCTCGCGTCGAGCAACTTGAGAGGGAGATATCCGACTACTGCGGGATCAAGCATGCCATTGGCGTCAGCAGCGGCAGTGACGCCCTGTTGGTGGCGCTGATGGCCGCGGGGGTCGGACAGGGTGATGAGGTCATCACGACGACGTTTACGTTCTTCGCAACGGCCGGGTGCGTGGCGCGACTGGGTGCCAAGCCTGTGCTGGTGGACATCGAGCCGGACACGTTCAATATCCGTCCGGATCTGATCGAAGCGGCTATCACAAAGCGGACGAAGGCCATCGTGGCGGTGGACCTGTTCGGCCAGCTCTGTGACCTCGACAAGATCGGCGACCTTGCGGCTCGAAACCACCTGACCCTGATCGAAGACGCCGCCCAGAGCCTGGGCGCCAGCCGCAACGGTCGCAAGTCCGGCCAGTTCGGCGGCATGTGCTGCTTCAGTTTCTTCCCCTCGAAGAATCTTGGGGCGTTCGGTGATGGCGGCATGGTGGCCACCGACGATGATGAGCTGGCGGATCGGTGTCGCATGATCCGCGGGCACGGGGCCAAGCCGAAGTACTTCCACTCGATGATCGGCGGCAACTTCCGACTGGACGCCCTTCAGGCCGCCGTACTCAGCGTGAAGCTGAAGTACCTTGACGGCTGGAGTGCCGCCCGCCGAGCCAACGCCGCTCGATATGACCAACTGCTGGCGGGGTCGGACGTGATTACCCCGAAGGTACGCGAAGGCAACGCCTCGATCTTCAACCAATACACCATCCGGGTGGACCGCAAGCGAGATGCCCTTCGCGATCACCTGCAATCGAAGAACGTCGGGTGCGAGATCTACTACCCGCTCCCACTTCATGAACAAGAGTGCTTTGCTTATCTGGGCGGCAAGAAAGGTGATTGTCCCACCGCAGAGATGGTTGCCCAGGAAGTGCTGTCTATTCCGATCTTTCCGGAACTCTCCGCACAGCAGCAGGAGTATGTGGCGAAGTGCATCCGTGAAGTTTGCGGATAGTTGGATTCACAGCATCGCGGAGCCCGGCATCAGGTGGGCGCCCGTTTCACGAGAGCACGGTGACGAAAAAAAAAACTTCCGAGCTCACTCAACATGCAGCCCGGAAGTGCGCCACGGCTTCGAAAAAAGCCGAATTCTGTTGCAGACACGTTGGCCGTGTCTGTAGTATTTTGACTGACCATTCCCTACCCCTCAGTAGGCGCTAGTATACCACGAACGCAGAGGGGTGTCAACGTATCTCTGGAACAATGGCGAGCCGATGTCAAGACGTAAGTTGTTTAAATACATGGACATAGATGCATACAGCAACTAGAAGACACGTGTTGCCCTCATTGGCTTTGGAATAATAATTGTCACATTTAAGGCCACTCGATAGATTTAATATTTCAAGCCTATCTGTATTTGTTCTGTAGTTCTGCCCCACCCGCTTACTCCTGTTGGGATCCACACGAATTCACTGAACGATTGCTCGCCATGCGACCGGCTCAGCCACTGAGCGCAAACCTTGACTCCCCCCCCCATTGCCCTTAACTTGCCGACCTCAGCCCTAAACCGGACGCCCTTGGGTCCGGCGCTCTTGTGGGAGGCGTGATTTGAGCCTATCTGACCTGTTGCGCATCGGCTTGAAGCATCTGAACTCGATTGACCTTACCGTCATCACAGTCTACGCCGTGATCGTGGTGGGCATCGGCGTCTACCTCCGCCGGCGGGCATCCAAGAGCCTGGAGGACTACTTCCTGGCAGGTAAGCAACTGCCTTGGTGGGCCTTGGGGGTGTCGGGGATGCTTCATTTCCTCGACATGACGGGGACGATGGTCATCGTGTCGTTCCTGTACCTGTTGGGACCGCGAGGGATCTACGTCGAGTTCCGGGGGGGAGCGGTACTGTGCCTGGCGTTCATGACGCTCTGGACCGGCAAGTGGCACTTCCGCTCGCAGGTGATGACCGCGGCGGAATGGTACGTCTATCGATTTGGCAGCGGTACCGGCGCGAAGGCCTCGCGGCTGATTACGGCCATTGCCAATATCATCCTGGCGTTCGGCATGCTCGCCTATCTGATCAAGGGGGCGGGGTTGTTTCTGTCGATGTTCCTGCCCTTCTCCCCATTTGTCTGTGCCCTGCTGATGATTGTGTTGACGGTGGTGTATACGCTGATGTCCGGCTTCTATGGTGTGGTATATACCGACCTGTTTCAGTCCGTGATCATCCTGGTAACAGTCGTGGTGATCTCGGTGATGGCGATCGTGCAGGTGGGCAGTTCCGGTGCCAACCTTGATACACTCGGACAGCAAGTCACGGGGCTGACACAATGGACCTCGAGCACGCCGAGTCTGCACGTCGAGATGCCGGAGGGCTACCGGAATTTCAACCCCCTGTTTGCCGTGGCGATGTTCTACCTGTTGCGCAACGTGATCGCCGGAATGGGCAGCGGGGCCGACCCGCGGTTCTTCGGGGCTCGCAGCGAGCGGGAATGCGGGTTGCTGAGTTTCTTCTGGACGTGGTTGATGACGTTCCGCTGGCCGATGATGATGGGATTCGCGGTCATGGGCCTCTTCCTGGTCCGCAGCCTGTTCCCGAGTGCCAGCACGGTTCAGGATGCCAGCCAACTGGTCAAGCAGCACTACGTCCGGCAGGCCTACCCCAGTGACCCGGATGCGATGAAGGACCCCGCCAAGGTGACGGCAGCCATTCCCAAAAGCCAATGGGAAGACTCGCTCACACAAATTGTCCGCAATCAGGAGAAGAACCCAGAGCTTGTCACCCAACTCAAGGGCACGCTGGGCGAATCTCAATGGGAGAGCAAGCTGGACATGGTGGGATACGAGGGAATCATCAACCCTGAACGGATCCTGCCGGCGGTCATTCTGATGCGAATCCCCATGGGGTTGCGCGGGCTCGTGCTGATCTCGCTTGTGGCGGCAGCGATGTCCACGTTCTCTCCAACCGTCAACATGGCCACTGCATTCTTTACCAAGGACATCTATCAGGCAACGCTCCGCCCGAAGGCGAGCAACCGCGAGATGATTCTGGCCAGTTGGGGGTTCGGGGTCATCCTGACGATCGGCGGATTCGTCATGGCCTACTCGACGGCCAGCATCAACCAGATCTGGGACTGGATCATCATGGGGCTGGGAGCCGGCATGGCAGTGCCGCAACTGCTCCGGTTCTACTGGTGGCGGTTCAATGCCGGAGGCGTGGTCATCGGGACCTTTGTCGGATTGGTGGCGGCCATTGCCCAGCACGCCCTCAACCCCGACCTGGATCCGTTCTCGAAGTTCATCCTGAATACCGGGGTCGCCCTGGTGGGAGCCATCGTCGGCACGTATCTGACGAAACCGCCCGATCCGAAGATCGTCGAGCACTTCTACAAGACCACGCGACCGTTCGGCTTCTGGGGGCCGCTGAAGCAGAAGCTTCATCCCAATGTTCGCCGCGTGATGGACCGCGAGCACCTGTACGACATCGCCACAGTGCCATTCGCCTTGCTCTGGCAGGTGTGTCTGTTCCTGCTGCCGATGCAGGTGATCGTCCGTGACTGGAAGTCGTTCTCGATCACCCTGGTGATCTTCGTCGTGTGCCTGGGAACGATGATCAAGCTCTGGTACAAGAACCTGCCGCCGGCCGACAAACGTCTGCCGACCGTGGAGGAAATCGACGCCGGAATCCTCTGACGGGTCGTGTGAAGAGGCGGGCCATTGACGGACCTTCTCACTCGATGCCGTACAACCGCGCCGCATTGCCCCAGAAGAGGTCATCCACCTGACGATCGCTCAGCCGGGCGTGCCGGGCGGCCAGCTTGAGGCACCGCAGCGATTCGAGCCCGACCACGACGGGTTGAAGCCGCGTGTGCATGGCCGAGGACCAATCGACGGAATCCTCGTAGAGCCAGACAAATGAATCGGCAATCGCTACACAGCGCCCGCGGAAGTGGCTCACATAGAAATCGCTGCCCCACATGACGCGCTCGTGCCCGAATGTATCGATGATCGCCTCGATCGCGCCGCAATCGGTCACGGCGCTGGTATCAAACCAGACATTCTGCAGCCCCTTCAACGAGCCGATACCCTCAACCGTGTGGTGCGGGTTGAACCCGCGAGCCGCGTGGGCCAGAACCATCCGCATGTTTGGATAGGTTCGACAGTAGTGGCGAATTGCCTCCTGGTTCCGAGGGTCGGCCAGTGCCCGCAGTTTGACCATGTGAAGGATGATGGACAACCGGCACTCGTCGGCCACCCGCACGATATGTTCGGGCAGGTAGTCGGGGATGTCGGCATCCCAGGACGGTCCAGCCGGCTTGTTGGCCGCCAGAAGGTGATAGCACTTGAGACTCGCAAAACCGCCCCGCCGAACCTCCTGCCGGATGTAGTCGGGTTCCATCTCCGGACGGACGACCATGGCGCCGCGAGAGCGGGGCTGCGGGCGGACCTGTTCGGCAATGAATCCATTGATCACGGCGGGATCACCGTCGAGCGCCATCGGGATGAAGAGTCCCTCCACTGTTCGGCCGGGCAGAAGGCCGGCTACGTGTCGGCGATAGTCGGCGAGGGTCATGCGTTGGGGCATGGTGTCGACATAGGCATTGGCGAAGCTCTGGGGACCGAAGTGAGAGCGTTCATACAGGTGGGCGTGTGCGTCAAACACCCGCGGCGGCACGAAGGCATCGAGTTCCCGCTGGAACAACTCTCGCTCATCATCCCGAAGGGCCGTCGCAAAGATCATTACAGGTCTCCCGTCACCGAATCCCATGCTGTCCGTGTCTACAGTATGCAGTCGCCTGTCCGAAAGCACCACCCCCCTGAAAGACCGACTCTAACCACCGGACGCCGCTTCAATCTTCGGCATGCGTCCTCTAGAATGAGTTGGCTTTGGAGTGATCGGAACAGTGCGTCAACCTCCTGTGGTATTTCGGATTCCGCTGGAAGAGGCCCGTCGGCGATTTGCCGCGTGCAATATCTGCTGCGTGGACCTGGACCAGTGTGTCTTTCCGACGTTTACTCAGACGGTACTGGGTACGTTGGCGTTCGGAAAGGCGGCGATCACGCCGAGCCTCTGGTCGAAAATCCCTCATCTGATGAGCGGAGGAATGTTCCTGCTGAACACCCGGCTCCGTCAGCTCAGCGGCCGTCAACCTACCAACGACGAGTTGATGTCCCGCTTCTCCGCAGTGATGGGTGGTATGCCGATGGACCTGATCGAGTCGCTGGCCAGACTTCTGCCGCGGATCTCGTTTCCCGGCTGGCGCGATTCGCTGACGTTGATCGCATCTCGGATGCCGACGGGGCTGCTCAGTTTCGCCATTCAACCGATTGTGGAGGCGTACCGCCGGACCTTCGGCTGGCGAGGACAGCCCATCTTCGATCTTGCCAGTGGTACCCCTGTAGAAACCAAGGGCAAGACGAAGGGTCCCGTTCTGATCGGATGCCATGGCGAGGCGACCGACCTGACGAGCGGGGCCAAACTGCGAACGCTCGAGCGGTGGATGGCCGAGTGTGGTGCCACAACGCCCCTGGTCATCGGTCATGGTCCGGATGAGGCCCCCATGGCCGACTTTGCCCGCCGATTGGGCGGGTTGTCCATCGGCTTTCGACCGGATCCGGGCTACGAAGAGCATTTCGACCTGGGTGTGGATGCAATCACCTGGCGACCGATGACGCGGCTCCTGCGACTGCTGATGCCCGAGCAGTAAGGCCCCAAGACCGCTCTGAGGGGGCCAGGCGCCGCGAACGCAACTCTCAATCTACGAGGAGCCTTCCCATGCACGCGTCCCCTTGGCGTTTGCCTGCGATCGTTGGTCTGATTCTGTTGATGGCAATGAGTGGAATCGCCGCCGCCGGGGCCGAAGAACCCTTCGACTACTTCCTCAACTCCTGGAGCGTCATCGGACTGAAGGACTACAAGGACGGAACGCGGATCACCCCCCGGAATGAACTGATGCTGTCGAAGAAGGACAAGGTGCGCATTCGTTACGGGAAGCTTCTGGTTCCACTGGGTCCCGAACCGATCAAGACGCTCAGGGAGGGCTGGCTGCCGGTGGTATTGCTGTCGGCGCACGACGGCCCTGTGCGATATGACATCACCCTGTGGGCAACCCCGCTGCCGACCGTGAAGGATTGGGCCCGGGCGTACGACTGGCCGGCCGAGGGCGAGAACTATCTCAACTGGATTGAGATTCGGGCGACGAATACGGGGCCGACGGAGGTTCGGGCACGGACGAGGATCGAACACCTTGTGGCCGGTGAGCCCACCCCCCCCATTCTGGCGGCGATGGACCAATCGCTCGTCCCGGGAAAGAGCCACGTGCTGGTCGCGAGAATCCCCTTTGCGGCGGTGAAAGACGGGACCTCATGGGAGACCGAGGACCCTGCGATATGGTTGCAGCGAACGGTCGAGTTCTGGAAGGCGCTGCTTGCGAAGGCCGCGAGGATCGACGTGCCCTGCCGCAAGGCCACCGAGGCGATGCTGGCCGCCCATGTCTGCCAGTTCATCGCCAACGACCACGGGGAGCTGCACGGTGGCGAGGGCTTCTACGACGAGTTCTACATCCGCGATGGGGCGTATCAGATCATGCAACTCGAGGAGGCGGGACTCTTCGATGCCGTTCGTAAGGCGCTTCAGAGTTATGTGAAAAGCCAGCGGCCCGACGGCCGCTTCGAAACGCAGAAGGGCCAGTTCGATGCCAACGGACAGGCCATCTGGGTTCTCTGGCAGTACTATAGGATCATGGGTGACCGGCCGTGGCTTGCGGGCGTCTATCCGCAGATGCGCAAGGCCGCCGATTGGACGATCCGTACGCGGCGTCAGGCAGCGGCGGACTCGCCCTTCGCCGGATTGTTGCCGGCGGCCGTGGCGGACGGGGAGTTCCTCTGGGACGGCAAGCACCATATCGTTGGATATGATCTCTGGAACCTTCGAGGGCTGGTGTGTACTGCCGACGCCGCGCGGGTGCTGGGGAAGGCGGATGAATCGAACGAGCTGACCGCCGAAGCAGAGCGATATCGCCGGGACATCGATGCGGCCTGGAAGCGGACGGGGCAGCCCCACCTTCCGCCGAGTTGGGAGAAGGTGGGCACGCACTGGGGCAACACCGAGACCCTCTGGCCGGTGGAGCTGTTCTCGCCCGACGACCCGCGCGTCACCGCAACGATCGTCGATGCCCGCCAGCGGCACGGCGGTGGCTTCATCGAAGGTACCATTCGGTGGATGGGAGTGGCCGATGCCATCCATCCCTACATGTCGGCCTATACGACGATGGCCTCGCTGATCCGCGGCGAGCACGATGCGGTCGTGGAAGACTTCTACTGGTATCTCCTTCACTCGAGCGCCACGCACGCCTTTCCCGAGGGAATCTTCTACAAGAGGCGGTTCGCCTGGAGCGACACGATTCCGCACGTGACGGGGGCGTCGAACTACGCCTTGATGCTCCGTCACATGATCCTGCACGAGCGCAACAGCGAACTGCATCTGCTTTCCGGAGTGCCGGACGAATGGCTCGCTTCCGGTGAGAAGATCGTCGTATCCGGCGCGCCCACGCACTTCGGAGTGGTGAGCCTGCGAACCCTGGGCGCACGCGATCACGTTCGGGTGGAGCTGGAGCGGAGGTCCGTGGAGGGCCTGCCCTCTCCGGAACGAATCGTGCTGCACCTTCCGAAGTCACGCCCGCTGGCGAGCCCCGTCGCCGGGGTGGAGGTGGCGGTTCGGCCCGATCAGAAATCGCGGTGGGACTTCTCCGCGGTGGTGGAGCTCTATCGCCGACAGGCCCCGCCTCAGGCTCAGCCCATAGCAGGGTTGGTGACGCTGCCCGTCGAAGCCCCCCTGCCCGCCGACCGGTGCCTCAAGTTAGACCTGAGGGCGATGGCGAACACGAACCCGTTCTCGGCGCCGTTCGGCGTAGCGAATCCGGGCAAGTTCCTGTTTTCCGGGATGCCTGTGGGTGCGCAGACGGTAGGCGGCGTTCCCTTTGACATCATCGACCCGACCAAGAACCAGGGACAGGGGCTGATCGTGCTGCATTCGCCACATGCGCCTTCGGACAAACAGTGGCCCAAGGAAGTCACCGTAGCCGTCAACGCCAAGGGGCGACGCCTCTTCTTCCTGGGAGCAGTAAGCGGTTGGGCGCCACAAGACGAGGGCACGGGCCCGCAGGGTGCGGTGGCGACATTCGTCGTCTATTACCGCGACGGTCAGAGCCAGACGCTTCCGCTGATCAGTGGACGGACGATCGACGATTGGGCGTCCCCACCGGAGGCAACCGATGCTTTCTGCGGACTGAAGGGCACACCATGGCATCTCAATGTCGTGGGCCTCGAACTGCGGGCTGCTGCCGTCGAGAGGATCGTCTTCCGCGATCTCGGTACGCCTGCCGCGCCGGTCTTGGCGGCCATCACGCTTGAGAGATGATGCAGCGCATCGTCAAACGTCTTCGGAGGTTGTCCAGAGAGACGCACGGGGCAGAATGGGAACCACGATGATCGATACCGGATCATACGCGTTCCGACGCGGATAGGCCGGACAAGTCTTTTCGTTGGAACGAAGACAATTTTAACCCCCGCTTTACGCCCGCAGCTCGAGGTTGGAAACGTTTTCATACGCGCAGGGAATCGCTCAATTCAATCCCGTCACGGTCGATAAGAAGAGCAGTGGGACACCCGGAAGCCGGGTCTGGGTGTTCTATGAACCGATCACGAGGTGTTCGTCGGCTCCAACTGCAAGCACTAACGTGTGTTCATCGAACGGACAGCGATCCGAATGCTTGCTGTACGCGCTGAGCGGCTTCGATCTTCAAGACCCCAGCCGGCACGAGAGCAGGAACATGACGTAGAGCGGAGAAGGGCGATGCAGGAACTCATTCGCCTGATTGAAAAGAACGAAGACTGGCTCTTGCGTCGCGTCCTGGGCTATGCCAAGGCCCGCAACTACACGAAGTATACTTCCACACTCGAAGAGGCATGGCGGCTGTCGATCACGGGGTTGTCGGCCTCTCTGGTCAAAGCAAGCAAGTTCTTCAAGGGCCCACCGGAACTTGGCCCCGACGAGGATTATGAGAACGACCCGATTACGTCGTTTGGGACGGTCGAGGCCCAGCGGCACCGAGCACGCGGCGTCAGCCTGTCGATGTTCCTGGGACTCATGAAGTACTATCGGCAGAGCTACGTCGACCTGATCGAAGCAGAGGAACCGGCGACTGCAGAGGGGGAGCGCCACACGCTGTTCATCCACCGCTGCTTCGACCGCATCGAAATCGCGTTTTGCACCGAATGGGCCCGGCAGAGCCAGGTCGGTCTGATCACGGAACTCCAGACCACCAATCGCATGATGACGAATGAGAAGACCGCCTATCTGACGGCGTTTGAAAGCCTGAGCGATCCGGTCTTCATACTGGACGATCACAATCGGCTGATCAATTTGAATCTGGCGGCCGCCCGACTGATCGATCCCGAGAGCGTCCCGGGCGAAAGCTACTACCGTCCTCTGGATGGAGTGCCCTGCGGGGCAGAGGGGCGGGAACCCACCAACCGTCGTACGTGTGCCCGGTTCATCAGCCGAAACATCCTGGAACTGCTGCCATGGCTTTGGGAGGCCGTGAAGCGTCCGGAAAAGGACGCCTCCACCGACAAGCCTCTGGAGCTTCGCATCCCCGTCGCCGGTTCCCCGCGGTATTTCGAGGCCAAGCTTTCGCGCATGTTGGATGTGAGCGAGAAGTTCACAGCGGCCATTCTCACGCTCCGCGACGTCACCGAGCGCAGACTTGCCGAAGAAGGGCTCAAGCAACACGCCGCCGCGCTCGAAGCCGTCAATGTTGCCCTGGCCGAAGCCAACACCAGCTCACACCGTGCGAATCTGGCGCTGGAGTCTGCGGTCGATGAACTGGCCCGCGCTAATGAGGAACTGGCTCAGCGCAATACGGACCTGGATGAGTTCAGCTATGTGGCCAGTCATGATCTGCAAGAACCGCTTCGGAAGCTCGTCGCATTCAGCCAACTGCTTCGGAAGGACATCGGCGAGCCGATTCCCGAGCAGGCTTCTCGTGACATTGCGTTCATCATCGACGCCGCCCGAAGGATGCAGACGCTCGTGCAGGACCTGCTGAGACTGTCCCGTGCGGGTCGAAACGAGATCAGACTGGCAAGGATCGCACTCGGACAGTGCGCCGATCGGGCGATCGATGCGCTGGCCACACGCATTGCCGAGACCGGCGCGGAGATCACTCGCGACCGCCTGCCAATGGTGGTCGGCGATGCGACGATGCTGACACAGCTCTACCAGAACCTGATCGGTAATGCGATGAAGTTCGTGCCGACCGGACAACAGCCCATCATCCGTCTGACCTGCGAGCGTGAGAACGGCCGATGGGTGTTCGGGGTTCGGGACAACGGTATTGGGATCCGAACGGAGCACACCACACAGATCTTTGCCCCCTTCAAGCGGCTCCACGGCGCCAACGAATACGAGGGCAGCGGCATCGGTCTTGCTATCTGCCGGAAGACCGTGGAGCGTCATGGGGGGCGTATCTGGGTGGACTCGGAACTCGGCAGGGGTTCACACTTCCGTTTCATGCTTTCAGGCGAACCGGAGATGCAGGAATGGGACGATGCAGCAGAGACGACAGCCGTACCGTCGTTCTCCTGATCGAAGATGATCCGGGAGACCAGGAACTGGCACGCCGCGCTCTGGACGACGACGCGATCAAGACTGATCTGCACGTCGCGAGCGACGGCGAGGAGGCAATGAACTACCTCCTGCGCCAGGGTTCGTACACGAACCCCCTGCAATCTCCGCGCCCCCATCTGATTCTCCTCGACTTGAACATGCCGCGGATGGGCGGCAGAGAGGTGCTCTCGCAGATACGCACTCATCCGGAACTGCAAACTATTCCCGTGGTCATCCTCTCGACCTCCCGGGACGACCGGGATGTCGAGATCAGTTATCGTTTGGGCTGTAATTCCTTTATGACCAAGCCGACAGACCTCGACACCTTCATCGATCGGGTCCATCAACTGATGACATACTGGTTCGGGCTGGTCAGACTGCCGACGAAAGGAGTTCCCCCGAGATGTCCGGCAAGCGAATGACCGTTCTGGCGATTGATGACGATCTCGGAGATGCGGAGCTGTTGCGCAGGAATCTCGAAGAGATCTACGGACCGAACCTGGAGTTCATCCACTCGGTGGAGCCCGCACAGGCACAGCGAGAGCTGACGCGCCACGACATCGATATCACCTTCCTCGACTATCAGCTCGGCTCGCACACGGGACTGGAACTGCTGCAGACGGTTCGATCGGCGGGAGACCTCCGCCCGCTGGTTGTGCTGACGGGACACGGCGACGAATACGTTGCCGCCCACATGTCACGTGAGGGCGCCGATGAGTACATCGCCAAAGCGGACCTGAGCCCGAAGGTGCTTGAACGCGCGATCACCAATGCGCACACGCGCTACAAGCAACGGAAGACGGCGGCCGACCTGATCCTCCAGCGTGAGACCCTCACCCGTGCGATCATGGAAGCCCATGCCGAACTGAGGCGGCGCAGCCGCGTCGACCCGCTAACCGGATTGCTCAATCGCGGCGCGTGGACGGAGGCGGCCGAGCTGGAGCACAAACGATTCCAGCGAAACAACCGTGTCTACAGCATCCTGATGATTGACCTCGACCATTTTAAGGACCTGAACGATTCGCTGGGCCATCGGGCCGGAGATCAGTGTCTGCAAGCCGTCTCGCGATCCCTTCAGGAGAGTTCCCGCGCAACCGACCATGTCGGACGATACGGCGGAGAGGAATTCGTCATCCTGGCCCCGGAGACCTCGACGGAAGGCGCCCTCAAGTTCGCCGAGTCAATCCGCCAGTCCATATGGGACTTGAACCTGCCTCACCCCAAAAGCCCTATAGCCGAAAGGGTTACGCTAAGCATCGGGGTGGCCTCGGCCCCGTCGGCCAAGTGGGAGAGTGTTCTGTATCGCGCCGACCTGGCACTTTACTCGGCCAAGCGGGGCGGACGAAACAGAGTGGCCACCGAACCCATCATGGTGTGACCTTTCACATCGACATGAAACGCGATCGATGGCCTCAGAAGCCTTCAGACGTCTACCCCGTGAGGAATTCCTTGAGACTCAAGAAGCAAGAGTACGGAATGGCTGGATAGCGACGACTGGGCAGGGCCGGAGTTGAACCGGCGACACCACGATTTTCAGTCGTGTGCTCTACCACCTGAGCTACCTACCCGGTGCGCCGAGAAGGACGTTCATCCCACCCGACAAATGAAAGATAGCTTTGCGCATTCAACCCGTCAAGCTGTTTCCGGACTTTTCTGGAGGGTGACACAATTCGACAGCCTCGATCGGTGAGCGAGACGTGTTTGGCCTAAAGACACGGCGGCGGCGTCTGCCAGGGAACTGAGACATTTGCCCGATAGACTTGGGAGGTTGTTTTCGCTACAATCACCCAGAGCAACCCGGTATTCTTGGGGGGTCCGGATTCTGAGCGAGTCAGCTCCGGAACACGGCTGAGGCGAACGAGCCATATGTGTGGGGGAGCAAAGTGATATCTACCGAAAAGCCCATCCATGTCGACATCTACACTCGGTCGGACTGTGAACGAACGCGAGATGTTCATCAGGTTCTGAATGATATAGGCCACAAATATGCCATCCAGGTGCGGTTGATCGACATCTCGCACGATGTCACGCTGGAAATCGCATACGGCAAGGATACGCCGGTGGTGATCATCGACGGGGCCGAGCGGTTTCGCAAGAGCGTCAACGAGCATGAACTGCGAATCATCCTGCAGACGATTGCTATGCGCAAGATGCAGGAATCCCGTAAGAACAAAGGCACGTAGGGTTGCTTCCTCGCCGGCGCAAACCACCTGAACACCATTCGGCCTGGTCGCCGGGGATACAGCGAGACTCATCGAGATGACGTAACCGTGTTGGGGGTGGTAGCCCGCGCACGAATAGCGCCCAAGGCCCTGCCAACAAGACGATTTCATTTCGACACCATCGACAGGCCCCTCCCAAACGAAACCCTGTGCCGCTCCTGTCCTTGTGCTTGAGCGCTTTGTGAGTAGAATCCTCCCATGCTATCGGTCTGGGAGAAGCCGTTTCATACATTGTCGGCGTTGGGGCGCCGACGAAGCGTATGGTTAGCCGCCCCCCTGTTGCTCTACTGCTGGAGCGTTGTCGCGCCCTTCATGCTCGACGATTTGCATCTGGTTCGGACGTGCGAACGGTATCTACGAGGCTCGCGTGCCCACCTGGGGCTCTTCGAGTTTGCGCCCGACGAGAAGACGCTCCACCAACTGGTCGACGATGGCAGCATTCCCTGGTGGGCCCCGTCAACGCTCAAGATCACGTTCTTCCGTCCGCTGGCGGAGTGGTCTTTCTACGCCGATATGCGGGTCTTTGGTGCATGGCCCGCTGGACACAGAACCGTCAGCCTGGCGTGGTTCGCCCTGGCCCTGATCCTGATCCACCGCATGTATGTCCATGTGGGGGGCGACGCATCAAGGGCGGGGGTGGCGACTCTCTTCTTCGGCATCTCTCAGACCGTGACCGCCCCGGCGGTATTCGTCTGCAATCGGAGCGATCTGCTGGTGCTGGTCGGGGCGGCCATTGCGACCGAATCGTACTGGAACGCGGCGGAGAGACCGCTCTGGAAGACGCTGCCGATCGCCGCATTGGGATACGCCATGGCGCTGCTGTCCAAGGAGGTCGCGGTTCCGTTGGCGGCGGTCGTGATCGCCTACGAGGCGCTGTCGCGACGATACCGATGGCGGGAGCCAAACGGGATGAACCGCGGCGCGGTTACCCTTCTGTTGGCCCTGATGACCACCGTGTATGTGGGCTTCTACATGGCCACCATGCCCACCGGAGGGGCGTTGCTGAAGAACCTCGGTCATCTGGCGATGAAGATGCCGGTCTCACTGGCAATGTTCCTTTCCGTCTGGACGACGGCATGTCCACTGACCTTTCTGACGGCCTACGGAAAGGTCTGGCTGATCTGGATTGCCGCACCGATCGGTGCGGGGATCTTTGCGGCTGCTCTCTATTATGTGCTGAAGGGACTCCGGCAAGATGCCGGTGTGCGATTCTTCCTGATCTGGATCACCTTCTTCCTCGCACTGACCCTGATCACGGTGGTCGAGCCTCGGGCCTTGTGTCTGTCTACGGTGGGCTGGGCCTATTTGCTGGCCGCCCTGTTGCAGCCTCGCACCGACACTGTCCCCCCCCCACCGCTGGCGTTGCGTCACTGGTTGTTCGTGGCCAACGTGACGATGTCCGGCCTGTTCGCAGTCGGAACGATCGCGTATGGCATGCACTTTGAAGATGCCGCCCGAGCGCGTTTGAGGGGCTATCTGGCCGGGACCCGGAATCCGATGCGGGGCGGGCACACGCTGATCGTGGGTGAGGCAGCGCGAAACGACGAGATCTTCTGTGCGGGTGACCGGCTGGCCCTCATCACAAACGAGACGGAGTGTTCCGTTGCCTACTTGACGACGGAGGGCACGCGAGCGACGTTCACACGAGAGGACGATCACACGATCGTCGTCGCCTCGGATTCGCCGCTGTTGTTCGGAAGCGAGTTGCACAAGATGGCCTTCGGCCCCGCGCCGACCTTTAAAGGCGGCGAGCGATTTGTCCGGAAGGATTTCACCGTCGAGATCGCCGCCGTGCGAGACGGTTCAGTCCGGGCGCTGCGGGTGCGGTTCACTGAACCGCTCAGTTCCGAACGATTGCACTTCTACCCACCGGATCTTGTGAAGGGTGTGGCCAGTCGGCCACAGGTTGCCGGAGGGATTCGAACCCTCGACCGTCGGATCAGTGGCCTTTGATGTGCTGGGTAGCCGTGGGGTACCGCCCGCCGGGGGGCTCAACGTAGACCGTCTGAGGCATGCAGAGAAGACCGCGATCCTAAGTTGTTGTCCCACAACGCGCCGGGGGGGACTCGAACCCTCGACCGTCGGATTAGAAATCCGATGCTCTATCCACCTGAGCTACCGGCGCAACACTGGCCGTGAGGATCATCGGATCGTCCGCAGCCTTGCCAACAGCCCGAAGCACCTGCGAACACCGCGACTCTCCACTGAAGCCTAAGATACTAACCCGCCGAGGCTCCTGCAACATCGGCGAAGCGAGACGCCTCGACTTGGAATGGCCGGTCCGGCGACGACCCAAGTCGGTGCGGCTTGCGGGTACGCCGGTCCTCGCCCGGCCCGCGTCGCTATACCCAAACCTGAAACGGACTAACGGGTCGGGCCGGAAGTCCCACCCTCGATAAACGAATACTCGCTCGTTTTGATGGTGGTCAACGGCTTGCCGTTGACCAGCGTCAGCGACTGTTCGATCCGCGGCCCCTTCGCGATGAACCCGTCTCGTGGGAGCACGCCCGTCTTGCCGGCCACCGATGCGGAATAGGGCTTGTCGCCGAAGTTCACGATCACCTCGGTACCGTCGGAGAACCGCGTCCGCTGCACATCGTGATCGGGCGTGACGAACTCGTGCGTCAGCATCTCGGCACAGGCGACGATCTCGTGCAGCTTGCACGTATTGCGATAGGTGCGGAGAAACACTGCCCGATTGGCGTGCCAGGCGCCCTCTTTGATGGCCCACATCATCGGCATCGTGCCGTAAAGGATGTTGAAGGCGTCCTTTCGGGCGGCATTCTCGGGAGCCGCCACCAGGAGGTAATCGTTCGTGTCACCCCAATACCACGTACTGATGACGCAGTCGTGAAAGACCAGTTCCCACAACGGCGCTCGCCACTTGTGGCCGATCGACCACTTCTCATAGAGTTCCCAGGGGGCATGCTGGTTGCCCCACGGTCCCGTCCATTTCTCCTGCTTGTTCTTGGGTCGGATCAGATGGCCGGCGGGCCAGGGATAGAACCACGGACTGCCGCTCATCATGCCCTCGATGTAGTCGAGCTGCGGAACGGCCCACCAGATCCCATGTTCGCCGCCCACGACGAGATTCTGCGACCGCGTGTAGGCGAGCAGATCGACCCCACACTGACGTTTGGCCGCCTTGTCGAGGGGGTGGTTGGGGTCGAAGCATTCGTACAACCCCTCGGCGGTGGTCACATCAATGAACCGTCCCAGGTAGGGATAGTCGCGGAGCACGGCGGGAATGACGTGTCGGGCCGCGTCGATCCACAAAGCGGGGCATCGTTTCATGTACTGAAGCTTCTTGTCCATCGTCAACCAGGCGGTCATTCGTTTGCCGTCGGCGTTGAGCACGGCGCTGTCGGGCAGCGGGGCGTGCTGTGAATCGATCTGGCCGGGACGCTCGGGAGGAACGATATCTGTGTAGTTGTCGTACTCGCTGGTCAGATATCCCAGGGCATTGATGGCACGCATCTGATCGGGCGTGCTCCGCCCCTGAATGAGCATCTTGTCGACACCGGCAGCCTTGGCCTCTCGCGCGAAGGCGAGAGAAGCGTCGCCCCAGATATCCGGCGCACCGAACAGGCGGGCGACATTCGGATTGTGTTTGGCCTTCTCAGCCAGCGTCACCAGGAGCCCCCTTCGTCGGGCATACTCTCGAAACGACTTGGCCAAGGCGACATAACCGCCCTTGGGCAGGAATTCGTAGATGAGCCGCCTTGGATAGCTGAACTTCCGCTTGTTCGACACGAAGATGATCTTGGGCGCTGCGAGCTTCCTGTCGCCCACGGCGTAATGCTTGAAGTGGATATCCGCGTTGTCCGACGTGTCAACGATCATGAGCCAGCCAAAACCTCGATCGAGGTCACAGAGACCGACCCATGGCATGTCCATTCGATCAGCCGGACCGTAGGTCTGCCGATCGGGATAGTCGTCCACCGGATAGACGTGGCCGTTGCAGTAATCGGCCACCGCCAACACGCCGCAAGGCGTGTCGAGGAGGAACGGCTCCAGGAAGGGCATGGCGTGGGCTTCTGCATGCCGATCGGGCATGTCCAGTGTGATCAGGATGCGGTTGGAGGCGTCGGACACCTCGATCGAGACCCGCAACGTGTTGGCCCTTCCCTCGGTGGCGCCGAAGTCTGCCTCGAAGATCAGCCCGCTGATAGGAGCTGGCAGCGGCTTGACGTTTCGGAAGCCGCCTGGATGGGAGGCCCCAGGCGGCTGACGCCACGAGTACCCCCCTGCCTTGTCCGTCACGGCCAGCGTGCCCCGACGAGAATCGAGTTCGAGTCGAATCGCCTCGGTCTCGATCGTCCACGAATCGCCCTGCTGCTTGACGGCTCCCCCGACGACCGTCGAAACCGCCGCGATGCCCAATACCCAGCCGCAAACACAACCACCGATCATCCGCATGAGCCACACTCCCACAGCGTCAGAGGCCGAGGCCGTGTCATCGGACGAGCGACCGGGTGTTGGCCACTCTGCGCACATGCCTGACTCTCTCGAAGCCGTATGCCACATGGTAGCGGCTCAGGCCCCTCTTGGGAGGCAGAACTGCACTACGGTTCAATCCGGGGTGGGCCTCCCCCCTTCCAACGAGGTAGCGGCTTGTCCTACGACATGAAGAGTGCTCCCTTTCCTTCGACAGTCTTCGTCGCTCAGTCGCCCCCCCGCCACTAGAGGGAAGAGGGCATTGGGACGATGCCAATGCCAGTCATACACAACACTAATGCCTATTAATATCTACTTTTTCTTTGTGGATACTCGCCCCAGTCAAGTAGCACCGGATTGTTTCACAATTCGCACGGTGTTTGTTGACCCACCGTTAACCCAAATCGTATTTCAACCATGGACTCCCGCCCCTCTGGAATGGAGCAGCAGCCATGGCACCTTGGCCATGCATCCTGATCGTAGAGAACAAGACCGACCAGGTCGACCTGATGCGGGAGCGCCTCTGCGCGCGTTTTCCCAGCACGCAGGTCTTCCATGCCGGCGCAGCCGCGGAAGTCCACGACCTGCTCTTGAGGAAGCCCGACCTGATCCTCCTGGGGTATCACCTGCCCGACTGCACGGGACTGGAGATGCTGGCACAGCTCAAGGGAGTGGTGACGGCCCCCATCGTGATGGTCACGAGCCTTCGCTCGGGTGATGCGGCCGCGTCGGCGATCCACAACGGAGCCGCCGACTACATCGTCAAGACCGAGGACTACCTCGATCTGCTTCCGATCGTGGTCGAAAAGAACCTGGTGTTGGCAACGTTGCGGGCCAACGTGGCGAAGCTCCAGGAGGAATTGCTCCAGCAGTACGAGGAACTGCGTCGCAAGAACGAAGAACTGGAGGCCCGCAATGTCCAGCTTCGCGAGGCGGCTCTGCGAGACCCGCTCACCGGCCTGTACAATCGGCGATACATCAACGAGATCGTCGAGCAATTCGTCGCTCATGCCCTTCGGTATAACGAGGATCTGGCCTGCATGATGATCGATGTGGATCGTTTCAAACGGGCCAACGACGAACTGGGACACCTGATGGGAGATCGGCTGCTTCAGATCACCGGTCGGGCGATCACCGACTCGGCGCGAGCCTCGGATGTCTCGGCACGGTTCGGCGGAGACGAGTTCATTGTCCTGCTGCCGAGAAGCTCGTGCACGGACGCGGACAACTGTGCCCAGCGGATCACCAGCAGGTTTCACGCGATCGTCCAGGAAGAGATGCCGACCGCAGCGTTCGTGACTCTGAGCATCGGCATCGCCAGTCTGATTCAAGGCAATTTCAATACGGCCCGGCAACTCATTGGCACGGCGGATTGTGCCATGTACGTCTGCAAGACGAGCGGGGGCAACGGCGTCTTCCCTCATCTGCCCCTTCACACACACGGGCAAGCCACCGCGACGGAGGTCAACCGAAGCGAATCCGTTGCCTCGGAAGCCGCAGGTTCCTCGCGTTGATCGAAGAGCGGCAGACCGAGCGTGTGCCCCCGTCGTATCACTCGAACCGCCGCTAGAGCGGTTGCCAAAAGTTTTTTCCAAAGAATCCATATTTAGGACTTGCGCGG
>CAYUQT010000021.1:0-120481 GCA_964446835.1 uncultured Planctomycetales bacterium | reverse complement strand
ACCACCTGGTCGGTTTCTGCCTTAGCGCGTCGCCATGCCTCATCGGCCTGATCCAGCTTCAACGCTTCGCGCTCGGCCGAATCGATGCGATGAATCAACTCGGCATCAGAAGCAACCGCATCGGCCGATAGGCCAAGCTCCCGAACCACCTTGGTAAGTGCGGCCGCGTCGGACTTGTTGCCGTCGGATTTTCGAAGTAACCCGAGGTAGGTCTCGACCGCCTCGTGACGGCCGCCCGGCATCGAAGCCAGGATTGGGGTCTGCCATCCGAACATTTGCACACACCTTTCAATGCCTCCAAGTCACACACTTCCGCCGGCAACGCGCCGACGGCTCATTCACTCACACTCACACCATCTTCTGCCGGGCGGCGGGCATCGAATAGGGGCCGGTCGTTATCCGCACGACGCGCAGACCAGATACGAACCGCTTCGTCGGCGAGCTGGTCAAACGTCCAGGGCCAGCCTGAAATATCGGAATCATTCCCGAACATGTCGGCAAATCCCTCTGGGGTAAACAAGGCGCGGATTTCATCCTCGGATTGGTGCGTCCGCGGGCTGAAATTCGCATACTCCAAAACTGCCTCTGTGATGGTGTTCGGAATTCTCATGATCGTCGTTCCTTTCTCCGGTCGCCTGGCGGGCATCGAACAGGCCCCGCAGCTCCTTGCCCCATCCCCCTCTTGCTTCCCCGCACGCTTAGCCGGGTAGGTCTTGCCGTCTCCCCCGATCCTCTTTTCGGTTGAGGTTGGGAATTTCCCAACCTGTTCCCTTGAAGTTTCTCGTGGGTGTTGTCCTGTTCGGGTCGATTCATTCGCACCCATCTGTCGATCCGTTTCATGGTCTACCACCTTTCCGCGAGACGTGTTCAGAGGTCCGCTGTTGAACGCTACGCTTCGGGCCAGTGTCTTGGGTGGGCCCAAAAGGGCGCACGCCCCCGCCCGTCGACACAACCGCCATTTCCCGGGTGGGCATAGGTGCCGACAACGCTTCGCCGGGTGCTTCCATCGGGTCCCTCGGGGGCGTGTTCGTCGTTTCGTCGTGGTCATGGGTTCACCTCTGGGGTCCCGCTTTTCGGGGCGTTTTCGGTTGGGCTTACAACACAATTGCCAAAATCCTTGAGTTTTTGGCATTTGTGTTTGTGTTGTATTCTGTGATGATGTGTGACCTTGGCCGTCTTGCCACCCGTCGGAAGGGGGGGGTTCTGGTCCACACCTTTAGAGATAGGTTTTGACGTTTTTTGAGGTACTACTGCGCTTTTTGATGCGCTTTCCCCGGTAGGGCTATCGTAAGTCTTTGGGTTGCAATGCTCGGGCTGTTTTGGCTTACGGTCTTTTAAACCGTAGGTCGCGCGTTCGAGTCGCGCCGCCCTCAATCGACGAAACCCCCGAAACACGTGGTGCGCTGCGTGTCTCGGGGGTTTTTCGTGTGGTACCCCTTCGGCTGTGCAGTCCATCTCTTATGGTCCACCGGCGCTCCCGAGAACCCTCCCGATCCCACCAAGCAAGGCGCGTGCTCGCGTACTGGCCGTTTTGGTTGACGTCGCGCGGGAGATCGCCCGCCGTCCTGCTCTCCGCGTTCTATCGCATGGAGTGTCTTGCGCCTCTCTATCTTAGCTTTCATCGTGGTTACAATCTCTACCGCGAGCGGGGTTCAACCAATCGTCCTTCCGCCACATGCGGGCTTGCGATACCCGATTGGCGTACCCGCCCCTTTCGAAAACCTATGCTCGACTTCAACAAGAACGAAGCAGATACGTGCCGCAAGTATGTCCTGCCCAAGCTTCAGCCCGCTGGCTGGGACACCGAGCCCCACCGGCTCAACGAACAGGTCACGTTCACGGATGGTCGGATAGTTGTCGCCGGCGAGAAGGTGCGCCGCCGACCCGGCAAGCGGGCCGACGAAGGACATCTGGTATTACGAGCAACCGCTACCCGAAGGCCGCAAACAGTACACCAAGACGGCCCCGCTCCAGTTCGAGGAGTTCGCCGACTGTCTGAAGTGGTGGCCCAAGCGGAAGGAAGACGACCGGGCCTGGAAGGTCAAGGCCGCCGACGTGATCAAGACGGGCGCTGACGGCAGCGTCGTATCGGTCAACCTGGACGTGAAGAACCCCCGCGGCGCGGAAGACCTAGAACACCTGCCGCCCGAGCAGCTCGTCGAGGATATTCTGGCCAAGGAGCGACGGATCATCGACGTCATGGCCGAGATCAAGTCGGTGCTGAAGGCGCAGGATTGATAGAGCCACAGAGAACACAGAGAACACAGAGAAAGGCATGGCTACAGGCATTCCCGGAGATCGATCGATTGGCCGACGCAGCCACCACCCTGAGTCTTCTCTCTGTGCCCTCTGAGCCCTCTGTGGCTCAAGATGTGTCGTCAGCAAAGGCATCAAGCACATGACCAAGCGCAAGAAGGCGATCACCAGGACACCGAGCGCGACGCTTCGGGTCGTGTACGATGACGTCCTCGTTGGCATTGTCGATCTGTTGCAGTCTGCCCGCCGGGCATCCGCCCGAACCGTCAACGCCGTCATGACGGCCACCTACTGGGAGATCGGCCGGCGGATTGTCGAGTATGAGCAGGGCGGTGAGAAGCGAGCAGGGTACGGAGAAGAACTGCTCGAACGCCTGTCCGCAGACCTCTCGGGTCGCTTTGGAAGAGGCTTCTCCATCCGCAACCTGAGGAGCTTTCGGGCGTTTTACACGGCGTGGCCCATTCGGCAGGCACTGTCTGCCGAATCGCCGCCGCATGAGCTTATGCCGCTCGCGAATGCTCAGGCCGACCGTCCACTGATTCGGCAGACACTGTCTGCCGAATCGCCTACGGCGCCCTCCGGTGCGAAATTGCAGACCCCGTCTGCAATTTCAACCCCACCCCCAATTGGCCAGGCACCGTCTGGCCAATATGGCTTGGTCGTCCTGGCAGCACGTTTTCCACTGCCCTGGTCGCACTACGTCCTGCTCTTATCTGTGAAGGACCCGGACGCCAGGGCGTTCTACGAAACCGAGGCTTTCCGCGGCGGCTGGTCGGTCCGTCAGCTCGACCGGCAGATATCCTCACAGTTCTTCGAGCGGACGGCCCTGTCTCGCAACAAGGCCGCCATGCTCAGGAAGGGCGCCAAGCCATTGCCCGAGGACGTCATCACGGCCGAGGACCAGATCAAGGACCCTTACCTCCTGGAGTTCCTCGGCCTGAAGGACGAATACTCGGAACACGAGCTCGAAGAAGCGCTGGTCCGGCAGTTGGAGGGTTTCCTGCTCGAACTCGGCGGCGATTTCGCCTTCGTCGGCCGTCAGCGACGGCTGCGGATCGATGATGAGTGGTATCGCGTCGATCTGCTGTTCTTCCACCGCAGATTGCGATGTCTGGTCGTGATCGACCTGAAGTTGGGCCGGCTGACGCACGCCGACGCCGGGCAGATGCACATGTACCTCAACTACGCCCGCGAGAACTGGATGCAGCCGGGCGAGAACCCGCCGGTCGGCCTGATCCTCTGCGCTCAGAAGGGCGCGGCCATGGCCCGCTACGCCCTGGAGGGCCTGCCCAACAAGGTCATGGCCGCCGAGTACCGAACGGCTCTACCCGACGAGAAGCTCCTAGCAGCCCAGATCGACAAGACACGTATGGTGATCGAAAGGCGTGGTGTGGAGCTGACAGAGCCCCAGAAGCGATGACAATCGAGGCAGACCTGACGTGGGGCACGTAGAATTGGAGAGACTCGTCCAGGACATTCTGGCCAAGGAGTGGCAGATCATCTTAACCATGGGCGAGATCAAGGGCCTCCTTGCGGAGGGTAAGGCGTGAGCAACGGCTGGGCGATGGTGAAGCTGAGCGAAATTGCAGCACTTGTCGCGCGGCCAGTTTCGGTCGAGCCGGGCAAGACATACCGAACGATTGGTGTGAAATGGTGGGGGCAGGGCGCATATGACCGCGGAGCAATAGATGGGTCCCAGACCGCAGCAAAGACCTTATCGCTTGTTCACGCTGACGATCTGATTATCAACAAGATCTGGGTGCGCCACGGTTCGACGGCGGTGGCAGGTCCAGACGTAGATGGTTGCGCGGCGTCCGGCGAATTCCCAACGTTCATGCTCACCCCCAGTCGGGTCATTCCCCGATGGCTCCACTGGCATACCAAGACTAAGGCCTTCTGGGCTGAGTGTGATGCATTGTCTCGCGGGACAAGCGGGAAGAATCGCATTAGGCCTGACCTCTTCCTGACAATTAGGGTCCCCCTCCCCCCACTCGCCGAGCAGCGGCGGATCGTGGCGAAGATCGACCAACTCGCCGCCAAGATCGTCGAGGCCCGCGATCTGCGAGCGAGCAGCCTAACGGCGACGGCCTCCCTATGGGCGTCATCGCTTGCTGCAGCTCTTCCAAGACGAGCAGAGACGAAGCGACTGGGCGACCTGATCGATCCGGACTCCAGGATTTCCTACGGGGTCCTCGTTCCTGGTCCCGACGTTGAAGGCGGTGTTCCGTTCGTACGGGTGCAGGACTTGGATGTGAGGAATCCGCCAGAAATGCCCAACAAGCGAATCTCAGCCGCCGTGGACGCTCAGTACGGACGTACCCATTTGGCCGGTGGAGAGGTGTTGGTTGGTGTGGTTGGAAGCATTGGCAAGATCGGCATCGCACCGGAGTCATGGGCCGGAGCAAACATTGCTCGCGCCGTATGTCGCATCTCAGTTGGTCCGAAGATTGACCCCTACTTTCTTGCGGCAGTCCTACAATCGTCCCAATGCCAAGACTACTTCCGTGATACAACTCGGACGCTCGCTCAGCCAACTCTGAATGTCGCACAGCTCGCCGAGACTCCAATACCTGTTCCGCCCCTTCCCGAGCAGCGTCGCATCGTCGCCCACCTCGACGGCCTCCAGGCCAAGGTGGACCGGCTCAAGGAACTTCAGGCCCAGACCGCCGCCGAACTCGACGCCCTCCTCCCGTCGATCCTCGACAGGGCCTTCAAGGGAGAACTGTAGGCACCGCACTAACAGCGGCGATAGGGATGATGACACGGCATAGGGCCCGGGGGTAGACTGTCCTTATGATCAAGGTCGCCGTCAGCACAGGCGTCCTGCAATGGGCGCTGGACCGCATCGGGCGCTCGGTTGACGATCTCCGCCCGGGGTTCCCGAAGCTTGCCCGATGGCTCGCGGGCGAGGACCAGCCCACCCTGTGCCAACTGGAGAAGTTCGCCAGGGCCACCCATACCTCCTTCGGGTTCTTCTTTCTGCCGAAGCCGCCCGTCGAGCGAGTCCCCATCCCGGACTTCCGAACCCTCCCCGGGGCGCCCGTCCGGCGGCCTACACCCGACCTCCTCGACACCATCTATATCTGCCAGCAGCGGCAGCAGTGGTACCGTGAGTATGTCCTGGTCACCGGGGAAAAGCCGTTTCCGCTTGTCGGAGCAGCCAAGCCAACCGACGACGTCGTCAAAGCCGCCGCCAGGATGCGCGACGCGCTGGCCTTCGATCTGGATGAACGCCGGCACATGCCCACGTGGACGGACGCCCTGCGCCGCTTCATCGAGCAGGCCGACAACCTGGGTATCCTCGTCATGGTCAACGGCGTCGTCGGTAGCAACAACCGCCGCAAGCTCGACCCCCAGGAGTTCCGCGGCTTCGCCCTTTCGGACCCCCTCGCTCCGCTCGCGTTCATCAACGGCGCCGACACCAAGGCCGGCCAGATGTTCACGCTGGCCCACGAGTTGGCCCACCTGTCGCTGGGCCAATCCGCGCTCACGGATGTGGAGCCGCGGTCCATACCGACGAACGCCGTTGAGAAATGGTGCAACGCGGTCGCTGCGGAGTTGCTGGTTCCCCTCGTTGTCCTCCGACAGGAGTACGATTCGGGGGCGACACTGCGCGTTGAACTGGATCGCCTGGCCCGCCGCTTCAAGGTAAGCACGCTTGTCGTCCTCCGGCGCCTTCACGACGCCGGCGGGTTGACAAGGCAGCGCTTCTCACTCGCTTATGACGAGGAATTGGAACGTCTGACAAACGTCCCGCGGACCACCGGCGGCGACTTCTACCTTACCACTGCCGCCCGGGTCAGCAGGCGTTTCGCCTGCGCCGTGGTGTCCAGCACCTGGGAAGGGCGTTCATCGTTCACCGAGGCGTTTCACCTTCTCGGTTTCAAGAAGATGTCCACCTTCCGTGAACTCGGGCAGAGCCTGGGGGTGAAGGTCTAGTGGCCTACCTCCTCGACACCGATGTGTTCATCCGCGCCAAGAACCTGCATTACGGGCTGGATTTCTGTCCGGCGTTTTGGGATTGGCTCATCCGGGAAAACCAGGCGGGCAAGGTATTCAGCATTGAGAAGGTCGGCGATGAAATCGAGGCCGTCGAAGATGAGTTATCTCAGTGGGCCGGGGCACGAGGCGAGGGGTTCTTCCTGCCTCCGGACGAGCCGACATTGCGCTCGTTCGCCGCGGTAACGGCCTGGGTACAAGGCCGGGACTACGAGACCTCTGCGATCAGCACATTTCTACAGAAGGCTGACTACTACCTTGTATCTCAGGCCCACGCGGGCGGGCATGCGGTCGTCTCCCACGAAGTGCCCTCAGCGTCCATCTACAGGATCAAGATCCCCGACGTGTGCATTGGAATCGGGATCAAGTGTATGACGCCGTACGACATGCTGCGCCACGAGCGGGCTCGTTTCGTGCTGGGACGCCAGACAGCATGAGCCGCCGTCGCCTCACGAACACGATCAGGCAGACCAGAAGGCCGATCGAGATAATGGGGCGATCCACCAGTCGGGCCGCCGGCCAGACCACCACTCGAACAACAGGCCGGAGCCAGGGATGTTCGGCCACGACGGTCGTGGCGGCCTTGGAACAGGTGTAGTACTGCCTGACGAGCCAACGCCCCGACTCACTCGACTGAAGATACCTGTCTCTGAAGTAGCGGAGAATCCCCACATCGTGCCGCGCAAGCCGGTCCAAAGCGGAGTCGGCGATCACGCAACCCGATCTGGAAGAGGGCTCGGCAATATGCGGACATACATAGGATACGGTCAGCAGCAGGACGGAAGCCAACGCCATGATCGCCAGACAAGATAAGCTGAGAGCCTTCATTTCCCCCCTCATGCTCCGAGCCGGCAGAACGCGCGCCCGACAGAGCGATGCCGTACCGTGTGCAGTTCAACACCAACAACGTACTCGATCAATCCTAGGCCATCGCGGACCTGAGTCAACGCATTCGCCTGTGAATTGCCCCCGCATCATCGCCGATTCTGCAAAAGCCACCGCTAAGGAGGTCCGATAAGGGCCCCGGATGCGTGCATCTGGTTTCCCGCCGTACCTATGTAACCCCTCCACACCGATGGCCCCTCCCACCCTATCGCTCATGAACCGGCGACCCCCGCCGCCCTCCGGCCACGACACTCCAACAATGAAATTCCTTTTCACGGGGATCGTGCGGCCACCGACGGGTTCCTGTAACATGCCCGGCGTGAACAAGGCAAACCCCACGGAGGTATCTTATGAGAACCGCTCGTCTGTCCCTCTCGATTGTTCTGCTGATCGTCGTGGTCGAAGCCGCCTGGGCCCAGACCCTGCTGAGCAGTAACCAGATGGTCATGGTCGATGGCCGGCCTCGATTCATCCTCGGGCTATACGAAAACCCTCAGGACGATGCCCTGCTCAAGACGGCCGTCAAGGCGGGATTCAACCTGATTCAGGCCCAGGCGAGCCGCGTCTCGCTCGATCGACTGGCGGCCTGTGGCGTTAAGGGCTGGGTCAACGTGGGCGGAAGCCTCGACCTCAGCCGCGACGAATCGGCACGCCGAACGGCCCTCACCAAGCTGGTCAACGACTTGAAGGATCACCCCACTCTACTTGTTTGGGAGGGACCGGACGAGATTCTGTGGAACGTCTGGTATGCCGACTGCCTGGAGTACCTGGAGGCAACCGAATGGCCGGCCATGAACGAGGTGATCGGCAAGGCAACGACACAGCCGGGCGTTCCGGCCAACCGCCAGGAACTCACGCAACTGCTGGAAGACAGCAGGGAGATGTTCTCCCGCGGATTGTATGAACAGTGCGACATCAAACGAGCGGAGTTCTGGAAGCGCGCCGGCAAGGCCCCGCCGCGACCCGAGGTCAAGGCGGCCGATTGCGCTAACCAGGCCCGCCGCATCGGCGACGGCATCGCCCAGGGAATCGGGCTGATCCATCAGATCGACCCCAAGCACCCCGTCTGGCTCAACCACGCCCCCCGCAACAGCGTTGCGGCGATGAAGCACTTCAATCGCGCCGCCGATATGGCCGGCTGTGATATCTACCCCGTACCCGCCAACCGCGACCAGGGGCACAGCGACTATCGAACCGGCCACCTCACCTCCGTCGGCATCTACACCGACCGCATGCGCGCCGCCGCGCCGGGCAAGGCCTGCGCGATGGTCCTCCAGGGCTTCGGCTGGCGCGATCTCGACAAGAATGCCAAAGGCAAACCCGAGGAGCACGGCATCGGCCGAAAACCCAATTTCAATGAATCCCGATTCATGGCCTATGACGCTGTCGTTCACGGCGCCAACGCCATCCTCTATTGGGGCACTGCCTACATCGAAAAGACGTCGGCCCTGTGGACCGATCTGCTGAAGCTGGCGGGCGAACTCAGTGCCCTGGAGCCGGCGCTCGTCGCCTCCACGGTCGAGCCCGCCCCGCAGGCCACCGCCGGTGAAGTCCACGGCTCCTGCGACGGCGATGGTATCTTGCTGATGCTCAAGAAGGTGGAATCGGATTACGTCCTGATCGTGGTGAACGAGAATCAGGGCGGCGTTCCCTTCACCGTGAGAGGGCTTCCCGCCGACCTGGAAGGCAAGACGCTCTTCCGGCTTGGCTCAAAGGAAACAGTGACGGTGAAAGACGGCGAGCTCCGCGACGGCATCCGCGGAACCAACGCTCACGTCTACGCCACCTCGAAGGCGTTCGAACCGAAGAAATGACGCGACGACGGGAGCACCCGTCGGGACGAGCGGCCTATCCCTCCCGATCGGCTTGCGTGCTCCAGGCAAAGAGCAGGCACGCCGCGTAGTACAGCGGATAGCAGATGAAGGCGTTGAAGGGCTCCCGAGCGACGAACCGCCACCGCGCCACGAAGATGTCCGAGACGTAGAACAGTGCCACGGCCATCAGGATGATCCGGCGCGCCCCGCCGTCTCGCGACCCGCCCGCCACGGTTGCCATGGCCGTGATGATGGTCATGTAGAGGAGTACCGGCACCCGCCCACTGGCCGGCACGTGCGGATATAGCCACGCCAGCAGAAGGCCGCCCGTGACAATCAACAACCCCAGCGTTGCCAGGCATCGTCTGGCCACAACGCCTCGCAACAGAAAGGACACGATCAGCGCTATATGGCCACCGAAGAACATCCATAATCCCGCGAAGAAGTGCCAGGGACCCACAAGGTCGCCCAGGAAGCAGAATGCCAGAGCCGTCAGCATGCCTCGCCCATATCGCGTCGCCGAGGCACCGACCACCAGTGCCACCAGCACAAAGCAGACCGAGGCCGTCATCAGCAGTGCATGCGAAGGCAGACGAATTCCCATCTGCCGGCCGAACAGCCTCAACGCCAGGGCCATCATGGCCACGATGGCCAGGATGCTGCAGATCGTTTCCCGTCTATGTGCGGTCACCATGAAGATACGCTCCCGGTCGAGGACTATGACGAATCCGGCGATATCTGTAAACTGCCCATGATGAAGCACGCACCCCCCACTGCTACCGAATATGTCGGCTCCGACCACGTGGGGCGCGAGGCGATCTGCATCGACGACGTCTCCTTCCAGTATTCCGGCGGCACCGTGGCGCTCGAGGGCATCAACCTGCACGTGACCACCGGTTCAACCCTGGCCATCGTCGGCCCCAACGGCGCCGGCAAGACGACGCTTCTGAAGATCGTCCTCGGACTGCTGGAGGGCTACACCGGCCAGGTTCGCGTCATGGGCCTGCCACCGGTCGAGGCTCGCCGGCGCAGAGACATCATCGGGTGGGTGCCGCAGCGACAGCAGATGGACTGGACATTCCCCGTAACGGTCCGGCAGGTGGTTCGGATGGGGCTGATCGGCAAGACGGGCATGCTCCGCCGGCATACCGAAGCGGACCTGGCCTATGCCGAACAGGTGATGTCCGTCCTGCGAATCGACACCATCGCCGATCGGCCGATCGGCGATCTGTCCGGCGGCCAGCAACAGCGAGCGGTCATCGCCCGGTCGCTGGTGGCTCGTCCGTCGGTGCTGATGCTGGACGAACCGACGATCGGCGTCGACCAGCCGGGACAGGCGATCCTTCGCGAGGTCCTGGCGGATGTCAAACACGTCTTCAACATCACCCTTGTGATCGTCTCGCACGATCTTAAGACAATCATGTCGAGCTGCCAGCGAATCGCATGCCTGAACCGGCGACTGCATTTTCACGACACCCCGGCCAAGCTGAGCGGCGACATGTTGTCGCACGTCTTTCAGTGCACGATCGAGGGGTTGTTCGACAACGCCCATCACACCGACGGCCCCGCCGACGCCCCGACAGGCTGACCGCGGCGGACGTTGCGAGGAGACAGCACATCGACCGATCGATTCGCAGACGAGCCGCTTCTCGCATTGGCACCTTGTGCCACTCGCATTACACTGATGGCGCCGTGCGAACCTGTCGGTGGCTCAAGGAGACCCCTTGCCGTGAAACTCTCAGTGGTCATGCCGGTATACAATGAACGCTCCACACTCGAAGAGATCGTCCGTCGCGTCGCGGCCGTCGATGTGGGCATGCCCAAGGAAATCATCATGGTGGACGACGGATCGTCCGACGGAACTCGCGATCTTTACGACAAGATCCGGTCGAGCTATCCGGAAGGGACGATTCGGATTCTGCTTCATGAGAAGAATCAGGGCAAGGGTGCCGCTTTGCGGACCGGCTTCGCCGAAGCCACCGGCGATTTCGTCCTCGTGCAGGATGCCGACCTGGAATACGACCCCAAGGACTATTTGCGGCTCCTCGGCCCCATCCTCGACGGCCGGGCCGATGTGGTCTATGGCTCGCGATTCGTGGGAAGCGAAGAGCATCGTGTCCTGTTCTTCTGGCACATGGTCGGCAACCGCTTCCTGACGCTCATGTCCAATGCCTTGACCAATTTGAACCTGACCGACATGGAAACCTGCTACAAGGTTTTCCGCCGAGAGGTGCTTCAGACGATCCAGATCAAGAGCAATCGCTTCGACTTCGAACCGGAGATCACCGCCAAGGTCGCCAAGGGCAAGTGGCGCATCTATGAGGTCGGCATCAGCTACTCCGGACGCGACTACGCCGAAGGCAAGAAGATCGGCTTCAAAGACGCCGTCGCCGCCGTATATACGATCATCCGGTACAGGTTCTTCAACTGACCCCCGGGGCATCGGCGAATACGAGACGCCCGCGTTGCCGAACGCAAGGAGACCGAAATGCGCGTGGTTGTGGCAGGTGCCGCCGGCCTGATCGGATCTCACCTCGCGATGCGTCTGCTGACCGAAGGCCACCGCGTCGTCGGCGTCGACAGCCTCATCACAGGCCAAGGCCGGAATGTCCAATGGCTGGCCGCCCAACCGGGCATGATCTGGATCGAGCAGGACATCATCGACCCCCTGACCGTCGATGGCCCCGTCGACGCCGTCTTCAACATGGCCTGCCCGGCCTCACCCGTCGATTTCCGACCCAGGGCGATCCATATCATGCGGACGTGCAGTGAAGGCGTGCGGCACCTCCTCGATGTCGCCCGGACACACCAGGCCGTCTTCCTTCAGGCCAGCACGAGCGAATGCTACGGCGACCCCACCGTCAACCCCCAACCCGAAACATACCGGGGCAACGTCAGCACTATCGGCGTGAGAAGCGTTTATGACGAAGGGAAACGATTCGCCGAATCCCTCGTCATGGCGTTCCACCGAACCTACAACATGCGCACCCGCATCGCCCGAATCTTCAATACCTACGGCCCGCGAATGCGTGTCGACGACGGCCGGGTCCTGCCCAACTTCATCAGTCAGGCGCTTCGAGGTCAGCCGCTGACCCTCTACGGCCAGGGACGGCAGACGCGAAGCTTCTGCTATGTCGACGATCTCGTCGACGGCCTGCTGCGGCTCGCGGCTTGCGACTATGTCGAGCCCGTCAACCTCGGCAATCCGCAGGAAATCACCGTCCGCCAGCTTGCCGAAGAGGTCATCGCGCTGACCGGCAGTCCGTCGCGCATCGAGTTCCATGAATTGCCGGAAGACGACCCGAAGCTCCGCCGGCCCGACATTACCCGGGCCCAGACAATTCTCGGCTGGACTCCCCGGACAGATCGAACCACGGGCCTGAGACAGACGATCGACGACTTCCGCCGCGTTCTGGGCGCTGGTTGAAAGGGGACCAGGCGATCATGAGCACGACAAACATTGACCTGTTCTACTTCTGGCGGTGGATTCTCTGCGTGGTGTGCACGATCTACTGGTTGGTACGGCTCGGACAGTCGTTCTGGAACTGGTATCACTATCTCTGGGCCGACGCACGATCGGCCTTGCTGATGAGGAAGTACCTGGTGGTCCAGGTCTTGCGATTGCGCGTTCACAGGTTTACGCTTGAGGCGTTGCAGATCGTTGCCCTGGTGGCACTGTTCTTCGCAATAACGTGGGCCCATCGGTACGTATAGCCCTATGGCCGACGGCAATCCCGAAACCCGCGCCGGACTCGCCGACCTGCCCCTCGATGAACTCCGGGCCTATGCCCTGGAGATCGGGCTGGAACCGTCGGACCGCATCGGTCGCGCCGACCTTCTCAAGAAGGTCCGCCAGCGGCAAGAGCTTCTCCTGGAACTGGATCAGGGGGCCATGCTCGACATCGTCGTATGGGCCCGCCGTCCGGTCCGCCAGTCGGCCAGCAAGGAACAGCTTGCCAAGATGATCGCCTCGATCGACGCCATGCACTTCGAGGGACTTTCGCGGCGGGGGCTGATGGCACTGGCGAAGCTCCGAGACGTCCAGGTTTCCAACGACGAACCGGACGAGCAGATCATTAACCGACTGCGAAAGGCCGAAACCCTCTCACACTTCTTCAAGCGAAAACGACGATGGGTCGTGGGCACGCTCCTGGAACGGGCCATCCTCGGCAAACCCGAACCCCAGGGCGATTACCGCTTCCTCCCCGAGGATTCCGGCTCCCGAGAACGGAGTCTCCGCAAGGAGGTCGAAGACCAGGGTATCGTTCGCGGCCTTGCCGGCCAGCTCCGCAGTGTGGCCGACGACTACATCGCCGAGAAGCTCAACGAGATCGAACGCCGCATCGACCAGAAACTCGACGAAATCGACGCGCGCCTTGAAGAGTGGCGGGATCGCGAAGTCGCGAACCGCCTCAAGATCATCAAGTTCACCCTCGTGGCGTCGGTCATTGTGGCCATTCTGAGTTTGGGTTATAAGTACGCTAGTACGAGAGTCGCTCGCGAGACGCCCACGAGCCGACCCGTACAGCACCATTCTGCGACGAGCCGATCCGGCGTTGGGGAATCGAGGACAATCGGCGGTCCGAGTCGGTGGTGTACACGCGAGTCTTCCAGACCGCCGCAGACAGGAGGCGTCCCTGGACAGAGGGTAGTCTGAACCATGCATGCGCAACTATCCAAACAGTGCGAGAAGATTATCCGGCTGGCGAATAGCATCGCGCACGAGTACGAGCAGGAGTACGTGGGCACCGAGCACCTTCTGCTGGCCATTCTCCGCGAGGGATCCGGACCGGCGGTCGATTTCCTCAAGTCCAAGAGCGTCGATGAGACCGCGATGAAAGGGGCCATCGACCGCCTCCTCAAGCAGTCCATGGAAGACACATGGGTTTTCGGCCGGCTGCCCGGAACGCCCCACTTCCGCAATGTGATGGCCGGTGCCATCGCCGAGGCCGGAAGGATGAACAGCCGTGAAATCCAGGTCGAACATCTCTTCCTGGGACTGCTAAGTGAAAAGGGGAGCGTTGCCGAATCCGCATTGGCCAGCCTGGGCATATCGTTCAGCATGGCCCAGAAGGAGATCGGCAAACGGGTCCAGAGAGTATCTCAGTAGAGCCCCGCCCGTAACCTCCGTCACATTTCCACGCGAGGACCGCAGGATCATGAGACACGAAGACCATCGTGGGCCATCCGCCGTCGGTACGACCTTTCCCATGATCGTGCTCGGTGCCTTGTCCCTGTCCATCGGGTGGGGCATTCGCGGCAACTTCGGACACGAATACGGAGCCATGATCCCCGGCGCACTCGCCGCCATGGGCGTCGTCCTGGTCAGCGGTCGAGACGATTGGTATCGCCGCATCGGCTGGTTCGGCTTCTTCGGTGCTCTGGGATGGTCCTTCGGCGGCTCCATATCCTATATGCAGGTGATCGCCTACACCCACTCGGGACACCTGCCTTCGGTGATCTACGGATTCGCCTGCCTGTTCGTCATCGGCTTCATCTGGGGTGCCATTGGCGGAGCCGGAACTGCGCTTCCCGCCTGCATAGACCGTCGTCGAATGGTCGATCTCCTCGTCCCGATCCTCGTGGTCTTTGCGTTCTGGATTCTGCAAGACGTGGTCATGGCCCTGAAGATGATCGACGAGGGCGACCGTCGACACGAACACTGGCTCTACTGGTATGACACCGATTGGGTCGCCGCCCTCCTGGCACTCGTGGCAGCACTCCTCACCGCCGCGGTTCGCCGACGTTTCTGTGCCGGAACCCGACTTGTCCTCTATGCCTCCATCGGTTGGTGGATCGCCTTCCTCCTGCTGGTCAACGTGCTCGGCCTCCGAATGACGCCCCCGAGAGGCGACAACTGGGCCGGCGCCCTGGGGATGACCGTCGGCATCTTCATCTGGTTGCTCCGCAACGGCCTGGCACCGGCTGCCGTGGCATCTCTGGTCTCAGGATTCATCGGCGGACTGGGCTTCGCATTGGCAACACTGATCAAACTGGTCGGCATGAAGAGCGGCCTCGAGACGAACTGGCACAGCGTCCTCGAACAGTCCTACGGTCTGATCAACGGCATCGGAGTGGCCGTCGCCATGGCAATCCTCGCCTCTCGAACGCCGGCGCTCAGCGACCCCGCCCCTGTCGAGCGACGATGGGCTGATGCCTTCTGCGCGGGCTTCGTCGCCATCGGCATCACCTACGTCAACATCGTTAAGAACGTCGAACAGTGGGTCAAGAACAGGGGCGTGCCCGCGACGATGTACGGGCTGGATTCGTTCTGGTGGTTCAACATCGGATACGTGCTGATCGCCGGCGCCTTCGTCGTGCTGGCCGTGATACACCTCCGCCGCCCCCTGGCCATCCTGCCGGACCGATGGCTCGGCAGGGGACAGATGCTCTACCTGATCCTGCTCTGGTGGATGGTTGCGGGAAATCTCATGCGAGCCATCCCACCGTTCCACCAGCAGCGGCTCATCACTGAAGGGATCATTCAGGTCAACGCCGTCATCTGTACGGTGATAATACTTGCTCTCTCAGGATTATCACGGACTGCCCCCCGGACCGCGCTGTCCACATGGAAACCACTGCTTCTGCGAATCGCTGGGATAGGGCTGCTGGGGATGATCGCCTCGACGGTGATCGAAACGGGTGTGACGCGGTGGGTCTACGCCTCCGCAAAGGCCCCGCACGCCAGTCTGCACATACGGTTCGGCCCCAACGCTACGGCCACAAAGGCCAAGCCAAAGGCAGGCCAGATGCACCCCTGAGGCGTCCTCCCAACAAAAAAAGCGAGGCACTAACCCACAACAGGCAGTGCCCCGCTCTTTCGGAGGAAAAGAAACAGCACTCGCTACAGACAACAGCGGAGAAAGCCACAGTTAATCCGACTTGTCGCCCTCCACATCACAGTTTGGTCATCTTTGAGTTGGCGGCAAATCTTGAGGTCCATACCTCATTCAATCAACGGATTCTACCTTCCAAGCCTACCTGGCCGCCATGGCATGAATATGCCATTTTACCGCCCGGCAGTTCCGGGCCCGTCTCGATGGGCTGAAGGGCGCCCAGAACAATAGAGGAGGCTCTCGATGGCATTGAATAACGATAGTACCATATTGTTAGACGAGATTGCGCTTGGTATACTAATGTAACGTTCAATATACTGATGCCGGCGGACGGCGGAGGCTCCCATGGACAACTGGAAGGAGTTTCACGAGAACGTTGTGACCCACAGCACAGGGCACCATTTGGCAGCCATAGCCGAGCTGACGGAGCAGTTCGGTTATGCCAGGGTCGCCGACGTCGCACGACACCTGAACATCACCCCCGGCAGCGTCTCGCTGACGCTCAAACCGCTCAAAGCCCGCGGGCTTGTCCTGGAAGACCCCAACCGATTCCTGCTCCTGTCGGAGGAGGCCCGACAGATCGTCCAGGGGCTGCGAGCCCGGAGGAAGCTTCTCATCGAGTTCTTCGAAGACGTCCTCTTGGTCGATGCCCGTCAGGCCGAAATCGACGCCTGTAAGATCGAACACCTGATCAGTGACGAAGTGGGCGACCGACTCGAATCGTTCCTCACCAAACAGCGCCGACTTCGAGCCCGCTCGAAGGAAGCGAGAAGCAGATCCGCAAGCGCCCACTAGACCACCACGGGAGGCACCCATGGACCCCCACGAACGGATAGCCCGGGAATTCGAACAGGTCTTCGTCCAGGACGGCTTCGGGCACGTCGAAGAACGCCTCACACTCCTGAAGCGATTCCTCGAGCACGAGGACCATGTGACGGCCGAACGCCTGGCGGCGCAATTCGCAGCCGAGCGAACGCTCAGCGACCCCCAGTTCACCGAACGAGTCCTCGAACAGTTTGTGCGTTACGGGCTGGCCTTGCAGATTCTCGGCGAGGATGGGCGAACCCGATTCGAACACGTACACATCGGGCGGCACCACGATCACATCATCTGTGTGAACTGCGGCCGGATCACCGAGGTGAACTGCTCGCTCCGATCGCTGGTGGCCGAGCTGAGCGAACGAACGGGGTATCAGGCCCTGCACGCCCATCTGCAGATACACGGCCTGTGTCCGGCGTGCGCGGCCGACCGCCCGAAACGATTCTCCCTGGCCGCCGCCGCCGCCGGTGAACGGGTCCGCGTGGTCGATATAGAAGGAGGGGAAGAGATGGTCCACCGCCTGACCGGAATGGGGCTGCGGATGGGAGCGATCGCCCGCCGGCAGAACGCCAACGGATTCGGTCCCGTGATCGTATCGGTGGGTCCTACCCGCCTGGCCCTGGGACGCTCCGTGGCCCAGCGCGTCATCGTGGAAGAGGACAAATAGGAGAATCGCCGGCCCGGCGTTCCAGGAGCGAACCAACATGACACTGGCAGACATGGAAGAAGGTCAGCAGGCCTGCATCACCCGCATCGGCGGACAGGGGGCGATCCGCCGGCGACTGCTGGACATGGGCGTCACCCGCGGCACAGCCATCAAGGTCGAACGCCGCGCCCCGCTGGGCGATCCGATCGAAATCACGGTCAAAGGTTACTACCTCGCGATCCGGCAGAGCGAAGCCCAACACATCCTCGTGAACGTGGAATCTGTATGAACATCGTAGAGGCCTCCACACAACGCCCGCTCACTCCGACAGGAACCGCCGTTCGCCTCGCGATCGCCGGTAACCCCAACAGCGGAAAGACCTCGATCTTCAATGCCCTGACCGGCACGCTTCAGAGCGTCGGCAACTGGCCCGGCGTCACCGTCTCACGCAAGGAAGGCACCGCTCACCTGGGTTCGCGACGCTTCACCGTGGTCGACCTGCCGGGCACCTACTCGCTCACCGCCTACTCCCTGGAAGAGGTCGTCGCCCGGGACTACATCATCGACGACCAACCGGAGGTCGTCGTCAACGTACTCGACGCCTCCAACCTGGAACGAAACCTGTATCTGACCGCCCAACTGATTGAAATGCAGACCCCGCTCGTGGTGGCCCTCAACATGGTAGACATCGCCGAACGGCGGCAACTCCGCATCGATATCAAGCGACTCTCCGGATTGCTGGGCGTGCCCGTTGTGACCACACAGGGACACCGTGCGATCGGTATGGAGGCATTGCTGCGGACCTGCGGCGAGGTGGCCGACCACCGGCAGGCCACCAACCCGCACCAGGTTCACTACGGGCACGAGGTCGAGGCGGAACTTCAGGGGCTGACCGCCCGAATAGCCGCCGATCCCGCCATCACGGCTCGGTATGTCCCCCGGTGGGTCGCCGTCAAACTGCTCGAAAAGGACCCCGAAGTCCTCAAGGCGATTCATGCCCTCAGCACCGACGCGGCCGGCATCGAGGCCGCCGCTCAACAGGCCATTCACGCCATCGAGCGGCACGGGGGCGAGTCCGCTGATACCCTCATCGCCGAGCGACGGTATGGCTTTGCAGCGGGCGTCGTGCGCGATTGTGTCGCGCCGACCGGCCTGGCCGTGCAGAACCTGACCGACCGAATCGACGCCGTCGTCTGCCACCGCCTCCTGGGACCGATGATCCTGGCCGGCGTGATCTACTCCCTGTTCCTCTCGGTGTTCAAGGTCGCCGACGAATGGCGATGGCTCTTCGGACGAAGCCCCACCGGATGGTTCGAGGCATTCTTCGAGACCTGTCAGCGATGGATCGACCCCCTGCACGCCAAGGCACCCCTCCTCTGCTCGCTGCTGCGCGACGGAATCATCGGCGGGGTCGGAGGGGTCGTCTCCTACGCACCTCTCATCGCCGTGATGTTCATGTTCATCGCCATCCTCGAAGACACCGGCTACATCGCCCGCGTCGCGTTCATCCTCGATCGCCCGCTCCGAGCCTTCGGTCTCCAGGGCAAGAGCATCCTGGCGCTCATCGTCTCCGGTGGCCTCGGCGGGGGGGGGTGTTGCGTGCCGGGCATACTCGCCACGCGAACCCTCCGCGAGGAAAGAGACCGGCTCGTCACCATGCTGGTCGTCCCCCTGATGAATTGCGGCGCCAAGATGCCCGTCTACCTCATGCTCATCGCCGCCTTCTTCGCCCACCGGAAGGCCCAGATGATGTTCCTGATGTGGCTGCTGAGCTGGGTGATGTCGCTGATCGCCGCCTGGACCCTCCGCCGATTCGTCATACGCGGCGAGCAGACTCCCTTCGTCATGGAACTCCCGGCCTACCATCTGCCCACGGTGCGAGGCGTCCTCTTGCACACCTGGGAGCGAACCTGGGTATACCTCAAGAAGGCCGGCACCCTTATTCTCGGCGTCAACGTCATGCTCTGGGCCGCCATGTCCTTCCCGCAGATCGACGAGCCCACCGAACGGGCCGCCATTCAAAAATCCGACCCGGCTGCCTCCGAACCCCAGATCACCAACAGGCTGGCACAGGCCCGCCTCGCTCATAGTCTGGCCGGCCGATTGGGCACTGCCATCGCCTCCGTCACACAACTCGCCGGGTTCGACTGGCGAACGAACATCGCCCTCATCGGCGGACTGGCAGCCAAGGAAGTCGTCGTCGGGACGCTCGGCACCGCCTACGCCATCGGAGAAATAGACCCCGCCGTCTCGGTCACCCTCTCGGATCACCTGCGAGATGACCCGAGCTGGAACCCCATCCGCGCCATGGCATTAATGATCTTCGTCATGATCTATGCCCCCTGCCTGCCTACACTGGCCGTCATCCACCGTGAAGGCGGCAGGCGACGATGGACCGCACTGGCAATGGCTTACACCATCACCCTGGCCTTCACAATGGCCGTGGTGGTTTACCAGATCGGCTCGCTGCTCTACGGCCGTTGATGCAATAATATGCATTTGACAATCCAATGTATCACAATATTGGATTTCCGCTGGACTTCTCCATCACGAGCTTCCGATAACTGAGATTACGGTCTGGTCCCAAACGCCTCCCTCTTTGCGCGAGGGCTGGTATACGCTATCATAATCCCCCTAAGGGGAGGGTGTTCCGTGCGAAAAATATCGGTTGGGGTGATGGGGGTTGCGGGGTGGTCGGCGCTCATGGCAGGCTGCGCACAGCAGGAAGGGAAGATCCTCGCCCACCTGCCGGACCCAGCCCTGCACAGCATGGTTGCTAAGCCCAAGACGGAACCCATCGTTCCGCAGATCATCCGCCCGCAGACTGCTCAGAAGCCGAGCGTCTATTCCGAACCCGGTTGGTTGCCGCCAGGCGGCCTGAGCAACCGATGGGAATGTATTGTCGTTCACCACAGCGACAGCGTCAGCGGTAATGCGGCCGGCTTCGATGCCTGGCATCGTCAGCGCGGCTGGGACGAGCTGGGCTACCACTTCGTTATCGATAACGGTGCCGGCGGCCCCGATGGACGCGTCGAGGTCGGATCGCGATGGCCCAAGCAGAAGCACGGCGCCCACTGCAAGGTGCCCGGCAACTACTACAACGAACATGGGGTGGGAATCTGCCTGGTCGGCAACTTCGAAAAGGGACGGCCTACCGCCAAGCAGATGGAATCACTGCGGAAGCTCGTCACGTTCCTGATGGTTCAGGGCAATATCGCACCGAATCACATTTTGGGCCACTGCGAGGCCAACGGCAACAAGACCAAGTGCCCCGGGCGATACTTCGCCATGGATCGTTTCCGAGCCGATATGGGCAGCCAGCGAAGCGTGGCCTACAAGAAGTAACCCCACAACCCGGACTGTGACGAATCAGTGACAAAGGGACCGATCGCCGCGTCTCCCTCTGTTTACGCGCTCTCTTCCGCCACCGCCGCCCGATACACCGACAGCGTCTTGTCCGCCACAACGCTCGCCCGGAAACGCCGCTCGGCCTCCTGACGCGCCGCCGCCGCCATCGACCCGCAGAGCGATGGATCCGACAAGACCCGCCGCAACCCCTCGGACATGCCCTCGATATCGTTCGGATCGAACAACAGCCCCGTCTTGCCCTCCGTCACCATCCACGGAATCCCACCCACGCGCGAGGCCACCACCGGCAACCCCGCCGCCATCGCCTCCGACACCACCATCGGGGCATTCTCCTGGAACGACGGCAGATAGGCGCAGCTCGCCCTCGACAGCTCCGTCAGCAGCTCCGCACGACCCAGAAGCCCGAGGAATTGAACGGCGTCCTCCAACTGCTCCGATCGACGCAACGCCTCGACCGACCGACGGTACGCAGGATTCTTCTCTCGCCACGCCCCGGCAAGCCGAAACCGCACGTCCGGAACGCTCCGCCGAAGCCGGGCCGCCACCTGAACCACCGCCATCGTGTTCTTCAGCTCGGAAAGCGGCCCCGCCATCAGCACGGTCGGTGGGCCGGCCTGGCGCGACACGTCGAAGAAACGATCCTCCACCGGATTATCCACATCGTGCAGCTTCGAGTCCGCGGCGAATCCTCCCATCCGGCGCGAATACGGGCTGATCATAATGACGTGCCGATACTTCCGCCGGCACCACCGAAATGTCAGTGCCATGATCGGCGTCGTCACATAGCGCCGAATCCCGCCCAGCAGCCACTCGTCGCGAGGGTTGTTCCCGTGAATCGTCAGTACCCGGGGCCCCGTCAGGGCCGCACCCAGCTCGGGAATGTCCTGCACGTGAACCACATCCGGACGGATTTCGTCCACCAGCCGCCGCACATCGCCCGAGGTCCGCAGCCAGTTCGCCAGCATCGCCGGATGACGCAGCCGCAGCGGAATGACGTGGCAGCCCAGCGCCGCATCGTCATGCGGCCCGTCCTGCGTCCCGCCCCATTGCAGAGCCGTCACCCGAACCCCCGCCTTGACCATCGCCCGAATGAGGCATACCGCCACCGCCTCGACGCCCCCGCGAGGCTTGTCCGGATCGGGCGGCAACGGCGTCACCATCGCTACGTGCATGCCTTGTCCCCCTCCGCGGCAAAACACCGCCACATCGCACGCCGCTGACGCGCCTGGCTCGGCTTGACCCCCAGCAGCGAGGCCCACAAGCCCACCATGCCCCGGTTCGTCGCCTGACGATCGATCAGCCACGGACCGTAACGCACCCGCGCACTCGTCCCGGCCGCCATGAACGCCGCCTCGTACCCCACCTCCTGAACCAGCCCCGCCGCCGGAATGCAGTATTCCGGATCGCCGTAGGGATACGAGAAATACTTCACCGGCTGGCCTGTCATCTCCTCCAGCGTCTGCCGACTGGCCCGCAACTGACGCCCGAACTCCACCGGTCCCTCGGCGGCCAGCGAAATGTGCCATTCCGTGTGCGAACCGATCGTCATCCCCGCCGCCGACATCGCCCGAACCTGATCCGGTGTCATCATCGGCGGGCGGGCCAGGCGATCGCCGGCCACTCCGAATCGCTCGGCACAATAATCGATGAACGCCGGCCGCTGCGTCCAGCGAACCTGCCGCTTGTACGTCCGCAAGACTTTGAAATACCCCGCCGAGCGATCCGCCGGGTCGGCATAGGGCAGGCTCAACGCCGGCCCGCCCCACGGACGAAGGTCCAGCTCGATCCGCTCTCGCGGTTCGGCCAGGTGAAGTACGTCGTGCAGGGCATCCGCCTCATAAGGGCGGCCTTGCACCACATAACCCGAGGCAATGAAGAATGTGGCCGGAAGGCCCAGGCGGCGGAGAATCGGCAGGGCCAGATCGGCGTTGTCGGCAAACCCGTCGTCGAATGTGATCGTGCACGCACGCGGCGGCAGACACCGACGTCGCAGACGATCCACAAAATCGTCCATCGGCAGCACGCGGCACCTCGCCGAAAGGAACCGAAGCTGCTCCGTCAGATCCGCCTCAGCGATCTGCGTCGACGTCCGGGGTCTGGGCCCCCCGTCGGGCAACACGCGATGATAGACCGGCGCCATCCCCCGCCCCCGGCGGTAGATCAGCCCCAGCAAGGGCGACATCCCGAATTCGGCCCATCGCGTCATCGTCGACCCAATCCCGCAGGGAACCATCCACCACCCGTCCCACCGCGTCCGACCATTATAGACCCACCGGCGGGTCGGCTACAGTTTCGCCGCCCCCTCAGCCGATGATGTAGGGTCTGGGCCCGATAATCAGGCCAAACGGTCGGGGTCCGGCCGTGTCTGGTACATGTGTGTGTCTGTTTCAGTCTGCGGTTCATTGCATTGCGCAGCGGAGGAGTGTTTGAATGGCTGTGGAAACAAACGGGGAATTCCCAACAATCATCGGTGCCGATGCCAAGTTCAAGGGCGAACTTGACTTCGAAAAGGGTGTTCGCGTGTTCGGACAGTTCGAAGGGTCGATCCACACCAAGGGCCAGCTTCACGTCGCCCAGGGTGCCAAGGTCGAGGCCGACGTAACGGCGTCCAATGTCGATGTCGATGGCGAGGTCAAAGGGAACCTCTCGGCCAGCGGAAAGGTCACACTCAAGGCCTCCGCTCGACTCGAGGGCGATCTCAGGACCGCTCGACTCGAAGTCGCCGACGGCGCCACCTTCATCGGCAACTGCACCGTGGGGCCCACGGACGGCGCCAAGGCCCGCCCGGCCCCTCAGGCCGCCGCCCCGGACCCGAACAAGCCGCAGGCACCCGCACCCCAGAAGAAAGGCTGATGCCGCGTCCGTGCTGATTCCGCGTGTCCTGGGGAGGGCATTGTCGGCCGATCCGACCGAACGTCCGGCTCGACGGCCCCACCCCAGGACACGCCACTTGCAGTGTTGTCCCGCGTCATCAGGTCGGATCGATGGCCAAGAAGCCCGTCCTCAAAGACGCCAAAATCGTGCCCTGCACGTACTGCTCCGAGCCCATCCAGGTCTCGAAGTCGGCAATGTCTATTTTCTGCCCGCATTGCCATAAGCGCGTCGTCTGCGAAGACTACACCATCAAGAGCTATCACGCCGTCCGCCTGTTCGCCACCTGCGGAGACATCGTGATCGAGAAGAAGGGCCACGTCGTCGCGCCCATCATGGCCAACTCGCTGATCGTCCGAGGATTGGTCAAGGGCAACGTCAAGGTGCAGGACGTGGTCGAGATCGAACCCGGCGCCACGATTCAGGGCGACGTGGAAGGCCCACGGATGATCCTGCACGACGGGGCCAAGCTGATCGGGGCCTGCCGGATCGTCCGAAGACCCGTGACCAAACAGCCCCTGCCCGCCGTGGAATCGGCCGACGAGCCCCCGCCCCCACCCAAACAACCCGCGGCCGGGTCCGCCTCGGCCCCAAAACCCAAACCAGAACTGAAGCTGAAACCCTCAGCCGCCCCAGGCAACGCATCGCCCGGCACCCCACCTCCCATCTCCACCGACGCCGCCGCAGCGAGATAGTCTGGGCCACCCCTATTAACAAAAAAAGACAGGTGAGCCCCGAAGGACCCACCTGTCGTTGACTGCACCACGTGACCGCAAGGGCCACGCACCCGGATCTATGCACTAGATCGGGGCGCTGTGGGCGATGACGCTATCGTTGGCGTCATTGGGCTCGCAACCACCAGGGTAGTTGGTGTTGGCGCTGCTGTAGATCGGGGTCAGACGGTTGTTCTCATAAATGATGTCGCCGTAGACCTTGTTCGCGTGCGAACCGACCCTATAGGAAACCGTCGGGTCGTTGGGGTCGCGCGGCGTACCGCAGGCCGACTTCTTCTCGAAGCTGGCATGGCCGTCCATGAACAGCACGTTCTGGCCTTCACCTTCGCTGTGCGCCGACGAGTTGGCACCCTTCCAGTTGTCAGGCGTCCAGTTCTCGAGCAACGTCGGCGGAACCGGAGTCCCGCTCCAGAGACCGAGCACCGTCACGCCTGAACGGCCCTTATCGGCAGCCACCGGCATCGAGGGGTCGATCCCTTCGCTCGGAACCGCGAAGCGACCGTAGGGGTGCTGATAGCCGTAGCTCAGATTGCCCGCACCACGATCAACGGAGGCGCTGGCGACATCGCCGAAATCAAAGTAACTCATCGGGTTGGCCTTGGGATCGGGTGCATCGCTGCTGCTCGGGCAGATAAACTGCTTGGCCGTCGTGCTGCCACCGCGGACCAGCAGCCAGAAGCACTGACCGATACTGGGATCCGCCACAGGGCCCATGACGGGCGGAGTATTAACAGCACCCGTGCCCAGGATGTACTTACCGACTGAACCCAGACGAGTGTAACCAGCACCCGGCTTCAATGCCGCCGAAATCGGCCACTGCTCGTTGAAGTCGTTTGCGTACACCTTGCACGACTGACCGATACCGCGAACGTTGGCGGCGCACACCGCACGCTTGCTCAGCTCGCGAGCACGGCCCAAACTCGGCAGCAGAATCGAGATCAACAACGCGATGATCGCGACCACCACCAGAAGTTCGATCAATGTAAATCCTTTGCGCTTCATAGTTTGCTTCTCCTTGAAACCAAATCCACACAACAGAACCCTGCGCCCTGCGACCCGTCTGGGACAACGCCCAAACCAAGCCACAGTTCGCATCACCGTAGCCTTACCACCTTACAGACCGACACCGCAAACTGCGCGGACACCGACCGCAAGATAGTTAGACTACACTTTCTATGTAGAAGGGAGTCGTGCGGTGAAACTCGAGAGGGGCCACGCCGCCACATAGGCTGTCGTTCGGAGAGATAATATTCCAACCCAAAAACCGAACCGACAACCGTATGACCCCGATGGGATCATACTGGGCGGGCACACGGGAGGTTTCAAGGATTATGCTATAATAACTTTAAGCCGTCAGGCTCTACCGAATATATGTGATCGATGATCTTATGTATTCGGCCCCTAAGATGCACTACGACTCCCAGAACGTCCCGCTTCTTATATACTAATCGACCGAACAACGATGTCAATAGAAAAATATAGGCCTCGCCCATCAACGCCCGTCGTACACGCCCGCGGCCCTTGGGATTTCTTGGGAGGCTTACCGGGGGCGTCGCTGCGATCTACCCCATCTATTCCTGTAACAGGCCTCCGGCCTGAGTACACAACGACGCGATATCGCACCCAAACAGAGCATCGACCCCGAATCCGACAGACCCGGCACAACGATGGCAACCGTCACACCCGTTCGACCCGAGCCCAACGATGGCAACCCGTCGCACCTCATCAGGCCGAAGGCCTGGAACAATAGTAGCCGGGGGTTCAGACGCCGAAGGCGGATGCACCCCCGGAAAACTGACAGGGCGTCTTTGAACCTTCATTCACCATGCCTGGAGATCGCCTACGATCTCCTCGACCAGGTCCTTGATGGTCACGATCCCCAGGAAACGCCCGTTCGCATCGGTGACGATCGCCATCGCCGCACCGCGGCGCTGGAGCATCGTCAGCGCCGCCGTCACCCCCTGATCGGCCGGAATCTCCAGGGGGGGCGCCATCAGCTCCATGATCGCACGCCCCGCCCGTTCTCCCAGCACGTCCAGGATGTTGATCACCCCCACCACCCGGTCGGAGCGAGAGAGCACCGGCATCCGCGAATAGCTGTGAAGCCGTGCGAGGCGATCGACCGTCTGACGGCCCGCATCCACCGGCACCCAGACCACCCGAGACCGATCCACCATCGCCGACCGCACGCGAACGCGCGACAGATCCATCACGCGATCCACCATGGCCGACTGCTGATCGCTGAGCACCCCCTCGCGAAGCATCGCACGAAGCCGCTGCCGCGGCTCCAGTGACCCCAGCGGCGCAGACGAATCGATGCCCACACACCGCGAGGCCACCCGTGCGAACCACTTCAGCAGGGCCACCGCACCCGTCAATCGAAACGCCAGACTGAGCACCGCCAGCGGGGCCGCCATCCGCTGCATGAAGCCGTCTGCCGCGCTGCGAACCAGATTCTTGGGCAGCACCTCGCCGAAAACAAAGACGATCGGCGTGAGAATCAACATGGTGTACAGTTCGGATTCCTGCTCGTGAACACCCACCGAAACCAGCACGAACACCAGACAGGCCGTCGCCACGTAATCGACCACGCTGTTACCGATCAGCAGTACGGTAATCAACCCCTCGCGATCCGAAAGCGTGCGGCTCAAGGCCGTGGCCGATCGTTTCCGGCTTCGCCGGGCCAGTTCCAGGCGGATAGGGTTCAGACAATACAGCCCCATCTCGCAGGCCGAGAAGACCCCGCTCAACCCCACCGCGACGACCGACACGACCAGCCATGGCCAAATCATGTCACTCGCCCCCCCGATCGACCAGGCCCACCCGGACCCGCTCGATCCGACGGCCGTCCAGGGCCTCGATGCGGATCCACAGGTTCCCCAGACGCGTCTCGTCGCCGACGGTCGGAATCCGCCCGAAACGAGCCAGAAACAGACCGGCGATGGTGTCCACCCGTTCGTTCAGCACGGCCGCTCCGAACACCTGCGCCAGAACGCGAACACTCAAGCGCCCCACCACGCTGAAGGTCCCGTCCTCGTTCTCGACCACCTCGGCCGGCGGAATCTCGCCGGGATCGCGAATCTCGCCCACGATGTGCTCCAGCACGTCCTCCAGCGCCACCAACCCGACGACCCCCCCGTATTCGTCGACCACAATCGCCAGTTGCGTGCCGGTCCGGCGGAAGTGCGACAGAAGCTGATCCAGCCGCATCTGTTCCGGCACGAAGCGAACGGGGTGAATCATCTCGCGGAGCGGACGGACCGGATGCAGCAGAACGTCGCGGGCGTACAGCAGACCCACAATGTGGTCGATATCGCCCCGATAGACGGGCACCTTCATCAGGCCCAGCTCCCGAAACCGGGAAGCCGGGTCGGCCGGCGGGCTCGTAAGATCCCACGCCTCGACATCCACCCGAGGCACCATCACCTCATGGACGCGGGCCTGCGTCAGATCAACCACCTGCTGAAGCCAGAGGCTCTCGCCGGCGTCGATCACCCCGCCGTGGCGGCTCAGGTCCAACAGAGTCTTCAGGTCCTCCGCCGTCACGCGGGCAGAAACGTGAACGGGGCGCTCCAGCAACCGGGTCAGCGGAATCACCAGAACCGAATCGAGCACGGCTCGTATCGGCGAGAGCACCACCTGGCATAGCCGGATGCCCGGGGCAACCCACACGGCGATCCGCTGCGAACCGGCCATCGCCACCACCTTGGGCACCACCTCCGCGAAAACAAGCACCACCAGGAGGCTGACCACACTGAACACCGAAATCGCCCAGGAACCCCAATGCGACGCCAGATGACGCACCAGCAGAAATGTGTCGGCGAACAGCAGAACGTGTACGGCATTGTTGCCGACCAGAATCGTCAGCAACAGTCGATCCGAGTCCTTCATCAGATCGGCCACAAGCTGGTCCACGCGGTGGCCGCTCCGCCGAAGGGCGTGCAGTTGATTCGGCGTCAGGCTGAACAGTGCGGTCTCACTGCAGTTGAAGAACGCCGAACAGCCCAGCAGCACCACCAGCACCAGCCACTGCCAGCCTTGTGCGATCAGAAGATCAACCATCAGGGAAACGCTCGCAGATTACAGCACACTCTGCCCGCGGCTGACCACCAGATTGTCGTGGCCGCAGACGATCTGATCGGCGATTTCAATCACCTCGGCCAGAGACCCGGCCGCCTGCTCGGCATCCACGCATCGCTCGTAGACACGCCCGTGATCGAGGTACTCGCGGTTGATCACGGCGTCGCCGGCCACCACGATGCTCATCGTCGGCGGAACCAGCAGCAGGCTGCACGAACCCGGCGTGACCCCGGGCGTCGGAAACAGATGAACCGACGCCGTCAGCTTGTCCGGCGCCGGCTTCAGGCGGTCCACGATCGCCAGATCCTGCCGGGCATACGCCTCCTGCTCGGCCTCGATCGTCTCGGAAGACAACAGCTCCTCCAGGTACCGCCGGTACGCCTCGATCTCCGGCTCATGAATCAGCCAGTCCGCCCGCTCGAACAACGACAGGCTTCGCCGATGTACCGGTTGGAAACTCGTCAGGAAGACGCACTCAATCTGATCGGGCTTCAGCCCGGTGCGTTCGTCCAGCCGATGCGCCAGCAACTCCGCCGGGAGCGACGGATCCACCAGAATCCCCCGGGTACCGTCCCGAACCAGCGTCGTCGTGGCGTGCGCAGCGCGAACGGGCTGCCGCTCGTTCCAGAAGCGGTTATGGCTCAGACAGCCGATGCTGACAACATCAAAGCTCACACCCACAAGACGTCCTCCAAAGAGGATTCCATTCTATCCGGCCCTCGAACCACGAGGCACCCTCGCTCCCACGAATCGCAGCAGCAAGGGGCTGCCCCTTCCTACACCCCCGTCGTGAACGATTCGACAATGGCCTGTCGCAAGAGAGGCAGCATGATCTCATGATGGCCGATGAGCTCGTGGCCCTTGCCCGGCAGCGGGGGACGCAAGACGACATTCTGGCGAGGCCGATAGTGGCTCAGCATGTCGAGATTCGCGGTGACCATCGCGTCGAGATTCGCCCCGACGTTTCGGGCGACGGAGACCGCCTTGAGAAACACCTCGGGCAGAATGACCGCCGACCCGATGTTGCACCACACGCCGCCCGGGGCATCCGAGGTCGCGCTCCCCAGATCGGCCACCACGCTGCACGCCAGACGGAAGTCATCCATCGTCGCCCGCCCCAGAAGCGCCGCGTCGATCTGCGGATGCATGTGAATGGTGTCCGTGCCCATCGCCACGTGAACGGTGGCCGGTATGCCCGCCCGACAGGCGGCCGCCAGAATGCTCAGCTCTGCATGCGGACACTGCCGCTCGATGATCATCTGCCCCACCGCCGCGCCCAGACCGATACCCCGCTCGGCCGCCAGCCCGACAGCGGCGGCGAAGAAGTCGGGCGTCTCGCGAACCATTCCAAAACGCCCGTCGCGAAGGGTCTCGGCCACCTCCTCGCTGGTCTGCCCCATGCATGCCAACTCGACCTCGTGGATCGCCCCCGCCCCGTTGAACGCCACTGCCGTCACCACCCCCCGGCGAATCAGATCGACCACCACGGGCCCGCACCCGACCTTTACAACGTGGGCACCCATGGCGAACACGACAGGACGATCGGCCCGGCGGGCCTGAACGATCGCCTCTACGATCGCCCGCAGTTTGGCCGCGCCGAGAAACGACGGCAGCGACGCCATCCATTCTTCAAAGCTCGCCCCGGCCGGCGGACACGTCGCCACGGCACCGTGCTCAACCTTGTGCGCCCGCTGCCCGACGGAGAAGGTCTTGAGCCTGCCCAGATCAATCGGTTGGTAACGTCGAGACATCGGCAATGTGCTCCGTCAATGGTGCTTCCGGATAAGAAAGGCCTCGCGGCATCGCAACACGGTCCGCACGCGTCACGAACGTCGCGTCCCGGCCACCGCCAGAATCATGCGCCGAACCGCGTCGGCATCGGCGTCATCAAACTCTATCCCGATGCGAACCACCCGCAGGGGCACCGGCCAGCGAGGATGATCGGGCGGCAGTCGGACGGCGTCCTTCTCACTGGTCAGAACCCAATCCGGCGAGGCCGCCTTCGCCTGCCCCGCCATGTCGGTCAGCTCCGCGTCCGTCCATGTGTAGTGATCGGGCCAGAAGCTCGTGCCGACCACCGCAGCACCCAACCGCTCGACCGTGCGGACGAAACTCGAAGGGTTACCCAGCCCGGCAAACAGCCACACCCGGCGTCCCGCCAGAGACGACAGCGGCGTCAGGGCATCCAGCCGCCCGCCCTGATCGCAGAGTTCGATGGGCCGATGAACGGCCTGGGCGATCGGAACACCGGGCGCCAGGCCGCCGACCTCCTGTCGCAGGGCCCTCAAGGCCTCGGGCGAGACCTGGTCGCATCGTGTCAGGATGACCAGGTGAGCCCGGCGGAGCGAATCGGCCGGCTCCCGAAGCATTCCCCGAGGCAGCACCGCCCCGCCTCCAAACGGGCAGGTCGCGTCGAGCAGCACCACATCGAGGTCGCGGGCAAGACGTCGGTGCTGAAACCCGTCGTCCATCACCAACACGTCGCACCCCATCGCAGCCGCACGACGGGCGCCGGCCACACGATCGGGATCGATGATCAACGCCGCCTCCGGACAACGCCGAGAAAGCTCTCGGGCCTCGTCGTTGTCACACCCCTTCACCGCCTTCTGAAAGGCCTCGTTGGCGCTGCAGCATGCCGTGCTCCGGGCCCGGTACCCCCGCATGAGCACGCCCGGTCGAAAACCCCCCCCGATGAGCTGCCGCAGCACCCAGACCACCATCGGTGTCTTGCCGGTCCCCCCTGTGACCAGGTTGCCCACGCTGATCACGGGAGCCGACGCGGCCTGTGTCGAACCCGCATTCCGATCGTAACGGGCATTGCGCAAACCGATAACCAGGGTGTAGACCTTCGAGAGCCCCCCCAGAATCGCCCGCAGAACCGACGCGATCAGCCCCCGCTGTTGCCCGCGAATCAGGCGAAAGTAATAGGAGTCCGGTTTCATGACACCACGACGGCGGCGGCGCACGTCACGCCCGTCTCGATCTCCGGGTTGATGGCCTGATGGTACTTCAGAACCCGAACCTTCGCGCCCCGCAGAACACGCAGCAGAACATAGATGGCACCGGCACTGCACACGCGATAGAGATTCGAGTGCGCCACGAGCCCCTTGACGACCTCTTCCGGATCACCCGCCTCGATCCGCGCCAGCATGGCCTTGTCTTCGGCCTCCACGTCCTGAAGGAAGGTGGCATCGAGATCGCGATCGTCGCCGAACCGCCGTCCGATATGGCTCAGGTCCGCCCCTGCAATCAGGCACGTCCGCTTGCCTGCATCCTGCCGTATCGTGTCGGCCAGTGCGTCGGCAAGATCGTCCAGACCGATTCCCACACCGTCGGCGGGTTTGACGCCGGTGGGCCCGCACACTTCGGGGCAAAGGATCGGAACGATCGAAAACGGATGAGAGTTCGCCATCGCCTGCAGAAGCGTCACCTGAAGTTCGATCGAATGCTCGCGAAGGTGGTCCAGCTCGTGTGCCGCCAGGTCCATCCCGCATCGCTGCTGAAGCCGGGCGATGAACTCCCGGTCGGTCTGGGCGACGCCCAGAGGCGTCTCGAAGTCTTTCGCCGTCCAGACCGCCGTCGCCGATCGGCCAAAGTGATTCGTTCCCAGAATCACATAGCGATCGAAAGGCGGTTGCCCCCGGAATTGGGCGTAGGCCGCAGAATAACACGGCCCCCCCCGTGCATAGTCCAGATGCGGGGCGATCAGCCCTCGAAGCGATTGGCCGTTCGGCGTGGATTCCCCGTCGGACAGAATTCCCCGGATCTGCTCGCGCATCGTCGCAACGGCTTCCTCGTCGTCCCGCGTGAGACACGGACGAACGGGCGAGCTTCGAAAGGCCTCGACGATCTGCTCGTACCGAGCCGCAAAGAGCGGAGAATCCAGCATCCCCGCCCGATCGAGCTGATGAAGCATGCCGATGAGCTGCCCGCACGGCAGTTGCTGCTGAAACTGGCTATGGAAGTTGCGGACGATATCCTCCAGCGAATTCTCGCCGGTCATCTGCGTCACCAGAAACAGCGCCCCGGGCGTCAAGGTAATCGTGGCCGGCGTCAGACCGGCCGCGTCGTACAGAACGACCAGTTGTTCGTCGTCCTGCTGCACCGTCATCAAATCGACCGATGCACGCAAACGGGGCCGCTCGACGATCGTCTCGGACATGGGTCTCTCGCTTTCCTTCTGCCGACGCCCGTCCTCCGACTGCGTCGCGGGCTCACCGGCGATCCGCCGGCTATACCCCGATTTCCTCATCGGTCAGATAACAGGCGGGATCGGCCGCCCACGGATCTCCGGTCATCAAGTCCGCCCGAACCCGCAGCGAACCGCCGCACAATGCCTGGAACCGGCACAGACCACATCGCCCCTTGAGTCGAGGGACCCGATCCTTGAGGCCGGCCAGCAGGTCGTTCGAGGTGTCCTGCCAGATCCGGCTGAAGGGCGTTCGTCGTACGTTGCCCAGCGACGTGTGCATCCAGAACTGATCGGGGTGAACCTCGCCGCCGAAGTCGATGCAGCCGATGCCCACTCCCGAACTGTACAGACCGCCGCCGTTCCATCGCAGCATCTCGTAGACCCGATCGCTCCTCGGATCACCGGCGGCCTTCATCCGCAGATAGAGATACGGCCCGTCGCAGTGATTGTCCACCGTCAGAATCTCCACCGGCACCCCACGCCGGTGCAGATCCGCCGTTCGAGCCAATATCGTGTCCATCGCACGGCGTGATTCGGCCGCCGAAAGGTCCAGAACCCTGCGCCCTCGACCCGTCGGCACCAGGTGATAGAAGCAGGCGCGGTGAATTCCCTCTCGCTCAATGAAGTCGAAGATGCCGTCCAGGTCCTCAAACGTCGGGCGCGAAAGCGTCAGCCGCAACCCCACCTTCTGACCGGCCTGAACGCAGTGCCGGAAACCCTGCATCGTCCGCTCGAACGCTCCGGACACCCCGCGAAACCGGTCGTGAACCTCGGCCTTCGCACCGTCCAGCGAAATACCGACGTAGGCGAGCTTCAGTTCGACCAGCCGCCGGGCCATGTCGGCCGTGATCAGCGTGCCGTTCGTACTGATCACCGCATGTAGCTTGCGGCTTCGTGCATAGGCGATCAGCTCGAACAAGTCCGGACGGATCAGCGGCTCTCCCCCGCTGAACAGCACCGCCGGAACGCAAAAGGCCGCCAGGTCGTCCAACACCTGCTGGGCCTCGACCGTGCTCAACTCGTCGTCATAGGCCTTGGCCTCACTGTCGCTGTAGCAATGAACGCACTTGAGGTTGCAGGTCCGCGTGATGTTCCAGACCACAATGGGCCGCCGGGAATAGGCGGAGGCCGCCACATCCATCCGCTGGTGCTGAGGCACCTCGCGATCGATCGTCACGCCGTAACGATGCGGAGCCGAGGGTGACTCGTACCCGCAATACAGGAAACTGATGTCGATCATTCAAAGAACTCCGCCCGCAATGGCAATTCTAGGAAAGCACGCAGAGAATTGCCATGCCCGCCGCCATCAGGCTGGCACCCGGCCCACAGATGGCTACCATAGTGACCAAGGGCATCGTCGCTTCAGCGCTCAAGGCTTGGGCCCCGCGAAGCGCCCCCCAAGGAGGTAAACGTCTGATGGCCAGTCCTGCGATCCGCGTGACCGTGTGGAATGAAGCCCGTCACGAAAAGGCCCATCCCAAGGTGGCCGCTGTCTACCCCGAGGGCATCCATGGGCGAATCGCCCGCCACCTCAATACCCAGGAAGGCATCGAGGCTCGAACCGCCACCCTCGACGAACCCGATCACGGTCTGACCGACAGCGTGCTGAATGCCACCGACGTCCTCCTGTGGTGGGGACACACCGCCCACCAGGAGGTCCGCGACGACATTGTCGACAAGGTCCTCAAACGCGTGTACGAAGGAATGGGCATCGTCTGCCTCCACTCGGCCCATCTGAGCAAGCCCTTCACCCGACTGATGGGTACGATCTGCATGCTCAAGTGGCGAGAGGCCGGAGAGCGGGAAATCGTCTGGGTCACCAAGCCCGGCCATCCCATCGCCCAGGGCATCGACGACCACTTCGTCCTCGAACACAGCGAAATGTACGGTGAACACTTCGACATCCCCGAACCCGACGAGCTGATTTTCATCAGCTCCTTCGCGGGCGGCGAGGTCTTTCGCAGCGGCTGTACCTGGCAGCGCGGGGCCGGACGGGTCTTCTACTTCAGCCCCGGACACGAAACCTATCCCATCTACCACGACCCGAGCATCCTGCGCGTGATCACCAACGGGGTCCGCTGGGCGGCGCCGCGGCCGACGCCTCTTCAGACCTACGGCCACCGGCCCGAACTCGGTTGGTTCGACAAGAAGTGATCGAAAACGCGGCAGATGTCTGACCACGGGGGCCCAAAGGGGACCCCCGCCTCATCCCGGCCAACTCATCGCGGCCGTCGTGCGTCAGCTCTTCTCCCGCCCAAGCCGGTACAGTCGCCAGGCCCGCACCCACAGCGACAGCGCCATCCAGCCCGCCAGGATCGCCAGAGGAACGGCCACCACCCGAGGCCACATCGCACACACCAATGTGAAGGCCAGAAGAAGGCTCCCCGCCCTCGCCAGAACCCTCGACTCCGCCGTTCCCAGCACGCGCCGATCCGTCATCGCCGCCCCGACGCTGTTCGCCAGCCGCAAGGCCCCCGCCGCCGCCCGACCGGAACTCCCGACGGGATGACGCCGCCGGACACGCGGCACCGTTACCGTCGGACGTACCCGTCGCTTCGTGCTCAATACGATCTCCGTCGAGTGCGACAGATCGTCCTCATACATCCGCTCCATCTCCTGGGCAAACCGCTCGTCCTCAACGGCCACATCGAGCTCATAATTACCCAGCCAACTGGCGAGATTCAGATTCGTCGACCCCACCCGCGCCCACCGACCGTCTGCCACCGCCGTCTTGGCGTGCAGCATCGGCCCGTTCCACTCGAAGACACGCACACCGCACTCCAGCAGGGCGCGATACCCGGCACGCGTGACCGGCTTCAGCGCGGGGATGTCGCTCGCCCCCGGCACCAGCAGCCGCACATCCACCCCGTCCGCCGCCGCGGCTCGAAGCGCCTGGACGTACGTCGCTGTGCCGACGAAGTACGCATCGGTGAGCCACAACGTCTTTCTTGCCCCCGCCGCAATGAGTTGATCCATCCGAAACAGCCCCGCCGTACTCGGTTCCGTGGCAATCACACGCAGACACACATCTCCCGCAACGGGAATCGTCTCGGCCTTGGGCAACTCCTCGTCCGGCAGCGGTTCCCCCATGGTTTTCCACACGTGCGAAAACGCGTTTTCAACGCTCGCCACGGCGGGGCCCCGGATTTCCACGCCCGTGTCACGCCAGGCATCAATCCCCCGCGACGGGTCGCCACACCACGCACTGCTGACGCAAAGCCCCGTGACGAACCCCACGCGACCATCCACCCCGATCATCTTGCGATGGTCCCGGTTCAGCCACCCCAGCGGACGGTCCAGACGCGGCGGGTTGAAACACCGCACCTCCGCGCCCGCTTCGGCAAGCTGCCGCCACAGACGCCGGCACGACAGTTTCGGCGACCCCAACCAGTCGTAGATAAGCCGTACCCGAACGCTCTGACGAGCCTTGGCCGCTAGCGCCTCGACAAATTCACGCCCGGCCCCGTCGTTTCGGATGATGTAGCTTTCAAAGTGAATCCAACGCTCGGCCGCGCGAATCGCCTCCAGCCATGCGGGGTAGTTCTCATCCGCGTCCTTCAGAATCCGAACCGAATTGCCCGGCACCAGCGGCGCACCGGCCGCCCGCGAAAACGCCTGGTCGGCCAAGGGACGAAGAGGTGACCCCGTCACCGTCACCTCGGTCCGCGGTGCTTCGCCACGATCCGACCACGTCGCAGGTACCCCATCGCCGCTCATGTCACCCGTCTCCTGCCCACACCCTGATCGATCGCCTGCAACCTCCCGCTATGGCGACGACAACGACCGGAGCCGGACCGCACATTGCTCTCGAATCGCCGGGGGAAGCCGGTCGTTTGCCAACGCACGTGTGTAGACCCCGATCGCCTCCCGTGTCTTGCCCTGCTTCTGGAAGATATCGCCCAGCAACCCGTAGGCGTCGCCGAACGCGACCTCTTTCCGAACCATCTCCTGAAGGATCCCGACCGCCCCCTCCACATCACCCTTCCGATGCAGAAAGAACGCCACCGTATAGGCATACTTCGGCTCGTCCGGACGCAGTTCGGCGGCCTTGCGGCACCACTGGATCCCCTCGTCGATCCGCTGATCCGCCACGAGCACCCCGAGGTTATACGCCGCCACGGCATTGCACGGATCGGCAACCAGCGCCTTGCGGAAAGCGTCCTCCGACTCGCGCATCCGACCCAACTCGCCCAACAGCAAACCGAGATTCAAACGGGCGGCCACGCTGTTCGGATCCAGCTTGAGCGCCCTGCGCAGGCTCTCCTCGGCCTTGTCGTTCTGGCCCAGGGCGTTGTAGGCCAGAGAAACGTTCACCCACGGCATGATCAGGTCCGGCTGAAGGCGAATGGCCGTCTCGAAAGACCCCACCGCCTGCTGGGCCTCGCCCCGACCCATCTGGAAATTGCCGAGATTGTAGTGGCTGCCGGCATCGTCGGGCCTGGCCTTCATCGAGGCCTCAAACTCGGCCACCGCCCGCCCAAGGTTCTCACGATCGAGAGCGCTCAGATTCCCGGGGCGAAGCCGGGCCAGCGCCCCCGCCGCCCGAATCCGCACCAGGCGGCATTCGTCCGCAGTGGCCGCCAACAGGGCCGCCACGTCCTCATCCGTGAAACGATCGCCGAAGGCCTCGGCGGCACTGGCTCGAATCAGCGGCGACGGGTCCTTCAGAGACTTCACCAGTACGGGCACCACCCGTCGGTCACCGCATGAACGAAGCAGCCGAATCAGCGAATTGGCCACGACCTCATCCCGCCCGGGATCCGTCACAGCACCCAGCATCTCATCGAGCCGCGACCAGTCACCCCGCCTTGCAGCCGCCACGAGCGACCCGGTCCGCAGAATCGGCGCCTGATAGTCCCGAGCACGCCAGGTCCGAACCCACCGGTCCGCCCAGGCGGCATCCTTGTCGCCGTGACACGAGTTGCAGGCATTCGGCGACTTGAACGCCATCGTCGCCGCCGGTGCCGGCGGACGCATCGAGTGATCGCTCCGTCGCATCCGCGCAAAACCCGACATCGGCATATGGCACGAAACGCATTTGTTTCCCTCGCCGTCGGTCTTGTGGTGGGTGTGGGCCGCAGCGTTCTTGACGCGGTCCTCGTGACAGGGTGCACAGGCCTGGTTGGCCTGTTCGCCCTGAAACCGATAGCGACCGCTCGATGTGTGGCAATGGAGACAATGCAGTCTCCCTGATTTCATGCATGGACTCATCCGCCAGAGGGTATACGTGTAGTTCTCACCCAGGTCTCGCCCGTCGGGGTAGAAATCCGGATGCTCCAACGTCACCAGATCGTAGTGGTCGAAGTATCGATCCCCCGGCCCAAACGTACTGCTCACCACGATCATCTTGGCATGGCAGGGCGCACAGACCGCATCGTTCTGTTCGGGCGTCAGTTTCTTGGTACTGATGATCCGGAGGTCCTTCGGAGGCTGACCCGCAGGGGCCGCCTTGAACGTTCGAACATGCTCGCCCGCCGGGCCGTGACAGGTCTCACAGTTGATCCCCGGCTCGCCCCACACGGTCCGGTACGCGTCGGTCTTCAGATCATAATGAGTCGCCAACTGGCTGACGTGGCAGCTATAGCATGACGTATTGAACGTGTAAGGGCGCTCCCGCCAATCGATGGCCTCGTCCGCCCGATCCGGAAAGTGCCGGACACCGCTGGCGGCCGTGTCATACCACGACTTCTTCCGAACGTCGTAGGCCACCGGCAACACCTGAAGCCGTCCGCGTTCCAGCGGCGTGAGGAAGTAGTACACATTCTTGCCGCCCATTACGTGGTCGATACGATAGGTCTTCGTCCCCTCCGGCCCCTCCTCGCGAACGGAACCGGACGATCCCTCAACCACGGCGCGATAGCGGTGACGCCCGATCGTAATGTCGTCCCATTGCGATGTCAGTCGCTCCCGTGCAAACGCCGTCGTATAAGGCTGCATCGCCAGACCATGGTGCGACGGCGCCCACAGCTTGTAGAAGGCCTCGTGGCATTCTCGGCAACTGGCCGAACCCACGTATCCCGATGGAAGCGAGGTCGCCACAACCGCAGGCTGTGAGGCCGGTGTATGCGTGGGCTCACGGCGGCAAGATGTTCCCAGAATCGCGCAGACGGCCGTCATAACACCCAGACCGCCCCTCAGGATGCGTGAACAATCCCTGTGCATGGCAGAACCCCGAGCACCTGCGCCGAACCGCGCCGTCTCGGCACCGACGCTCGGCAGCCCCCATGATAGCGGCCGAGCCCCCGGAAGGATGCCCTCTACTGAGATGATATTGGCGACCGACGGTGTGACCACCCGCCCGTCGGATGCGACTCACTCGATGTCGATCGACGGTCCTTGGCGGCTTGCGCCCGGTCGCAGGCGCATAGGAATCTCTCATGCACTCACGCCTTCTCGCGTGCGTGCATCACCGAACCCAACACCCCTCCTGGACAGTGCAGGGCGTCTGCTCGATTTGACGGGAAGACCCACCGGGTCAAATCATTGGCTCGCAGAACAGCCTCAACGCGACCTGGGGCTCTTCCGACCGGGTGTGCGTCGACAGATTGCCCCTGAAAGGCCCCCCGGCGCCGCGACGAGCCCCCGACCTCGTCGCGGCACCAGAATCGCGTGTCTTCCCACAATCGCCTGACCCCGCCGGAAAACACCACGCCCTGCTAAAATCCCGCGGGGACGGATCGCGCCTCGGCAGGGCATCCATTGCCTCGCCTGCGCGATCCTCCCCGCCTTCGCCCCTCCCGTTGCTCATCCGCACGGCCCGTCCGCCCCATCGACGGCATCGACCGGCTCGATTGGATTGGATACCTTCGGCTCGCTAGGGCTTCCCCATCCAAGTCTCTGAAGCTGCGATGCACGTGTGATGATATGGAGCCATCGAGCCCTTCAGTGCGTGCACCCTTCTGTGGGATACCAACAACCAGAATGAATCGATATGCCCGACATGACGTACAACACGATACAGAGGTCTCGCTGCCCGCAGCTTGGACTAACTGATTCTTCCCCGCACTTGCACAAAGGCAAGTCCGAAAAATATCGGAACTAACCCATTAAGAGAGGCCGACGCGTGGTACTGAAGGAATTACAGCGACGGTAAGCGCCCTGACAGGCCCAGCAGAGGACCTGCCGGCGGAGGCGCCGACGCCTCCCGATGCAAGACCCAATCCGACAGACACTAATGAATGCCCATGCAGAGAGGAACACCGCTCGGGGAACGGTGAGCCTACCGCCCCTGATTGACGATCCGGGCACCCGGCGCCACGATCTCGCCGGTGTTGCGATTCCACCGAATCATCGGGGCCACGAAGAACCGTGAGAGCTGCCCCTTTGAAAGATCCTGCTCGAACATTCTGGCCTCGTTCTCCGCGGTTCCCTTGATCGTGATCTCGTTGTTGTCGCGATAGTAGGTCAGTTCTTCACCCACCAGGGATCGCCCCGTGTCTTCCAGATAGATGTTGCCCGTGGCGATCAGGCGCTTCAGCTCCGCCGCACCGGCACGGTCGAACGGCATCGAGCCGCCCTTGCGATCGTTGCGGAGAAACTCGACCGTCAGGTTATCACACGAAAGCGTGGCCTCTCGCCCCTTCATCCGCATCTTGCCCACGTCGACGTTCATGGCCTTGGCCAGGTCGGTGCCCAATGCCAGTGCACCACCGGCCAGGTGAACCATGTTCACGTTGCGGTCCAGCACCGCCAGATTCCGCCCCATGTAATAGGTCATGCTGTTGCCCCAGGTGAAGGCGGTCTGACTGGGCCCTCGCCCCGAAATGCTCGCCATCAGGGGATCCTTCGGACCGCTGGGAGCGGGTTGGGCTGCACCGTCCCGGGCGGCAACGCGATAGTCTTCGATCAGCAGAGAGCCTTGCCCCGTGACGTCGAGCTGTTCGTTGCGAAGATCGACCGTCAGCTTCGGACCGGCGATCCGCATCCGCGACTGAAGCCGCTTGGCGTCCACCTTGTCGTTCGTGCTGGACAGCACCACGGCGTTCCCATCGGCCAGCACCCGCACGGGCTTCTTGTCGAACCGCTGGCGGAAGTTCTCTTCCGACAATTTCGGCTTCGGCTTGTTGCCCGACAGCATCTTGCTGAGCATTTGCCATCGCCCCGGCGAGGTCTGCTGTTTGATCCGTTCCATCTCTGCGGGCGCCAGGTCCACGAAGTCGATCGACAGCCGGTCGCACTTCAGCTCGCTGTTCTGGCTCGACGCGCTGACATCCCCCAGGAACTCGCCCTTGTTCTTCTGCCCCTCCAGACGCATTTCCTTCGTCCATCGAACCTCCGTCGTCGTCGGCTCATCGAGCTTCCGGCCGTCGAGGTCCTGATGCGTCAGGAATCGGAGCCACCCGTCGTCGGGCACATGGGCATACTGCCGGGTCATGTCGATAACGATCTGATGCCCGTTGATCACATAATCGCCGAACTCCGCGCGAGCCTTCTCATTCGGCTTGGCCCGCAGCGTCGCACGCTCGATGTTCTTCCCGTCGGGAAGGCTGCACTGAATCTCTTCGGCCTGGACGTCAAGCTTCTGACTGGAGTCCACGGCCACAACGTCGCCAAAGGCATCCATCTGGATAATGCCCACGCGAGGCTTGGCCTTCTTGGGTTGAATCAGCTTGTTGATCACCGCCGGATCGATGTTCCGGGCGACGGCAAAGGCCCGAAGCGCCTCGGCATCCAACCCCTTCTCCTGAAGCAGCCGATCGATCTCCTGGGGCCGGATACCCCGCAGCAATGCCAGCTCTTTGACGCGGGCAAGCTGTGCCGGGTCGATCGCGCCGGCGACCACCTCGGCCACCTGAGAGGTCGGCGCCGTCCGAGTCGCACCGATGATGACGTTCAACTGGTCCTTGGCTTGAATCTGGCGCTTGTCCTGCTTGGCCAGCACATTGCCGTATGCGGTTGCCGACTTGGGGATATTGCGCCCGTGCTCGTCGGTCGTCATGCTGACGCTCAACTTCTCGCAGTGGATCTCGTCCTTCTGCTGCGTGAGCACGACTCCGCCGGTGGCATAAACCTTTGTGATGGGTCCGACCATTGACTGCGAATCGGTCGGCACGCCCATGTTCATCACGATCTCTTCGGCGTTGATCCCCTGATCGCCCTGCTTCATCCGCACGGCACCGCGGAACACCGCCTGCTTGACATACTCGCGCCGCTTCGTGACCTCCTGACCCGTGTTCGGATCCACCCGCTTGATCTCACCCAGGGCAAAATCCATCTCAACCTGCCGGCTCCAACTCAGTTCGATCCGTTCCTGGTTCGACGGCTTGCTCTGGGCCGACGACGGAGATTCCTCCGATCCCGGGACCGCCACTGCCGCGAAGGCCTCCCGCGTGTCCGACATGCTGCCAGGACCATTCACCACGGCAATCCCCGTGCGACGATCCACGTATATTTCGTTACCCTGAAGCCGGCGCGTCTCGCCCGACGAAAGCCGCACGGGCGCATCCGACGTTCCGTAGAGCCACGCCTGCTCTGTTTCGTTTCGGAAGATCAGCCGGCGGCAGGCCACCTCCCCCTGGCGATCCATAACGCGAACGTTCGTCCCGGAGGCAATGGCGTCAAACCGCCGCCCCGTCTTCTCGTTCTCCGGCACCTCCACCGGACGAAGACTCAAGCGCCCGCTCCATAGCAGTTTGATTCGCGTTTGGTCCTCCGGCTGAGAGGTCGGACTGGACGTCGTCGTGCTGCCGGTCGCGTCCCTCTTTGCCTTGGCAGCCTTCGCCTCGGCCTCGGCAACGACCACGTTCGGATCGTCGCTCGGTTGCGTGGCAGGTGAATCGCCCTGAACCACCTTGCGCTGTCTCTCTCCGACGTCGAAGACCAGCTCCAGACGATCGGCGCCCGCCAATTGTCCGAGCATCTTCAGGCCCCGGCGCTGCTCGACAAGAACATTGCCCTCAAACACCGCATGATAGGTATCGATCTGCCGTGGCTTGCCCGTTCGCCCTTTGTCATCTTTCTGACCGAAAAGCTGGATCCGCTTCGAGGGCGAGGCAGGCTTGTCCGAGAACCGAGCCGTTCGCCGGCCGCTTGCCTGCGTCGTTGTGGGCTTCTTCTCCGGATAGATGTCGTCTACCGACAGAGACCGGTTGGCCGAAGCCCCCTGAAGCAGGGCCCGCTCGATGAAGGCCGAAGGAGTCCGGCCCTTCTCCGTCTCGACGGTCAGTCCGGTCGCCGCCATCGCTCCGGTCTTCTTCAGATCGCGCTTGGCCTGTTCGCGATGCCCGGCAGGTTCGGTCGTGGCCGCCGCCTCGCCGCCTTCTCGCTCCTGTCCCGGCAGCCCGAACGACACCATGCTTCCGCCCCGACGAAGCTCCATCCGCTTGCCCTGCTCGATATCGAGCCGCTCGATACGGTTGTCGCGTTCGTTCCAGGCCAGCGTCAGACCGCTGCCTTCAATCTCGGCCTCGGAACTCTGAACGCGGAGCGTGCCCGGGCTCTTGATCCACGACTGGTCGAGGTCGAAACGAATCTCGTCGAGCCAGATATGGATGATCTGGTCGGGATGCTGCTCCGGAGCCGCCTGTTCGGGCTTTGCACGACGCCAGGCCTTGTCCGTGCGATCGATAAAGATCATCACGTGGCCCTTCAGATACCCTCGCTTGGGATTGAAGTTGTTGCCGCCCGCTCGCTCGACGAACATCTGTCCTTCGTCCGCGCGAACCTGCGTGATCTGCCCCCCCGGCATGAAAACGCATATCTCCGGCTGAACCAGCTTGAACTCCGTCTCGCTCACCGGTTCCCACTTGGCCGATCGAAACTGATACTTCGGCTCGCCGTCGGCGCCATAGACCACCACATACGGCTTCGTGCCGCTGTGAATCTTCGCCCCCCGCATTTCCAGACCGGCATCGTCGAACGTCGGCATGGTAAGCGTTGTCGGAGATTCCGTCTGGACCACGCGAGCGACCTTCAGCGCCCCCTCCTGGTAGGTATAGGCGGCGTAGCCGGCTACTATGGTCGCCGTGCTGGCCACTACCAGCAGGATAGTTCGAAGCATCTCACCAACCCTCTATCAACAGCTCACAGGCCGTAGCCCGTCAACAGTCCAACCCATTCGCCGCTGCGGTTCAACAGGTGACGAACCACCTCCCGAACCGCACCGGTGCCCCCCGTACAGACCGTCACATATGACGCGATCCGCTTGGCCTCCGAACAGGCGTTCGCCACCGCCACCGGATACCCGCTTCGACGCATGGCGGCCAAGTCCAGGATGTCATCACCCACGTAGCAGACCTCCGCGTCCGCTACATCCATCTTGCGGCAAATCGCCTCGTACCCCGACAACTTGTCCTCAGAGCCCTGGTGGACTACCTCGATCCCCAACTCCGCAGCCCGACGTGAAACGACCGGACTCGTTCGCGCCGTCAGAATCGCCACCTGGCGACCCGACTCCCGCCACAGCCGCACCCCCGCCCCATCCAACACATGAAATCGCTTGGTGACCTCGCCCGACTCCGCCATGACCAGACGGCCATCCGTCAGTACACCATCCACATCAAGTATCAGTAGCCGAATCACGTGCAAGCGGTGCTGGTCCGTATAAAATGGCGGTGCTTACAAAACGGATTTCCTATTATCGCGTTTGCCGAATCAGGGTCAAGCCATCATCTATTCAATTATTGACACGATTGATTAGTATCTTTGTTTTTGCCGTGACGGAACTCCGTCTGCCGTCCAACCCCCATCCGTCAACAAAGAATCAGGCGGAGCCCTGCGGCCCCGCCTGATATCATCCAACCCAACAGCAATGACAACGTCGGTTCGCCCGGACTAGAAGCTCGGGCTCGGCGTGCCACCACCACCAAAGCCACCACCCATCATGACCTGGAGAACGATGTTCTTGATCTCCACGATGAGTTCGGTGGGCAGAACAATGTCCAGACGGCCAAAGTTCTTCTCCGCCGACAGCGAGATGGCCAGCGGGGCGTTGATGTCCGGCATCACCGGAATCTGGTCGGAACCGGTCACGGCCTTTACGGCCTTGAGGATCCGATCGGCGCCGACGTACAGTTCGAACATCCGGTTCTTCGGCAGCTTCTTGCGGGCCTTGGTAATCCCGGCATCTTCGCTCAGCGGGCAGGCGTTGGACGCCGCCAGCTTGTGAACCTCTTCGAAGCGCTTCAGGCCGCCACCCATCGTGCAAACCACGGCCTTGTCACCTGCCGGAGCGATCCGCACAACCAGACCCTCCTTACCCACCAGCTTGCCCACCCACGCGGGCATCGACGTCGGGGCGGCATCGCCCGCGGCACCGGCTACGATCTTGGCCACGTCGATAACGACCTGGTCGACCGCCACATCGCCGACCTTCTCGGCACCGGCCTTGAACGTTACGGCCTCGAGAATCTTCTTGGCCTTCTCGTCCTTTACGGTGCCCTTCAGGCCGTCCATCACCTTCTGAACCGCCTGCACGGTCGCCTTGGCGTCGGTGGTCTGCGTCACCATCGTCACGCCGAGCATCCCGTCGGAACCTTCGGGCAGCATGCTGATCGAAATCGCCCGATCACGTGCCGCGGCCTGAACCGGCTTCAACTGCTTCATCAGCTCGGTCATCTTGGCCTTGTCGAAGAACTTCGACACCTCGGGGCGAGACAGCGCCAGGTCCATGATGCCCTGCTGAATCGCATCGTCACCCGGAGTCTCGGAGCCCTGAACGCCCACCACCAGCATGTACAGGTCCTTGGGCAGACCCGTCAGGAGTGCCGACGGAGTGGTCTTCAGCGTGCCGATCTTCTTCGCGATGTTGCCGTCGTTGAAGCTCAGGTAGAAGCTGAGCTGCAGGCCCACTTCATCCAGGCCCGCGGCGATTTCCAGTGTCGTGATCTCATCCAGCAGATTGACGACGTCCTGGGCGGTCTTCTGAATCCGCTCGGCCGCCTCGGGATCACCCTCCATAGAGTTCATCATGAACATGGCCACGAACTGGCCGGCCAGCGGCTTGGCCATTTCGATCGCCGGACGCAGATTCACCATCGCGTACAGATCGGCCTTGCCATAGCGCTCGATCAGTTCGGGCTTCATCGAGCCGCGAATGCCCTTCTTGGCGTCGGCGACAAACTTCACCGAGTTCTTCTCGGTGCCGATCACCACGAAGCCGCCCTTGGGGGCCACAACCAGGCTCTTGCCCATGATCTCGATCTTCTGGACGCCGTCACCGCCGTCCTGAGGATTGAAGGCACTGAGCAGCGCCTTGGCATCGGTCGTCGGGATCAGGACCGCCAGCATGTCCGGAGGGGCGCCATACTGCGTCGGGTCGAGAACCACCAGACCCACGCCACCGTCTTCACGCAGACCCTCGCCGATGCCCAGTTGTCCCATCGCCAGGGCGATCGGAGAACCGATCGGGAAGTTGAGCTTCTCGGCCAGATCGCCGAGCTTGCCGTCGAACTTCTTGAGATTCGGAATTGCGACAAAACCCCAGGCCTCGTCGGGAATCGCTTCCAACAGGTCCTTGGGCCCCGCGGCCGCCGCAGTTGCCGGCGCCGCCGGCTTGGCAGCGTCTTCCGCCCATACGAGCGGAACCGACGTCACCAGCATCGCCAGTGCCGCCGCGCACAAAATCCATCGCTTGCTCAACATCATTCAGTTCTCCTTTCAGAATCCCATGACACGTGACTTTGCCTATGAATCAGGACCTGCTCTGTATATCAAACGAGCGCATCCACCGTCAAGGCACCCCCCCCGATCCCCGACAACTTCCGACACCGCACGACACCCTCCGGCAATGCCCCCCGACCCCCTGCAAATCACCGATCACCCTCTCCGAAATCCGTCGCGCCGAGCCCCCAAAGCCCCCTCCGCTTTACCGCCCGTATGAGTTGTATCAACGATCGCCTATAGCAATTCTCCGTGTCTCCCCCGGCGATTCCCCTCCAGAGCACACCTCTTGTCTGCCGCGGATCCTCCTTCCCTGTGGAGCAGACATCCTTTCTGCCTCCACCGGGTGCCACTGGCGGCTCGTCCGCCAGTCCCTCATCCCCCTCGATTCCACTTGGAAGATCGGGCGTCCCCCGGTACCGCAGCTTTCCGCGAGCCCGATCATCGCCAGGAGGGCGATCGCTTGCCTTTCCACTTCTGGTGCCGCTATACCCAAACGTGAGATACTTCAGGGACGATTCTCCGCACCGAGCGAGGTGGCAGTCTTCCGTTGCGGATTGCCGCAGTGTGCCGCCTATCGGCGATGTGACGGCGATGTTCTATCCGTCGTTCTTCTTTCCGCCGCCGATGGCCCAGGCGACGATCTTCTTGGCCATGGAGTCGCCGAGTCCGCCTTCACCGTCGTGATAGGCCTCGGTGCTGGTCACAGCGTCGCACTTGCCGACCAGGTTGTTCTGTGCGTCATAGGCCTCGACGCGCACGATCGCGAAGGCGGTTCCGCCCAGGGTCATCTTCTCTCCCTTGCCCTCGAAGAATCGAATGGTCAGGCGAAGGCTCAGGGGCTCACCGCTGCCGCTGAACCTGGTTCTCGCGATCGTCCGGTTCAGTCCCTCGTAGAGGGCGCCTCGGAACTCGGTGGCGCCGCAGCCGTCACAGGTGATTCCGCCGATCTTGAGGCCTGAGGCCGACCGCCCGACCGACGGGGGGATTCGCTGGAAATCGTAGATCGCCGACTTGGTTCCGCGGATCTCCTTGAGCCCCTGCTTGGCCACCATGCTGGCCACGCAGCCGGTACACGAGGTCAATCCGATCACAGACAGAAGACACGCGAGCTTCCTCATGGCATCCTTCCTGGAAAACCGGCCGGTGAACCCTCAGATTTCCATGGGGCGCAATGGTTACCGACCGCGAGCCTCGTGTGATGGTTCCTGCATCCGCGGCGCCCTACTCTGAACGTTCGCATTGTAGAAGGACTGCGGGTAGGATCAAGAGTGGCCGGTAAGCGAGCTTGTTCAACGGAGTGACCTCATGGCCCTGGAGATCGAGGCCAAGCTGAAGGTTGTTTCTCACCAGATGGTCCGCCGGCAGCTTCGGGCCATGGGGGCGACCTGTGTGGGGACTGTTCTGGAGACGAACATCATTTTCGACGATGCGGCGCGATCCCTGCTGGCCGGCGACCGGGGCTTGCGGGTGCGCCGGATCGACCCTATCGACGGCGAAGCGCCGCCGGCCACGCTGACCTACAAAGGTGCCAAGGACCCCTCGGCACTGAAGCAGCGACAGGAGATAGAGGTGGCGGTGGACGATCCCGACACGGCCTGTGAATTGCTCAGGGCGCTGGGATTCGTCGAGGTGCTGTGTTTCCAGAAGCGGCGAGAGACGTGGGTGTGGCAGCAGTGTCGCGTCGAGCTGGACCTCCTGCCGTATCTGGGGCGGTTCATCGAGATCGAGGCACCGGAAACGGCGGACGTGCTGACCACACAGAACGAACTTGGACTCGCCGGGGAGCCCGTCATCGCGGACAGCTACATTGCCCTATTGGCCGATTACTGCCGAGACCGCCGTCTGCCCTTCGACCGAATTCTCCTTACGGATCCCAAGGACGATGGTGAGTGAGATCGCGCCTGCGGGTTATCCTTTCTCAGAACGGTATCACGGCGATACGGGAATGCGTTCCGGCGGCTGAAGTGACAGGCGAACTCCGCAGCCGGTCAGGAGCGGCCCGTCGCAACCGAACCGGACGGAGTGCTCTCCGGCCGGCAGGAGGATCGACGGGGTCGGGTTCGGGAGCATTGGAGCCGCGGCGCCGTCGGGACCGTTGACTGTGCCAGGCTGCTCCGGCCACAGGGTGGCGATCTGTCCCTCGGCCAGGGTTCCGGTGAATCCCAGACGCCCGCCGGCGATCTCGACGTAGGGGTTCTTGAGGAGCCGGGTGTCGAGGGAGGGCAGTGCCTTGATGTCGTCGAGGCCGCAAGAGACCGTCGTCACTCCGGGCAGACCGTTGTAGTACAACAACAGTTGTCCCACTTTGGCATAGTCCAGGGGGTCTTTCGCCGGTCGAGCGAGTTGCTGATATCGCCAACCGGTGAAGTCGTTGGTGATGTAATAGTCGATGACGCCGGGTCCCGTATCGCGGATCTGGAGTTTGAATGCCCCTCCTCGCCCGTCTCCGCGCATCCAGAGGCCTACGCCCTTGTGCCAGGACAGATCGAGCGGCGGGTTGTAGACCTTGCCGATGACCGACCATCCGTCGGCTTCTTTGCGAGCACTGGTGGCGGTATACACACCGCAGCGAGCGCCCTGCCGGACGTCGGTCGTCGTAGATTCCAGCCGCTGGGTGACGCCCTGGAGCGTGCTTCCAGCGTGCGGGGATTCCAGCGACGAGACCGGAGCCGTGCCCTTGGCATCACCCGCATAGGGCCGCAGATCGTCGAAGCTTTCGAGGACCTTGGCGTTGGGATCGCCATAGGCCGGGCCTGCGATCAGCCAGGGGCCGCCGGTGACGCGAACGCACAGGCCGAGCTTCGCGGGGGCCTGATCGATGCGTATCCGCCAGGTGTTCTGCCGTTCGTCGAGGGCGGACATTTGGTGCCACGGTTCGTAGACCACACGTTGGAACACCGGTTGGTCGGCGGCATTCAGAAGGCGATACTCGCGCCGCCTGGCCAGGAGCGAGGGGCCCTCGCCGGGGTCGAGGACATGGGTGAGGGCCGGGTCGATTCTCAGGTGTCCTCGAACCGCGGGGGCGATTCGTTCAGAAAGCCGCAGCTTCTCATATCGGGCGATCAGGTCGAGGATTTCGTTGCCGAAGGGGTGATGTTCAGCGGTTTCGACCGACACCTGAAACGACATCGAGGAGTTGTAGCCGATTGTCGCGCCCAGGACGTATTCGAACATGTCGGGCGTGGAGGTCGGGTCGTATCCGTAGTACCAGCCGACGTCGAGCGGCATATGGTTCAGGGCCAGGTCATCGAAGGCTCCGGACCGGGCATCGAGGTAGCCTTTGAGGTCGCCGTGTCCATCGGCCGAGGCGCTGCGCGACATGATGTGCCACGAGTAATGGCTGTGGCTGCTCGCCTGGAGGAGCATATTCTTGTTGGTGAGCCGGTCGTAGAAGGCCTTGTGCAGTCGGGCGTTGTAGTACCAGTGGTCGCCCTGGAGTTGCTCGGAGCCGTCGAAGTAGAGCATATCGGCGTCGCAGGCGTTGGCCACGGCGGTGCAGTGCGAGGCCACCTCATCGAGGAGCGTGGTATCCATGTCGTACATGTGGTAGCCGTAGGCGCGAACCAGGTGGCTGATGCGATCGCCCTTCTTGTGAGGGACCGCCTTTGTGCCCAGGTGCCCGCGAACGCAGCCCTGGAAACTGAAGGGCGGCGTCAGCGATCGCTGCCGATAGACGATGAGTTCGTCGCCGATCTGGAGGACGGTACCTTGCCCCATGTAGCCGCCGTCCTCATTGGGGAATCGCTCGGGGGCCGCGGAGGTCGGCAGGACGCCGGAGGTTGCATCGACGTCGGCGGCCAGGTTGGTGTGCTCGCCCTTCACGAGCCTTGGGTCGGGGGTAGGGGTGAGATAGGGATCGGGCGGGTCGATCGATGCCCCCAGGAAGTGGAAGCCGACGCGGAACCCGGCATCCTTGAATCGCCGCACCGTCCGCTTCAGCCCCTCCAGCCCATCGGGGAAGCCGCGCCGGTTGACCTCGTAGTGTCCGGTTGCCTTGCACCAGGATTCCTGCCCGATCAGGATCATGTGGAACCCGCCGCGACGGGCAATCGCCAGGGCTCGGTCGAACTGTGACTCGTGGAAGCTGGTCAAGAAGAAATAGGAGCGGCGGACCCAGGGTGAGGTTTTGCTCCACACGCCGCCCGGATGCGGGCTGGGCAGGTGCGCCGCCTCTTCGAATAGGTGGATCGTCTCGGCCAATTCGTTTGCGGGGCAGGCAATGACGCCGAAGCTCGCGGGGCGAAGGCCGTAGCGGCGGAGCGTCTCCACTTGCAGGCTGATGCCCTGATCCAGCCACAGGCCGGAGGAGGGTGACTCGAAGTCTTCGAGGACGATGACCTGGTCGCGGCCGTCGCGAGAGACGATCGCCTCAACCTGATCGATGGCGCACGCAACCTTCTGCTCGCCGGGAAGACCGTTGTAGTAGAAGCCCAGACTCGCCACATGATGGGTGCGGAGCGTGTTGAGGGCGGGCGTGGTCAGGTCGAGGCAGCGGTTGTCGGAGAAGTCGATCGTGATGTAGTCGTCTCGATAGCCGTTTGAGCCGTCGTTCAATTGGATCTTGAGCAGCTCGCCCTTGCTGTCGCCTTTGACCCGGACGCGGATGGCTCGCAGCCCGCTCAGGTTCAACGGTTCCTCAAAGACCTTGCCATGGAAGCTCCAGCCGGTATTGTCCTTCCGACGGCTTTCGGCGGAGAACCGAGCCCCCCATTCGCCCTCGCGAGCGTCCTGGCGGTTTCGAAGGAGTTCGTGGGTGCAGCCCTTGTGGTCGGATCGTGACGGCCCCCTCGTGTTGGGGAAGGCGTGGACGTTTGGCTGAGCACCCATCAGGCACACCACGTTGGAGCCCGTGTGTGCCGCGTTGAGGGTATGGGCAATGGGTCCCGATCCGGCCACGTTCAACCGCAGCAGGTTGAACGTTTCGGTGTCTTGGGGGCAGGTCAGTTCCTGAAGCTCGAAGAGGACAAACCCCCGCTGGGGCTTGACGGCGAACGTCGCCGAATTTCCTCCGTCGAAAGACACAGTCATGCGACCGTCAGCAAAGGTGACCGCTCGGCTCGGGAAGATGCCATCTTTCGTATGAAGCGAGGGCCCAATTGATGTCGGCGCCGCCGGTTGGGCCCCACTCCAGGTGAGCCCGACGCGCTGTCCGGTGCCTTCGAAGACCAGGCGGGCGGTGGCCATATCAAAGGCCACGTCGGCGCCGAAGGTGCTGCCGGCCAGCGAGATCATCACAACGACAAGCGATCCGAATGAGTTCATGCTGTGTCTTCCTTCTTGGGTGCCCGAAGTGTAAGTCGGGTGGTGGGGGGAAGGCAACCTGACGGGGTGCTATCGTTGATAGAGGCCTCGGCCTCGGACGTGGGTTCCGAAGAAGTCGTCGAGGCTGTCGATGACCTCGACGTAGTCTTGCCAAATCGTGTTGTGCTTGGCGGTGTAGTCGGACTTCGTCGCTTTCCAGAGGACGAGGCGGAATCCCTGTTGGCGGAGCGTCTTGAGCTTTGATTCGTCCTGGATGGCCTCCGAGAGGTAGAGCAGGCCGTTTTTCTGGCGATAGAGGTTGTGTTTCGGGTCGAGCACCCATTGGCTGTTGCCGACCGGTATCCAGGGTTGACCCAGCAGGAGGATCGTCGGGCGATCGACGGAACAGGCGGTGGCGGCCCGCCGGGTCGACAGCGTGAACACCCTGGTCTGGATGGAGGGGGCTTGGGTTCGAGTTATCGGTCTGCCGCCGGCGGGGGAGAGGCGGGTGAGGCGATTGGGGGTTCCTTGCCTGTCGGAATGTCGTGTGCATATAATCGCTTACGAACCTCGAATCGGAAGCCCTTGCCTCTAGAGGGGGGCCTGGGGTCATCTCGATCGGACGGACGTGGCGAGTCCACTGAATACCGTGGGAATTTGCACGATGCCGGAACACACGGGCCTTTGGGATCGTTTTCTCAAGCGGGCATATCGACTGGGCGCGGGGATTCTGTTCAAGAACCCGGATCAGGGGGAATGGATCTACGAGCGGATCCGCCGGCCCAGAACGGTGCTGGCCACCGCGATGAATGTTGCCTGTTTCAAGCTGAAGATCGCCCGCATCTGGGCGCCGGTGAGCATGCAGGTCGAGCCGGTGTTCGGCTGCAACCTCAAGTGCAAGTACTGCTGGGGCAGCGGGGCGGTGCAGTCGAAGCGCGACCACCTGATGAGCCGGGAGGTGTTTCGGGCGGCGATCGACCACCTGCCCAAGACGATCGAGAGTGTCACCTTCTCTCTGACGGGCGAGCCGCTGCTGCACCCGAAGCTGGGCGAGATGATCGAGTATGTACACAGCAAAGGCCGCCGTCCGGTGATGTTCACCAACGCCACGAAGCTGACCGATGAGCGGCTGGACATGATTGCGCGGTCGAGCCTGAGCGTGTTGAACGTCAGCATTGAGCCCGATCCCGAGACCGCCCGCGAGAATCGCGGCGTGGACCTCGATCAGATCCGCCAGAACATTCGCGAGCTGTCCCGGCGCAAACGACCCGAACTTGAGATCAAGGCCTCGTGCGTGATCACGCCCAACAACGTGGGTCGCCTGAACGAGATTCGGGCTTACTGGGACGGACTGATCACGCAGTTCAAGTTTGCACCGTGTTTCTATGAGTTCGGCAACGAGCCGCCGACGCGATGCCTTGAACTGTGGCGGGGCAACCTGTGCCTGCACACCAACGGCAACGTCTCGCTGTGCTGTTTCGACATCAACAGCGAGCTGGTGGCCGGCAATGTTCTGGAGGCCAATCTGCGGGACATCATCAACAGCCCGCGGATGCGGGAGATGCTCAACGGCATGGTCCGCGGCAATCCGCCGAAACGGTGCCTGAGGTGCCGGCAGTTTGAAACGAGCGTTGCGCCCCTGCGGGCCCCGAAGGAACAGCCGGCGGCGTCATCGGCCCCCTGATGTCGCGTTCAGGTGCGAGCCCGACGATACCCGATCGACCTTACAAGACGAGGACGGACGTGGAACTCTCGACGAACTCCAGACCCTATCGCGTGCTGCTCGTCAAGCCGCGTCAGAACATCAAGCCGTATTCGATGCTGCCGCCGCTGGGGATCATGTATCTGGCGAGCTACCTTCGTCAGCAGCTTTCGGATATCGAGTTTCGCATCGTCGATCAGACTATCGAGAAGGTGACGTTTGCGGATCTCACGCACCTGATGCAGACCTGGCGTCCGAACCTGGTGGGGATATCGGCCCTGTCGGCGGAGACACGGGGGCTTCACAAGACCGCGGAGATCGCCAAGGGGTTGGACCCGCAGACCGTCGTGGTAGCGGGGGGGCCGCATCCGTCGGCCTATCCCGAGCGGGTCATGGCCGACGCGAATTTCGACTATGTAGTTCAGGGCGAGGGCGAGCTGACGTTTCGCGATCTGGTCGATGCCCTTCGCAAGCACGCGTCGATCGATGCGATCGACGGGTTGGTGTTTCGCCGGGATGGACAGCTCACGATCAATCCGCGGGTACGCTACATCGAGGACCTCGACGCGATGCCCTATCCCGCCTGGGACCTCGTGGCGATGCGGAAGTACAAGTATTACACGCGGATGTCTCATACGGGCAGCCGCGATTACATGGCGGTCTTCACCTCGCGGGCGTGCCCCTATCACTGTCTGTACTGCCATAACATGTTCGGCAAGGGCTTTCGCCCGCGGTCTCCGGAGAACGTTTTCGGCGAGATCCGGGAGCTGTATCAGAAGTACCGCGTTCGCGAGTTTGAGATCATCGACGACATCTTCAACCTGGATCTGCCACGTGCCAAGAAGATCTGCGACCTGATCATCCAATCGGGGATGAAGATCCGCATGACGTTTCCCAACGGCATCCGCGGCGATCACATGGACCAGGAGCTGATCACGAAGCTGCGGCAGGCCGGCACGATCTTCATGGCCTTTGCCGTCGAGACCGCGACGCCGCGCCTCCAGAAGATGCTTCGCAAGAACATCAACGTGGAGAAGATCCGTCAGAACATCACGCTGGCCCGGCGGGCGGGCATCATCTGTCAGGGATTCTTCATGCTGGGTTTTCCCACCGAGACGCGTGAGGAGCTTCAGGCCACCGTGGATTTCGCGGTGGATTCGGATCTGCACGCGGCCCAGTTGTTCATGGTGAACCCCTTTGAGGGTACCGAGTTGGCGAATCTGGCGATTCAGCTCGGGAAGGAGGTTCACACGAAGTGGGAGGCTACGTACATGAGCGAGGGGTTTACGAACCTCACCGACCTGAGCGATCGGGAGCTGGACGACATCCGGCGGCGCGGGCTCCGGCGGTTCTGGCTGAAGCCGTCGCGGGTCTGGTCGATCATCCGTGACTATCCGGACAAGGATAAGCTGTCGGACATCGCCGTGACGTTCGTCAAGCGGTTGTTCGTCAAGGCCTGAGCGCATGAGTGACACGCAACGCATCCTGCTGGTTCGCCCGCATCGTAACGCACACACGACGTCTCTGATGCCGCCGCTGGGCATGATGTATCTGGCGGGGCACCTGCGGCGCCGGGGCGACGTGGAGGTCCGCATTCTGGATATGGCACCGGCCAAGCTCGACGATGCGGGCGTCGGCGAGGTCATCCGCCAGTTCAATCCAGACTGGCTGGGCATCAGCGCGTTGACCTTCGAGTCGGACGGCATGCACCGTCTGGCGGGGCTGGCCAAGCAGATCCGGCCGGAGATGCCCGTGGTGGTTGGCGGCCCGCACCCGTCGGCCTATACCGAGAAGGTCATGTCGGATGCAAACATCGACTATGCCGTCATCGGCGAGGGCGAGTTGACGGCCGACGCCTTGGCGCGAGCCCTGCGGACCGGTGGATCCGTCGAGGGCATCGACGGGCTGGCGTGGCGGCAGGACGGATCGGTGCGAATCAACCCGCGGACGCAGTACATCGAGGATCTCGACACCCTGCCCTTCCCGGCATGGGACCTGGTGGACATTCCCGCGTATCGCCAGTTCGACCGGATGAGCCGCAGCGGCATCGGCGATTACATGGTGATCTTCACGACGCGGGCCTGCCCCTTCAAATGCCTTTATTGCCATAACATGTTCGGCAAGGGTTTTCGGAAACGGTCGCCGGAGAACGTACTGGCCGAGATCCGTGAACTGCACGACCGGCATGGCGTTCGCGAACTGGAGATCATCGACGACATCTTCAACTGCGATCTGCCGCGGGCCAAGCAGATCTTTGACATGATCGCCGACAGCGGCATGAAGCTGCGCCTGACGTTTCCCAACGGGGTTCGCGGCGACCACATGGACGAGGAGTTCTTCGTCAAGGCTCGCCGGGCGGGTGTGGTGTTCATGGCCTTTGCCGTGGAGACGGCCACGCCGCGCCTTCAGCAGATGTTGCGGAAGAACATCCACATCGACAAGATCGAGCACAACATTGCACTGGCTCGAAAGCACGGGATCTTCTGCCTGGGCTTCTTCATGCTGGGCTTTCCGACGGAGACGCGCGAGGAGCTTCAGGCGACGGTGGACTTCGCCGTTCGCTCGAAGCTGCACGCGGCGCATCTGTTCATCGTGAATCCGTACGAAGGCACCGAACTGGCGAAGCTGGCGGAGGAGATGGGCAAGCCCGTGTTCAACAAGTTCGACAACAATTATCTGACGCCGGGCTTCACCAACCTGACCGATCTGCCCGATAGTGAACTGGATAAGATTCGCCGTCGCGGTCTGGTGCGGTTCTGGCTGAAGCCGTCGCGGGTCTGGGCGATTGTCCGCGACTATCCGTGCAAGAGCCAATTGCCGTATCTGATTACGATTCTGGTGAAGCGACTGATGCTGAAGGCATAGGCAGACGCCAGGAAGCCCTTTGTCCGCCGATAAACCATGGCCGAACCGTACCGAGTTCTGTTGATCAAGCCGCGTCGGAACGAGGAACAGCCGACGCTCATGCCGCCGCTGGGCTGCATGTACCTGGCCGCGTACCTTCGCCGACTGGGCGACGTACAGGTCCGCATCATCGATATGACCGCGGAATCGATGTCCTATGGCCGGCTGCCGGATGCCATTGAGGCCTTTGGGCCCGACCTGCTGGGCATTTCGGCCCTGACGTATGAATCGCGGGGGATGGATCGCGTGGCGGCGGTCGCCAAGGGCGTTCGGGCCGACCTGCCCGTGGTGGTCGGGGGGCCTCACCCATCGGCGTATACCGAGCGGGTCATGGCCAACCCGCACATCGATTATGCCGTGATGGGAGAGGGCGAACTGACCCTGGATGATCTGGTTCGCGCCCTGCGCGACGGCAGCGATCCTTCGGGCATCGACGGGCTGGCCTGTCGCCAGAACGGTGAGGTGTGGATCAACCCTCGCACGCGGTTCATCGAAGACCTGGACCAACTGCCGTTTCCCGCGTGGGATCTGATTCCGCTGCGGGTGTACAAGAAGTTCATTCGGATGTCGCGATGCGGCACCGCCGACTACATGGTGCTGTTTACGACACGATCGTGTCCCTATCACTGCCTTTACTGTCACCAGGTTTTCGGCAAGGGTTTCCGCACGCGGAGCCCGGAGAACGTGCTGGCCGAGATGCGAACGCTTTACGATCGCCACGGCATCCGGCACTTTGAGATCATCGACGACATCTTCAACCTGGACCTGCCGCGGGCCAAACGGATCTTCGACATGATCATCGGATCGGGGATGAGGGTTCGCCTGACGTTCCCCAACGGTGTTCGCGGCGACCACATGGACGAGGAGTTCTTCATCAAGGCGCGGCGCGCGGGGGTGGTGTTCATGGCCTTTGCGGTTGAGACCGCCTCGCCCAGACTCCAGCAAGAGCTTCGCAAGAACATCCAGCTCGATCGAATTCGAGACAACATCTCTCTGGCGCTCAAGTACGGCATCTTCACGCACGGGTTCTTCATGCTGGGGTTTCCCACGGAGACGCGCGAGGAGCTGCTGACGACGTCGGAGTTTGCCGTTCGCTCGGACCTGCACACGGCCAACATCTTCGTGGTCAATCCGTTCGAGGGGACGGGACTGGCCGACTGGGCCCGGCGGATCGGCAAGCCGGTGCTCAGCCAGTTCGAGCGCAACTACTTCAGCAAGGACTTTGTGAACCTGACCGAGGTGTCCGACGACGAGCTCAACCGGATTCGCAAGGACACCGTTCGGAGATTCTTTCTGAACCCTCGTCGTGCCTGGCGGATCGTCCGCGATCTGCCGGACAAATCCAACCTCTGGCCGCTGTTTGTCTTACTGCTCAAACGACTTGCGCTTCGCAGCACCGGATGATCCATCCGAAAGCAACGACATCGTCTTCCATCCCATCGATGAATGCGCATGGGGCGGACGTTGTCCCCGCGGAACTCTCGGCGCCGTCCACCCCTGACGAGGTCGGTGGCAGGTGACGGGTTGGAGGGGTGGTGATGGCTCCGTCCCTTCCCAGGGGGCGCAGGGAATTGGAGCGAACAAAAGTGGGATTTCCGGAGCCATCAAACCGGTTTATTTCTTGGAGGAGTTGGGGTAGAATAACCCAAGCTCCAAACTACCGAGATGGTCTGGCCGGTGCAGGGATGTTTTTGTGCGATGCACCGGACGGGACGATTGAGGTGGACGGGTGGAGCCATACATCCGGAGGTGGTCCGCAAGCCTTTGTGCCTCCGACGGCTCTGGTGTGACCTTGGGTGGGCTGCCCGGGGGAACCGGGGGTCTGGACCACGCGATTCCGGATGACATGGCGCGGTGGCTTTGCCTGTGGAGAATTACCAGATGGATATAGGTTCACCGGACAGTGCGATTGTTCTGAAAATCGTGTTTGGGTAACCGTTTGGGTTTCCGGCCTGAGGGTTTTTGTGGGGCTCGGGAAGGACGGCCGGTCGTACTGGTGCAGACGGTCAGGAGTACCGTTGCGGATGCATGGAGGTTTTCCGAATGATCCTTCACAATGAATCTTCGATTCAAACCGACCCCGCAAATACGTCGAAGACCGAAAAGCCCTATCTGGATGTCCGATGGGGGATGCAGTTCTATCTCTTCTTCGACGTCGTCGTTCGACTTGGGGTATATGGTCTGGCGTTCGTCCTGGCCACCATGGGCTTTAACCGGTATGTGGGCTGGCCTGCCGTACTGCCGACTCAGGCGGATTGGGGCCTCGTCTTTTCGTGGTGCAAGTGCCTGATCGGCTGGATCATCCTGTTCAACTTCGTTTACGCGGCCGAGCTGTTGATCCTGCGGGTGCTGATCCCGAAGCCTCGTGAGGGGCGGTACGCCTCCGAGGACTTTAACAACCAGATGCTCTGGGCCTGTTTGCAGGGTGTGGTTACCAAGGCCCGATGCCAGGCGCCCTTTCCGGCGTTTCTGGTTCACGAGATCAGCATGCTTCCGCCCCTGAGGCGTCTTTGGAACCGCTTCTTCGGACCCAATACGAAGTCGTGTCTGTTCACCGAGCCTCGGGTTCTGGACGCCTGGTCTGTGGATATTGGCCGCAATGTGGTTCTCGGGATCAATTCGATGTTGACCCCGCACGTGGCGATGCGCGACGCGATTACGTTCCGTCCGATCAAGATCGAGGACGATGTGGTGGTCGGGGTGAACGCGCTGATCATGGGTGGGTGCCATCTGAAGAGGGGCTGCGTGGTGGGTGCGGGCGCGGTTGTGCTGCCCAACACCGTGATCGGTCCGTACGAATTCTGGGGTGGTGTCCCTGCGAAGAAGATCTACGATCTCCGCACGCACGAGCGCGATCGCGAGGTCATCTACCAGTTGGACCTTCATCAGCGGGTCTCCCAGGAAATGGCATCGGTTGCCGCCATGGGTGCCGGTCGGGGGCTCTCTTCGGCGGGCGTCTCCGAGTCGGTCGGCCCCGACCTGCGGCGCGTGGACTACTGAGGCGGCAGGCCAACGCCTTGTTCCGGTTTCCCATTTCAGGCTGAAGCTTTCGCGCATTTGTGAACTCCAGGCGTTGGGGCGGCGATCTCGGTGCGCTTGGCGCAGGTGACAAGCACCGCCTTTCGGTCTAGCCTATATCGCATGCCGGTGGTCACCGGTGAACGCCACCTGTGACCGGCCCGCGGTGACTTCTGGTCCGATACTTGCCGTCCGAGGATTCCAGCCCCATGCGCAGATACCATTCACTACCGGTCTGTCCTGTCTCTTGCGGCATTCTGGTTCTGGTCGCGATGACATCCTTCGCTGCGGGAGAGCAGCAGGACGGTTCGACGGCTCTCAAGAGCGGTCTGGTGTGGGTGTGGTTTCATGATATTGATTTCACGCGGCCGGCGGAGATGGGGGTCGATCCGGCGGTTCGGCATGATACGGGGCAGACGATTCAGGGCTACTCGCGATGGTGGAGGGGTTTTCTTAAGGCACCTTGTGACGGCGAGGTGCGGTTTACGGCCGAGGCGGACGACGGTTTTCGGATGTGGATCGGCGAGAAGCTGGTGATCGACGGATGGGGCCCGGACCAGCCGCGGCAGGGACGATTGACGGCCAAGGCCGGCGAACTTCTGCCGATCGAAATTCGCTTCTACCAGAACGGGGGGGCGGCGTTCCTGCGGTTGTTCTGGGAGTGGGAGGGTAAGGCTCGCGAGGCGATTCCTGCGTCGGCATTCTTTCATGGGGAGGCCGACGAGCGGGCCGCCCGGGAGCTGAAAGAGGGCAAGGCGCAGGTGGAGCCGAGGATCGAGGATTGCAGCTCGCTGTACCGGCCGTCGGTGGGGCGGCGCCCCGCCGATGCCGCACCGATCCGGTTGGGGCGGGGGCCGCACCTGTGGATCGACGACGATCTCATCGATTCGTGCCGGGGCATCGAGCGGAAGGTCCATACACCGCAGCGGCAACTTTCTGAGCCGGTTGTTACGGGCAAGAAGGGCAAGGGCGACGACTGTTTCCAGCCGTATGTCACGGTGCTGCACGATCCTGCCACGAAGCGGTTTCGCATGTACTATGGGGTGCCCGACAGCGAAATCCGGTCGCACCTGGCGATGATGGAATCGGACGACGGGATCCACTGGATTCGCCCGTATCGGCGTCTGCCCGACCCGTCTCCCATTCAATTTGGCGTGAGCATCTTCGACGAGGGCCCGAACTACCCCGATCCGTCGCGCCGCTACAAGTACGGCTACTACGGGCGCGATGTCGAGGGGTTGCGGGTGGCGTGCTCGGCCGACGGGCTGGAGTTCAAGCCCTTGGTACCGCACATCGTCTTCAGGCACAACCACGACATCAACAACATCTATCGCGACGAGGTTCGCAATCGCTACATGGGCATCTTCAGCATTTACATTCGTGGGTCGAAATGGTCCGGGCTCCGGCGCGTCACCTCTCAGGCGATCAGCGATGACCTGATCCATTGGAGTCCGTCCTGGCTGGTCGTCACCCCCGAAGACCGGGTCGAGGCGGGCGAAACGCAGTTCTACGCCATGTGCGGCTTCTTGCAGCGCGGGCCGACGCTGATCGGCATGGTCAAGGTGCTTCACGACGACTATGCGGCCGATCCGGGCGGGGCCAAGGCGGGTGTGGGCTGGACCAGCCTGGCATGGACGCGCGACGGCCGGCACTGGATTCGAGACCCGGAGGTCTACTTCGATCGGCACCCCGCGTCGGGGCAGTGGGACCACGCCATGGCGTGGATCGACGAGCAGTTGCCCGTCAATAACGAGGTCTATCTGTACTACGGCGGTTACGCTCGAGGGCACAAGATCAATCGTTTTGAAGAGCGCCAAATCGGCCTGCTTCGGATCAAGCGCGATCGCTATGTGGCCCGCCAGGCCGGCGCGGACGGCGGTTCGCTGCGAACCCCGCCGGTGGTCATTGAAGGGGACACCGTCACACTGAACGTCGACGCCTCGAACGGCGGAGAGGTTCGCGTGCAGTTGCTGGACGAGAAGGGCAACGTGATTCCGGGCTTTGCCTTTGATGATTGTCGCACGATCGGCGAGGATGCGGTGGAGGCCCCGGTGCAATGGAAGGGTCAGGCGTCGGCTATCAGGAACAAGCCTGTTCGTATCGACATCATGGCCCGGCAGGCCCGTCTGTTTGCCCTGAACGTCAAGTAGCCACGAAACGAACCCCCAGCCGGGTACGATGGGTTTGCAGAAGCGGTATGGCCGGAGCCGGATCGGACCGTGGGGCTACGCCGGTGCCTTGAGTTCCTCGACGCTGGGCAGGTCCTTGAGGCCGCCCAGTCCAAAGACTTCAAGAAACCGCTTGGTCGTGCCATAGAGTATCGGCCGGCCGATCTGTTCATCACGTCCGACGATCTTGATGAGATTCATCTCGCGCAGACGGTTCAGGACTTCTCCAACGGACACGCCTCGAATGGATTCGACTTCGGCCCGGAGGACCGGCTGCTTGTAGGCGATGATGGCCAGCGTTTCCATGGCGGCAGGCGAAAGGCGCGATTCCTGCCGGGTGTGGAGGAACTTGTCCAGCCAGGGTTTGAACTTGCCCAGGGTGAACATCTGGAAGCCGCCGGCGATTTCCTCGATCCGGAAGGAATTGGCGTGGTTTTCATAGCGGGCGTTCAGCGCTTCGATGTCCTTGCGGACCGACTTGGCGTCGCCCACGCCCATGATCTGGGCGATTCGGGCTGCGGACAGGGGCGAATCGCTGGCGAAGAGAATGGCCTCGACGACGCCTTCGGCCTCGATGCCGTCCCACTGAACCGGTTCGGCGGGTGCCGTTTCCGGCGACCCTTCGACAGGTTCCGTTGAGGGGTCGGTGTGCGAGGGCGATTCCTCGAACGCGACGCCATCTTCGTGGGCCGGGTTCTCGTCGGTTGGGGCCACATCGTTGCTACGGCTCTGCGCATCCGAGGCGGGCACCTCGGGCTGGGCGTTGGTGTTCTCCGGGGTCTGGTCCAAGGTCCACTCCCGTCTGACGGTATAGTGATTCGACGTTCGAGGGCACGCCATGGGGCACGCGACCTGACACCGCCCGCGTTCGAGCGGTTCGATGTCTGCCGGGTCCGTTCATGCCGAGGCCGGCAATTCCACCCCAGGGGGGACCTGCGCCGGCCATCTCGCCCTCAGATAACCCAAAATCGCCGGTAGGGCGGTGCGTTCCGCCTCCGGCGAATGTTGCCAATATAGCCATCGGGGCGTGTTGGGTCCAGAAACACCTGCGGTGTTATTGGAACCCTCCCTCCTGTGAACCGCTTCGAATCAGGCCTGACAGAGGAATCCACGCCTGCCTGAACACGGGCTCAGTCTGTTCCGAGAGCCATGCCACAATGACAGTAAAGTTCTTATGGGGCCCGAGTTGTGCAACTCGTTGCCTCGCTCGGGCAACATGCAAACTCGCGTCACTTCTTTGCCGATCCTTCAACAGAACGAGAGGCGGTATAGAAGAAGGTTGCACATGGCAAAGAGCCCACATTCGAGCGAAGACTCCGCTCAATTTCAGGGAACACGATCGGTGGTACCGAGTCTGAGGCGGGCTTGTCGTCCGTTCCGCTCGTCGTCCGATAATCCTCGTGGCGGCGAACGGCCGGTGCCCCTGTCCAGTGATGTGTACGAGGCGATCCTTCGGACGATGGAACAGGGGGTCCTGCTGGTCGACCGGAATGACCGCGTGGTGTTCACCAATCACCGGGCCACCGAGATCCTCGCACGCCGCGAGTCGGAGCTGATGGGGCATAATGTCCGAGACTTCCTGGCCGACGAGGAACTTGCCTCGTCATGGTCGGAGGCTCGGGAGCAGTGCATTCGGGGACAGACGCTGCGTGCCGATACCCTCCTGCTGACGGCCAAAGGCGGAGCCCATGTCCGGCTGGTTCGTGCCGCCCTCACGCCGAACGGCGGGAAGGTTTCGTCGGCCGTACTGATCTGCCTTCTGACGGATCTGACCGATCTGCGTGTGGCTCATGCCGACGTACTCGTTCAGAACCACCGGCTCGCGCGACTGGCGGCGACCGATGATCTGACCGGGCTGGTGAATCGCCGCCGATTCAACGAACTTCTGGGGGAGGCGTGGATGCGATGGCGCCGCACCGGCAGCGCCCTGTCCTGCATCATGCTGGATCTCGATCACTTCAAGGGCGTCAACGATCGGTACGGTCATCCGGCCGGCGACGAGGCCCTGCGCACCACGGCGGAGACGATCCAATCGACGATCGATCGGTTCGGCGTGGCCGCCCGGTACGGCGGGGAGGAATTCGCGATCCTGTTGCCGAATATCGACGGAACGAGTGCCTATGTGCGGGCCGAACATCTGCGCGAGGCGATTGCGGGTCTCCGTCTCAGCCTGGGCAAGTCGTCGGTGCGTCTGACCGCCAGCCTGGGAGTTGCCACCGCAACCACCAAACTCTCCGGTCCGGGCGAACTGGTTTGTCGGGCCGACCTGGCGCTTTACGATGCCAAGCGTCGGGGCCGAAACCGGACGTCTCTGTGGAATCTGCCGAGCGCTGCCGAGATCCTCGAACAGGCCGGCACGGATGGGTGGGGTTCTGTCTCCACGGAACAGGCTTTGGGCGACGATCGCTGGGTCGGCCGGGCCATGGGTTCCAACGAGGCGATGGTGATGGCCCGGGCGATTGCGGAGAAGGACCAGCCGACGGGCTCGCACTGCATGTGGGTGGGGTGGCTGGCCTCTCAGATTGCCCGTCGTATGGGCATGGGTGCGGAACAGACAGAGACGCTGCACATCGCCGGCATTCTTCACGACCTGGGCAAGATCGGCATTCCCGAGGCCATTCTGCTCAAGCCCGGTCCGCTGACGGAACAGGAGCGTGAGCTCATCGACTGCCATGCACAGATCGGAGCCGAGATTGTGGCCCGGCACAAGGGCGATCGGCGAATTCAGACCGCCATTCGCTACCATCATGACTGGTTTGACGGCACGAAGGGCATCAGCGGTCTCAAGGGCTCCAGGCTGCCCCGCAGCGCCCGCATTCTGGCGGTGGCCGACTCGTTCCAGTCGATGATTGAAGACCGACCCTATCGTTCATCGCTGCGACCCGAGCAGGCGGTGGCCGAACTTCGGCGATGCAGCGGCACGCAGTTCGACCCTGCCATTGTTGAGGTTCTCGCCGACATCATGACGGCCACACCCGAACCCGTACTCGAAGCGGTGATGTGAGTCTTCGGGACAGATTCCTTCCATGGAACCTTATCCTCGTCGGACAGGCGAACACAGGGGGGTGAGCGCATCGGGCCGCGTCAGGGGCGGGTGGAAGGTTGCGTCGACGCTGTCCGGCTGATGGGGCGCACCTCGATCGGCCACTGTCTCGGATCGATGAGCGGATCGGCATCCTTGGTACGGTCCAGTTCAACCTGGATCATCCAGTCACCGTCGTCAACACGTTGCCAGGATTGGCCCCTCGGTCGGGCCAACGAGTGTCCGCGGGTGCTACGATCCTGGCGGATCTCCACCCCGTTCTCACGGGTCGAATCGAAACTGACACTTACCGAGAATACGGAGGCCACTCGCGTGGGGATCAGCGGAACGCGAACCCATTGTGTCTTCGACCCGCGGGCCATTCCGAGCGGCATCCGGCTGCGGTCCACCTCTTTTCGACGATCGTCGTACAGGCGGACGGTTGCCTCCTGATGCCACTCGAGCGACTGCCCATATCGCAGGGCGAAGAAACGGATGCCGGTCAGGTACCATCGTCCCGGGGGGGATGCATAGTGGATGGCGTATCCGTTGCAGCGGTCGGCCTGACCTTCATCCGGTGGGTCGCTGCCGTATTTCAGGACGGCCGGCGAACCCGAAAGGTATCTCCAGTCGAGGCGCTCCGGGAGGGCGTCGGCGGGACGCACGGTGCCCAACACGGCATCCCGTATCTTGGCCCACCATCCCACAATCTCCTGTTTGTTCTTGGAGACCTTCTGGAGCGTGGTCAGTATCGCCATCCCGGGGTTGTTGGGTTCGACTGAGGCCTGACCGAGTGCCGAGAGGATGTTGCCCAACCCGCCGCGCGGCAGGAGGCCCGACAACTGCTCCCAGGCGCCGGCACCGATGACGGTCGGGCAGCGAATGGTCTGGGAGAGCTCCCACGACAGACGATGCAACCCGGCGGCCGCGTAGTCATACTCATCGGGGTAGAGGTGTGGGCCGAGCTGTTTGGAAACCGCGTCGACCAGATATGAGCCCAGGTAATGCGTACACCCTTCGTACGCCGAATCCTTCATCCAGGGACACCCCTTGAGACATCCGTGGATCGCCAGCCGTCCCACCTCCCGGCAGAGGGCGTAGACCCAGTCGGTCTGGCTGATCATGGGGCGACCCAGTTGGCGTACGGAAGGGACTCGCAAATACAGACTTGTCGGCGAATCGGCGTAGAGCAGCATGGGTTGAGCCGGGACGACTTCGGCGGTCAGCGAGATGGTGTCGGGCATTCGGAATCCGAAGTCCTTGGCGCACACATCACGGGCCGTCGAGACGATTTCGGCGAAGGCCGTGGCGTATTCCCGCGGGATATCCCGGTAGCGTACCGAGGCACAGCGAGTGGACTCGGTCTTGTAGTCTGCGTTGCCGGCCGTCAGCAGCAGCGAGGTCAGTGTCAACAGAATCATGATGGTGGGTCCTGTCGTTTCGGGGTCACGGGCCCCGGACCCTTCGGGTGATCCTGATTACAAGTACTTCCCGGCGCCTCTGGGGTCAAGTCTCGTCGAGAGCGGAGGGCCATGAGTCCCACCCGTATGGCGTTGGAAGATGGATTGTATCCATGAGGGCTCGGACGTCCGCTTGTGCTCTGTGGCGGCCTCGTGGCCGAGCGCGGGGTGGGTGGCCGGCCCGCTGCTATCCGGAGGTGCGTTGTCCTCCGTCTTGACGCTTCCTGAGGATACCCTATACTTTAGCGCCTCAGTAGACGGAGGTTCTGTTGGGATGACCTGCTCGGGTTTGAACTCTCATAGCAAGATTATCGGGGAAGCGATCACGTTCGATGACGTGCTGCTGTTGCCCGGTCGCTCGGACGTTGTCCCCCGCGATGTGGATGTTCACACCCGCCTGACGCGGAACATCTCGATCAACATACCGCTGCTCTCGGCACCGATGGATACGGTCACGGAGTCTTCGCTGGCGATTGCCCTGGCGCAGGAGGGCGGTATCGGCATCATTCATCGGAACATGCCGCCGGATGCCCAGGCCCGTGAGGTCCATAAGGTTAAGCGGTCCGAGAGCGGGGTGATCAACGATCCGGTGACCTTGCGTCCCAGCGACAGGGTGACGCGGGCGCGCGAGATCATGACGTTGCACAATATCTCGGGCGTGCCGATCACCGTCGACGGCGGCAAGCTGGTGGGGATTCTGACGCGGCGCGACTTGAAGTTCCTGGAGACGCAAGACAAGCGGATCGAGGAGGTCATGACGCGCAAGCCGCTGATCACCGCCCCGCCGGATACGACGCTGGATCAGGCCGAGGTTCTGCTGAACAAGGCCAAGGTCGAGAAGCTGCTTCTCGTGGACAACGACTATCGGCTGACCGGTCTGATCACGATGCGTGACATCGAGCGGAGCCGCGAATACCCGGATAGCTGCAAGGATCAGCGTGGGCGGTTGCGGGTCGGGGCGGCGGTCGGCGTCCACGATTACGATCGGATCGAGCAACTGATCAACGGCGGGGTTGATGTTATCGTCATCGATACTGCCCACGGGCACAGCCTGAACGTCATCGAGACCATTCGGGAGATCCGCCGCCGCCGGCAGATCGACATCATTGCCGGCAATATCGCGACGCGTGAGGCGGCGATGGATTTGATCGAGGCCGGAGCCGACGGTCTCCGCGTGGGCATCGGGCCGGGCTCGATCTGTACCACCCGCGTGGTCACCGGCGTGGGCGTTCCGCAGGTTACCGCCGTCATGGAGACGTCGGCTGCTGCTGCTGCTGCGGGCGTGCCCGTTATTGCCGACGGTGGGATTCGGTATTCGGGTGACATTACGAAGGCGATCGCTTCCGGCGCTCACTGTGTCATGTTGGGGTCGCTCTTTGCCGGACTCGACGAATCGCCGGGCGAACTGGTGCTCTGGCGGGGACGGCGCTTTAAGGAATACCGCGGTATGGGGTCTCTCGGTGCGATGATCGGCGGGCCGGGGGCGGCCGATCGTTACGAACAGGCCGAGCAGACCGGCAAGCCCGCCAAACTCGTGCCCGAAGGGGTTGAGGGGCGTGTGCCGTATCGCGGGTCTCTCAGTGAATTGGTGTACCAGCTCGTTGGTGGGTTGCGTGCCGGCATGGGCCTTTGTGGTGCCGGCAACATCGAAGAGCTTCGCAAGATCGGGCGCTTCGTGCGTATTTCGGGGGCCGGCATGGCCGAGTCTCATCCGCACGATATCGCCATTACCAAGGAATCACCGAACTATGCCATCGAAACGGCTGATCAACAGTAGCCGGCTTGCCGCATCGGCGTGCATGCTTGTGCTTGTCACCGTGGGGTGTTCGCAATACGCGATCAACATGTTCGCCGATGAACGGGTTCCGCGCGAGGACATGATGACCCAGAGCGAACGTGAGGCCCGCGCCGCCACCGCGGCTCCTTCACCTGTCCGCCGCATCGAGGGCAGTCCGCAGGAAGTCGTGGGCGAGTCGGGTGAGGTGGTTCACTGGCCGCTCTGGTTTGAAGACCCCTTTGAGGACAAGGGCAGCGACGACGGGAAGTTCGCCTGGACCTGGGAAGACTACTTTGCGATCCCCTACTCTGCGGGGCGAATCCTGGTCAACCTCGTCGGGTTGCCGGCCAGCATGGTGGTGACCCCGCCGGGGACGCCCATGGTCAGCGACGGTGTCTTGAGCAACCAGATCCTGGGTCGGAATCACGATGCGCGACCGGTCGGCAAGGGCCCGGCCAGTCGTCCGGTCAGTCCCGCGTTTGCCAAGAGCGGCACTTCGACAGAAGAGACGTTCCCCTACGTCATGCGGTCTCGCGTGGAGGTTGAGGAAGTGGGTCCTGTCGGCGAGAACGCCTCGTGGGATCTCCTGCAGCAAGAGGAAGAATCGCTGCCGACGCGATAGCTTCAATGCCGTTCAAATCATGAATGTGTCAAGGCCTTTTCTCATCGGTCTGCTGATTGCCGGGTGGATGAGAATTGCGGCCTCGACCGTGGATTCCTCATCTGCACCGCTGGTATTACCCAAGCCACCCTGGTATGGCCTTCACATGTTCGCGCCATCGACCGGCGGACTGGCGAAGGTGAAAAGGGCCGTCAGCGATCATCTGGCTCCGATGGGCGTCAACGTCATCGTTCTGGAGGTCAACTACCAGTTTCCATACACGTCGCACCCCGAACTGAGCGAACCGGGGGGCCTGACCAGGGGCCAAGCGCGCGAGTTGGCGGACCTGTGCCGATCGAAAGGGATTCTGCTGATCCCCCAGTTCAACTGTCTCGGGCATCAGTCGTGGTCGAAACGCACCTTCTCATTGCTGACCCGATACCCGGAACTCGATGAGACCCCCAGAGTCCCGAAGGACAACACCGGCATCTACTGCCGAAGCTGGTGTCCTCTGCACCCGAAGATCAACGAGGTCGTCCTGCCCATGCTCGACGAACTGATCGATGCGTTCGGCAGTTCAGCCTTTCATGTCGGCATGGACGAGGTATTCCTCATCGGAAGCGAGCAATGCCCTCGATGCGGGGGAAGAGACCCCGCCGAACTCTTCGCTCGCGCCGTCGGCGACCTTCACGCTCACCTCGCCGGTCGGCGCCGTCAAACTGTGCTCATGTGGGGCGATCGGCTGATCGACGGCAGAACGATGGTCTATGGGCCCTGGGAATCGAGCGCCAACCGAACGGCGCCGGCGATCGACCGGATTCCCAAGGACATCATCATCTGCGACTGGCATTACACCCTGTTGAAAGACTATCCCTCCGTTCGGTACTTTCAGGAGAAGGGATTTCGGGTCTGGCCGGCGGGCTGGCGGACGGTCAAGGCGACCGAGGCGCTGATCGATTGTTCGCTACGGCAATCGACGGAACGGATGATCGGGCACCTCTTCACGACATGGACGTCGTCGGACCAGATCGCCGCGGGTCTGCTGGGGCAGGACAGGGCTTTGCTGTCGGCCGAAAGCGCCGGGGCGATCGACTGCCTTCGGGCCGGACTGAAGAGGCTTCGCTCCCCAAAGTAGTGCCGTTCGGGTATCCTGGCATTTGCCCGTTGTGAGGGCTCCAACCCCGGAGGAAGGCCATGCCCGGTTCAGACCCCATCAAGATCGGCGATGTCTTTCAGGAATACACCAAGTACAAGTACTTCACCGTGCCCAGCGATATGGTCTTGGGGCGGCCGGCGCCGCCGGTGGAGAAGGCCTTCCCGCCGGATGCCCAGCCGATCGACCTGCCGCGCGAGAACGCCGGGGATGAACAGGCGGCCTGGCTCTGGCGACTGATCGAATCGCGCCGATCGCGGCGAAGCTTCTCACGAGTCGACCTGTCGCTGGAGGAACTGGCCACGCTTTTGTGGGTGACGCAGGGGGTGGTTCAGGCTGCCGGCGATCACACGCTGCGGACCGTGCCGTCGGCGGGGGCACGCCACCCGCTGGAGACCTACCTGATCGTCAACAACGTCGCGTCGCTCGATCGAGGGCTGTATCGCTACCTGCCGGTGGAACATCAGCTCGTTCAGTTGCGGCAGGAGTCCGTCATCGGCGAACAGGCTTCCGACGCCTGTCTGGAACAGCGGACCGTTGCCTCCTGTGCCGTGACCTTCGCCTGGACCGCCGTCATCGACCGCGCCCGCTGGAAGTACCAGCAGCGGGCCTATCGCTACATCTATCTGGATGCCGGGCATGTCTGCCAGAATCTGTATCTGGCGTGCGAAGCGATGGGGCTGTCGTGTTGTGCGATTGCCGCCTTCGACGACGAGCTTGTATGCCGCCTGCTCGACGTCGACGGGCGCGAGGAGTTTGCCGTCTATCTGGCCGCTGTCGGCAAGCGGGTTCGATCGGAGTGACGATCTCCGGCCGCTCGTCTTCCGGGGGGCGCGCGGCGGTTCATCGCGGTTCGGGCCGTTGGCGAATCGGCCTGTGCTCCCCGGCACCGTTTCAAGAGTTGCACGGACAGCCGCCCTCCGTCACACTCTGCATCACGTTTCGATATGGATGACCTCTCGAGAGGCCGTGTGCCACGGGGGCGTTCCGGCCGGACGGGACGTCGCATCCGGAGATCGATCGTCTTCCGCGGAGGTATCCAGGGGCACCTATTGGAGGTTCATCACCATGATATGGGCCATGACCTGCGCATGGTTGAGCGTGGGAGCGACTTCGGAGAAGGTTCCGTACAGTGTGGCGACGCAACTCTGGGACGCCGGTTTGGGCCACCATCGGGCGATCGTTCGCGTTGAGAAGGGTGCCCCTGTGGTTTGGGTTCACATTCCGTGGCGACGTCGCGATCACAACGCGGCCGGCAAGAACATTGTGGTACTCGACGCGGCGACGGGGAAGCGTATCCGGAACGTTGTGCGAGCCCAGATCAACCGAGAGGCCGGAGATGTCCTGTTTGCTCCGGCCACCGCACCGGGCGATTACTACATCTACTACCTGCCCTACATTCCCGACCCGGCCTATGGGGGCTATCGGTTCGATTACGTTCAGCCGGAGAACACCGCCGATGCGGCCTGGGTTCAGCAGAACAGCCTGGCGCCGGAGTCTTTGAGTAAGGGAGCCTGGCGAAGCCTGCCGCAGGCGAAGGTCGTTGAGCTTCAGGCCCGCGCCGAATTCGAGCGGTTCGATCCGATGGAGGTTGTGGCCACGGCCGATGAGCTGAAGGCGTTTGTCGCCCGCTTCCCGGATCGTCCCTGTTTGCTCTTTCCGGAAGACCGCGTGCGCCCGATTCGCATGACGGATGATCTGCCGCTGCGTTGGATCGAGAACGGTCCGGCGGCCGAGTTCTCCGGACAGGCGCAGCGAAATGAGTTTTACGCTTTTCAGATCGGCGTGTACGCCCCGCGGCAGGAGCTGCACGACCTAGCGATCGACTTCGAAGACCTGCGGCATGCGAACCAACCGGCGGTTATTCCGGCCAAGGCCCTGCGGTGCATCAACCTCGGCGGCATCGATTGGGAGGGCCGTCCGTTCAAGAAGGCCGTCCACGTCGCTCAGGGCAAGGTCCAGGCGCTCTGGTTCGGCATCGACATAGCCAAAGACGCTGCCGCGGGTCCTTACACGGGTCGTCTGGTCCTGAGGGCCAAAGAGACCGAGCCGATTCCCGTGACGATCCGCCTGGAGGTGCGACCGGAGGTTCTTGAAGATCGCGGCGACGGCCAGCCGTGGCGGCATTCGCGTCTGGCGTGGCTCGATTCGACCATTGGCATCGACGATGAGGTGACCGCTCCGTATACCCCGCTGGCCGTGGAGGGGCAGACGGTGCAGTGCCTCGGCCGGAAGGTGCGACTGAGCCCGACCGGCCTGCCCGAGAGCATCACCAGTGGAAGGGACGAGATCCTGGCCGAGCCGATGCGGTTTGTGATCCAGGGGTCCGACGGCGAGGTTCGGCTGCCCAGCGGGAAGCCGGAGTTCGTCAAGCAGGCCTCGGGAACCATCGAGTGGGAATCGCGGGTCTCGGACGATCGCCTGTCGCTGGCCTGCCGGGCCCACATGGAATTCGACGGGCATATCACCTATCGCCTGACGCTCAAGCCGACGACGGCGATGGCTGTGGATGACCTCCGACTGGAGGTTCCGTATCGCCGGGAGGTGGCTGGTTACATTCTGGGCATCGGCCGCAAGGGTGGCTTCCGTCCCAAGGAGTGGTCGTGGAAGTGGGGCGGAGCCAAATACTACGACAGCTTCTGGCTGGGCAACGTGCATGCGGGCCTGATGTGTGAGCTGCGGGGTGCGAGCTATTGCGGGCCGATGGTGAACCTGTACTGGTCGCTCAAGCAGCTCGACCCGCCGGCGACGTGGCACAACGGCGGCAAGGGCGGCTGTACGGTCACCGAGGTGGGTGACAGTCAGGTGCTGGTGAAGGCCTACAGCGGTCCGCGGCAATTACTGGCGGGTCAGGAGATCACCTTCGAGTTCGCTCTGTTGGCGACTCCGGTCAAGCCGCTGGACACTGCGGCGCATTTCCGATCGCGCTACTATCACGACGTGGCGCCGATCGACACGGTTGCTAAGGCCGGCGGCAACGTCATCAACGTTCACCACGCCAACGAGTACAACCCGTTCATCAACTATCCCTTCATCGCCAACGACAAGCTCTCCGGGCACGTCAAGGCCGCCCACGAGAAGGGCATGAAGCTCAAGATCTACTACACCGTTCGCGAGCTGACGAATCATGTGACCGAACTCTGGGCCCTGCGGAGCCTGGGCAACGAGGTGCTTGCCCCGGGCGGCGGCGGCGGATTCCCGTGGCTGAAGGAGCACCTGGTGACCGGCTACACGCCTTCGTGGTATTCGCCATTCCCGGACGGATCGGTGTGTGCGTCGGTTGTCACGAGCGGTGCGTCGCGCTGGTACAACTATTACATCGAGGGGCTCGGCTGGCTGGTCAAGAACATTCAGATCGACGGCCTGTATCTCGACGACGTGACCTACGACCGGCAGATCATCAAACGCATGCGCAAAGTCATGGATCGGAACCGGCCGGGCTGTATGATCGACCTGCACTCGAACACGGGGTTTTCGCAGAATCCGGCGATCCAGTACATGGAGTACTTTCCGTTCATCGATCGCCTGTGGTTCGGCGAGAGCTTCAATTACGACGATCCGCCCGACTACTGGTTGGTCGAGATCACGGGCATCCCCTTCGGGCTGATGGGCGATATGCTTCAGGACGGCGGCAATCGCTGGCGCGGCATGCTCTACGGCATGACGTCGCGTATCCCGTGGTCGCCCGAGCCGGCCAAGATGTGGAAGCTCTGGGACGCCTTCGGGATCGGCGAGTCGCGGATGATCGGCTACTGGGAACCGGATTGCCCGGTCCGAACGGATCATCCCGAGGTGCTGGCCACCGCATACGTCAAGAAGGACAAGACGCTGATCTCGTTGGCCAGTTGGGCGCGAATTCCGGTGAAGGTTCGCCTCACGATCGATTTCGGGGCTATTGGTCTGAACGCCGGTAAGGCGCACCTGTTCGCACCTGCGGTCCAGGATTTCCAGGAGGCCACGCTGTTCGGCGTGAACGATGCCGTGACGGTGATGCCCGGTCGGGGCTGGTTGTTCATCGTCGATCACGAGACGCATGATGCCCCGGCCTATCGAGGAGCCGACGCTTCGGCTGGCGGGAACCGACGGGTTCTGGCCGAGGGGCCGTTTCCCGTCGATCCGCAGGGTCGGCTGGCAGCCCCCTGGAGAGCGAAGCTGTCCAGCAAGCCTGGCACCCGGCTGGACGTTCAGCAGGGCGAATTGAGGCTGACGGCGAACGCCCACCACTGTGTGTTTGTCGAACGGGACCTGCCCAAGGGTGTGACGATGGTCGAGTGCCGCATCGATTCCGGCACTGATCAGGGCATGACGTGGGGCAGCGGCCTGGGACTTGTGTGGAAGGACCGCTTCCTGCGGTTCAATGTTCGGCCGACGGAGGGACGCCTCGGGATCGACGATGGTCAGATCCAGATGCTGGTGGACACCGAGACGGCCACCAACAAAAGCGTATGGCTGCGGCTGCGGCTCGAGCCGGACCAAGTATTCGCGGAGGTATCGCTCGACGGCAAGCTCTGGTGGGTCGTGCGGACGATGCAGCGAGAGTCGTATGCCGGCGATCCGATCGCTGTACGGTTGGGGAAGATGAGGTCCGACGGTACCCTGGTGGACGCCGACGCGACGCCGAATCCGGTCGGGACCTCTGCGATAGGTGAGTTCCGGGTTTTCGGCGGAGTGTAGCAGGGATCATTGATCGCTACAGGTCCTGGATCTTTGGTGAGTGGTGGGTCAAAAGCCCGTCCGATGCACATGCCAAACAACTTTTCGCTGAACATTTACGACATCATCGTCATCGTCGTTTCGCTGGTGCTGGTCTCGTGGGTGGGGCTCTATGTCACCCGCAAGCAGGAGAACACGACGCTGGGGTACTTCCTCGCCTCGGGAAAGCTGCCCTGGTGGCTGATCGGTCCGAGCCTGGTGGCCACCAGCGTGTCGAGCGAGCAGATCGTCGGCACGGTCGGGGCGGCCTACACCCATGGCATGGGCATCGGCAACTGGGAGTGGTGGAGCCTGCCCGGCTATACCCTGGTGATGATCTTCTTCATTCCGGTCTATCTGAAGTGCCGGATCATGACGGTGCCCGAGTACTATACGCGGCGTTTCGGCCCGTTGTGCGGCAGCATCTACTCGTGGGTCATGCTGGTCGCCTACATCATCGTCTTTCTGGTGCCCGTGCTCTACGGTGGCAGCCTGACGTTTTCCGAACTCAGCGGGATGAACTTCTACTTTGTTCTGTTTGGCGCCACGGCCATTGTGTGTCTTTACACCGTTCGGGGCGGGCTCGAATCGGTGATGTGGACCAACCTGATGCAGTGCCTGCTGCTGATCGGCGGCGGTGTGGTGCTGTTCTTCATCGCGCTGGCGAAGATACCCGGCGGGTGGGGGGCGATGATCCAGGCCCATCCGGAACGCTTCCACCTCTACTGTCCGCCGAGCGATCCGAAGGCACCGTTCCTGGGGCTCATCTTCATGGCCATGGGCCTGATGCTCTTCTACCAGGGCACCAACCAGGTGATGATCCAACGGGTGCTGGGCGCACGTTCCATCTGGGACGGCATCATGGGTACGATCTTCGCCGGCTTCATCAACTTCATCCGCCCGCTGGTGACGTGCTTCCTGGGCTTCATTGTCTACCACTGGATCCACGTGATGAAGATGGCGCCACCGCTGGACAATGCCGATAAGACGTTCCCCTTTGTGCTGAAGGAGCTCTCGCCGCAATGGGGTCTTCGCGGGATCGTCCTTGCGGGCTTTCTGGCCGCGGTGATGTCGACGCTGAGCGCACTGGTCAACTCGACGGCCACCATCTTCGCCCTCGACGTCTACAAGAAGCTGATTCGCCCGCAGGCCGACGAGGCCAGCGTCGTTCGCGCCGGCAAGATCGCGTCGGTCGTCAGCCTGTTTGCGGCCTGCTTCCTGGCCCCACTCGTCGACGTGATGGGCGGGATGTTCACGTATTTCCAGACGCTGGTCACCTTCACCGCCACGCCGTTCATCTCGGTGTTCCTGATGGGGTTGCTCTGGCGACGGGCCAACTATGCTGGGGGCGTCTTTGGGTTGATCGGCGGTATCGTCATCCAGGGCCTTGTCGTGGCTATTGCGTTCAAGGCTGGCGTGACATTGCACTGGCTGTACCTCGGTGCGATCGCCCAGGCGATCACGATGATCGGCATAGCGATCGTGTCTTTGGCAACGCCCCCTCCGCAGCCTGCCCAGATCGCCACAACCGTCTGGAGTCGGGCGAGCCTGTCGAATCTGTCTGAGGGTCCCACGCCCTGGTACAAGAGCCTGATTCTGTGGTACTCGATCTACGCGGCGATCTGGTTCTATGTGTACTGGCGATACTGGTAGGCTCGCACAGCGGGGGGCTGGTTTCCTTGTGCGTGTGCCATCTGCGGCTCATGGGCGTTCTACAACGTGTACTGCGGAATCTTCAAGCGTTCGCCATCTTTCAGGGCGGACTGGTGGGCCACGATACCTGCAACGGTCATATTGAGCGCCTGGGCAATGTCGACCAGGGGCTTGCGGTCTTTGAGGATGGCGGTCACGAACTCGTTCATGAGGTGGCCGTGGGATCCGCCGTGGCCGCCAGCTTCAACACCGGGGGGCAGCGGCGGGCGCCTGGTCGGCGGCAGGTTCTTTTCGAGCCCCTCGTAGCTGCCGTAGAACGAGCCTCGTTGCCCGCGGATTCGGCCCATCTCGCCCCCCTTTCCGGGGGTGTCCTTGCTGACGACCATTCGCGCCATGCCGCCTTCGCTCGTGCGGAACAGGGCGACCTCGGTGCCGAAGGGATTCTTGTAGCGGTTCGTGGCCGGCTGGAGCCACTCGAACTGGCTGGGCATTCCCATGCAGGATACCTCTGTGAAGCTCCCCGCCGTCACGCCGACATAATAGGCATTTGAATGCGTCGGGTACCACTGCGGCGGGCTGCCGGTCCGCCATTTCTTGTATGAGTCGATGGGCTGCTGCGTGTAGTGATAGTATTCGCCCTCGGAGTAGATGAGCTTGCCGAAGCCGCCTGCGTTGTAGATCTGCCGCATGGCGTGCAGATCCTCGTGGAAGTAAGACGTCTCGAACATCATGTACTTCCGGCCGTTGCTTCGCACGGCCTCGAAGAGCCTGTCGGCATCTTCGAGCGAGCCGTAGGCCGCCGGAACCGCCGAGGCCACGTGCTTGCCATGTTTCAGGACCTCGATGCAGTGCCGGGGGTGACTTGGGGCGTCAGTGGCCACGAACACGGCTTCAAGAGTGTCGTCCTTGACCAGTTCTTCGAGCGAGGGGTAGGTCTTCTCGCAGCGGCATGCCTTGGCCAGGGCGGCGCACCGGTCGGGAAACAGATCACTGACGGCCGTCACCTGCACGTTCGGATGATTCTGAAAGCCGAACGCCGCCCCGAACCGGCAGACACCGTATCCGACGATGCCGACACGAATCTTGCGATCGGAGATCGGGGTCCAGCCTTTTGAGGCGTCCGGGCTGGTCGCAGCCTTCTCGAAACCCTGGATTGGCTTGTCTTCGGCGCGGGTGGATTGCTCCAGCCCCAGGGCGGCCGCGCCCCAACCGAGGGTTTGAAGGAACGAACGTCGAGAGGCGGATTCGCTCATTGCGGATTCTCCACTGTTGTCGGCGGAGTCAGTGTTTGGCTATCAAACAAGGCCCCGACAACGTCAGCCCTCCTTGACCCCCAGTCTGGCCAGGGCTTCGGCCACGCGCTGTCGAACGGCGGCATTGGCGGTCAGCGACTTGGCATGGCGGAGCATGCGGACCGATCGGTCTTTGCTCTCGCCGGCCGTGTTGACGGCAATGGCCACCAGTGCCTTGGCGCCGGCCACACGAAGCTCATCCGTTGGCGTCTGGTAGTTGTGGAGGATCGGCGAGGTGTCCCTGCAATAGAGTGCGATTCGGTTCAGCGACTTTGCGCTACCGATCGACGCCAAACCCTCCATCGCTGCCACCTTGAGACCAACCGACGGCGCACCGTCGAGAAGGGTGTGAAACAGCCCCATGGCCTCGTCGGTCTTCTTTCCGTCGAGGCGGGTCTTTGCGTCGGCCAGCAGGGCGTTTGCCTCCTGTTCCGACAGAGGCTTGGCCTGCACGCGGGTCTCGATGGGCAATCCGTCCTCTCGCACCGCTTCCATACAGTTGATCAGTGGGGCCTGGGCCGCCGTTGCGCCGGTCGCTGTGGCAACCAACTCGAGCTTGAGGCGGCTCGCGACGGGTATCCCTTTGAACTCCTTCACGATTGCCTTACCGACACCGCCGGCGGCCTGCGCGATGTCGAAGCCCTTCAACACCACGCGATCCTGCAGCTTGATGTCGAAGACGCGCCGGGCAGGGGCATCTTCAGCCGGGGCGGCGAATCCCAGGCGAACGGTGTAGGTGCCAGGCCCCTCGGACCAGATGTTGTCGACCAGCGTCAACTCACATCGGGTCAGCCCCGTGCAACCGGAGGTGAACAGCCAGGGGGCCGTCGTGCCGCCCACAGAGGTGTTCCCGACGTCCTGGCAGTAGTACCCCATGTTCGGCAGGATGGACTGATCGAGCGGGAACCTCACGCCGTAATCGGCCTTCGGACGCGGCCAGGCAAGCCACATCGTGCCGGATTCGTCGCGTCGATCGCCGGGTGCCCCAAAGTTGATTGCCAGATGCCGCGCCGGCGTTTCCGGTCCGTGCGTCACGAACACGGTCCACCCGGCGTCCGGCAGCTTCGATGCCGGCTTCATCGCGACCGAGCATCGCACCGGGAACGAACAGGTGCAGCCCGAGCTGTATTCCGGCATCATGAGAAGGCCGTTGGCCGCAACCATGTTCAGCCAGCACCCGGGGCGAATGCTGCCGAACAGACTCACCCCGGCATCACGCTTGAGGTCATAGATGGCTCCACAATAGGAGCGGTAGTAGATGCAGTTCGGCGAGGCCGATGTGACGCTGCAACTGTGTCCGGGTCTGAGGAATTCCCATGGTACCGGCTCGCCGGAGATCGGATGCGGACGCATCAGGATCTTGCCGGTTCGCAGTTCGCAGGCTCGCGGCTCGATGATGATCGTGTCGCCGACGATCACGGGCCGCCGGAGGTAGTTCAGAGGCCTCGACCAGATCACGTCACCGGTTTTGGCCTGAATCGTGGTGATCCGCCGCCAGCGAAGCGAGTTGTCGGCGAAGAGCTTCTTGTCATGGTTGCTGAAGTGTCCGAAGAACGCGAGCAGCCCGTCCTGATAGGCCGTCCCCACCTTGTCGCCGCCGCAGCCCGTCAGGTCGATCGGCTTAGACCATAGTTTCTTGCCTGTCGCCAGATCCAGGGCGACCAGGAGCCGCACATCCTCGATATCCTTGCCGGCATTGGCCTCGTCGCCCACTTCGTAGGAGCCCTTGGCGATGAGCGATCGCTTCTCACTGATCGCGGCGGACTTCTGTTCGGCGGTCACGCCGTTGTCCAGGAAGTAGACGACGCCGTCACCGACGGTGATCGATATCTGCGGGATCTTCTGCCCGCGATAGACCCACAAGGGCGAATCCGCCTTGCCCGGCTGGATCGCAAAGACGATGTCGCTGACCATCATCCGGGTGGTCACCGAATCTTTCGGACCCTTCTCACTGCCCCAGGCCGGGAAGTCCGTCACTGAGTGCCAGAGCTCGCCCGATCGCTGGAGTTCGGCTCGGGCCAGCGCGTCGGGAACGGGATACTTGGCCTTGAGGCGCTCGAGCGCCGCGGCGTGTTCCGGCGGGACATCGGCCGGGTCCTTCCACTGTGTGTCTTTAACGAGCGATTTCCAGATCGCCGCATAGTCGCGCTTCAGTGGAAAGGCGGCGGAACCCAGCACCACATCACCAGCGGCTGCCAGATAGCCCCATCGCCGCGGCCCCCCATCGGATGCCGGTGGGAGTTCGTAGACGCGCAGAACCTTGCCGGTCTGACCTTCGATCTGATAGCACTTGTCCTCCGCGGCCACATAGAGTGTGTCATCCCGCAGGGTCAGGTTTCCGCCGTCCACATCGACACGAACGCGGACCGCCCCAGGGATTGCCCGCTTCCACAGGATCGTGCCGTTATAGGCATCGATGCCCGTCAGCACCTCTTCTCCCTGGATGTACAGTCGACCGTTGCCTGCGACGGGACTCGTGTTACGTGCGTGGCGTTCGACCATGGATTCCGGTCCCGGCTCCCCAAACCAGAGCGTATTGAACGGTGCAACGGCTAACATATCGTTCGAGCAGGCGGTGTTGTGCGGACCGGCGTAGAGCTGGGTCCAGGCCCCGGCCCCTTCGAGCCTGCCGCGAACACCGATAACCCAGAGGCCCTCTTCCTTGGAGAGTCGAACGTCACCGAGCCCGGCGGTCTTGAGCGCGTTTGCCAGCGGGGTCCATTCCTCCTCGTTCGGACTGCCGGACGTACCCTTCGGCCGGCCGAGGTATACCGTTCCGCCGAACGGTCGAAGTACGCGAAGAACCTGTTGCGACGAGGCGGTGAGCGTTTTGGCGGTCATTGGCTCGTCGGAGACGATGACGTTGGCAAAGTAGTCCGGCAGCACCGCCAGAGTCCACGGCTCGACGGCCACCCGGGCGCCCAGCAGGCCAGCGGCTTCCAGCGTTTGTCGGGCCTGAGCCAGCCTCGTCGGATCGGGTTCCAGGCCGAGGACCTTGTACTGCGAAGCCCGTGCCAGTTCGCGAGCCAGCCGGCCGTCACCGCACCCCAGCATCAGACACCAGCCCTTGTCGGTGCCGGCCTGCTTGACGATCGCCTTGGCGATGGCTTCGTGAGTGGTGGACGTCCGTTCCCGGGGACCCTGGGGCGGCGCGGTCGGCTTCTGCGCGACCTTCGCGTTGGCGTCCGCGACGGATCCGAAGCAGTGGATCGCGCCACGATCCGTGCTGACGCAAATGCGCCGATCCGCTGCCGACAGTCCCACCGCGGTGCCGTTGACCTCGCCGTTCCAGAGTACGGCACCCGTCTTGCCGTTCAGGGCGGTGACGATTCCTTTCCCGCCGACGAAGATCACGTCGCCGGCCAGAATCATGGCCTGAAGGTCCTTGCCGACGTGTTTCCAGGCATACAACTGGGTCTTGAGCCGCTCGGTCTCGGCCTCGATCTCGGCGATCTTCTTACCGGCCTCGGCGGTCAGTTTGTCCAGCTCCCGGCGTTTCTCCGGGGTTGCCTTGGCGAATTGGTCTCGGTTGATCTTGATCGATCCGGCCAGGGATCGTTTCTGATGCCCGAGGCTGCGCGCCTTCTCGCGCATCGTCGCATAGGACTTTCGATCGATGGCATACACACCGCTGTCGGTCAGCATGTAGGTCATTTCGGGGGCGACGATCATGTCGATTCCAGGGAACCACGCGAACGAGTCTCGATCGGGGGTGCCGGCGCCCTCCTTGTAGGCGACCTTGGCGGGTGTGCCTGAGTTGTCGACGCCGGCGATCAGTTCATTGCCGCTGACCAGTGCCCACGATCCGCCTGTTTTGTCACCCGCATCGCAGACATAGAGGAACTTGCCGGTCTTCCGGTCGAAGGCTACCGGCATCGCGCGCCCGGCCGGCACGTAGAGGTTGTTCTCCGAGGCGATAAGATAGCCCTGGGTTGTCACGCCGCCGTAGATCAACTCGTGCGTTTTGTCGTCGACCGAATCGTTCTTCCAGAGAACGGTGCCGTCTTCCGCCTTGAGTGCGCAGACGAACAAGCCATCGGCCGGAAACACGCCTGCGCCGAAGTACACCACGCCGCCGTCCACCAGCACGCTGGTGCGGATCGGCCACCGCGATATCATTCGCCCATTGCCGATAAGCCTTTCGTCGCTTGGGCCGGGGCGGTATTTCCAGATCGTCTTGCCCTCGCCGGCTGTCAGGCAGTAGACATAGCCGTCATCCGATCCGACGTAGACGCGGCCGTTGGCGATCGAGGGGGCGAACCGCACCGGCCCCTGCGCGAAGAACACCCACTTCACCTGCCCCGTTGCGGCATCGAGGGCGGTCACCTTGTCATCCACCGACGAGCCGTAGTAGACCAATCCGCCCGCGATTGTTGTGAAGTAGGCACGATCGAACTCCATCCGGTGCCGTTCCTCGGCGGGTTTCGGCCAGGCCGGCTTGGGGGCGTGGGCTGGTGTGCAGGTCCACAGCAGCGAGAGCGGGGGCGTGACGGATTCCGTGCTGATTCCAGATCGAGCCCGGTCTGCCCGATACGTCGGCCAGTCGGCGGCACCGACGGAACCGGCGAATAGTCCCATAGCGGCGAGCCACACCGCGGCGGTGGCAGGCCCGTGCTTCCTCTCGCGTACCGACGCTTCGACGCTCAGATACTCTCGCTGCATCGCTTGTACTCTCCAGAAGGTCCCATCGGACGACTCAGGGATGACTCCCTTATCCTCATCCGCCCATTTCAGGACGCCGTCTCAAGCCGGCGGTTTCTCAGCTCCAGAACACGGTCTGCATGCTCGTCGGCCGACGTTCCGTGTGTAACGACGACGACCGCGCCCCCGCCGCGACGAAACTCTGCCAGGTGCCTCATCACCTCAGCGGCATTGTCGGGGTCGAGATTCCCGGTCGGCTCATCGGCCAGGATCAATCGCGGTCGGGCGATCATCGCGCGGGCCAGCGCCACACGCTGCCTTTCACCGGTACTCAGCTCGGCGGGTTTGTGGTCTCGCCGATCGGTAAGGCCCAGCCGCTTCAGCAGTTCGCCCGCCCGCCGCCGTGAATCGGGGGTATCGCCTACCGAGGCAGGCAGCAGCACATTCTCGACGACGGTCAGGTGCGGCACGAGGTGAAACATCTGAAAGACAAAGCCGATGGTCTCCGCGCGAAACCGCGTCCGCTGCCGCTCGGCCAGGGCGTAGATGTCCTTGCCGTCGATCGACACGCGTCCGGATGTCGGACGGAGCATCCCTCCGATCGTCAGCAGCAGCGTGGTTTTGCCGCAGCCGCTCGGTCCGTGGACGGCGACGAACTCTGCCTCGGCGATGTCGAGGTTGACATCTTCCAACACCGGCACCTGCCGAGTGCGGCTTCGGTAGACCTTGCCGATGTGTTCGAGTCGAAGCACGCTCACTCCTGACTCAACGTGACCGCCGGATCCTGCGTGATCGCCAGACTGGTCGGGATGAAGCTCGCCATGGCCGAGAACACCGAGGCGATCAGCATCGACCAGCCCAACAGTTCGTAGGCCGGGCGGATCGTCCTGGACACCATTCGAAAGACGTCCGGGCCGAACACCATTGCCATGCACGTCCCCACGGCGAACCCGACGACAGCCCCGGCCAACCCGACCACCACCGCTTTGCCCAGGAAGAGCCCGGCAATCTTGCCTGAGCCGTGGCCGATCGCGCGAAGGATACCGATTTCCTGCCGCCGCTCGCGAACATTGACCATTGCCACCAGGCCGACCCACACCACGGTCAGGACCAGTACGAACGGCAGGATCAGTCCCAGATATCGCTCGATCATCCGCCGCTGGTTCTCGCGGGCGTCGGCAATGGCCTTCATCTGAATGACCTTGGTGTCGGGCAATACGCGATCGAGCTGCTCGCGCAGCGCGATGATCGGATCCTGGTTCACATTGAGGCAGAGGCAGTTCAGGGCCCGGATCTCGTTGATCTGGCCGGAGAGCTTCAGCACGTCCTGCACGTCGCGAAGGTGCCCGTACACGCGAATGTCGTCATCGCTGCCGGTCTCGGACAGGCAGCGTTCGATCCGCAGCGTCTTCCCGCCGAGTTCGATGGGCTGGTCCTTCTTGAGGGTGAACTCGCGGGCCAACTCGAAGCCGACGTATACCGTCCCCGGCTCGACCTTGAAGGTCATGGGGGATTCGGGGCGGTCCGGGGGCGATACTTCCGGGCGGATTCCGGTGAGGATGACCTGGCGGTTGCGCCATTCGATTCGCCTCTGAAGGGTGGCCTGAAGGTGGGTGTAGAGGAGCCCCCGCTGCGAGGCCAGCCGATCGATAAAGGCCTCCGGCATCGTCTGGTCGCTGAAGCCTGACGCCCAGAATCTATTCATGTCGGTGTTCTTGGGAATGATTCGCAGGTTCAGGCCGATGTCGCGCATCAGGCGGGCAGTCTCACGTCGCGAGGCGTCCGCTGCCGTGACGAAGAAGACGAAGAGCGTGACGGCCACTGCGACCCCGAGCGTACCCAGCAGGAAGTTCACCTTCCGATGGCGAATCTCCTTGAGGATCAGGGCATACGTCGTCATGCCGCCCTCCGCTGGGCCCAGAGAATGATGAATACGCCACCTACGAGAATCGCGATCGCCAGGGAGCCACCGACCCACCACACCGAACTGACACTCGGCTGAGCCTGGCGACTCTTCCCGTCGACAGCGGGCAATGTCCTGACCTCGCCAGCGGCTTCCAAGGCAGACGGTGCCGGCTTCGATTCGGATGCCTCCGGTTGAGTTTCGGTCGGCGTGGCCGCCCCGTCCCTCTCTGCCGGGTTGCCGTTGGTAGCGGCGTCGTTCGAGTCCGATCGGAACTCGATGACTTGTTCACTGTAGCCCATCAGTTCGAGTTCGTCACGCCCCTGCTGACTCGTCGGCCGGCCTTGGCCCATGGAGAGGATCTGGGCGACCTCGGTTCTGACCATGGGATTCTCCGGATCGAAGCCCAGGATTCGAGTCGCTCGGGCCCGCACGGCGTCTTCCCATCGCAACGGAACCATCACGCCAAGCATCTGCTGGCGATCGATGCCGCACTCACAGGATTCGCCCACGAGCGACACGACGCCGAGCAACGAGGCCTGTGTGATTGCCGAGGCCTTGAAGACGGGTCCGATCCGGCGCCCGCGGCCATAGATGACTGTCGCGGACGGTTGTGCGATGGCCGATGCATCTGCCCCGAGGCTCCAGAGCAGAACGTTCTCCCGCGGGCGATGACTTGCCGATACGCGAACGAGTTGCGGCGGGTTGGTGATGGGCTTCGGCAGATTTCCCATCGCCTTGTGGGTCTCCTCAATGGCCGCGCCGATCGCCTCTACTGCCTTCCGGTTCTCCGAGGCGACGTCACCCTCGATCAGGAGAATCGCGCAGTAGGCCTCGACGGTGGCCCGGATCAGCTCGATACGGGTGGGCGAGACCACGGCGCTCTCCAGCCACGATGCCATGGCCGTGTCGTCGTTCGCGGCAGGCGGCGGGGCCAGCCGCAGGGACCCTCCCTGAGGCGAGAGCAGAATTGCGGCAGGCGACGAGAGCTGCTGCCGAGGATCGATGTGTCGCGTGACCTCGTGATCCTTCTGCCGGTCCGGATTGGCCATGCTGAATCTCACATTGCTGTCCAGGAGAGCTGAGTAGGAGGCCCGTTCACACACCTTCACCCACTCGGCAGGGGTGTCGTCTCGAACGATCACAATGAGACGATAGGGGGGGTCGCCCATCTCGACGAACCCGACGTCACGAACGGAATACCGGCAGGCGAATGCGGACGTTGCGATCAGGCAACTGATCAGCGGACCGACCCACGCGGATCTCGGCATGATTGCCGTCATGATTCCCCACGTCCCCGGAATCGTGTTTGACTGGATCGGACGGCCTGTGACGACCGGAAGTGAACGGAACACCCACCGGCGGAGCACGTTCCCGAACGACACACGAAGGCCGCCGCAGACGGTCCCCCCAAAGGGACAACCGCAAAGATGATTCTAATCCAATTCGAGGATTCGCACCAAGGGTGGTCCTGTTGCGCGCGGGGTCCGGTTGGATGCTGCGGCGGGCGTCTCCTTCGATCGGAAGGCACGCCTCATGCGGTCTGAGGCGGCGACTCCTCTTTCCGACCACCGAGAACCAGGGCCAGGAGGACGCCCATCAGGAGGCCCAACGCACTGCCGACAGGGATCCAGGTCTTCGGTTGAGGGCGACTGGGTTCGAGCGGTTCGGTGGCCCTGCGGAAGATGCTGATGCGAGCCGGCTCCTGAGTTCGGATCGAAAGCAGCAGTGCCTGGTGCTGTTGGGCCAGACGATCGCGATCTCGATCGAGCGTGTCTCGCTGGCGCACCAGCTCGTCGTGGCGTCGGAGATTCTTGTCGAGGTCCAGTTGGGCCCTGGCCGTCGTGGCCAGGGATTCGCGCAATTCGGTACAGGCCTGCAGTGCGACGAGGTAGGGAACCCGATGAGACTCCACGAGGGAGTCTCGCTCTTCTTTGAACACGCTCTGCCGTGTTCTGGCGAGGTCCTCCTCGGCCGCGACCAGCCGCTTGTCGATCTCGGTGATCTTAGGGTCCTGGGCTCCCGAAGAAATCAGGAAGTCATCCCGTTTGTCTTTCAGGCGATTGACGCGCTGGAGGGCCTGGAGCACTTTCTCATTCGCCTCAACGCGGGCCAGGATTTCCGGATTGGTTTGCAGCTTCTCGGGGGTGGCATCGGCATAGGTCCGGTAGCGTGTCCGCAGAAAGGTCATCTCCGATTCTCTCCGGACACACTCGTCCTGAAGGCTTGCCAAGCGAGCCGCCATCGTGGGGGCGCCTATCGCCATGGCGGGGATCAGCCCGTTGGGTTCCAGTTCGCGAATGTCGAGCTTGACCGTATTCAGTTCATCTTCCTTCAGCCGGAGCGCGCTATCGAATGCCTCCGCATCATTAGCGAACATGCGCAACGCCCAGCCATGGACCCTCTTCAGGTACCGATCTGCCAGCGCGTTGACGATCTTCCTGGCGTCTTTCGGATCGGGTGTCGAGAAGGAGACTTCCAGCAGGTTTGACCCCCTGACCGGCCTGGTGACAAGATGCCTCTCGATGTCTGCCCGGGCCTTGTCGACGTTGTGCGCGAACGGTTTGAACCACTCGGTGTCGTTGCGAACCTCAGGCATGACCAATAGTTCGTTCAGCAGGTCCGGGTCGCGAATCAACGAGATCTGATCGCCGAGGCTGCGCTCGGTGGTCTCGCGGTCCATAGGCCGCTCCTCCCAGGGATTGAATGGGTTTTCCGGCCTGACCGATTCGACGCGGATCAAGACGGTGCTCGTATACCGGGGACAACATCGCTTGACGAGAAGGGTCACCCCGACCGCCAGGGCCGAGCCGAGAACCCACACCAGCAGGATCAGACCGATGCGATGTCGAAGTGTCTTGACCGAGTTGCACGCGATGTGTCCCACCGGAATGTACCTCCCAAGGGCCCGACAGTGAGCTGCAGCAGAGTGCCGCAAGGGGAACTCTCAGATACCCGTGTGCAGTCGACCTGTGTCTTGTACGATTTCGAGATGACAACAAACACCAGTGTACTTTACGTTCCGCGAGAGGAAAGGTTCGTTGGTTCGAAGAATCCCGTTGCGCGATGGGAGAAAGACACCGGCGCAGGGCGGGGACTGCCGCCGGGGTTGTCGTGATGGCGGGGCCATCGACGGTCGGACGCCGCTCAGGCCGATCTCTCAACGGGCAGGCCGGCCTGTTGCCAGGCCGAGGTTCCGCCCTCGACGTTGACGACGGTACTCAATCCCTGCCGGGTCAGTCGGGCACAGGCCGTGCGAGATCGTCCGCCGGAGTGGCAGATGACGTAGATCGGCTCGCCGTCGGGGGCGAGACGTCCGGTCAGCACGGCCTCCACGCTGAGCGCGTCCAGCGGCACCAGGCGGGCACCCGGAACATGCACCTGGTGATACTCCTGGGGCGAGCGGACGTCGATGAGGTCGATGGGCTGTCCGGCGAGGATCTGCTTGTGGAGTGATTCGGGAGTGATGGTGTTTAAGGGCATCGTTCAGCTCCGCGGTGTGGGAGACGAACTGCACGCAGACGCGTGATGCAGGCCGGCCTTCTCGATGATCCACATCATCGGGCACCAGTTGGTAAACCCCGACGGCAGCAGACTCAGGCCCACGAAGGCGGTGAAGAACATCCACCACGGACTGACATAGTGGGCCAGTGCGACACTGAGAAGGATGAGGAATCCGGCGATGGATCGCAGTGTACGTTCGATGGTCATGATCACACCTCGACCTTGCCGGCAAACGCGGTTGCGTCGTGCCGCTCTGTGGCGGAACCGGCGTCACGTGTCATCGGCATGGTGGGGGCCGGGTTTTTCCCGACGCATCCGTGCAATCTGATGCCGTATGTGCTGGAACCGAACGAACCCAATGGTGAGGCCGGCGACGCTCAGCACGACACACGTCCAGCCCAGGACATTCTCTATCCACAGGGAACTGCCGAAATGGAGAACACCGAGGCCGACCGCCAGCAGCCCCAGGCTCGTGCGGACATAGGCCAGGAAGGTCCTCTCGTTGGCCAGGACGGTTCTGTCGGCGGCGAGTTGATCCCTGATGCCGGCATGGCCCGTAGAGGTGCGAGAGTCTTGAGGGTCTTTCATGGTGCCTCCGATGGACGGCAGGGCAGCATGTTGCCGCAAGCCTTCCCGGACGACGGGGGAAGGGATGCCTGTATCATCAGGTTCAGGATACGCGAAGCCGACGACGCTTTCGAGGATAATCGGCGAGGCAGAGGAGACTCAACGATTGCCGGCGCAGGAATGGCGAACCGCCCCGGAGTCGCCGGATGGAAGCCGACACGCCCCCGGTTGACATGGGTATAACCGTAGTTATACTATTGATATGAAGACAGCCATATCCATCCCGGCCGACGTATTCAACAAGGCCGAGCGACTGGCCAAGCGCCTCAAGGTCACTCGGAGCGAACTGTACAGGAAGGCGCTCGCGGAATATATGGAACAACACGCCCAGGAAAGGGTCACCGAGCGTCTGAATCAGGTCTATGCAACAGAATCCTCCGTCCAGGATGAGGATATCAGAAACCTTCAGGAGGCCTCGCTTTCTCACGAGGATTGGTAATGCAGCGAGGAGAGGTGTGGTGGGCGTCCTTGCGGTCCCCGCAAGCTTCTGAGCCGGGATACCGAAGACCCGTTCTTATCGTGCAATCCGATGCCTTCAACAGGAGTCGTATCGCTACGGTCATCGCCGTGGTACTGAGTTCGAACCTCCGGCTGGCCGAGGCCCCCGGCAACGTCCGGCTCGCGGCACGGTCTACCGGTCTGCAGCGTGATTCGGTCGCCAACGTTTCTCAGGTCATCACCATAGACCGATGTTTCCTCACACAGAAGGTTCGCCGACTGCCCGAAACGGTCATGCGAGAGATCGACACGGGACTTCGCCTGGTGCTGTCGCTATAGACACGGACCTTGCCGTCTTTGAGACCGGGGCTGTATCCTGAACCGCGGGAGCGAGTCACCGGCGATGCACGCGGACACAGCCGGCCATGTGCGTTGTGGTCGAAATCGAGATGCCAAGCGTTCCTGGAAGGAAGGCCGGGCAGTTGTCGAAGGAGCTGCAAAACCGCGGGCTGTCGGAGATCATCGCTCAACGTCTGGTGAAGGGCGATGTGGGTTCGCGGTTTCTGCTTGGACCACACGACCATCCCTGTGCCTGCGGCTTGGGTGCCGGCCGGGTGGACGAGCGGGGGGAAGCACTCTCGTTTGACCATGCCAATCTCGGGAGAATCGAAGCGACCCTCCGACTTCTTCCATCCCGGGCTGGTCCTGAGGGACTTCGTGTGCGGGCCTACTATGCCGACGGAGCCATCGAGCGCGTTCCTCCTCCGATCGAATCCAAGTCCACCATGGATAAGCTCGTCGATACCATTCGCTCTGATCGATTGGGTGACAACGTCCGTTATCATGTTGATCACTGAGCCCCCTGACAGAGCTTCACCTCCAATGTCTAAGACCGCCGATCCCAACCGACCTAGGCAGCAATACAGGTGTTCTTCTTGTTGGCCGGGTCGATCGCATGGGTCATTTGGAAGAGATCGGGGCGCCGTTGCTCTGAGGACCATGGCGCAATAGCCTACCTTGAGTGGGGCGGGTAAGCTGGCGACAGGGGCAATGGCGAGGGCGTCATGATCAAGGCACGTCATGTTACGGTCGCGATGGGGTTGATGGGGTTGGTCTTCTGTCCGCCATACGTACGAGCGGCGACGAGGCAGGATCGATATTTCGCCCACTCAACCGTCGAGGATGCTCACGGGGTCATCGCACCTTGGTACAAGGGGCAGAACGGCCAGTGTGATCTTCGCGTACGGGTGGCGGCCGAAACGATGAAACGATATCCCTGGACGACGGAAGACCGCGCGGTGGGCATCGCCCCCGAATACGCCTTCAACAGCGGGTGGCGGATCTCGGCCGACGGTGCGATCACCATTCCACCGATGGACGATTGGATGTGCGGCGACCGTGGGCAGATGTGCGCGCGGGCGATGCTGGCATGGGGCGAGTATTACCGCTACACGGGCGACCCGGCCGCGATGGCGCATGTCGAGGTCGTCGGCAACACGCTGCTCGACCACAATCTGACCGATGCGAACCACCCGTGGCCGCGGTTCCTGATCAGTGTCCCGGTCAAAGGCAAGCCGTACGGTCCGGCAGACCCGAAGGGCTGGATCCAATTGGACATCGCGGCCGAGGCGGGGGTGGCGCTTCTTCGGGCATATCAGTTGTGCGGCAATAGACGGTTCTTCGATGCGGCCAGGCACTGGGGCGACGTACTGGCCAGCCGGCGCGATCCAAGACCCGGCGCCATGCCATGGCCCAGATACGCCAATCCCGAACAGGTCAAATGGGGCAAGGACAAGACCGGCAATGTGCAGACCGGCGGCATCGTCTACCAGTTGGCTATGCTGGATGAACTGATCCGGCTGGGCTACACGGGGGCCAAGAACGAGATCGTCGAGGCCCGCGACGCAGGGCGTCAGTATGTGCGAGAGAAGCTGCTGCCGCTCTGGACTGTGAATGACACCTGGGGACGGAACTACTGGGACTGGGAGGACCCGGTTCAGGCGCAGACCACGACCGACTGGGTGACGCGGTATCTGATGGATCACTCGCGCGAGTTTCCCAACTGGAAGACCGATGTGCGGAACATCCTGACGTTGTTTCTGAATCACACGGGTGTGAATCCCGCATCGCGCGGCGAGGTGTACAGCGGGGCCTGGGCCCTTCCGGAGTCGTCGAGCTGTTGCGAGCAGTCGTTGAGCTGGGGCCCGATGGAGCTGGCTGCGGACTTCGCTCAGTACGGGGTCGGGGTGGAAGCGGACGGTGATGCTTCGGCTGCCGCCTGGGCCAAGGAACTGGCCCGGCGGATGCAGGTGTTCGCCACGTATGACGTCCACGAAACGGGCGTTGTCGAGGACAGCATCGACGGCGGTGTGATCGCGGCGGGTGCGTGGTTCAAGGGGACGCATCCGTCGGCTATGAAGTGGGTCCTTCGGACGATGGCCTGGCTTCCGGAGGTCTTCGGGCCCTGCCGCGAGAACCACATCATGCGAAGCACATCGGTGGTCCATCGCGCCGCATACGGAGACGGTCGAGTCACCTATTCCACCTTCGACGCACCGGAGAACACGGTGACCGTTCTGAGGCTGGCGTTCGAACCGTGTTCGGTGACCACGCCCGGCGGTGCCCTGGAGCGCCGCGCCGACCTGAAGGGGCAGGGGTATATGGCCAAGGCACTGGCCGGGGGCGACTGGATCGTCTCGATTCGACACGACGGTCAGAGGAGTGTGGTCGTCGAAGGGGACGATCCACAGGTGGCGGTGGACGATGCGAGGCTGGAATACGAGGGCGACTGGGCATCTACCACTGAAGCGGAGGCGTCGGGCGGAACGCTTCACGCGGCAACGCGCAAGGGCTCCGGCGTCGGCCTGTCTTTCGAAGGAAACCAGGTGCGTGTGATCGGCTCGGTCGGCCCTGAAGGAGGTCTGGCAGAGGTCTATCTCGATGGCGTCCGACAGCGGGTTGGCATCGATTTCTGGAATCCCAGGACTTTGCACCAGCAGGTGGTCTATTACAGCAATGGCCTGACCCAGGGCCGGCACACGCTGAGGATCGTGGCGACGGGGTCGGGGAGCCCCTTGTCTCGGGGCAGCCGGTTGTGGGTGGATGCCGTGGCGTATTCGGCCGCCGAGGGCAAGAGCGATTATGGTCAGGGTGGGGGTCCGACCGGTCCACAGCGGATGATCTTCGGCTACGCAGGGGAAAGGAACCTGGTGGATTCGCAGGGCAATACCTGGCTGCCGGCCACGGAGTGGGTGGTCCGATCGGGCGCCGGGACCGACTCGGTGGCTCAGTGCTGGTGGACGTCGAAGCGGACCGCCGCGATTGCCGGGACGCCCGATTCGACGTTGTATCAGTATGGCGTTCATGCGCGAGACTTCACGGTGAATGTCACGGTGGGACCGGGGCGGTATGACGTTCGGTTGCTGTTTGCCGAGTGGGAGTGTTCGCAGCCCGGCCAGCGACCGATGGCGGTATTCATCAACGACGAGCGACGGGTCGAAGACCTCGATGTCTTCTCAAGGGCGGGTGGGGCTCAGAAGGCCTTCGATCTCGATTTCAAGAACGTTGCACCGAAGAACGGCATCATCGAAGTTCGCCTGGTGGGTGGAAAGGTTGGCAGCGAACAGCGCGAGGCGATGATTCAGGCGATTGAGGTACTGCCGACCCCTTGACCTGGAAGCGGCCTCGCAAGGTCCGACGGGCGAGACCTTACAGGGTCCTGGAGAACGGGAGTCGTCGTAAGGGGAAGAAGCAGGGCCGTGCGAGGCACGTCGCATGGGGGACCCGAAGGTCACGGAAGCTCCTGACACACGCCCGCTCTCTGGTAGAATACTCCCCCATGCCGGAGTCTCTTCGAACCCGATTCGAGCGTTGGTACTTCAACTTCTTTCCCGCCTACCGTGGGACGGGGGCGAGGCTCATCTACATCGCCGACGACTGGCACGAGGTGCGGATCAGGCTGCCTCTGAACCGGCAGACAAAGAACTATGTGGGGACGATTTTCGGCGGCAGCATGTATGCGTGCACCGATCCGATCTACATGATGATGCTGATCAGGATCCTCGGTCCCGATCACATTGTCTGGGACAAGCTGTCGACCATTCGATTCAAACGTCCGGGGCGATCGACGCTCTACGCCCGTTTCACCCTGAGTCGCGAGGAGATTGAGGGCATCAAGGCTGAGCTGGCCACGCGGCAGTCCACCGACCGCATCTATACAGTCAACCTGACCGACGAGAGGGGCAGGGTTCACGCCACGATCGAGAAGACCCTGTACATTCGCGTCAAGCGTGGCAGTCAGTCCGATACGAACTCGCAGAACGACACGTGACGACCGTCACGAGAGGCCGTCTGCCGACTGGGAATGGAGGCCGAGGGGAATGCCGCGGGACGTCCGTCCTACATCGCCTCATTGAATTCGGACCGGTAAAGGCCCACCTCCGACACGCCCTGCCCGGCGGCCGGGTCGAACCAGAGGATCATGAACGCCTCGTCGGGTATGCCCTCCCATTGAGGTCTGATGCCGTATCGGGAGGCCCGCTCGAAGCCGAAGCGAGGGTGGTATTCCGGATGGCCCAGAAGGATGATAAGAGGGCAACCCGTCTCTTTCAGGGCGGCGATGCCGGCGCGGATCAGTTGTGAGCCGACGCCTTGACGCTGGCATTCCGGCATGACGGCCACGGGTGCCAGGCCCATGCCCTTCAGCACGCCGTGCGGCCCCTCGATCGTGGTCGGACTGAACAGGATGTGGCCGACCACCTGGCCTTCCTGCTCGGCTACGAGCGACAGCAGGCCGGGACAGGCGGCGCGCAGCTTGTCGACGATGTTGGCCTCCTGCGGTTGGCCGAACGCCCGCTCGTTGATCAGGCGGACGGCCGGGACATCCTGGGGTTGCTCTCGACGAACTGCGATCATGTGTTGTCCTTCGGGCTTCGTGCCGTGGGCCTGTGGTTCGCATGCGGCGAATGGCAATCGCCGGGCTCGATCACCGATCGGTCCAGAACGCGTAGAGCTTCGCACGTTTGAGCTGGATGCGGAGCCGGACAGTCTTGCCCGACAGTCTCTCCAGTCCGGTCGCATCGCCCCACGTCACCGGCAGACGAACGGCATCGCCTTTCACGCGGGCGGAGCGGTCTCCGGAGTAGCCGGGAATGGGGCGGCTCTGTCCGTCGAGGACCTCGATTCGGGCCTCTCCATTCGGGGCGTCCAGATTGACGAACAGGCACGTGCCCTCGACGCGCAGCGGTTTGGTGATGAGCCGTCCGCCTGCATCGTCGGCATCCAGCGAAATGAAACCATCGCGGCGGAGAACGGCCAGACACACCGCGCCCCAGCCGTCCTTGAGATCGGCCAGTTCCTCTTCACTGAGGGTCTTGGGATCGCGCGGCGTGCCGTCCCGATTCAGTTCGTACACCGGGTCCCGCCATTTCAGTCCGCCGTAGTAGAACCAGAGTTCGTCGCCCCGTTCGATGGGCCGGTTGGTTACACACAGTTCGATGCGATCGTAGACACCCACTCGCCCATGATCGATACGAGACGGTCCGATGAAGGCCTGGCGATCACCCAACCGCGTCCAGTGGACCAGATCGCGAGTGACGGCCAGTTGGATGAGGTGGAAGCCGTCGGTGTTATTCCTGGCGGGCAGACACGTGCCGGTGGGGTAGTACATCATGGGCATACCGATGTACAGGCCCTCATACGGGAAGACGCCGAGGTTGTAGCATTCGGCTCGCCATGTCGGCTGGCTGCCTTTTGGGGGCTTCCAGCCGGTGGCCGGATCGGGGTCCACGAAGAGCGGCTTGGCCAAACCGGGGTCCGCGATATATCGGCGGATGACGTCGGGAGCGAGCCGTTGGTCTTCGGCATCGGCCCCGAAAATGAATCTCGGGGTCGACCAATGGACGAAGTCCGTGCTGATGGCGATGGAGGAGGCTCGCCCGTAGGTATTCCAGCTCTTCAGAAAGGCCAGGAAACGGCGTTGCTGGCGATCGTAGACCAGGGTGGACTCATCGCCGGAGGGCATGGAGGTGGTGTTGACTTTTCTCCAGTGAACGCCGTCAGGGCTGACCAGGGGAAGCCGCCATTCGGCACCGACGAGTCCCTTGTAGCGGCGGGACGGATCGGGATCGTCGGGATCGTATACGATGCCCTCGAAGTAGTTTTGCGGCCAGCGGAGGCTGGGATCGAGAACGATGCGGTTGTTCTGTCGAGTTCCGCGGACCCTCATCTTGGCCAGGAGAGGCTTTTCCCAGTGGAGACCGTCTTTGGAAATGGCCAGGGCGGGGCCGATCTGGCTATAATCGTCCATGGTATAGGCGGTGTAGATGATCTTGTAGACCTGCTCGTCCGGTACCCACACGGGGGCGGATCGAATCTGAACGAGCGTGCCGTCGCATGCCAGGTCGGGTCGGATCACGGCGCCTCGTTTGACCGGTTGGTGCATGGTTCGGCGCAGGTTCTGGACCTCCTGGACCGCCATGTCATCCAGGAAGAGCTGCTTCTGGCCCGGGATGAGCCGGAGGGGCTCCGACGTTGAAGGTGCCTGCGCGAACAGGGTACTGCTCATGCAGAGGGGTAGCAGACATCGACGGTGCATGCGGGGCTTCCTCCATTCTAAGTATCTTGACATCATCCAGCCTGCGGGGCGGCGTCGCAACATCCTGGTGTCCCGCCAGGGCTCTGTGTCCGTTCTGTTTCACCTGACGAACCACCGCAGGGCATAGCGGCCCTCTCTCCGATGAAATTGGAGTGTATAGGGATCGACCCGCAGGTGTGCCACGTGGCCGTCGGTGCGTGGCATGAGCCAGCCGAAATCCCAGCTTCTGCTGGCGTAACGGAGCGGGATCGCCGGCCGGACACGGACCAGCGGGTGGGCGGCGGCCGTGAAGAGTCTTCGCTCGGTGTAGTAGTAGCAGGATCCGGTCTGGGTGAAGACCTCGTGATCTGCGGTCTGTGACGGATCGTCGGCCAGATCGCTGCACAGTCCGCGAATGGCGACCTTCACTTCAGAGCCCTGCGTGAATGCCTCGACCAGTGCGTCGAGCGATCCGCCGATGACGGAGCCGTCGGGATGATGGGCGAGGACTTCCTGCCAATCGTCTCGGACGCAGTAGCGATAGACATCAAAGTCGTAGATGAAATTGCTGCTGGGGGCATTGGTGCCGGCGTCCCAGCCGTCGTGTTGGTGATACTTGGGCATATCGCTGTGATCATCGAGAGGAGACGGGCCTGGGGAGCCGGTTGCCGGCAGACCGTCGAGATAGGGGCGGGCGATGGCCTGCTGGCCGTTCTGGTTGTAGAGGAAGAACGACATGGAGGGCCGTGGCCCGAATCCGTCGGGCAGGCTGATGGGCTGGCGCAGGGTCATGACGCCGGCCGCCCAACGGCCGTCGATCAGATAGGTCGTGCGAAAGTCCGCAGATTCGCGAATGAGTTCCGGATTGTCGGAGGTGACGTCAATGTGTTCGTTGTGGCGAAACTCTGTGTAGATTCGCAGGTCCGCCCCGCGACGGATGGCGTCGCACAGGGCCGCCGGGCTGCCTTTGAGGGGCGAGCGATCGGTACCCAGTTCAAGCACGCAGTTCCACGATGGTCTTCCCACAGGACCTCCTTCTGCGGTGCGACGTGTGGTGGCGAACGGCGTCGCACTCGTTTGATGTCAGTAGTTCCTCAGCATCACCCCCACGGACGGCCGCATCCCCAGTCTCTGGTAGAAAGGTTGTACGTCCGGGTCGCACATGATGTCGATTGCGGGAATGCCTTTGAGTTTGTCCAGCATGCGGTGCATGAGCTGTGTGCCGATGCCTTGTTTGCGATAAGCCGGAAGGACCTCAAGGAGCGGGACAAACGCTGACTGGACGCGATCCGTAATCGCCGTGACGAAGCCGACAACCCGTCGATCGGCCGTGTCGACGGCAAGGACGATGAAATCGCTGTTCTGCAGGATTCGGAGGTGGGCCTTGGGATCATGGGGCCTGGTCCAGCCTTCGAAGAACCCCTGTAGCATCGCCTCGGCGATTCCGTCGGTTGTGTCCTGGCATACGATCATCGATGGTGCCTGCCGAGCGGAGCCTGCTCCTCATGTTTGCTCTGAACGACCCATCTCATGCGGGAGCGATGCGTCACACGAGAGGACTCATCCCTCCATGATCACCCGAACGCCGAGAAGCTGTGCGAGGTCCTCCACATTAGTCACATGATTGCCGTAGAAGACGACTCGATGCAGGAGCGTCATCATGTCGGTCTTTTCGATCACGCCGCTGCCCCAGTTGGCCAGCATCTTCCGTGCGTCGGCAACCTGGGCGGTACATTGGGTGCGGCAGCCCCGATCGTCGAAGTCGGGGATCTCGATGATCTTCTGCGCCGAGAGCAGCATGGTGTCGAGGTTGACCAGTTTGGCGCAGGTGATTTCCTGGCCGACTCGAAGTTCGACCTCGACGGCGGCGCCGGCGTTGTCGTCTCGATGGGTTCGGATCGTGAACGGATGGCGCGAACCGGCGGGGCCGTCCATCTTCGAGGCCGCCACACAGTGGGCGTGGATGACCGCATTGCGAGACAGGTCGAACAACGGATCGGTGATGAATCCCGGTTTGGCGAATGCGTAGCCGAACAGGAGCATGGTCAGCGTCGAATCCATGTCGCCTTCACACGCACCCACCAGCCCCAGATCGTTGAGCTTGCTGAATGCCAGGCATGCATTCACCGGATTGCCCATGCACAGCGTGCTTGTGACCGCCTGAGCGCGATTCTCGATCATCATCTTCTTGATGGCCAGATAGAGCCTGGCCGAGTTGATGATCTCCTCTCGCGAGGGCTCGACGATCTTCCTGGCCGCCTTGAGCCAGTAGGCTTCGGCTTCGGCCTCGGCGGTTCTGGAATCGATGGCGCGGTAAGCCTCCAGTTGTTGCTCTTTGCTGATCACGACCGACTCGGTGCCGAGCTTGGCCTTGATCTTCTCAGCCGAACGCACCGGTTCGGTGCCGGTGGGCCTTCCGATGACCAGCACGCGCGATTGCCGCATGCGGGCCGGCACGCGGAGGAGCGCCACGAGGCGGTCGATATCCGCCGTGTCGCGAGAGGCTGCGATGATGACCTTCTTGCCGGCCTTTTGCCATTGGGGCACGTACATCCAGTCGTGCCCGCTGAAGGGCTGCGAGAAGATACCGGTTGGCAGGCCCGAATCGACGAGTTTGAGCAGCGGTGTACCGCTGCCGAAGGCCAGGTGGAAGATCAGGAGGGCATCGGCTCCGGCCAGCTTGGGCAGCAGTTGAGTCGCGTCCTTGTCGGTGTTGGGGATCAGTTCGCCGCCAAGGAACTCGACGTCGCCCATGCGCTGCTTGAGACCATCGAGGTACTTTGCGAACTTCGACACCTCGGCCGGTGCATCGAATTCCGGCTTGGGCCAGGCTCCGCCCAGCCCCACGTATACGACGTGGATTCTGACGGGCGGCATCTTGGGCCAGCCGGCGTCTTCGGCGGCCTGGAGCGGGCGTATCGCGAGCCCTCCGGTCATGAGCATTCCTCCGGCCAATGCCGTGGTTTCCAGAAACTCGCGTCGAGTGAGTGGTTGAGACATGCGACGACTCCCTTGGTGAATGGGTTGGGACATCGAACTGTCGGCGGACGCGACCTCTTCGTTGCCCGCCTGCATGTGCCATCATGCGCCACAGAACGGCGTGAGTCAAAGGCCGCGGGCCTGGCGGGGTTCGCGATGTGGGTGGGGCCGCGGAGGCCAGGCCGGGTCGGCTGATGGACTCTGCGGGTTTGGAGGTCCGGTCGGTGTGTTACGATCGATCGGGAGCGGGTTCACACTGGGGGAAACGACCTGAGACAGTTGACTTTCTCGCCGCTCCCCACGATGATACGAGGAGTTGAGGGGCAGTTGTTTGAGGGGCATGGGAGGTCGCGAGGGAACAGGAGGCGGGTGTTCTGCCTTGCGCTGTAGTCTGAAGTTCCTGCCAGTTTCCAGTGCGTCCTGCTTATTTGCCAACACTTTACTACAGACGAGAGGGAGGTTTTGTTATGGGGAAGATTCTAGCCGTAATTGCGCTATTGGCCGTCGTATTGGGAGTGTTTGCACCTGCCGTTTCACGTGCCGACGTGACGGATTACGTCATTGAGATCAGCGTCGACGGGCTGGGTTCGGCATACCTGCAGTCGCTGATCAGCGGCAACCAATTGCCGAACTTCAAGCGGTTGCAGCATGATGGCGTGTGGACGAACAATGCGAGATGCGATCCCAACTACAGTGTTACGCTGCCCAACCACGTGAGCATCGTTACCGGCCGCCGAGTACAGGGAACGACAGAAACGGGGCACGGCTGGACGGGCAACACCGATCCGAACGCCGGTCAGACGATTCACAACAACAAGCCCGCGCCCTTCTATGCGGAGAGCGTGTTTGATGTGGCGCACGACAACGGGCTTCGGACCGGGTTGTTCACGACGAAGACCAAGCTATCTTTGATTGATACGTCCTACAATGCAGCGAACGGGGCCGCGGATACGACTGGCGTGGACAATGGAACAGACAAGATCGACACCTACGTGTACAACGCCAGCACGGCCAGCGTCGTCAGCAGCTTCATCTCCACGATGAACAGCAATCCGCTGAACTACAGCCTGATTCACATGGTCGACCCGGATGGGGCCGGTTCGTGGGGCAGCACGGCCTACAATAATGCCGTCAAGGCGGTGGACGGCTACGTGGGCCAGATTTTTGGCATGATCCAGAACAATGCGACGCTCCGCAACAAGACCTCGATCATCCTGACGGCGGATCACGGCGGCCAGGGCAATGACCACTCGGTGAACACGGCCTATCTGAACTACACGATTCCGTTCTACCTCTGGAGCCCAGACTGCGCCACCGCGAACCGCGATCTCTACGCGATGAACAGCACCGTGCGGACCGACCCGGGCAGCGGCCGCCCCGGTTATTCGAATTCTACGGCGTACAATGCCGACCAACCCATTCGGAACAGCGAGGGTGCCAACCTGGCGCTGGACTTGCTCGATCTGCCGGCCATCACGGGCTCGCTGATGAACATGAATCAGGATCTGGACGAGAACGGCACGGCCCCGGTGGCGTCCGAGGTGATCGCCTATAGCGCTTTCAACGAGACGACTATCGGCGTGACCAACTGGACGCCGGGCTTAGGAGAGACGGAACTGGGCTTCTCGACCCGGACCATTGGTGGACCGTTCGGGAGTAGCTACTCGCTGGGCAGCTATGACTCGACCTCTTCGCCGCGGCGATTCCGTATTCGTGGCTATGAGGCCGAGACGACCTTCGAAACCGTTGATTTGGCGTGGTACGACGGGGTCAAGGCGAGCATCGATATCCTTCTGCGTAATACCAGCTACGAGGCCGACGACTATTTCCGGGCCGTTCTGACCAATGGCGTGGACACGATCTATCTGGCCGACGTCGTCGGATCCGCCCTCACCTCGTTGACCAAGGACAGTTACCTTCACTACGAGGTGGCTATTCCGGACGGTTGGACACAGGCCACGTTGAAGATCTCGGCTCACACGAACTCGAGCACGGGAGATGAGGTGGTCGACTTCGATCACATCTTCTTCACGGGCACGTATGTTCCGGAACCGGCGACGATGAGCTTGCTGGCGGTCGCGGGCCTCTTCCTGGTCCGACGTCGGTCGCGCTGACCCTCTGGAGGAGGGCCGGACGCCTGATTCGGCAGTATGCAAACGGGTCGCCTGGGGAGTCAGTTGCTCCAGGCGGCCCGTTTTTCGTAGCTTTCGGCTTCGTGTTGTGGGGCCGGCACGTCGTCTGCGACGGCACTATGCGTCGTCGCGCGGGTTCAGGCGGTTCTGCTTGCGGATCTGGCGTGTCACACGATCGACGAAGGTCTCGAATACCCTGGCGTTGCTGCCGGCTGCGCCGATGTCGAGGCCGCCGGTCCCTGATATGGCGTCGAACCGGACGAAGTGGATGCGGCGATGCGGGTAGGTGAAGGCCAGGGAGACCGCCCCGATCATGGCGACCCCGAGGGCGATCCGGCCTATGAGGCTCATCGCGCCCCCCTGGGCGTTATAGAAGGCCATGGCCAGGATCATCAGCCCGATCGCCAGAATCCAGCCGGCGTAGCGATACAGGCGATAGCGAACGATGATGACGCGGGTATCGGCCTTGAGGGAGTCCAGTTTGACGACGGTCTGGAACCGTCCCCGAATCAGCCAGCGAGCTTCTACGACCATGCGATCGTCGTAGAGGGAGAAGTCTCGGCGGACTTCGAGAAGACGTTCCGTATAGGTGGCGATCGGCTTCATGCGGGCATATTCTCAGAGTTCGCGGAGAATGTCGAGCGGCCGACGAATCTGCGGTTCAGAGCAGCGACGTCGGATCGACGTCCACCATCAACTGTTTGACACGGATCGATTGGAACACCTTGCCCCGAACCTGATCGAGGACACGGCCCAATCCCTCGGCGGTCTGATCTCGGAGGAGCAGTTCGTAGCGGTGCAGCTTCCGCTCCCGTTCGATTGCACAGCGGGTCGGCCCATCGCATCGAAAGGAGGAAATCCCTGTAGCGGTCTGGCGGATCTCATGGGCGAGGCGTTCGGCCTCCTGCTTGAGATGGGAATCGCGAGGATCGGCCAGGACGATTCGGGCCATACGCCAGAGGGGCGGCAGTTGAAGCTGTCGCCGAACCTCGATTTCCTCCGAAGCGAAGGCCTCGAAATCCTGCCGGACGGCCAGGCGAATGGCAGCCATTTCCGGAGCGCCGGTCTGAACGTAGACGAGTCCCTGCCCCTCCGCGCGGCCGGCACGGCCAGCCACCTGCATGACGAGTTGGAAGGTTCTCTCTCCTGCGCGAAAATCCGGGATATTCAGGGATACGTCGGCGTTGAGCACGCCGACGAATGAGACGAGGGGAAAATCGAGCCCCTTGGCGATCATCTGTGTGCCGATCAGGATGTCGTACTCGGCGGCCTCGAAGCGGCGGATGAGCTGTTCGTAATCTTCATTGCGAAGCATGGTATCGCTGTCGGCTCGGGCGACCCGGGCGTGCGGGAATTTGCGTCGTAGTTCCTCCTCGACCCGTTCGGTGCCCATACCGAATCGAAGGGGGGAGCCGCCGCAACTGTTGTTGGGGCACACCGACGGCATCGGTTGTCGGGTCGAGCAGCGATGGCAGCGGGCGACTCCGGCCGCCTTGTGGAAGACCAGCGAGGCAGAGCAGTTCGGGCAGACCGCCGTCCAGCCGCAGCGAGGACAGAAGATGGTGCTCGAGTAGCCACGGCGATTGAGCAGCAGGACGGCCTGGCGGTGTTGATCGAGTGTGTGGCGGATCTGTGATTCCATCTCGGGGCTGAAGACGACGCGTCCTGTCCGTCCGGGACTGCCTCCCTGGGCGGCAATTACGTGGACTTGGGGCATGGGCAGATTCGAGACACGACGGGGCAGGCGGACGATTTCGTAGTGCGGGAGACGGCCGGCATTATGCCAGGTTTCAAGCGACGGCGTGGCCGAGCCCAGCAGGACGGGGATGGAGGCTTGTCGTGCCCGGACGATGGCAACGTCGCGGCTGTGAAAGCGAGGGGATTGGAGGTTCTTGTAGCTGCCGTCCTGTTCTTCATCCACGATGATCAGGCCGAGTTGTCGGGCGGGTGCGAAGATTGCACTGCGTGTTCCGATGATGACCCGTTTGCCGCCGGAAGCGATGTCGGCCCACAACAGCGATCGCTGCGAGTCAGTCAGGCCGCTGTGAATCACGGCCACGTCGGTGAATCGTCGTGCCAGGCGCCCGACCAATTGGGTCGTCAGGGCGATTTCCGGTACCAACAGGATCGCCTGGCGACCGCGAGCGACCACGTGGTGGATCGCCCTGATGTAGACCTCGGTCTTGCCGCTTCCGGGCACCCCGAAGAGCAGCAGGACACGGAACTGGCCGGAGTCCACGACGTGGCATGCCGAGGCAACCGCGTGCTGCTGGTCGTCGTTGAGTGTGAAGGCAGGCTCCTCGACGGGTTGATCGAAGTCCGGCGCATCGACCGCGAGCTTGACGGTTTCAACCGTGACCCATCCGTGTCCCAGGGCGGTCTTGATAGAGCCCTCGCCGCATTGGAGTTCCGCCTTGAGGCGGGCGATCTCTGCCGGTTCGTTTCGGCTGGCCAGGTATTCGAGCAGACGTCGCATGCGGGGGCCGGTGCGTTCACCGGAGGCCTCGATCTCGGCGAGGGACTTGGCGAGGGCCACCCGGCGGACTCTTCGAAAGCCGCTTTGGCGTCGGACGGCTTCGGGAACCAACGCCGCCAGTGATCGTCCCGGCGGGCAACAGTAGTAGCGGCTGATCCACAACCCCAATTCGATCAGCGACTCATCGAGCAACGACTCCTTGTCGAGAATCTTGAGGAGGGGTTTGAGTGTGCTGGTCCAAGGCTGGTCGCTGAATCCTACACAGAAGCCCGGAGCGATACGGCCTCGTCGCCCGATAGGCACTTCGACTCGCTGTCCGGCCCTCAGGGTGGACGCTATTTCCGTGGGAACCGAGTAGCTGTAGAGCTTGTCGAGCGGAGGCAGAGGCGCTACCAGTGCCACACGTTGGTGAGTAATCACCGGCTCGTGGGGGTCCATCGAAGGAAGGTAAGGTTGGAAGCCTCGTCGCGGCACCGGCGTTTCCTCTCAGTCCCGTTTCGTGCGACAGGCGCGATTCTGACCGCTGCGACCTGCGAGATCAACGGACACCGCGCAAAAGAAAGCGGAGACCATCACAACCTGATGGTCTCCGCAGAACATACCCGCCCGACATCGAGCCGATTGGACCAGAAGATCAGTGCCCGCTGTCAAATACCCGCGGGGAACGGATCATCCGGGATCGCCAAGTCGATCCTGCGATTCACGATGTTGCCAACACCCTGAAGAACCATGCGCTTCAGCATGTCGGTCCAGAAGTTCACCGCACCGGCGTAGCCGTTCCAAACCCACTCGCCCAAGTTGGCGGGGGCGCCAATCATCGGCAGCGTTCCGATCGGCTTGGCATTGTCATAGACAATGCTCGATCCGGTTGCCGCCAGATTGGTCAGAATCGTTTGCTGCTCGGCGCCACTCAGACAGGCCAGCCCCGGCAGGCTCCCCGATGTAATCACCATCAGGCCCAACATTACTCGCTTTATCTTGCTGGAATTCATTGATTTTTCCTTCCTAGAGAACGTCACTCAAACCCTTGCTGGCCCCAAGACGCGCATTCGCGAGAGACACAGAACCCTATCTGGGTTTGCCCATGTCTACCCAGTTGCGCGGCGTCTGGACGTTGATATTGGATTGAATGAACGTTTGCAGTGCAGCGAAACCATCATTGAGGATCCGCTGCCACTCGGGATCCGCACCCGGATTGTACCAGCCGTTCAGTGTGCTCGAGAGAAATCCCGTGGGTGCCGCGGTGGAATTCGCCGTTGCCGCCCATGGATCGGAGAGGACCGTATTAAGGCCGGTGACCTTCTCGCCGTATCGGAAGAAACAGCCATCCGTGAGGACAGTGCCGGGCAACGCCCCACCCACAGAAAGAATCATCGCGACCTTCCAGAACCGCACCATTCTGTTCTCCTTACGCTTGGCGCCCCTGGCCCAGAGTTGATGATGACCACGTCCCTGTCGGCGGCGAACTTTAACGCGCGACGTGGCGGCGGTCAAGATGCCTAGTCACATTTTTTTGGATTTCCACTCACTACGGCAATGGGTATATCGTCCGCCGCCGGGCTCGACTGAATAGGACACCGCGCCGTGACCTATCCAGAGCAGGCAAAGCTGACGGCCAAGACCAGGATGGCCGATCCGCTTAGAAAGATCACCAACAGCTCGATCGCCTGCGCCACTCTCATTCGAGTCGGACCCCGTAGTACCCAGTTTTCGCACTTGTACAACCGTCGCCAACGGTGTTTTTTTGACACGCTCTGTGCCAGTGTCCTCGTGTAACGACAATGGAGATGTAACATCGCATAGTTCTATGAACTGAAGACACTTATGATAGATGTGAGTCTCGGTTCAGTTATTCCATGGATACAACGCAGGGACAGCCGGGCTGACGGATGGTCGTCAGTTGGGTGTCTATTGGGGACAGCTTTGGGCCGAATGTTTTGAAATGCATAGACTTATGGTCTTGGCGGATTCTCGCCGCTGTCATCGAGATGACGGATTCCCGTCTTGCATTTGGAGCGTGTCACATGCCTGCGGATCTTATGCAAGATAGGCTCTGACACTGGCCGGATCGATACCGTTCAGCTCGGGGTAGAGGGTGGAGATACGTGTCTTCGTTCGCTGTGCATCGACACCCTTGAGCAAGAATACGCTTGGCTGTCGAGGTCCTGCAGAGAAGGGACGGGGGACGTCGCAGGTGCGCACAGATCTCGGCGGTTCAGGTTCTGCTTGAATAGAGCGGACGAAGACGACTATGGTGGTCGATGTCCCTGATGGATCGTCCGATGTGGCCGATCATTGTGGCGTGGAGACTGTATGAATATGCCCAGCGTGAGTCGAAGGCGTGTGCTGAAGGTGCTGGCGATTGGAGCGGGAGCGATAGTGACCGGTGTGGGGTTCTACGCCTGGCGCATCGAGCCTCACTGGGTGGAGGTGACGGAGAACGAGATTCGCCTGTCGCAGTTGGGAAAGGCTTTCGAGGGCTATCGCATCGTTCAGATTGCGGACCTCCACGTGGGGCATCGGGTTTCGGCGGACTACTTGTATGAGTGTATGGATCGGGTCAATGCGCTTCGCCCCGATCTGATCGTCGTTACGGGTGATCTCATTCAGGGTGGGCTGGGGAATCAGATTGCCACGGTGGCCGGAATTCTCAGTCGGTTGCATTGTCCGGACGGAGTTGTCGTAGTGCTCGGCAATCATGACTATCATCGATGGACGCCCGGTGATATCCGTTTCGACATCGCCGATCGATTGGCGGCCGCTGTGGAGCAGGTTGGCGGAATCGTCCTTCGAAACCGCAGTCGAATCCTCTCCAGAAGTGGGGCGTCGATCGCCCTGGTGGGACTGGACGAACTCCTTGTGGGACGGTGTGATGCCAAGGCTGCCTTCGCGGGCGTCTCATCGGGCGGACCGATCATCGTTCTCAGTCACAATCCCGACAGCATGGGCATTTTGCGGCACTGGCCGGGAGACGTGGTCCTGTCGTCGCACACCCACGGCGGACAGGTGGTGATTCCGTTCTTCGGGGCCCCCAAGCTTCCGGTGACTCATCGCGAATATGGGGCAGGGCTTGTATGGGTGGGGGACAAGGCCGTCTATGTCAATCGCGGTCTTGGCCACTTGCTCAGGGTTCGTTTCAACTGCCGACCGGAGATCACGGTTCACACACTTCGGCGCGGAGAGCCCCGCAGGGGGCCCTCCTGAGGTTCATGAAGGCGAGGCGGGATTGCGCCTGCGTTTCGATCGCAGAAGGTTCCGTGGGGGGCCTCAGGTGATCGTGGAGAGCACCGACTCGGCAGCCCCGGGCGATGCGGCAAGGCCGAGGTATTCCAGGCCTGTGGCGGCCACGACGGTGATGGGCAGAGGTCGGGGGATGGAAACGCCCGCCCGGATGCCTGCACCCAGCACGAGCATCCATACACGGCGGCATCCTTCGTCGGCTCCCTGGTTCGTGTAGAAATCGCTGTGATGGATGAACCCTGATCCGCCGGGCCGGTCGAGTTCGCGCCCATGATCGGGGAGGATCAGCATGAGGGTCCGGTTTCGGTAGGCATCGAGTTCCTCGGTCGCCCGCCAGAGCCGCCACGTCAGTTCGTCCGTGCGACGGATCGCCTCGACGTATCGAGACCAGGAGCCGTAGTGGGCGCAGTCGATCTCGCCGCAGGCCACGACCAGGATGTCGGGGGCGAACTGTTTCATGCAGGCCAATGTGCGTTCGATCAGAAATGCGTCGTGGCTTGTGGTGCCGGTATCGGACGTCCAGGCCTGATACTGATCGTTGAGGAACTGCCTGGCGATGTCTGATCGAAGGCCGCCACGGGCGATGTGGCTCTCCGATCGCGCCAGGCGTTCGCACGATCGAATGGCTTCGAGCTCCGCCTCGGCGTTACCCTTGGACGCCGCCAGCCGCATGTGATGGTCCATCTGTTCGGCCGTCGAACGTGAAATGGTGGGCGGTTCCACGACGTTGGCCCCAAACAGGGGGCCATAGCCTTGAGCGAGGCTTTCGCCGGCTTTGGCCAGTATCGATGCGTACACAAAGGCCCACGCAGACGTGTCGGGCGAGCGGTGCGCCTTGCGGCAGATCTCGAAAATGGTTGGATGCCCCACGGGTCTGGACCAGTCGATGTCGTCCCACTCCCAGTGTCCGGTGAGGATGGAGCCCGTGCTGTTGGGATGAACGACCTTGTGCTCGACTCGCATATTGTCGAAGAGCGTGCCGCGAGGGACCATTTCTTTCCAGAGACGAGGGATGTGACGATGTGTGGGGTCCCCGATGGTTTCGCTCGATCGGGTGCCGCCACCAAAGACGACGACGACCAACTTACGATCCGCAGGCGACGAGGGATGGCATGTCGGTGCCGCGAGGGCCAGCGGAGCGGAGGTTCCGCCGTTTCGGATCGCGGCGTCTGCGCCCATCGCGATCGTCGCCTGAAGGAATTCGCGCCGGTTCATCGTCGGCATCCTATTTCCTGGCTGGCGGCTGAGCCCCTGCGACGGACTTGGCGCCGGCCATCTGGTCCCAGGCGCCGGCATCGACGCCCACAAAGAGTTCACCCGTCTTGTCCTTGAGCACGGCTTGGTGGATTGCGAAGGACTGCCTCTTGATCTTGTCAGCCCTGGGAACGTCTTGACCTACTTCACGGTCCTCTGTGCCCTTGTCTTGACAGGGAACGGATGCTCGCATGTTGATTCCGATGGGTGTTGCCACGTCGAGGTTGATGGGGCCGAAGTCTTTCCAGAACGAGGCCGGGTGCACCAGGTAGGCCACCTGATAGCTGGCGGGCTCGTGGGTGTCCTTATAGGCGTACTGTCTGTAGGTGACCTTGAGGGTCGTCGTTGCGTTGGGGGGAAACTTCACTTGAAAGTGAAGCAGATTCATTGGTGCGAACGTGAAGACCACCGGCAGATTCTTCAGGATGGTCTGGCAGGAGGATTTCAGGGCTTCGCTAAGTTGTGCCTTGGGATCCAGATAGTCGACTCTGGCATAGACGGTCGGATCGGAGGCGGCCCTTAGGTGATCGGAGAAGTGATTTCCTCTTATCACGTTCGGATCCACCGTGATCTCGCGGGGACGGGTTTGTCCCGTTTCAAGGTCCACCGACTTCTCGCGGACGTCTCCGCCCCACGCCGCGAAGATCGACTCGTATTGAGCGGCCGACTTGGGATCGAAGGCGCCAGCCAGCGTCGCGAGCAACTGAGTGACCCTCTGCTCTCCGATCACATGGAGTGCCCCGATGTTCTGATGGGGCAGTGACTGGACGGACCATGCATGAATGCCCTGATCCATACGGGGGAACATATCTCTTGGACCGAGATCAACAGAGGCATACTCGACCATGAGGGCCACGTTCCGGGCGTTCCATTGTCTCGTCGTGTTCAGGTAATCGGCCAGGGCAAGCCTCGCCTGTTTGTGTTCGTCGTCCAAGGCGTCCGGATTCCAGGCGGCGATGCCCGACAGGAGCCTGTCCCTGGCGACCGCGGTCTTGAGGGCTTCGTCACGCTGGACGGCGGACCGGATTGCACTCACTGTGTGCCGGCGAACGGTACCGGTGGTACGAACGGCAGCGACTCGTTCCGCCAGTGCGGGGTCTCCCGCCACGGCTGTCTCGATCACCTCACGGGCGCGGCTGCGGATCAACCCGTAGATCGCAGAGTTGGAGATGGTATTGGAGTGAACCCCATCTTTGCCGTTGACGATCACGTGGGCCTCCGGTGCCATACTCATTCCGCGAATGGGCTCGTAGATGCCTCGAAGGATGGGGAATCCGAGGTGGACTTCGATGTTCTGGGTGGTGGGATTCTCAATCGTGTACTCGGCTGAGACGATCGCCAGAGGCGCGGTGTACTTGTTCTCGGTGGATCCGTATGCCGGTGAAGGATCTTTCACGACGGCGATCTTCAGGTCCTCCTTGATCACCCGAAGGCGCTCCTCGCGGCTAGGCTTCAGGTCTACATCGAGGAGTGCGACGTTGCCCCTGGCCGCCGGGTCTCCGTTGGGATACTTCAGCAGGAACGGCCCGCCGTTGCCCCATGTCGACGGTGTCGGGCCCACGACCAGGCACACGGCCACTCCCACCATCCATCGACTCAGTCGCATTAGACTCATTGGATCACTCCTGTACCTTGAGACGGCGTTGGCAGGGTATATCGGTCTGTCCGTGGACGATCCACGGACACGTATGGAATGTGACAGCGACGGTAATACCGTCATCCGGGCGAGTGCAGCGAGGTTACAGAACGAGGGTGCGGCGCTCGCGCGATGCAACACCTACGTGATATAAGACGTCGCGGCGTCGATGAAGTTCCCCATAGGTTGCAGGAATTTCCTGCGGGGACAGGAGACGCCATGGCGCCGTGGACACCGTCTGGCGGTCGTCTATGAGGACGTCGCCTGGATAGGTCTTGGCCGATACACCGATCGGCGGAAGCCTCTGTGCAACCGTTGCCGGCCAGAACCTCCGGCGAGATGAGAACTTAGCGGCAGGGCCGTTCCCGTTTCGGGTGGAGTTGCGGTCCCATGAGGAGTCCCATCGTTCTCTTGTCGAAGTGCGGCTTCTCTTTCATTCGTTGCCCTCTGGCCCTGAGCGGCAAAATCGCCCATAATTCTGCTCTCGAATCGGCCGGCCGGAATTGGTTGGTCTGGCCGGTTTGTGCCGATCGAAATCGGCGGCTCGCCGAACAGGGAAGGAATCAAGACCCATGATCTGGTTGTGGATTGGTTTCATCACGATCGTATTGGCTCTGTTGACGTTCGACCTGTGTGTGCTGAACCGCCGCGCCCACGTCATCGGTATGAAGGAGGCCCTCGGATGGGCGGGGTTCTACGTGTTGCTGGCGCTGCTGTTCAATGTGGGCGTGTACTACATCTACCGGCACAACTGGATGGGGATCGCCGGTTCGCTGGGCCATGAGATGTCCGGGCACCAGGCGGCTATCCAGTTTCTCACGGGTTACATCGTTGAGTGGTCCCTCAGCCTCGACAACATCTTCGTTATCGCCGTCATCTTCGCCTACTTCAAGGTGCCGGGGCAGTACCAGCATCGGGTGCTGTTCTGGGGCATCGTGGGTGCTCAGGTCATGCGCGGTGTGATGATCGGAGCCGGCACCGCCCTGATCAATCGATTTGAATGGATCATCTACGTGTTCGGCGTTCTGCTGCTGGTCACGGCGGTGAAGATGTTCTTCTCCGGGGAAGAGGACATCAAGCCGGAGAACAACCCCCTGCTGCGCCTGGCGAGGCGGTTCTATCCGGTGACGACGTCGTATGAGGGAAATCGGTTCTTCACACGCCTCGACGGCCGGCGAGCCGTCACGCCGCTGTTCCTGGTGCTGCTGGTCATCGAGAGCACCGATGTGATGTTTGCCGTGGATTCGATCCCGGCGATCTTCGGGGTCACTCGAGACCCGTTTATCGTCTTTACGTCCAACATCTTCGCCATCCTTGGCCTCAGATCGATGTACTTCGCACTTGCCAGCCTCATGAATCTGTTTCGCTACATGAAGTACGGTCTGGTCTTCGTTCTTGCGTACGTGGGCGTCAAGATGCTGATCTCGAAGCACGTACACATTCCGCCGGCACTATCACTCGGCGTGATCGCTGTTGCGCTGGCCATCGCGATCGTGGCATCGATCCTGGCTGCGAAGAAAGAATCGTCCAACCCGCCATCGACGTCGGACTGAGTGCGGTGCTGAGACGCTTTCTCAGACCAGGGCGGAGATTCCTATCCGTTCTGCGGTACGCTTGTCCCTGGGCTCTGGATCCGGACATCCGACGGCGGCACCCCCACCTCTGGAGTTTGATTCCTCATCGCCCGGATCTCTACGGAGATTTGCCGTTGCCGGCCGGCGCTCCAGCCACGTCTCGAATGGCCTTGAAGTGCGGCTCCTGGAAGTGATCGAGGTGGAAGACGACGAATCCTTTGGCCCCGAGTTTCTCGGATCCGCGAATCTCGCCCTGGAGGACTTCCGGCGTGAGGCGTTCGGGATAGATTCCGCTCCAGCTCACGGCCATGCCCGTCACCAGGTCGCACGATCCCAGGACCTCCTTCGTCTTGCGACCTCCGAGGAGAAAGCCCTCGACGCTCTTGGTGTAGATCTGGGGCACATAGAAGTCGATGGTGCCCCGACGGGCCCAGGTCACCCAGTCGCGACCGATTCGCCAGTCGTTGTCGGCGTTACTTCCGCCCGAGCCATTTGCGGAGATCCACATCCGCGGATTCTTGTTCAGCGCCATCTGTCGAAGCCGAATCATGAAGTCGGTGCAGACCGAGGCCGCCAGGTGATCGAGGATCGGTCGGGCCGCCGTCGGGTCGGCGGTGATATCCATGTCGTACCACTCGCGACAGAGCCGTTTGCAGTAGTCGCAGAAGCAGTAGTGCCCCCAATTGTAGCCCGGTTCCTCGATGTGTATGCCGGCCAGATCGGGATACCGATCGATGAGCCGGCCGATCAGATTCAGCTCGAAGCGGCGGACCTCCGGTCGGGCCAGGCAGATGCCGTCGCTGTCGGCAGCCCCTTTGTCATTGACGGCCGCCCAGTCGGGATGCTCTCGGAGTTCGATGCCGCGGCTCTTCTCTTTGTAAATCCACGGTGAGTACCAGGCGTGGACCTGCATTCCGCGTTCGGTGGCCGCTTTGATCATCACCCCCAGGGGGTCCCACTGGCTTTGGGGATCGGCCTGCCGCAACTCGGGCCGATCGAGGGCGGCGACATGGAGGGAGACCGTCCAGACGAAGAGGGTGTTCAGGCCGCAGGCTTTGAGCCTGTCGAGGGTGCTTGTGACCTCTCGGAGCCCCTGCTCGCGATCCGTCGATTTGGGCAGGGCACACCAGAGGCCCCTCAGCCGCCCGTCGGGAAAGGCCTTGGGCTGGATCTCGGCGTCATCGACGTAGAGCTTGCCGAGTCGAAAGCCGCTGCTCTGCTTGCCGCCGACATTGATCGTCATGGCGAAACAGGACACGCCTGCACCGAGGCGAAAGGTGCCGGTGCATCGCTGCCAGCTCGACGTCGGTTTCAGGGGATGGGTCACGACCGGCTGGGCGATTCGCTGATTGTGATCGGCATTCGGTTCAGGCCAGCCGGTGACGCCGACGCCGGCCGAGGGCAGATCGCCCTTGTACCAGAACGAGAAGGTATACGTCGTTGCCGGCGTGCCCTTGAGGGCACCGGCGGCGCCGTAGCCGTTGTTGTCGGCCAGAACCACCGCGGCACTCACCGAGCGATTCTCCGGTGCATCCTTAGTGTCCTTGGGGACATACCAGCCGGTCAGGTCGAGACAGGCGGAGGCCTGTCCGGAGTGTTTCTCAAGGGAATTGGTGGTGAGTTTCACATTGCCGGCTCCCACATAGAGCCCCCAGCCGGCAGGCCTGGTGCCGTCGGCCCCATTTTCGGCGGACGGATTAACCACAAGGTTGTCGGCCTCGGCGATCGGCGAGAACGCGAGGAAACACAGGCACGAAATGGCAGCCGTTCGCTTCATGGGTGTTGTCTCCAGATGGAGGAAGATGCGGTGGGTAGCGGTCGCCCGCACCCTGGTTGTCTGAAGATAGCCCCGCGACCGCTTTGTGGAAAGCGAAACGCGGCCGGGTAGGGCGGCCGTTGGCCCTATGCTGCCGGGAGAAACCGGTGGCGGATTTGAGAGATGCGATGGCGGATCGGTCAGGCTATAATATCTGTCTGGTGCTGAAATCAGAGATGAATAGGAGACGACGATCGTGAGGAAGTGCATCGTTACCATGGCGGCGGTGTGTGCAGCGGCAGGGTTGGTGTTGGCGGCCGAGAAGAGATGCAGCGGCGCCGAGATTGAGATCCCGCCCAAGGGGCATCCCGACACCACGGGATGGGACAATCTGTTCAAGCCGGACCTGTCCGACGCGGTGTTCCCTGCGGGCATCTGGACGGTGGAGGATGGCACAATCACCGCCAGCAAAGATGAGGTGATCTGGACGAAGAAGGACTACAAGAGCTTCGCCGTGGACGTTGAGTTCAAGATGGGCAAGGCGGCCAACAGCGGCGTGATCGTCTACTGCTCCAATCCGGGCGACTGGATTCCCAATTCGATCGAAATCCAGCTCCTTGACGATTTTGCTCCCAAGTGGGCCAAGGCCGACAAGACCTGGAAGTGCGGGGCGGTTTTCGGACGGCTGGCCCCGACGAAGCAGACGGTGAAGAAGGCCGGCGAATGGAACCGGTGCACTGTTGTGTGCAAGGAGAACATGATCTACGTCGTGGTGAATGGCGAACTGGTCAACACCTTCGACATGAAGAAGTGGACCGACGCCAAGCTGAACCCCGACGGAACGAAGATCCCGCCGTGGCTCAGCAAGCCGGCGGCAAGCCTGCCCACGCATGGCCGGGTCGGCCTGCAAGGTAAGCATGGCGGCGCCCCGATCTGGTTCCGCAACATGAAGATCAAGGAAATCGAATAACCGGGATCATTCCAGGCGGAGGCACAGGCACTTGGCGGGCGGATGAGGTTTGGTTTCAAACCTCCGTGCCCGAGGGTTTCTGTGCCTCTGTCATTTTGGGGGCGAGGGTCTGGTCGCCGGCCTTGAGAGCGGCCCGCGAAGGGACGTTTGAAACCGGCTCCAGACGGTATTGATGTCGGTATGGTAGTACTTGCCCCATGCGTCTTTGAAGGTTCTGCCGTCTTGCAGGGCCCACAAGAACGTCTTGAACTTCTCCGGGTCCTGCCTCCTGATGAACGCGACGAACATCGATGCCTGTCGATAGAGCGACCACATCCGGGATGACTTGTCTCTGCGCCTGGGGTTGGCGTCGAACCGCGGCGTTGTTCTGAAGTGCTTCAGTTGAAGAGGGAAGAAGACGTCTCCATCGAGGACGGGGATGAAGTGCTCACCCGCGAGGAGGTCCTCGGTGGCTTCGGCCTCTGAGATGTCGGATCCGCCGCCTCCCGAGACGCAGACCGCCAGCCCCTCTCGAAACCAGCCGGGGATGTTTCGGAGATAGGCGACGGTGCCCAACTGCAGGTTGAAGTGCAGATGCGACAATTCATGCGTCAGGATGGGACGAATGCTCTCGGGCCACCTGGCGAGCTTCTCGGCATTGAGGAACAGCCTCCCGCAAAAGACGACACCCCGTCCACCGCTGGCCGTGAAGTGGGCGTATCGATCCTCGGTTGGACAGACGAACACCCTGACGGGCTGTGAGAAGGGGCGATGATGCTCGGTCTCGACCCGATGGATCGCCTCGGTGAGGCATTCGGCGACCCGTTGGGCGATTGCCTCGGCTCCGGGTTCGAAGGAGACACGGGGGTCCGTCTTGAGCGGCGTGAAGCTCCTCGTAGACCGCAGCCACGCCATGGTCTCCCGGAAGTGCGTGGCCACGAGAAGACCGACCGACAAGACGACGGCTGCCGCGACGGCGACGGAACCCCAAAACAGTTTTCGTTTCATACCGGTCATTTCACTGTGTGTTCGTGCGGGCGAGGCTCCGGTACGTTCCTGTCGCGTTCCGCGCAATTCATGAAGGTCTCAGGGTGACCCGACGGCCTGAGACGGAGATCGTCTCCTGTCTGTCGCCCAGGATGAATCGGACGGTTCCTTGCCCTTCCTGGGGGTCGATCCAGTAGTGGCCGTCGTCATATCCGAACGTCCAGCAACTCCCTCGATGCCGGTAGGGCACACTCACGCGTTCGGCACTCGGTGGCAGCCAGGGTTTCCAGACGAGCGTTCCGTCGGCGGTGTCGTCAATTCCCCAGAGACCTCGTCCTGCCGCCAGGAGCAGCCCGCCGGCGTGTTCCAGGTAGTCCCTGCCTCCCTGTGTTCCCGGTTGGATGTTGCCCTGCATATCGATGCACTCCATGCACGTGCCGTATTTGACGACGAGGCGGCAGTAACGGTCCAGCAGCTTGAAGGCGTGGGGATATTGCCCCGCGGCGGCTCGGGCGAGGATGCCACCGGCTCCGAGGCGGCCGAACCAACTGTTGGGTCTGAGGTGCGGTTCGCGGGGAACATCGGGGTAGTTCCGCGCCAGCTCCTGGGCGTCGGTCTCGGGTATGGATTGGCACCAGCGCATCGGCGTTCCCTCGAAGTACTCCGGTTGAGCATCGAAGCGGGTGAAGATCGCCGCCGCCTGCTCCTTAGAGGCATAGCCGTAGGCGATCGGCCAGATCTGGGAATCGGTCCAGAAGTTGTTCACGATCCGGCCGTTGAAGTTCAGATTGTCGTTGTAGGACCGGCCGTTCCAGAAGAGCGTGCGAAGCGCCGTAAGCTGCCGTTGGTATCGGGTCTGGAGTATCCCGGCCATCTTCTGATCGCCGGCCGTGCGAAAGGCCTGAATGCTGTGGGCCAGTGCCCGGATATACCAGGTGTGATAGACACACGTGGAGCCCTCCATGCGTTCGGGGCTCCAGTCGACCCAGTCGGCCCCTTCGGAGAGCTGCCAGTCGTCGTGATCGACCTGGTTGACGACCCCATTGGAGGCCGTGCGGCCTTCGATGTAATTCAGGCAGCGGCGAAGCGGATCGAGATGACGACGGAGCAGTCTCATGTCGCCGGTGGCCAGGTAGAGCTCCCAGACCCAGAAGGGATACATCACCTGGTTCATGACGCGGTCGCCGCCGATGATGAGCATGTCTTCGTTGATGTAGAACTTGCCGTTGCGTCGCATGCTCCGCGGCATCATGTCGAGGATGCCGACGAATGTCCTGACGTAGACGTTGTCGGGAACAAAACGGCTTCCGAACACGCCGAAGGTGAGGTCGGGTGAGATGCACAGGGCGATGGGGAAGCCGCCAGGCGAGACGGTCATGCGGTATCCGGTTTCGTAGAACGTGCTGAGTGCGTCTTTTCGCCGGTTCTTGGGATAGATGCCGGTGGCGACGCGCAGCGCCTGCTGTACGGCGGGGCATCCTTGAAACCGGATCTCCGAATCCGGGGAGGCGGAGGACGGCGCTGCCTCTTCGGCATTGGCTGACGGACCTGCTCTAAGGAGCGATGCGGCCGCCGTGCTCGCGGCACCGTGCAGGAACGTGCGACGCTTCAGTTGGCTCATACTCATCTCCGGAGCCGCCCAGACCCTGATTCCGCCTGAGTGCTCATGCTGCAAGTCCTTGATCCAGCACCGAAACGCTTTTCGTTTTCACTTCTCGATCGCCCCAATCGATCGTTCCGCACACACGCCAACACATATGCCAAGGACGCCGTTCATGGCGAAAAGGACTCGCCCTACAGCTTCTTCAGTATCCCTGCAACGGCGGCCTCGAACAGCGTCTGCCATTGAGGCGCCAGGATGCAATCACAGTCTTCCTGGGCCCAACCGGGATTGCCAAGTTGGTCTGCAGTGGGGGCGTAATAGATATAGCCATTGGTGCATCCCGCAACATATGTATGCTTGTGGGGAGATTTCTTCTTGATGTTGAGCCCAGTCTGAACGGTCAATTCTCCGGGGAACGTGACCAGTACGAACTCCCCGACTCGCATGCCCAGTACTTCAATGTCGATGGTCTTCCTTCCGGCGGCCAGATTGTCCGCCTGATGTTTCTTCAGCAGCGCCAGGTTCGTCTGGACTCTCGTCAGTTCCTCCATGACGTAGATGTTGTCGACGTACTGCTTCATGTTTGCCCGGTTGTCAGCGTCGAGTTTGCTGAGGTCTTGCCGTCCTGTCGCCTTCTCTTGCAGGTAGCGATGAGAGTAGTAGGACGGATACTCGCCGGACAGGCCGTACCTGCTGAGCAGTTGGGTGAAGGTCTTCAGATTGAGGGTCGTTCCCTTCAGGGACTGTACGAGCCTTGTCTGCTCGGCCTCCATGGTGGCGATGCGCGGTGTCCAATCGGCCCTGGGCAGGCTGATGACCTCGCGGACGATCTTCAACCGGTCGTCCGAATTGCTGTGTATCTTTCTGACGGCCTGCAGAGTGCTGAAACCCAGCATGTTTCCCAGTGGCTCCGCATTGCGAGGACGGTCGACATCCTTGTAGAAGATCGGGTTAATGTCCCCGGCACACCCTTGCAGGAACAGGGCGATTGCACCTTCGCTCAGATTGTCTTCGATCATCCTGGAGGCAAAGCCAGTGATGTCCGCGGTGTTGCCGCCGCTCGGAACGCCCTGGATGGGGTGACAGGCGAAGTTGTAGACGACCGCCAGGGGCCGCCCGTCGTTCCTGTCCATGCGAAGGATGCCGATGTCCGGATCGACCGGACCTGTTCCGACGACCTCCTCGTCGGGCGGCAGCGAGTAGGCATGGCGGACGTCGGCTGTCTTGCCGTTCTTCAGTGTGAGCCTGCGGTTTTCCATGATTCGATTCTCATGGCCGATGCCCGCACCGACACGGACGGGGACCATCTTCTGCGAGGCTTCCTTCACAGCCTGGAAGGTCCGCTGGTCGACGTCGGAGCACACGTTTCCGTGGCAATGGCTGGCGTTGATCAGGACATGCGCGGGCTTGATGTTGAGTTCGTTCTCCAGGCGCGAGCGGACCTTGGAGAGGAAGTCGTTCGGTATCCGTCCGATCTCGGCAATGGCAACGGCGTCGACGGTGATGATCGCTGCCGTTGTGGTGTTGTCGGTCAGCACGAGTGCCTTGACATACAGAGGGTCATTGACGGGCCCGGCCTGCGTGTTGGTGATGTCGACCTTGGCAGCTCCCGCCCGGAGCTGACCCGCATTGGCAGTGCTGCCCGAGAGTGACCCGACAAGCACACATATCACAAGCGCCGGAGCGTGGTGCATTCTGTTGCGAACCCGCGCGTGGTTCATGCCAGATTGGTCAGAGAGCTCAGGCGTCGCAATCACAATCGTTTTCATGATGGCAGTAATCCCATTCTCAGTGTGTCCCTGCTCCTGTCTCTGACGGCTTCTCTCGCCCCAACCTATCGGCGCCCCAGCGGGCGGTTGATGGTCACGGGGGTGGCCAGGAGCTTCTTGAGATCGTGACCTTGCGTGAGCCACGCGAGATCGAACTTCACGACGGCCACGGTTTCGTAAAGCTTCTTCACACCCTTTTCAAAGAGCAGGTAGATGTTGCCGTGCTTGTCCACGGCAAGGGACGAATAGGCGCTCGGACCGGCGTACACCAGGCGTTTGACGGGCCACGTCCTGCCGCGGTCGAAGCTCGCCCACACCGACATGCGAATCCGTTCCTTTCCGGGATTGTCAGGGGTGCTCAGGACAAGGACGTCTTTGCCGCCAGTGCATTCCAGGGGCAGGCGGACCAGCCCGGCGTTGCATCCGTAGCTGGGCTCCGTGCCGTACTTGAAGTAGAAGGGGTGGCCCACCTGAAGCAGATAATCATCGGCTCGCCAATCCACGTACATGTTGCCGCAGTCGTAGCTCCAGGCGATCTGCCGGCGATGGTCGATCGATAGATGCGATCGCGAGTTGTAGTAGATGTCGCCGTTCGACATTTCCGCCAGCGTGCCCTCACCCGTGCCGCTTTGCACCGGCGCGCTCGTCTGCCACGTCTTGCCGCCATCGTCGCTGTAGAGGGAGGTGTTGTAGTGATACGGCCACCACTCCTGATCATTGGTGCCCTTGGGCGGCGTGATCCGCACCGACATCAGCAAGCGCCCCTTGTGCTCGCCATATTGCAGTGTGACACCGGATTCGGAGCAGCTTCCTTCTGCGGGAAGATTGCCCGGTGCACCGTGTCCGTACGGGTTCGGCTTGACGACGATCGTTTCCTTGGCCCAGGTCTTGCCGTGGTCCTTGCTCCGCCAGAGGTAGCCCTTCTCCGAGCGAACCATCAACACGTCGCCCGTGTTGCGATCGACGACATCGTTGCCGCCCGCATCCGGTCCGACCTGTTGCTCGACACCCCACGTCTTCCCGCCGTCCTCGCTTCGGCGCAGCATATTCCCGGATTTGGCGAAGGCCAGTATGGTGCCATCCGCGGCCACGTCGATCTTCGGGATGCGTGCCTTCACAAAGAGGTCGGTGATTTCCAGATTGGGGGCGAGTTCCGGTGATGGTGAGGGGGCGGCCGGGCTATCCGCTCCGCATGCAAGCCGGGCTATGCCGGCCATAAGCACCACCGCAGAGCATCGAATACACGGCGCAGCAGGAGAACGTGCTAGCATGGATGTCTCTCCTCGACTGAAATGGGAAGGGTCAAGTAGTCTTCGTCTCGCCCGGAAGAACCAACCGACCAACTGGCTTCACCCATCTCACGCCTACTTATACCCCAGGATCAGTTGGACTACTATCATGTGGTTGTGTCAGCGCGGCGGGGGCGGAACAGTATCTCGGCAGCGTCTTCGGAGAGGAAGTCTCGCTCGGGGAGACACTCTGCCCACGGCCGAGAGACCGGAGAACAGGAAGAGGAAGGACGAAATGAGATGAAACGCACGTCTCAGTTGCTCGCTGCCGTCCGACCGGGAATCAGACTTCCTATCACCTCCAAGTCTGTGGTTCACATCTGCGTGGCTCTGCTCTCGACCGGAAGCTGTTGGGCGGCCGGGCCTGAGGCCCCAAGAGTGGGTGCGAGGCTCTTCCTCGGCCAGGACGAATGTCTCCTGCGAACAACCCCCGGCCAGGGAGATGGTCGTGTCGCTCTCACGGTCCAGCCCGGCAGCGCGGGGGCTCTCGCGTGGGACGCCGCGACGCGGGCGGCTTGGGGCCTCGCTCCTCCCCTGGTGGACGTGGCAGGAGCCGGCCACCCGCGAGAAGTCGACTGGCAGTTCTACGAGCGATGGCTTCCTTCCCGGACCGGCAAGGCAGGCGCACAGAAGCTCACATGGCGTTGGAACGGAACCTGGGGGCAGGGCGCGATCCTGGGGCTCTACACGTACGAGGACGGCCTGGACAAGCCCCGGCTGGTCTGGGAGTCGGCCCCCGAAGTCGGGATGCACCCAGTCTATCGTCCCTACACACTAGTCGGCGACTTCACCGGCAGCGGACACCAGGAGATCGCCGTTTCCCGCGCCGGCGGAGTCTCCATCATCGATGCCCTGACCGGCCGCCGCACGGCGGAACTGACCTACCGCCGCTGGCCGGGCCATCACCGCTACTACGGCTTCTTCGGCGCCTACCCCAACCCGGCCGGCAAGGGCACGCTCTTCGTGGTGGTTGGCATCTTCTCGGGTCATGTCGATGTCATCTCCTATGACGGGAAGACGCTGAAGCTACTCTGGTCGCACCTCTTCGATCCTCGGTCGGACCAGGGTATCGACCGGCGCTGCAGCATCGACCGAGTTCTTCCCGAACCGGTCGCCGACATCGATGGGGACGGGCGTCAGGAGATCGTCCTGAATGTGTTCAACGATACGGGAGACCGCCGCTGGCACGTGACCGGTTATGACCTGCCCACCGGCAAGATCACGGTCGATCTGCCTGACCACTACCTGTGCGAGCTGATGGACTGGGGCGGCGCCGCGGCCAAGGCGCTGCTCGCGAAGGTTCTTCCTTCCCGCGCCGAGCCGGTGTACTCTCCCCTGGAACTCCTCAGCCTGCGTGCCGGCAAGCCGGCGCAAGTGCTCTGGCGAACGGAACAGGCCAGACTCAGCGTCCGTCCTCCCCAGCAGCAGCCCCTTGACCGCTGGTGGAATGCCCGCGCGGGCGGCGGCCCAGACAGCGTGGACTACCCGCTGACCCTGCGCCGGACGACAGAGGGGACTGAGTTCTACCTCAGTCGTCCAACGGGCGCGGGCGAGCGGCTGGAGGCTTGGGAGATCGGAGCGGGCCGTCCGCCTCGTCATCGCTGGCAGGCCATTCTGCAGGGGTGCGGCACGCTAGAGGTCGTGACGGTGGGGCCTGACCAGCGACAGGTGCTGCTGAGGGTCCGGTCGCAAGGACAATCGCACGTAGAGGTTCAGGGGGCGAAGGCTGAGGTCGTTTCGTCCCAGCGGCCGGCGTGGAGCACCGCCCCCACTCTTGCGCTCGTGCCGAACGGTTCGCGTCCGCCGACCCTCGTTGCCGAGGACGCCTCCGGTCGGCTTCACGTGCTCACAGAGGTGGACCGCGAACTAAGGGCGGCCGACACCCTCACGGGACACCTCTCCCGGCTAGAGCGTTTTTCGCGCGGCTCTAGCGCCCTGGTGTACAAGGTGCTACGCTAATTGAGTTCGTCACGGAGGAACTCAACATGGCGTACGCGATGGAATTTCGCGAAGCAGTGGCCCGGGCGTATGACGAATGTGGTTCGTCGATTGAGGTGGCCGAGCAGTTCAATTGCAGCGAGTCTTGGGTGCGGCGTCTGATTCAGCGGCGTCGTGAGACCGGTTCGCTGGCGCCACGACCGATCCGCCTGCCGAACAACAACAAGCTGAACACGGATGATCTGGAGTTGCTGAAGGCGTTGATTCATCGGACGCCGGACATGACGCTCGCGGAATTGGCCGAAGCCCTGGACTACAAGGTGAGTGTGCCGACGGTGTGGCGGGCAACCCAGGCCCTGGGGCTGCCCTTAAAAAAAACTAGGTCGGCAAAGTTGACTTGAGTAGAAGTTCTTCGAGTTGCTGCAG
>CAYUQT010000020.1:0-130046 GCA_964446835.1 uncultured Planctomycetales bacterium | reverse complement strand
AAGGGTGGTTTCAACATTGCGGGTATCGCTACAGTCAATCGTGAAATGCTCTAATACCCCCATTGTTATGGGAGAACGTGCAGTGAGTTATGGTAGGGCTGCTCTGCTCGCAATAAACTGCTGCCCCACCAGGGCTATTGGAAAAAGTGCAGTAGGTGATCGTTGAATTGCTCTGATGCTGGCAAGCGATCGCGGCGCCGTCCACGGCTTGGTTGTAGTCGAACAGGCAGTCAGTAATGGTCGGGTTGCTGTAACCACAGCTAATGGCACCTCCGTAGCTCGCCCCGTATCCCCTCCTTATAGTGAGGCCAGCCACTACCGTATTCGAATCGCAATACAGAATAACGAAAGCCCGATGTGGGTCCGCAGATGTCGCCTCACAATCGATAATCGTGGACGCGACAAAGTTGGGGTCGTTGGGCTTGACGCTCCTTATCGTAATGGGGCGCGAGTCCAAGGATATGTCCCTATTGCCAGGGCCTGTGTATGTACGATTGGGCTCAAGAACGACTTCGTCCCCTTCATAGGAAGCGTCTACGGCCGCCTGAATGGTGGGGTATTGTGGGCTGGGAACGCGGCGCTCAACGGCAAACGCATGGAAAGCAACGACACTCAGTGACCAAGCAATGACAAGAACAGTGGCCCATGACTTCATCCTATGACCCTTTCGATACCCCCAAGCCTCTGAGTGTAAACGCCTGTAGAGAGCTGTTCTTCACATGACATCTCGTTTACAGTCCTGCACGGAGGATCCGCCGCGTGATCCGGGGAAACGCCTGGTGATCCGTATAGATGACAAGAATCTCGCCCTCCGGCCGGAGCTCTTCTTTGGGCGGTACGGCAATGTAGACGAACGTCATGCGATCCTCGGCCCCGACTTGCGGTTCGATGCGCGTGGTAATCTCCCTGTTGGAAACGGCTGTGCCTGTTACACGAACCTCCTCGCTGCGATTGGCCCGGACGATGAATCTCGATACTGCAGGACCGGCGGTCCGCCCGGCTGGGGGGATGGTCAGCACCGGGTCGGGGATGACTGACACCTCAGGCGATGGCATGTTGATCTGGAACGACTGGATGGGGACTCTGACCGTCTTCATCTTGGGGTGTGTGGTTTCCAGAATCACTTCCCCCTGGAGTCGCTCGGCCTGGAACGGCGGCGACGCGGTGGCCGTCAACCGGTAGCTCTTGCCCGGCTCGCGGACCTCCAAACGGGTTCTCACGCTGAACAGCGTGGACCGGCACGAGGTGATCTGGGCCGAATGGGAATCAACAATCCTGACGTCGACCGTTGCATCGCCGCCTCCGGTTATAGACAAGTCCCGGAAGAGCAACGTCGCGGGACAGACCGTGATGGGCGGCGGGAACTCGCCGTACACCTGGACGGAGAGCGTCGGCAGGGAGGGCGACCGTACGCCCACATGGATGGACGCGCGATTGGAGCCCCATTCGTAGGGGGGACGAGCAGTGATCTCCAGCTCGTATTCCCGCCCATCGCTGACGTTCCGAAGGACTGGCTCAAAGTGTCTATTGGTCGTGTTCACCTCTTTGATTTCGAACGGCACATCCTCGGTCGACACGATGTGGACTGTTTGATGGTACTCCTGCGAGGCGTTCAACGTCCCCAGGTTGATGCTTGAAGATGGGCGGATCTCAATGGCGTCCGGCAGCCGACCAAAGAAGTCGACCGTGAGTTTCGGCCTCGTTGGCAGCCCTGTCTTGAACGTGACCTTTCCGCGAAGCAGGGACCCCGTATAGGGGGGGTTGGCGATCAGCACAAGCTTGTACTGCTTGCCTGGGGTGAGCTCGCTCAGCACGGCCGATACGTTCGCCAGCGTTGTAGTGGCATCCGACGGGAGCATCGGGTTCGAGGTGTTGTTGGTGAGAGTCACTTCCACGGCCGTGGGGCTCTTGCGGTTGAGCGACTTGAGCATCACCGGCGACGGGGTTACCAGGATGCACCGGGTGATCTCTCCGGTAAGGGTCAGGGGGTGACTTGGCACCCTCGGATCGTTGCTTTCCACGTACACAGACTTGGCCACTCTGCCTGCCAGACTCTTGGCGACCAACCGAACCGTTACCGGCACCCTGCCTGCGGGCTGGATGGTCCTTGCCTGAGCGTTGACCACTATGCAGCCGCATGTGGCCCGTATCCGTTTGATTTGAAGCGGGGTTTGCCCCACGTTCTTGATTTGGAATGTATGCTCGATCGATGCGTCATCCATCGCCTTCCCGAAATCGAAGGTCTGCGCATCTACCGTCATCTGGGGAACAACAGGTCTTGTTGCCGGGAAGACGAGCCCCTCGTCAACCGCGGCGGTGGCCGGAGTCGCCTCGACCCTGGCCGTTGGTCGAACGATGGGTAAGGCCGCGACGAGACACACCACGGCGGTCAAGACGGCAGAGAAGGTCAACCCCAGCCCCCTTGCGAGGCCGAGGCGGGCATGAGGGTTGGGGCCGCTTTCGAACAACCGCCTGATTCGTCTGCGAAGTTGGGACGGGTGATCGCTGGCGCCCAGAGCGCTTGCAAAGAGCCGATGCCATCTACACGACTCGTGAGCCAACTCGGCCAAACGCACGAGGGATGTAGCGTAGTCCACCGGGCGCCAACCGGAAGCTACGGCCAGGTCGTCGCAGCAGTTCTCTCTCTCGAGGCGAATGCGGCGGCTGACGTACCATACCCCCGGGTGGAAGAACAGAAACGCCTCGATCAGCCGTTGGAGCACGTTGATCAGATGATCGCATCGCCTGATGTGAGCCAACTCGTGGACCAGCAGGACCTCAACCTGTTCGGGTGACAGCCCGGTAAGAATACCCATCGGCAGTAGGATCGTCGGCCGAATCACGCCGACGACCGTGGGTCCAACCACGTTCTGGCAATACGCAATGGCGGGGATGAAGGCCAAGCGCAATGCCCTTGCCTGTCTGGCCAGGGCCGCCAGAATGACGGATTCGCCCACCGGTTGGGAACCCCTGCGCAGGGCATGGCCGCCATGTAGCCCGAAGATCAAGCGGGCCACGAAGACGAGTACGCCCAGAAGATACAGGTCCGTTGCATAGGGGGCGTAGCGCTGCCAATCGAACAAAGGTCCGGTCTCATGGAAGATCGCGGGGGCCGGCGGCACGGGCGTTGAGATCGGAGGCCTGTTGAACTCAGAGACGGACCTCGGCTGCACCGGCTCAGCCAACAGGGAAAAGGTAACCAGGGGGCAGGCGCCCATCAGCAGGATGGCACACACCGAGAACCAGTACCGCCGGTTGGCCGGCAGGCAACGGAGCAGCAGATTCCCCGAGGCGACCAGGACGGCGATAGCGGCTCCCTGCCAGAGGAAGTGGGCCAACGTGAGCGTCAGGCGGAGACAGGAGGCCGGATCGAGCAGCGATGGAGGCTTCATGGCCGTTTCTCCTGAAACGTCTCATTTGCGAGCAAACCCTGTCGATCGGAGAGAGGGCTCACATTTGCATGAATGAGCGGTGAACGCCCGGCCCGCCAGACCGACCGCGTCATTCACCCATCGTGGCTCAGCATTCATTGTTTTCTGCCTCGGTCTGTCTTGTCGTTCAACATCGCACGGAGACGGTTCAGTTCCACGTCGTCGATTTCGCACGTTTCCAGCAGGTTCAGCATGGCCGCGGCTACCGAGCCGTTGAACAGGCGATCGACCAAATCGCCGAGCATGCGGCGGATGGTAACCTTCTCGGTGACACAGGGCTGGTAGACGAAGCTCTGGCCGTCCTTGGTGCGTTTGAGGAAACCCTTCTGTGTCATGATGGTCATGACCGTCATGACCGACGTATACGCCGGGTCCCGCGTTCCGGCGAGTGAGTCCCGAACGGTACGTACCGTCGCTGGGCCGCCTTTCCAGAGGATCTTGAGGATCTCCAACTCCAACTCGGTCGGGTACTTCGATGCGGGCCGTGCCATGGACAGCGCCTCCTGATCAGGAACTTACTAATTCACTAGTAAGTATGACACAGGAATGGAGCAAGTCAAACGGATTCTCCTAAAAAACTAGTAGGACAGGGTACCTCAAGGTTGCGCCTCGAACGTGGAGTTTGCGTAGCCTACGCATCGCACCATCACCTTTATAAACCCCTCCCCACTCCCTCTCCCCAATCCTCACACAAATCTATACGTGTTACGCGCAAGCCCCTGGTCCAGGTTGGCAGCAACGCGAGTGAAGCAACCTACCTTTCCACCGATTAGGTGAAGAAGGCACTTCGCTACCTGGCAGCGGGCCAAGCCGCCAAGGCCAAGGCGCTGCTGCTGTCACTGAACGCGAGGACTGGCTGACGCTGGTGCAGCTCCGACTGGCTTGTGAAAGACGGTTGGACTGGTCATGCCCGCGCAAGGCGATGCGGCGGGCATGGCTTTTTTTTTCATGCGCATCGCAAGGAGAGACAATCATGTTTTCAAACCCATTCGAGGGCCAGCTTGAACGGCTGGCCAGGACTTTGACGGAACAGTTTGGTGTACGAGTTGTCTGTCAGGGCGACCGGGCGTGGACGGATGGCAAGCAGATTGCCCTGCCGTCGCTGCCCGAACCTATGGACCCGGATCTGGAACGGATGATGGTGGGCTTCCTCGATCACGAGATGGGCCACGTGGCCTTCTCGGATTTCAAGGTGGCCGAGGAGTTCTCCAAGAAGCACCGCGGTTGTGAGGGATTGCTCAATGTGATTGAGGACGCCTTGATCGAACGGCGGGCCATGGAACGGTGGCCGGGTGTACGGGCGAATCTGGATGCCCTGTTTACACAGATCCGCGACCGCATTGCGGGGCTGATACAGAAACGTACCCCGTTCGACCGCTTCTGCACGGCGATCTACCTGCGGCTGGCGCACTACAACGACATGCTGGGGCTGGATCGTGAATTGCGGGGCTACGATGACCTGCTGGATGGATTCCCGAATGTCAGCAATACCCAGGAAGCTGGGGAACTGGCCGAAAGCATGTTGACACGGTGGTTGAAGCAGCACCCGCCGCAAGCTCAGTCGGCGAATCATTCGGATGGCGAGGAACAGGAAGCCGGCGAGGACGGCAATGAACCGAATCGTTCCGGCGGCAGATCCTCGGAGCAATCAGAGATCCCAACGCCGCCCGATGGACAGGAGAATCAGGATGGCGAGCCTTCGGGCGAGGCCCCAGACGGCGATCCGGTGCCTCATCAGGAAGGCGACCCGAAGGGGGACGAGCCGCCCAATAGTACCGGTGAGCAGGGGAGTGCAGGGCATGCTGTCTTGGTCTCTCCCCGTGTAGGTGGCGACACGCTCATCCGCGAGGCTCTGGCACAGGCCATTGCCGAACGCGTGGGCCAGATTGACACCTCAACAGAGTACCGGCCGTTCACCAAGGAACACGACCGGATTCAGGAAGTACCGTTGCCTACCTGTACGCCATGCCTGAGCATCCCGTGCGTGTGGTCGCGGTTGAACCGCTGACCGGGGGACGCACGGTGCAGGCGTTCTACTCGACCTGTCACGGGGCCTCCGCCGAGAACGTGCTGACCTGGTATGCCATGCGGTGGTCCATCGAAGAGGCGTTCCAGAATAGTAAGGGCCCTCTGGGATTCGAGGAGCCCCAGGGCTGGACGCGCCGGGCGGTGGAGCGGACGGCTCCGACCGCCCTGCTGCTGTACAGCCTTACCGTGTTGTGGTTCGCATTGGATGGCCATCGTCACTACCAGGCCCCGTGGCGTCCATGGTGTCGATCGAAAGCTCGTGCTTCCTTCGCGGACATGCTGGCCACCCTGCGTCAGGAAAGCATCCGCGAAGAGGTTTCGGCACTCCATCTCGTCGGTCGGGGTAGTCGAAACGTCGTAAAATCACTGATCCATGCGGTCAAACAGGTCGCATAAGTGCGAAAGTCGAACTTAGGCAGCGTGAACGCACCCGGCAGGTATCGGGGGCTGCCCCATTGGATGGCCTGACCTCCAAAGGGGTCGTGGAACAAGAGGTGGAACCCCGGACCGAAGGCAGGCAAGATCGGTACCGGCGGTAGAGTCAGTCCAGTCTGAAGGGTGACGGCGGAGAACTCAATGGCAACCGGTCCCTTTTCATCGACCTTCGCGAGGACCAACTGATCTGTGGCCACGGGGGTGTGGGAGACATGGTCGTAGTCCGCCAGCAAGAGGCCCGAGTCGAGTTCGTTCACCCGGACCTTGGAGTGATCGACGTAGTTTTCGATCACAACTCGATACCACTTTTCCGGCCGATATTCCACGGGGGCAACAGCCTGATACCAACCCATCGGGTGTGTGCTCCGGCGTTTGTCGTTTGCATACAACGCCAGGAGACCGGCGTTTCCTTGCCAGTGCTTTCTGGTGTGCACTGACACCACGCACGAAGTCATGGAGCCCAACCCGCGAAAGTCATACTGCAGGCGATGCGGAATCGCCAGCTTCTGCTCCAACACGATGGAGTAGGAGGCGTTGACCGGTCTGAGCGTCAGGGAGTCCTTGCCCTTGCCCCTCTGCAGGACCACGGGGCCTTGTTCGAAGTCTGCCGTCAGGGGGATTGGCTTGTTGAGCCTCCCAGGATAGTTCGGTCCCGGCTTAACCAGCCAGCGGGGATCGGACCAACCAATGCTGTCACTTTCGGCTCCGCATACAGCCAGTCCTCTGATCCATAGGACCGCAAGCACAGCAAGGATAGCGCGTTTGCCTTCAAGCATGATAGGTGATCCAGCGCGTCGGGGTAGCGGCCGGTCCCACGCTTCAAACGCAGATAGGCCCTCGACTCGACGCGGCATACCAGGAAGTTTACACGAGCCGATGTGTGTTGTTCCAATTGATATTCATGCACAGTCTGCCGGCCAGTGGATGGCTCCGTCCTGCCCGACGACGAGCGGTACGTGGCCGCGGAGGTGGAAACATGAATGAAGAACAACGTGAGGCATGGCTGGATGACCGCTCGCAACTGCGAGGTCGCCGATACGGTGATGCGCGAACGGGTGCGATCAGCCAAATGTGATGGCCTGGTTCCGGCCGCGGCAGGAAGCAGGTTGCGAAGGGCTTGTGGTGCTCGAGGATTGGTCTCTTGCCCGGTTCAGAATCCGCGGGGCGTTCAGGGACTGGAGTCAACCTGACGTCGCTGGGACTCACCGAGAAGCTGATCGAGCCGGCTCTTGAACTCCTCGAACATCTCGCGAATTGGCGCATCCAATGTCGCCAGATCGGCCTTGAGGCGCGGCACCTCCTGGTCGCTTGCTGAGACGAGGGCCCTGGCCAGACGGGCGTATTCTGGCGCATGTCTCTGGCGGTGAGTGTGAGCTCGCTCCTGAACGTCTCTAAGGACAACCGCGGCCGACGTCTTCTGCCCCTCGTCCAGGCGGTGAGCGATGATGAACTTGTGGAGGTAGGCTTCCCATTGGTCAGGCTCGACCGACTCAACAGCAGGAGCAGGCGGGTTGGGTCCGGAACGTCCCGCCTGATTCCCTGATCTTTGGAATGCCGGTCCGCTCGTGGACAGCCCCCCCGCACCCCAGGGCGAGAAGAGGCTCTGTGGCGGCGTCGTGCTGAGCCCTGCTCGCCGTGCCTGTTGGAAGATCTCCTGTTCGCCCTGATGAGGGCCGGGCAGCAGCATGCCCCATTCGCTGGGATCGAAATGCCCTGCTGCGTAACTTCGCAGCTTGGCCTCGGCCAGCGTGCATCCCAGACGGAACTGGAACTGATCCCGCCCCCAATGGGCGAGCTGCTCTGGCCGGAGGTGAGGCCGCATCGTGCGGAATGTCGCATCGACCTGCTCGGTGGCCTCCTGAACCGCAGAGAGCATCTTGCCCCCCCAGTCGGCCGCTTGCTGGGTGGTTGGGACTCGCCCCAAAATATACTGCTCGAGGACCTCGTTCAACACGGGCTCAAGGACAGGACGGTGTTTATCGAGAAACGCAGGCACCCTCTTGACGACTTCCTCTTTGAACAGGGCCCTCTGCGACTCGTCAAGCCCGTATCGGCCCGTCACATCGTTGATCATTCGCTCGACGAGCAGTTGAGTCAGCCGGGGAGACAACGAGAGGATTTGTGTTGTCTGCTCCTCGGCCCGGGCTCCTGGAACCAGGAGCCCAGCCGGATAGCTCGCGGCAAGGGCGAGCATGAGGACCCCTGTGGCGTCTCTCTGGTCTCGCATCCCTCTCACGGTCAATCCCCTCCGGCACCCGACATCCACTCGTTAGGGCAACCTGTCAGCGGCATTATAACCCTCGGACCTCTCAGGGAACACTATCGACCTTGTTCGACACGGTGGCTGTCAACTGAGTCAAAGCTTGAGGTGTAGATCGATTCCGGGTATTCATCTGGTGTCTGCTTCCACTATTCCCCTGCCGAAGAAGCTTTGCCATGCGTGGAACTCGGTTCAGCTCAACGGAGCCCTGCAGGACATGGTGTGCCGGAAGCTGATGCTGGCCCTGCACCGGGCGAGGCATGTCCGCCTGCCGCCGCGATGGCCTATTCCACCCCAATGGGATATCCCCTTCGTTCCAGTGAAACCGATGGTGCAACACGCCGAGACTTGAGCTACCCGAGGATGGCGTCCTTGGCCGCCTTGGCGACTCGGAACTTCACCACCTTCTTGGCCGGGATCTTGATCGTTTGGCCGGTGGCCGGATTACGACCCATGAGAGCCTTCCGGTCCACCAACACCAGCTTGCCCAACCCGGGTAAGTTAATGCCGTTCTTCGCCTGTGCATAGGCCAGATCAGCCAGGGTCGCCAGAAGTGCGGCGGCCTGCTTCTTGCGTCGGTGAGGCCATTGCATCAGACCAGCTCAGCGAGGATTCCGGGGAGGGACGACAAGGTCGCGACCTGTACGCCGCCTTGCACACGGGGCTCGTCGCCACCATAGACCAGTATGCCGTCCGCGGCCTCGCCGATGGCCTCCTTGAAGCGATGCATCCCCTTGAAGAAGTCGCTGTGAATCGTTTCTGCCGACTTGACTTCAAGCGGAACGAGATGCCGCCCGTGGGGTATGACAAGGTCCGCCTCGTTGCCGTTGCTGTCACGATAGAACAGCAGGCCGGGACGCCGACCGCGGTGGACGAAGAACTTGAGCACCTCGGTCACGATCATGTTCTCGAAGAGCATCCCACGCAACGGGTGGGTCTTGATCTGGGATGGTGAACTGATTCCCATGAGGTACGCGGCCAACCCGACGTCGTAGAAATAGAGCTTCGGCGACTTGATCAACCGCTTGGAGATGTTCTTGAAGAAAGGGGGTAGCCGAAACGCGACGTAACTCGCCTCCAGCAGAGATAACCATTCTCTCACGGTGGCGTGGGACACGCCGGTATCGGCGGCCAGCCCCTCGATGTTGAGCAACTGAGCGATGCGACCGGCGCACAACCCCAAAAACCGCTGGAACACGGCGAGGTTCCGGATCAGACTGAGTTGCCGCAGATCGCGTTCGACATAGGTTCCCACATAATCGACCAAAGCCTGCGTGGGATTCAACTCCCGGTCGTGAATCCGCGGGTAGAAGCCCCGGTAGAGCAGATCGTCTGATGAAAGCCTCGACCATCGCGTTGAGAGCTCTTCATAGGAGAATGGCAGGAGCGTCAGCAGTGCGGTTCTCCCGGCGAGCGACTGGTCGACGGAGCTTCGGACAGCGAAGTTTCGACTGCCGGTCAACACGTAGGTGCCCTGGAAGTCGGGATCATCGACGGCCACCTGGATCGCAGAGGCCAGTTCCCCGACGCGTTGGATCTCATCGATCACGGCACCTCCGGGAAACTGCTTGAGAAAGCCCTTCGGGTCCGTCGACGCGTACTCCCTTGTCTCAGGATCCTCGAGGTTGGCGTACGGCAGGTTGGAGAAGACCATCCGACAGAGCGTCGTCTTACCGGACTGGCGCGGCCCGGTCAGCGTAATCACGGGATACTTCGTCGCGAGTTCGGTGAGTACCGCACCGGCGGTCCGCGCTATGGGTACCTTCTTGTGGGTAGGCATACGACCATCCCAGGTCTTATGTAAAATAGTAGAAGAACCTTGTATTTACATTAACAGCCTACTGCTACAGGCCTTCAACGTCAAGCCGAAATAGGGGGCAAAAAGGTAAGGACGGGGCGTGCATCTGAACCCACAGTGCAACCGTTCCGACTTGGGCTTCGAAACTGATGCTCCCTCTGGCGACGGCGACTCTTGCATCGTCTTGGTGTGTTCGCATGGCTTTCAAGTTCGCGCGCAACTTATTGGTAAGGTTCGAGTAGTGCCCGGATGGCCTGCTGGATGTGCTCAGGCAGGCTGGCGAATAGAAGGCATCCCGACAAGGCGCGGCAACGCCCACGGCAACGGCCGGGTCTTCGCTTCGAAGATGCCTTGTTTCTCTGGGCTTTTTGCGAGTCCCTTGTCTGCCTTACAAGCAGGAGGTCGCTGGTTCGAGTCCAGTACCGCCCAGTCTTACCTACAAGGGAGTTACGTCAGATCTGTGCCCCCTATCCAACACCCCCTACCCCCCCCTCGGGGAAACTCAGCACTCAGGAGACGGTCCATCGTTGCCGCGGCGGCCTACTGATTTGCGTCGGTGACGGACGTTGACTTCCGGCTGAGACATCGCGGGCCGCGCGTACAGCGCAACCAATTCATGGACAGCGGTTTAGATCTATGGACAATTACATAGACTAAGACGAGCGGGCGGTGAAGTCCTGGTTTTCAGCCTTCGTGTTGGCGTCGGAATAGGAACGGCTCCCTGGCTTGAACGTGTACTGGCCGCGATTGTGGAGCCCGCCATGTGGCGGGAGAACGGTGGATGTGTGCTTGGGATCACGGGGCGTCAAGAGATGTAGAACATGGTCCAAAGCAGGAGCGCCACATAATGGTCCAATACCCGACCTTGGGGGGATGGTCCACGTTGCGGCGGGCACTTCTTAACCTGAGCCGGTGGGCCGGATGCGACAAGCTTCTACGTCATCTCCAGTTGCTCCCCCACGCGCTCGATGCTGTTGACCGGGACGGACAGCCATCTATCGGGCGTTTCATCGCTGGGCGATCACTGGTTTCAGGAGATCGAGGACATGAAGCCCATTCGGGTCATAGCTCTTGCGGTGGTTGTGACATCGATTACGATACGCCTAGGAAATGACGTGAAAGGGAGCAAGCCCGCATGACGACGTCGCGAACAAGACAAGACAATTGGAAGAACGATGATGGCGTGAGGCGTACGGCCTCGGTTGCGATCGCTCTGTTTGCCGCGTTCGCCATGACGCTTACTGCGGTTGCGGCAGACAAGCTCGATCGAACGGTTCTGCCGATCCACGAACCACAGTATCCGCCGATCAGCGAACTCGATGCGCGTAAGGCACAGGCTCCGCCGCGCTTCGAAGTGAAGGCACCGGCGGGTGCACCGAACGTGCTCATTGTCCTTATCGATGATATGGGGTTCGGCCAGTGCGGAGCCTTCGGCGGCCCTATTCACATGCCGACGGTGGACCGTCTGGCCAACCAGGGGCTTCGCTACAACCAATTCCACACGAACGCGCTGTGTTCACCGACCCGGGCCGCACTTCTTTCCGGACGGAACCACCACACTTGCAACACGGGCTCAGTCATGGAGACCGCGACGGCGTTCCCGGGCAATACCGGGCAACGTCCCGACAGCGTCGCCCCGCTGGCGATGATGCTGCGGTATAACGGCTACACCACCGCTCACTTCGGAAAGAATCACGAAACGGCAGCGTGGGAGGTCAGTCCTTCCGGACCGACCGATCGCTGGCCGACCCGCTGCGGCTTCGACAAGTTCTACGGCTTCATGGGTGGGGAGACGAATCAGTGGGCACCGGCGATCTACGATGGAATGACCAAGGTCGAGGTGCCCTGTGACCCGAACTATCACTTCATGACCGACATGACGAATCAGGCGGTCAGGTGGGTGCAATCGGTCAAATCCCTGACGCCGGACAAGCCGTTCTTCATCTACTTCGCGCCGGGTGCGACGCACGCGCCTCATCACGTCCCGAAGGAATGGATCGCCAAATACAAAGGCAAGTTCGACCAGGGGTGGGACAGGCTGCGAGAGGAGATTCTGGCCCGGCAGATCAAGCTGGGCGTGGTACCCTCAGGAACGAAACTTGCACCCAAGCCGGCAGCGATCAGGGACTGGGACCAGCTGAGCGAGAACGAGAAGAAGCTCTTTGCCCGCCAGATGGAAGTGTTCGCCGGTTTTGCCGAGCACACGGACACCGAGATTGGCCGGCTGATCGAGGCGATCGGCGACCTGGGGCAGCTCGATAACACGTTGGTCTTCTACATCGTCGGTGACAACGGCGCGAGCGCTGAAGGCGGCATGAACGGCTTGTTCAATGAGATGACTTACTTCAACGGGGTGCAAGAAACCGTCGAAGACGTCCTAAAACACTACGACGAGCTTGGCAGCCCGAACGCCTACGGCCACTACGCCGCAGGTTGGGCTGTTGCCGGGGACGCCCCGTTCACCTGGACCAAGCAGATTGCATCGAGTTACGGCGGTACGCGGAACGGATTGGTCGTCCATTGGCCAAAGGGGGTCAAGGGTCGCGGCGAAGTCCGTTCCCAGTGGCACCACGTCATCGATATCGCCCCGACAATCCTGGCCGCCGCAGGATTGCCAGAGCCAAAGGAGGTGAACGGGGTTGCCCAGACCCCGATCGAAGGCGTGAGCATGCTCGACACCTTCAACGACGCCCAGGCCAAGGATAGTCACCTGACCCAGTACTTCGAGATCTTCGGCAACCGTGCCATTTACCACGACGGCTGGCTTGCCGGCACCGTGCATAAAGCCCCGTGGGAATCCAAGCCGCGCGCGACCCTCGACAAGGATACGTGGGAGCTTTACGACACCCGGGCTGACTTCAGCCTGGCCAATGATCTGGCAACGGCGAACCCTGCCAAGCTCAAGGAGATGCAGGACCTGTTCATGAAAGAGGCAGCCAGGTACAAGGTGCTGCCCATTGACGATCGCTCCCTGGAGCGTCTGAACTCCGCCCTCGTCGGCAGGCCGGATCTCATGGCAGGCCGTACATCGCTCACGGTCTACGAGGGGATGATCGGCATGTCGGAGAACGTGTTCATCAACACCAAGAACCGTTCCCACGTGATCACGGCAGAAGTGACGATCCCGGAGGGCGGTGCCAACGGCGTGATTCTCTGCCAGGCCGGGCGCTTCGGTGGGTGGAGCCTGTATCTGAAAGAAGGCAAACCCACGTACACGTACAATTGGCTGGGGCTTCAACGTTTCACAATTTCTGCCACCAAGGCGGTACCGGCGGGGAGGGCGACCATCCGCTATGAATTCAGCTACGAAGGCGGCGGTCTGGCCAAGGGCGGCGTGGGCACGATCTTTATCAATGACGACAAGGCTGCCGAAGGCCGGATCGAGCGCACGCAACCCCTGATGTTTTCGGGTGACGAAGGGGCCGACGTGGGCGAGGACGGCGAGACGCCCGTCGTGGAGGACTACGGAATCGCAGCCCCATACAAGTTCACCGGCAAGATTGCCAAGGTCACCATTGACCTGAAGGAGATGAAGCCCACCCAAAAAGCGGAGGCCGACAAGGCGTGTCTGGAGGCCGCCATGAAGAAGGCCGTGTCAGATTGACCAAGGGACCTGCACATACAGGCAGTAATGCGACGGGGCTGGATGGAGGTTGACATGAGAACGCCGGGTAAGGCGTACGGGGCCGTGCATGCACGAAGGTTCACGCTGTCTCAGTGTGTTCGCCCACTTGGGCCCCTGGTGGGCGGCGTGGTCGTTCAGTCCAGGCCGAGTGGAGGACGCACAGTATGTGTGGGGTTACTTGTCTTCGTCTCGCTCGTCTGGATGGGCACTTCGGCGTTTGGCGAAGACGTATCCTCGTCGGAACAGGCAAGGTCAAGTTCGGGTAACAAGCCCGAACCGACCAGCAAACCGGCAGCCGGCCAACCCGATCCGAACTTCTCCGTCTTTCCGTTTGAGGATTACACCGGCGAACTGTGGATCCGGTCGAAGCTGACGGGCGACTGGGGATGCCTGCGGACCGACCTCGATGAAAAGGGCGTTCAGTTCAAGCTCGAACTACTCCAGTTCATGCAGGGCAACGCCCACGGCGGCAGGAGTACCAACGACGCCACCGAGTATTGGGGATCGACGGACTACATCCTCAAGCTCGATACCAATCGGATGGGCCTGTGGCCGGGCGGGGCCATAACGATCCGCGGTGAAACCGAGTTCGGCCACGGCATCAACGCCGACGTCGGATCGGTATCCCCGGTCAACTTCGACTCCCTGCTTCCCATGCCGGAAGATTCAGGCTTGACCACGCTCACCGAATTCTGGGTGCTCCAGGCCCTGAGCAAGCAGGTGTTCGTGATGGCCGGCAAGATGGATCTCAGCCGGCTGCCCGGAGGAAACGTGTTCACCGGCGATCCGTACGGCCAGTTCATGAACGCATCCCTGTGGCAACCCTCGGTCAGCTTCGCGCATGTTCCATACACCGCCATGGCCGCCGGGGTAGGTGTGAGCCCCACGGAATGGTTCAGCGCCTCCACGCTCGTTCTCGACGCCTACAGTACGCCGACGCGGACCGGTTTCGACACGGCGTTTCACACGCCCAACGGCATGACGCTGCTGGAGTCCCTGACGTTTGACCTCAAGCCGTTCACCAAGGTCGAGGGGCATCAGCGGCTGAACTTCTCCTACAGCAATCGCGAGCGCCTCGACCTGCACGATCTCCAGCAGGGCCTGATCGCCGGGATGCCCCGTCCGAGTTTCGACCGGCTGAACTTTCCCTCTGACGGCGTGAATCCCAAAGGAAGACTTGCAGATCTTCGCAGGCGTCTGGTCAACAAAACGATCGGCACGGTATTGGAGCCGGAGCCGCGGCCTGACGACTGGTGTTTCTGGTATGACTTCGACCAGTTCCTCTACACCAAGCCCGGTGATCCCAACCAGGGCATCGGTATCTTCGGCAAGTTCGGCTGGTCACCCGACCGTACCAACATGATTCAGACCTTCTACAACATCGGCATCGGCGGCAAGGGCATGGTGCCCAGGCGCAACCGCGATACGTATGGGATAGGTTATTACTACCTTGATTTCAACGACGGCCTGAAGTTCCTGGGAATCCAATCCGAGCAGGGCATCGAGATGTACTACAATATCGAGGTCACGAAATGGCTGCACATCACGCCCGACCTCCAGGTAATTATCAACCCCGGCGGGTCCGACGCCCAGGACGTATCCATCGTCTACGGCATCCGCGCTCAGATGAGCTTCTGATGGCGCATGCCATCATCGAGCGTGGCATTCCTGCATATTCCACCGCGGGCGATTCCGAGTGAGGCCATAACAACATTTGACGTCCGGGAACCATCTTGCTGAAGGACATTTCCATGCAGATGAATCCGCCGAATTCAGTTGAAGGGCAGGGGCAAGTTGAATCTGAGCAAGTCCAGTCGCTTGCGCAACACCTTTCGCGCGCTGAGCGCTATGCCATGGGCAAGGACCTCCGGAAGGCTTGCCCGCGCCGCTCGCACGCGGTCTGGCAGCCGCCGACTAATCGCCCAGACCCGGTTGACCTGGTTTTGGAGACCGACAAGAGGCGCCTTCCCGAACTGTTGCCCCTTCGCCACGGGCGCATGGCCCTGTCGCCGTTCACCTTTTACCGGGGGGCGGCCCTCAACATGGCGCTGGACCTGGCGTCCACGCCGGCCACCGGTGTCCGGGTCCAGTGCTGCGGAGATGCCCACCTGGTCAATTTCCGCGGGCTCGCCACGCCGGAACGGCACGTCATCTTCGCCATCAACGATCTCGATGAGACCCTTCCGGCCCCCTGGGAGTGGGACATCAAGCGCCTCGCGGCGAGCTTCGTCATCGCCTGCCGCGACAACGGCCTGAGCGAATCCACCGCCAGAGATACGACCCTCACCTGTGTCAGGTCGTACCGCGAGCACATGGCCGAGTTCAGCGAAATGAAATCGCTGGAGCTGTGGTATCATGCCATCGACTCGGACACGCTGCTTTCGACGTTGAAAGACCCCGCGCTTCGCCGCCGCGCCATCCGGCGCCTGGAGAAAGAGCGGACACGCAACGTCGCCGAGGATCTCTTTCCCAAGCTTGCCCAAGCCTCGGGCGAACCGCCGACCATCAAAGATCGGCTCCCGACGATCTTTCACGCGCCGGGGCACAGTCCCGGACAGATCCACCAGGACGTGAGCGAGGGTTTCGCCCGCTATCGCGAAAGCCTGGCGCCGTCCACCCGTGTGCTGCTGGATCGCTATGAAATGAAGGACGCCGCGATCAAGGTGGTCGGTGTGGGGAGCGTCGGCACCCTCTGCTGGGTGATCCTACTGACGGACGGCGAAGGAGATCCTCTGGTTCTCCAGGTGAAGGAGGCGCGTGCCTCGGTGCTGGAGGCGTTTGCGGGCAAAAGCGTGTTTCCTAACCACGGTCAGCGTGTGGTCAACGGCCATCGGCTCATGCAACCGACCAGCGACATCTTTCTTGGGTGGACTCAGGGCAGAATGGGTCGCCATTTCTACTTCCGGCAGCTTCGGGATGTGAAGATCAAGTTTGCGGTCGAGACGTTCGGCAAGATCGAGATGATGCTCTTTGCCGAATGGTGCGGCTGGTCGCTGGCGCTGTCCCACGCGCGTTCCGGGGACGCCACTATGCTCGCCGGGTATCTGGGAAAGAGCGACGCGTTCGACCAGGCACTCGCCGACTTCTCCGTTGCCTATGCCGACCAGAACGAAAGGGACCATGCCGCGCTCACGCGTGCCATCCGCGACGGAAAGCTGGAAGCCGCCTCCGAAGAGCCGAAGTGAATCGTCGGGAAGGGACGCTTCTATCCGCGGACAGGCACCTTACTACGGAGCGTTCAGTTGCCCTGTAGGTTACCATGGAACCCAAAGTAGACATGGGGTCAACGTAGACATGGGGTCAACTCTTGACACCTGACACTCAGGACTGTTGTCTAGCCGCGCCCGGCACATCGCGCCGCGACGCCGATAGTCGATCCGGCGTGACGTAACAGGAAGACACCGTCTGCCATTCGGCTTGGTGTCAGTTGTCAAGAGTTGACCCCCACTTGCCAAGGAAGGTCGGCATGTTCGCCGTGTGCTTAAGACGTGCATCATCTCGTGCGCACCACGGACAACATGCGCACGATGCGCCTTTGGATTTGTCGCTGTGGATGGGCCTTGCGAGGCGGGGGGCAATCGAGGATAGTTTCCTCAGCCACCCGAAGCGTATCCGGGCCAGGCGTGGGAATTGGCATAAGAACTGACGATGGCTAGCAGAGAGTACAACCATGAGTGAAATCAAAGAGAACCAGGCGTCGCGTCGCGAGTTCCTCAACACATCGGGGCGGATTGCTGCCGCTTCGGTATTGGGAGTGGCGGCCGCCCCTGCGGTCCATGCGGCGGAGGACAACACGATCAAGGTTGCATTGGTCGGCTGCGGGGGACGAGGGAGTGGGGCGGCGGTCAACGCGTTGTCGACGAAGAGCGGGCCGATCAAACTGGTGGCGATGGCCGACGTGTTCGAGGATCGGCTTCAATCCAGCCATAAGAACCTGACGGCGATAGTCGGCAAGCAGATGGACGTGCCCAAGGATCGCCAGTTCATCGGGTTCGATGCGTACAAGAAGGCCATTGACTGTCTGGATGAGACCGGTCTCGTGCTGTTGGCGACGCCGCCGGCCTTTCGGCCGATCCACCTCGAGTATGCGGTGGCCAAGGGCCGAAACGTCTTCATGGAGAAATCCTTTGCGGTTGACGGTCCGGGGATTCGTCGGGTTCTGAAAGCCGGCCAGGAGGCTTCGAAGAAGAACCTGAAGATCGCCGGCGGGCTGATGAGCCGACACTCCACGCCGCTGGTACAGGCGGTCGAGCAGATCCACGGCGGCAAGATCGGCGACGTCATCACCTGCTGGCCATACCGCGAGCATGGGCCGGTGGGGGTGTGGCCGAGGTCGGCGGGCATGAATGAGATGGCCTACCAGATTCGCAATTACAACAGCTTCACCTGGCTGAACGGCAGCTTCTTGCTGGACTGGCTGATTCACAACATCGACGTGTGCTGTTGGGTGAAGGATGCGTGGCCGGTGTCCGCACAGGGGCAAGGCGGCCGGCAGGTTCGCACGGTGGCCGATCAGTTGTTCGACCACTACGCGGTGGAGTATTCGTTTGCCGACGGGACGCGGATGTTCGCCCAGGGTCGGCATATGGATAAGTGCTGGGGCTTCTGGGGTGTCGTGATTCACGGGGCGAAGGGCTCGGCGGTGTTGGGCGAAGGGGTACGTGACCCGCTCCTCTACAAGGGACACAACAGAACGAACGAAAACATCATCTGGCGGTACAGCGGCGAGAAGGTCGATCCGTACCAGTTGGAGCTCGATCGACTGGTGGAGGCGATTCGGCAGAACAAGCCATACAACGAGACGCAGCGGTGCGCCTATGCGGCGCTGGCGGGGATTCTCGGGCGGATGGCGGCCGAGTCGGGCCAGGAGATTACCTGGAAGGAAGCACTGGAATCGGATCTGGTGCAGGCTCCGGGATTGGAGAATTTCACGATGGACACCGACCCGCCGGTGGTTCCCGACGCGAAAGGTCAGTATCCGATTGCGATGCCGGGGCGTACGAAGGCGCTTTGAGCGCCGGCGTGCCGGTCCACCGAGAAGGGGGGGGGCAGGTCTTCACTTTTCATTTTTCATTTGTGCTGTCCCCTGCTGCCCGCCGCGTTGCCGCAGGCCAAAAATGAAGAGTGAAGACCTGACCCCATTCTGTCCAATTTGAGGGAGATCCTCGCGCAGCACGCGCGCTGCCAGGATGGCGCTTCGTACATCACCTACCGAAAAGCCGAAGACAATGATCAAACGGATGACTAACCGATACCGGTGCTTTTCGTGGCTGACGGACTGGCAGGGCATCAAAGCCACGCTGGTGGATATTTCTGGCAAGGGGAATCCTGAACAGCCACTATTCAACCATGCATATCAACGCAGTTCGGATGCTCCTTCTTTCGACGAAACCTGGTTCATCAAAACCATACGCGACAAGGTTCTCCACCATCCCGACGGCGTCCTGGAATATCCGTTCCTGGGGGAACGCATCTTTGAGGAACCTCTTGTTGGTTTTGTCTGGGGCGACGACCCGCTCATTGGGCGATATAAGGAGATCATCGGCCCACACCATTTCAGCCCTGTCGAGATAATGGCTTGGCAGGCGGAAAAGAATGGCGTGCCTGTCCCGCCCGCCGAAGAACTCTCCGTGGTATGCGTCATCATGCCGCTGGCGAAGGCTACACGGCAGGACAACGCCCGGCAGGACAGGTGGCCCAGCGAGCGATGGGCGCAGACCCGGAGGCTGGGTGAGATGTTCAGCCGCCTGTGGGTGCATGAAGTCGTTTCGGAACTCATGAATAACGGCGTGCTGGCGGTCACGCCGGATGCCACGCCGATGTTCCGGCAGAAACAGTATCCCGAAATCGGTTGGGGTTCGCCCTGGTCGCACCGGCACATGGCTTATGCGGCGGGCCTGGGCAGTTTCGGCCTTCATGATTTCTTCATCACGGAGAAAGGCTGCGCGCATCGTGCCGCGAGTTTTGTCGTTCACAAGCGCCTAACGCCCAACCGGGAACGTCCGGCCGATATCCACGCCGCCTGCCTGCACTGGCAAGGCGTTAAATGCCTGCAATGCGCCAAGCGCTGCCCCGCAGGGGCAATCGGACCGAATGGGCACGACAAAGAGGCGTGTTACCAACATGTAAAAAGCTCTATACGGAAAAACGCCAAAGATCACCACATATTCGTCTTCGGTTGCGGACTGTGTTCTGTCGGTGTTCCCTGCGAATCGCGAGACCCTGTGAAGAAAAGCACACCATGAGAAGGAATACAAAATGACAGCCCCAAAACGCTCTGAGGTGTCTGTTCCTGCCGACCTGACCATTCATAATGGACCAGTCATAGACCCGGAAACCGGGCGCTCCTTTCCAAACGACCATCGAGGCGCTATGCCGAATCCAGTCCTAACAAGGAGAACTCTATTAGAACGCGTGCCTGCTTCTTGTTTTCAGCCATTCTTCTTGCCGCTCAAACCGGCTGCTGTTCGACAGGCTCGTGCAGGACGAGTACGGGCGCGGAACAGACAATCCCCGCAACGAGATCAAAGGTCAGCTCACTTTCCTTCAAACCCGTAGACGCGATTGAACGACACTTCGTTTATCGCAGTCACAATTCGAGGGAGATCCTCGCGATGCACGCGCGCTGCCAGGATGGCGCTTCGTACATTATCTACCGATTCGCCTTCGCGGAGAAAAAGGACGCCATGCTTGAAATGAGACTCACAGGGAGGTTCCAAGGGGAAGGGGGGTCAGATCTTCACTGTCACCCAATGGGAGGGCGTGAAGCCCTCGCCTTCAGGCGAAACCTTCAGGCATACTTCTGCGAATGGAGAACTATCGTACGGCGTCGCATACTCGTTTTGCCATTACGTACCAGTTTGTGTGGACGACGAAATATCGTAAAGAACTGCTGACAGGGCAAGTGGCCTTGGGGTCCGGGAAGTCTGCCGGAGCCATGAGATTGAGATTTTGCAGGGGCACGTGGCTAAGGACCATGTGCATATCCTGGTGTCGGCCCCACCGAATATGTCCGCGAGCAAGATCATGCAATACGTGAAAGGGAAGACGTCGCGGAAGCTGATGATGGAGTTTCGACACCTGAACAAGGTGTTCTGGGGGCGGCACATGTGGGCGCGTGGATTCTTCGTGGCCACATCGGGCAATGTCACGGACGAGGTCATCCAAGAGTACATTCGGCTGCAAGGCCAGGAGCCTCCGATGACAGACGAGACGTTTCGGGTTGAGGGATGAGCCGAAGGACTTCAGTCCGCAGGTTCATCCCGGTCGTTAAGCCACCGCCTTGAGGCGGTGGTGGTTCACTTTTCATTTTTCATTTGTGCTGCCCCTGCTGCCCGCCGGGTTGCCGCAGACCAAAAATGAAAAATGAAGACCTGACCCCATCCTGTCCCTGGCATTTTCGGCTCGCGGGTGCGCTTGCCCTCCCGACATCCCAACATGGGCTCGCCCTCCCCTTCCAGTGTCGCTTGTTGTAGAATAAGGGTATGACCAAACTTCTTGAACAAGCCGTTGCAGAAGCGCGGCGATTGCCCGAATCGGACCAGGATGCAATTGCCAGGCTTGTCCTGGATGAGATCGAATCGGAACGACGCTGGGACGGACTGTTCGCCAAGTCTCCGGAGAGGCTGTCGGAGCTGGCCGACAAGGCTTGGGAGGAGCACGAGGCCGGCTTGAGCGAGGAACTCGATCCGGACAAGTTATGATCTCGCGCACGAGCCCCGAGTTTCGCCGCGATTTCGCCCTCTTGCCCCCGGCCATTCAAAAACAGGCCCGCGCCGTCTTTCGGCTGTTCAGCGCCGATCCTCGACATCCCAGCCTGCGATTCAAGAAGCTGCCGCCGTACGCGGATCTCTGGTCGGTGCGGATCACCAACATCTACAGGGCCATCGGTCGATGGCGTGGCGACGTGGTGCTGTGGTTCTTCATCGGGTCCCATTCCGACTACGAGAAGCTGTTGGACCGATTGGGCAACTGACAGTGGGCGGGTTCAAGAGGCTCCGTTTCGCGATATGGACCTCGAAGGGGGGGCAGACCGCCGGCTCGCGGGTACGCTCGCCCTCCCGACAAGGCGGGGTCCTCCCGTTCGGCCCGCGGATTCCCGAGTTTTCTGCTTTGCCCGAACAGCCTGGCGTGTCATATTTAATGAAGACCCTCGCAATCGGTGGATGGCTGGGGCACAACCACATCGGAAGGGGCATGTTATGCGTCGACGAAGGAGGGTCAGGTCTTCACTTTTCATTTTTCATTTGTGCTGCCCCTGCTGCCCGCCGGGGGGCCGCAGACCAAAAATGAAAAACGAAGAGCTGACCGCGTCCTGTCTGACCCCATCCTGTCCCATCCCGTCTGAGGACTTGCACTAGAATCCATGATCTGCAGGTCTTAGCCCCTTCTTGTGTTTGCCGCCGCCGATCGGGTTCGGATCGTACTTGCCGACGAGATCCACATGGCTCTTCGCCGGGATCTTGTCCTCCATGCCCACGCACCAATAGCACGCATTGACCAACAGCCGTCGGAATCCCTCGCTTTTCAGATCGGCCGCGTGTCCCATCGTCGTGGTGAAGACCCGAGCCGCCTTGCCCTGATCGCCCGTGTACGTCTTGGTCCACGCGATCGGCACCAGCTTCTTCTCGGGGTTCGGCTTGTCGTCCGGTTTCATCCCAAGCAGCACCTGCCCCATAACCAGCGGCTTGCAGTCGCCGTGAAGCTTCCCCAGGCCGTAGACATCAGACGGGCCCCAAATGTCCTCGACCCCTCGTACGATCGGATGATCCTTCATGCCTTCGGCGATCAGCCCGCGCGTGCTCTCCTTCTGGTGATGCCCATAGTGGCTGATCCACGTCTCGCCCAACACCTCGCGCCCCCAGCCTCCTCCGGACTTCCCCGAACGGAAACTGTATTGGGCGTAGGGGCTGTCCGGATGCTTCTCGTAGTTGAACGCATGTGTAGCCGTTCTCAGCCCCAAGATCGGCCGGCCGGAGTTGGTGTAGTCAATGATGTGCTTCATCTGCTCGTCCGGCAGCTCTCGGAACCGCGTGAAGATCACCATCAGATCCGCGTCCTTCAGGACCTCGAGCCCGGGGATGTTGTCGAGCGTGTGCGGATCGATCTCGCCCGTCTTCCTGTTGATCGGAAACAGCAGCGTACACTTGAAACCGTGGCGCTTCGCCGCGATCTTGGCCAGTTGCGGCATCAGCTCCTCTGAGCGATATTCGTCGTCGCCAGTCACGAAGACAATGTGCTTGCCCTTGCCCGGCCCGCCTTCGCCGTCCAGCACGATCCACCGATCGTCCGCGCTTGCGAACCGGCCTGAAAGAAGGGCTAGCCCCATGATCGCCACAACCCCCTGTTGTCCGGAGTGTCTGACCTTACCCATCGTTCTTCCTTTCATCTGAAACAGCCTCTTCGTCGATGAGGGGGACGTCATGCTAACCGAGAGCGGTGACCGCGTACAACGTGCCTAGTCGGGCCGTTTTCGCTTGACCTGAGAACCCGCTTCGATAAGCTGGCTAATTGAAGGACGTGAGCTGGGAATATCCGGTTGGGTCTCTCCCGCACCACATCATCTGATCGTATCACGGAGAAGCCTGCCGTCCAAGACTGACATCATCGAACGGTAGCCACTTCAGGGGGTATAGGCTTAAAAGGAGAATGCCATGTCGCGTCGTCGATTGGATCTCCACCGGAGCTCCCTTCTGATCGGTCTTGCGGGCCTTTCCTTGCTCGTGCTTGGGTGCCTGCCCTGCCCGCCCAGTGGACTGGACCAGGAACTGGAGAAGCGGCGCGAGCGTATTCGAACGTACTTTGAAGCGCGACAGAAACGACTGCAGATCGTCGCGACCACGGTGACCGAGTCTGGGCAGACGCTCGATTGGATCTTGCCGGAATCTCAGATCAGCACCGGATCCATCAAGAGTCCACCCGACGACACGCAAGACAGTGCGAAGCCCGAGGAAAACTCGCAAGAGCCTAATAAGTCAGGGGGTATTGGGACAGATCGGCCCGCGCTGACCGAGGTACAGGTCCAGCCGGGGGCGCGTGGTCCGAAGGGGACGGTCCCCCTTGTTCGGTTTGACGTAGAGGCATATCTCGCCGCCGTCCTCATTCCGCCGGAGGATCCCGAGGATGTGCTTAAGAAGATGCCTCCTCCCACGCCCGAGTCGAATGATCGGTACTATGTCGTGTGGCAGCGATTCGGAACCTTCTACGGGTCCACCGGCCGGATCAACATCTGGAACACCACGGGCCCCGTGAACAACGAGACGTCGATTGCCCAGGTCGCCGTGATCCGCGGGACTCCGATGCAGGCGGTCGAAGCCGGCAAGATCGAGTGTCAGGGGCTGAACGGCGACTCCCGGCCACACTTCTTCACCTACTTCCGCACCAGTGGGACCGCAAGCGGCGACTGGGTGGCCGGGTACAACACGCTGGTGGACGGCTGGATTCAGTACAGCGCCTCTGTGGCGCCTGGGATGTCCCTCGTGCCCTGGGAGAGCACGGAGAACGGCGCCCAGTATTCTCTGGAGGTCCACGTGAGACTCTGGGAGGGAAACTGGTGGGTCAAGGCCGCCGGCGAGTGGGCCGGATACTATCCGTATTACAAGAAGAACGACCCCGACGAGGGGACGCTCTTCTCGGCTGCCGGGATTCGTGACCAGGCGTCCCGGCTCGACTGGTACGGAGAGATATACGATTCCTCGGCTCCCGCGGCAACGTCGACGGACATGGGAAGCGGGGACTTTGCAGAGGACTGGTGGCAGCATGCTGCCTACTTCAGAAACCTGACCTACTTGTGGGCGCCGTCGACCTACTGGTGGTGGGACTCGGGAACGATCACCACCACCGATTCAGCCTGCTACAACGCGGACGGCCCCCACTACAGCTCGGACGATGCGTGGCGAAACTGGTTCTTCTACGGAGGCCCCGGCGACGAAGCATCCGGGTGCAACTGACCGCACATCGCTTCTCGATTCACCTCGCGAGGGAAGGAGATGAAACGGGGATCTGCGACACGCAGGGCCGTTGGAACCAGGACCTTGTCAACGCCATACGGCAGAGAACCAGACCATTGAGTCGTCACAGAACGTGGTGAGGGTGAAAGACGATCCGGGGAAGAACTGCCTGCTGGTGTCCACCCTATTCCAATTGAATGCCTTGGAGGATGGCATGGTTTGCGCCTGTCTGTACGACACGGATGATGATTTGCCCGGAGGCATCGGAGGCGATGTCCTCGATGCGGATGTCGGCGGCCATGCGGCATCCGCCGGCGGCGGAATGCCTCTAGCCCATTTCATAGAGTCACCCCGGCCCCCTGGGAGTCCGTAGAACATCTGCTGGCAACTCGGGCGAAGTGAAACTTTGGGATCCTGCTTCGTTCCACGCTGGAATTGAGAGTACTCCGCTCGGATTGATGATTCCCAAGGCAGCTCGGGCTGATTCAGAGCCAGCCCATGTCTCCCATCCATTGGACGGTGTCCTTCAACCCCTCTCTGACGTCGGAGTACTTGTACACGAAGCCTGTCGCCAGGCTCTTCCGATTGGAGATCCAGTAGCTCGAGCCGAGATAGACGGCGGACTGCACTTCGGTGATCCTCGACTTTGGGAACCCCGGGATCAGCGCCAACCACGCCATGAGATGTGCCACCGAACGGCCAACCAATCGAACGAACGGCATGGGCACGAGCGGTACCTCGTGTACCCTCCGTCCCAGAAGCAAGGCGATGTACCGAAGGAACTCGTTGTAAGAAATGACGCTGTTGTCGACAACATTGAAGTCTTCTCCGATCGCCTCCTTTCGATCGGCAATGAAGCAGGCGAACCGGGCAACGTCCTCGACATGTACCGAAGCCGTGATACAGCGACGTGAGGATGCCGGAATGAAGGGCAGCAGGCCTCGCGCGACGAACAGGATGATGCCATCGTGCCCATAGTCGTTGCCAGGGCCATAGATGGGAGCCGGCCGGATGACGGTGACAGGGAGGTTGTGCCTTCGACAGGCATCCCAGATCATCTTCTCCTGCTGCCACTTGCTGACTGAGTAGATGTTCACAAGATGCGTGTTGGTCGGGCCTGCCTGATCCGGAAGGCAGTTCTTCGGAGAGGACGAGTTTTCACTGAATGGAAGATTCCTGCGACCCTTGGCGGCTGCCGTGAAGGGCTTCCCGAAGACTCCACACGTGCTCCAGTGAATGAACCGCTCCAGATTGGCCGAGACCGCCGCCTGGAGCAGGTTCTGTGTTCCGTCGATGTTGATGCGCTTCAGCGACTCCCACGTTGCGCTGTAGTCGTAGAGCGAAGCCGTATGGAAGACGCGCCGAATCGGTCGCTGGAAGAGGCTTGAGATCGTTGACACATTCAGCAGATCGAGGGGAACGAGCTCCAGATGAGGATGATCCACCTGGAATCCCGTTCTCTTGAGGAAGTCTCGTCGCTTCTGATTCTCGAGCGTGGATGCAAGATCAGCGGCAATCACATGGCGCCCCTGCGCCAGCAACTCCTTGACGACGTATGACCCTGAGAAACCGAACCCTCCTGTTACTACGTCTATCTCTGCGTGCATGGACTACTCTCTCCAGCAGGTCTTTTGCTCCGAAAGACGGGTCACCGTACCTGGGAAATGATGTCAGCCGCATGTCGCCCCACGGGAAATGGCCGCAGCCGATCGAAGCGCGGATACCGATAGTACCGAATCGTTGCGATCCAGGCCAGACAACGCCCGCGTGGGCGAAGGAGATTACCATCACGGCCATGGGCAAACGGGAGCCACTTGGCTGCAATCAGACCTGAGGCGAGTGTCCGCCGGCCCGCCGCGGGTCAGAGTCGGCGTTCCTCAGCGAGTTGTCCACCATGTCCGGGTTCCGCCATGCTCGGTCGATCTTGTGGCTATCCCACGGTTCCCCCTACAATGCCCGCACAGAAATCCACGGACATGCTGATCGGGGGAGCGTTCCGCCAGATCACAGCGACCCCCCTTGTCATGCCGAAAAGGCGAGCGTCTGCCCTCACCCCACTCGGCGTGCTGACGGAGAGGTGGAAGAACCGGAGACGGATGGGCATGGACAGGATGAAGGTCGTAGCGGTCGTTGTGATACTTATTCTTGCCGTCGCGTTCTGCCTGTTGTCCTTTCACAGGACGGCCCAACTCAACAGCGAAATGAAGGACCTGAATGAGCACCTCCGGCAAGTGGCCGGGCATCTCGACCGGATTGCCACATCGCTGGAGCAGGCCCAGCTCCTGAGGCCAGCGCCCGTGCCCCAGCAGCCCGGTCGGCGATAGATGAGATAGTGAGAACCTGGGAGGCGGTGCTATTGCCGGCCGATCCGTCCATGTCGCCACGGAGCGCCGAAGCGCAAGCATGGCACTGCATCTGCGTGGGTTTCTCCGTCCTCGTCATCGGGGTAACTCAGTAGCCGGAAGACGGTCCATTGTTGCCGCTGCGGCCTGCTGATGTGCGTCGGTGTGACCATGGCAACCCGCCTTCTCCAAAGCCTGCGAGGCACCGATACAAGCATCAGAATGGCGAAGGAGTCCAATGAATGACTGCCCAACTGACGATACTGTCGCTTCTCCTGTCGTTGACGCTCGTTCCGGCAAGGGGCTCAGAACAGGTCTCCTCAACACCCTCTGTCCGAGAAACGTCGGGAAACGTGACGTCAACGACTCCCACCGCCTGGAAGCCGCACGTCGTGCGCCAACTTAACGGCCGTGACAAGCCGACCCAGGTTCCCGCGCGGTTCCAGATCATGACCGAGCGGTGGAACCGTGTGGTGGCCGTTCCCTACATCGTCTACATGCCCGGGGAAGACCACCTGCTGATGCTGGTGAGTTGCGACTATCCCCATCAGGCCATGGTGCTGTTCAGCACTGACCGTGGCGCCACCTGGAGCGAGCCCCGGTACGTTCAATCGGACGCCCAGGACAAGCCGGGAAACCTGAGCGCCATGGCCACGGGGCTGACCTATCTGGGCGGCGGCAAGACGATGCTGCACATGGGCGATAGGCATTGGTTCAGCGCCGATTGCGGCCGGACGTGGGGCAACGCTCTGATCGTTCCACCCGCTTCGAATGGCCGTCCCTGGATAGAGTGGGATCCGTTGCTCGTCGACAGAGACCCGGCAACCGGCAAGGTCACCCGCCTGATGTCCTGTTGCAGCGACAATCTCCAGCCGGACGGCCATTTCCAGGGCTATGTTCGATTCAGCAACAACGAAGGCCGGGCCTGGAGCGGTGAGATCAAGGTCCCGGAATGGTATGCGGTCAACGAGGTCGCCTTCGCTCGTGCGAGGAACGGAGACATCGTGGCCGCCTGCCGGACGGACAACCCCGAGAGGTTCAAGAAGGAGATAGACCACTACGGTGGCCTTGGAGTCTCTGTTTCCCGTGATGACGGCCGCACATGGTCCAAGCTGAGCATGCTCTACGAATGGGGCAGACACCACCCCTCGCTGCTGCAGATGCCCAACGGCCACCTGGTCATGACGTACGTAGTCCGCAAAGGCTACGTCGACACGAAAGACGGCCTGCCGCAGTTCGGCATCGAAGCGGTCATCAGCCGCGACAACGGGCAGACATGGGACCTCGAGCACCGTTACCTGCTGCACTGCTGGCCCGGCAATCGAAAGGTTCGTGAGCGGTGGTGGCCAAGCAGCCAGGCAACGTCCTCGGTTCTGCTGCCGGACGGTTGGATCCTGACCGCCTTCGGCACAGGGTACCGCAGTCAGGTCGGTCCCGGCGGAACGTCCGCGCCAAGAGATGTCGGCCTGGTTCAATGGCGCCCGAACACCGCACCGACGAACTCCGACCACGCGATCAGCGATGCCCCATTCGACTCGGAGTTGCGGAATGTCTTCGATCCAAGCCTGTGAACATCGAACACGTTGGCCCTGCTCGACAGGAGGCAAGCCCCTCCTCCCCAAAACACACTCACGGAAGCAGCCATGACATAGGGTCTTGCGATAACTCCCTGCCTGGGTCAACATCCAGGCAGTGAGAACACCCGAGACAATCAGGTGAACAGTGGCTCCAAGACGCTGGACAACGCGCCCCCCCCCTTCCCATGTGGGCACGATGTCTCACACCGGCACGGAGCGGGGATTTCGCCTCCTGCACCCTCCGGACGCCGACCAAGCCGGTAGAGCGCAACGATGGCTCGCACTCTTGCCGGCGTTGCTGATGGCGTGGGCCGGCGCATCTCCGGCTGGCGCGACCGAGTCGGCCGATCCCGCGTACTACGTTCGAAAGGGCACCTGGTATGAAACGATGATCGCGTCGCGCGAAGCCCTTCTGATACAGGAGACGGCCGCGGGCATGGGTCTGGCCCTGCCCGACTTCGGCGGATCGGACTTCACGATCCTGGCGTGGATCCGAACGACGGTCGGGGGAACGATCTTCTCGAAGTCGTCGGCGCAGGGCGCGTGGGCGGAACGCGGCTCCAAGGCCTTCTTCGTTGGAGGCGGGAGACTGGGGTTTGATGCCGCTCACATCGGAGTATTCTCCGGTGGCACCGCCGTGGCGGATGGCAAGTGGCATCACGTGGCCGTCACGTGGCACTGTGGAACCAAGGTCCTTGATGCCAAGGCCAACACGTTCGAGGACTTCCCCCACAGTGTGGAGTTCTTTGTGGACGGAAGGTTGGACGGAGGCGAGTGGTTCGCGCCCCCTGCGGTTCCCGATGCCGGAACGCACGTCGTGCGAATCGGGCTCAGCGCGAAGGGCTTCCGATCACCGAACGGTTTCAACGGCGACATCGACGAGGTGCGTATCTACCGGAGGAAGCTCGTCCCGCTGGAAATCAGGGCATGGTATGAGATGGCACCCAAACGATCCCATGCCGATTGCGTCGGACACTGGGGCTTCGACGAAGATGCCTCCGATCGCTCGGGCAACGGCAACCATGGCGTCATCAAGGGGGCGACGGCCGAGGAAGGAAGAGTCGGCCGGGCGCTGCGATTCGATGGCGGGTCGAGCGTCGAGATCTCCGTCGCGACCAGACTGAACTCGCGTCGAAGGTTGTGGGAGTTGGTCGATCGCGACTTCTCGGACGCCGCAGCGCGTACCGAGATCGCGTGGGAAAGGGACGACCGTATCTGGGAACCGGACTGGCAGCCCGGCAACATGACGGTGCTGGCCGAGCGCTATGCCGACGCGTGCGGCAACGCCCCGTTTCTGAGCGAACAGGCCAGGACGCGTGCGCTGGGCGCCAAGGACATCACGGACCTGCAAGCAGTCCGCAGAATCTACGGCATCTTCAGGAGACTCGACCTGGCGCAGCCGCGCCTGCTCGGCGTCAACTTCAAGGCGCTACGGCTGGCCATCGAAGACCTCACCAGGACATTCGGGGAGAGGTATCCAAAGGGGAAGCAGTATCTGGCGCGGCTGTCCACGCCGGATGGCGAAATCCTGAAACTGCTCGATTCGGCAAGCCGAGGCGACGAACGCGCTACCCAGGATGCCCACGAGCTGGTCGCGATTCATCAGGAATCGCTCCTGGGCAATCCGCTGCTCGACTTCGACCGGCTGCTTGTGGTGAAGCGCCATGAGAAGAACCTCGGGCTGCCCATGAACTATGAAGGCAACCCGAGCATGAGCCTGCGAAACGAGGTGTTCGACAACGAGATCGCTATCCTCTCGCCGATCTGCCCGGAGGGGAAGATCAAGACGCTCTTCAAGCCCCAGGCCGGTCGGTTCGTCGGCGACGTGGATCTGCACTTCGATGCTGCCCGGATGCTCTTCTCGATGCAGGGCCAGAACGGCCGATGGCAGATCTTCGAACTCAACGCCGACGGAACCGGCTTGCGGCAGCTCCCACTCATCGAGCAGCCCGACGTGGACAACTACGACGCCTGCTACCTGCCGGACGACAACGTACTCTTCACGTCATCGGCCTGTTTCACCGGCGTTCCCTGCGTAGCCGGATTTCATCACGTGGCCAACCTCTTCCGCTTCGATACCCCAACGGGCAGGATCCGGCGGCTGACCTTCGAACAGGACCACGATTGGTGCCCTACCGTGCTTCATGACGGGCGCATCCTCTACACGCGCTGGGAGTACTCCGACCTGCCGCACTACGCCTCGCGATTCCTCTTTCACATGAACCCCGACGGCACAGGCCAGATGGAGTACTATGGCAGCAACTCCTACTGGCCTACGGCCACGTTCTTTGCCCGCCCCGTTCCGGACCATCCGACGAAGTTCGTCGCCATCGCCGGCGGACATCACGGTGCGCCGCGGATGGGCGAACTGGTCCTTTTCGACCTCGCGAAGGGACGCCGCGAGGCCGAGGGTGTCATCCAGCGAATCCCGGGGCGCGGCAGGAAGGTTGAACCGATCATCCTCGACAACCTCGCAGACCGCAGTTGGCCTAAGTTTCTCCACCCTTACCCCCTGAGCGAGAAGTACGTCATTGTCTCGGCCCGGCCAACGCCGAAGTCGAAGTGGGGTATCTACCTGGCAGACGTCTTCGACAACCTGCTCCTTCTCAAGGAGCTTGAGGGGCAGGCGCTCCTCGAACCCCTCCCCCTTCGCAAGACGCGCAGGCCCCCGGTAATCCCCGACAGGGTGGAGCCGCAGCGCAAGGATGCATTGGTGTACCTGACGGACGTGTACGCCGGCGACGGCCTCAAGGGTGTACCACGAGGCACGGTGAAGAAGCTGCGCGTCTTCACCTATCAGTTTGCCTATCAGGGCATGGGTGGCCAGCAGAATCGGGTTGGGCTTGACGGACCGTGGGACGTCAAGCGCGTCATGGGCACCGTACCCGTCGAGCCGGACGGCTCGGCCTGCTTCCGCGTACCCGCCAACACGCCGATCTCCGTCCAGCCCCTCGATGAACAGGGAGAGGCCCTCCAGCTCATGCGAAGCTGGATGACGGCTATGCCCGGCGAGCAGCTCTCGTGTGTGGGCTGCCACGAGCCGCAGAGTACTCCACCGCCGGTCCACAAAACCCTCGCCGTCGGCCGTTCGCCGTCGGAGATCGCGCCTTGGTACGGCCCGACACGGGGATTCAGCTTCCGGCGAGAAGTACAGCCTGTCCTCGATCGCTACTGCGTCGGATGTCACAACGGTCAGCCGCAAGCCGATGGGCAAACGCCACCGGACCTGAGGTCCATGCCCGACATCGTCAAGCTCGGCACGAAGTACCCGCCTTCCTACTATGCCCTGCGATGCTTCGTCCGGACGAACACGCTGGAAAGCGACATGCATCTCCTGATGCCATGTGAGTTCCATGCCGACACCAACCGGCTCGTGCAGCTCCTCAAGAAGGGCCACTACGGCGTCGATCTCGACGCTGAGGCCTGGGACCGCCTCTACACCTGGATCGATCTGAACACCCCTGCCCAGGGCACCTGGCACGAGATCGTCGGCATGGACAAGGTGGCCCGCCAGCGCGACCGCCGTCGCGCCATGCTCACGCTCTATGCCGGTATCGACGAAGACCCCGAGGCCGTCTATCCAATCACCTACACACCGCAAGGCCCCTCCCCCGACCTCCGTCCGGCCTTCAGTCGGCGGCCGGCAGGACAGACTCCACAGGTGTCATCATGGCCGTTCGATGGACCCGAGGCGAAGCGGCGGCAGCGAACCGCCGGGCCGGCGGCGCGGAGCCTTGACCTCGGATCAGGACAGACGCTTGATCTCGTTCGCATCCCCGCCGGTGGATTTGTGATGGGTGACCCCAACGGCGACGATGACGAACGGCCGGTCACGCCCGTCAGGGTTGAGGAGTTCTGGATGGGCAAGTTTGAAGTCACCAACGAGCAGTTTCGCCGGTTCGCCCCCTCTCACGACAGCCGCTTCGAACCCGGTGACTTCATTCAGTTGGGCACGAAGGACCGTGGCTACTCCGTCAACGACGCCCGCCAGCCCGTTGTCCGAGTCTCCCACGTTCAGGCCATGGCCTTCTGCCGGTGGCTTTCGGCTAAGACCCGCGAGAGCTTCACCCTCCCCACCGAAGGTCAGTGGGAGTACGCGTGCAGGGCAGGTACGTCCACTCCGTTAGGGTTTGGGGGTTCCGACATCAACTTCTCCCCATGGGCTAACCTCGCCGACGCCTGGCTCAGGCAAATGGACACGTTCGAGTTTGGGTTCCCATCCAACATGGTGCCCCCGTGGCGGCCGGCCATCGAAAGCGTGATGGACAACTTCAGAGTCTCTGCGCCGGTCGGCAGCTTTGGACCGAATCCGTGGGGCCTTCATGACATGCACGGCAACGTGAGCGAATGGACGCGGACGACCTACAGGCCGTATCCCTACCGCGAGGACGATGGCCGAAACGACTCATCCGCCGAGGGCCCCAAGGTGGTGCGCGGCGGCTCCTGGTACGACCGGCCGAGGTACGCCCGCTCCGGCTACCGGATGAGCTACCCGGCGTGGCAGAAGGTCTACGATGTAGGGTTCAGAGTGGTCTGCTCAGCCTCTGGCCCGGTGACTATGCGAACCTGCCAACCGTAGAGGCCAGTCAGAAACGGTGCCACGGATTCCCCTTACCCACGCCACAGCAACTGCCTATTCCGATGGTTGAGAGAAGGCGGTTCGCAAATGCTGTTACGGCACAACACCGTCGAAATCGAATCTGAAGAACCAGAGCATCCGCTACCCTCCAGCGTAGTCTCGGCCGTCGCGCCCTTCCGATTCGATTGTGGGATCGTTCCTGCATGGGCCGGCCGGAGGTTGCGCAGGCGCTGTCAATCGCCCGTGCATGTGATGCCGCTGCCAAAGCCGACGTCAGGGCAGGCCCGTCAACGTTCAAGCCTCCCGATCATGTCCTCGGCAGGAAAGGCCGTTGAATCCGACACCGCGTAGCCTATCATACCAGCGAGCTGGTTTCGCCCTGCGAGGCGCACGGTGTGCCGGCTGCACCTGATCCGGGCCCCTATGCAAGGACAACCGGCATGCGACTGCCTATCGCGATGACCGCTGCCCTATTCCTGGGTACGCCTCTCGCCCGCGCCCAAACAACGCGCACGTCGCTCGACGTGTGGACGGCATCGAGCGCGGCGAAGGTGTTCCGTGGTACACCGGCACCAACGACGCGCCGGGCAGCGCATCTGTATGCCGCCCGCCGAGAGCACGAGGCGATTCAGATCGTCCTGGGGGCCGGCGAGACGGCATTGAAGAAGGTTCAAGCGAGCGTGGACCCGTGGCAGGGGCCGGACGGGAAGGCCAACCTGCCGACCATGGCGTATCGAGTCGGCTACGTCAACCTGCCGGCATACAAGATGGATTTCCCGGACCCGCTGCCACCCTGGACACCGACGGATGTGGATCCCGGAAGGAATCAGCCGGTGTGGATCGATGTGGCGATTCCGGCGGATGCACGCCCGGGGGACTACCGATCGACCGTCCGACTCCGCCCGGAGAATCACGGCGCCATCGAAGTGCCGCTGGAGTTGACCGTCTGGGGCTTCACACTGCCCGAGGCGCCGCACCTGCGAACGGCAGTCGGAATCAGCGAGGAGTATGTGGCCAAGGCTCACGGCGTTGAGCCGGACAGCGCGGCGGCCCGGGCCCTGAAGGTGAAATACTATGAGGCCCTTCTGGAACGCCGGATATCGGCGTACGGTCCGCCGGTGCCCCTGATGTCAGCCGAAGCGGACCGTTACCTGTGTGACCCCCGCTGTACGAACTTCCTGATTCCTTACAGCGATGACGAGGCACAACTGCGAAGGACGGTCGAGGCGCTCCGAAAACGCGGCGTATTGGACAAGGGCTACTTCCACGTCGTGGACGAGCCGGTGAACAAGGACCAGTACGAGCGGCTGAAGGCGGCCTGCACGAAGATCCACTCGGTCGATCCCAAGCTGAAGATCGTCGGGCCCTACTACCGCAACTGTGCTTTCGATGCCAGGTCCGACGTGTACACGCTGCTGACCGGTTTCGTCAACATCTGGTGCTACAACACCGGATTCTACACGGACTACAAACAGGAACGGCAGTTGGCAGGTCGTCGGGCAGCCGGCGATGAGACGTGGAGCTACGTCTGTTGTTGGCCGAACAGGCCGCATACGAATCTCTTCGTCGACATGGATGCCCTCGCCCACCGACTGCTGTTCTGGCAGCAACGGCTTCACCATTGCAGCGGCTTCATGTACTGGAACGCCACCTACTGGAATCCGTCCATGTGCAAGGACCCGTGGACGGACATGGCCACGGTCAAGGACATCAACACCAACCTCTATGGTGATGGAAGCCTGTTCTATCCCGGCGCGAAGGTGGGAGTGGACGGGCCTGTGACGTCGATCCGGCTGGAGAACGTCCGAGAAGGGTTGGAGGACATCGAGTACCTCTGGCTGTACGAGCAGAAGAAAGGACCGGAGGCGACGGAGACCCTGATCCGAGAGGTGACAACCTCCTGGACCCAGTTCTCCCTGCGTCCGACGGATGTGGAGCGGGTCAGGCAGACCATTGCCACCGTAGTAACAGAATCGCGGTGAGCCCCTTCGGCAATCTGGATCAGGCAGTCGAGACGTGCCTAACCGGCTCCACCGGGCAGATCCCTTCCCGCGCTGAATCAGCGAACGGCCAGGGTTTGGCCGCTCGCCAGGCTCTGCTGTTCGAGCAGGGCCATCCGCACGGCATCGCGGCTCTGTGCGGGCGTGGTCACGCTCGGGATTTCGTCGCGCTCGATGCACGAGAGGAAGTAGTCGATCTCGCGGTAGTAGCCGTCCTGAGCCAGCAGTTCGGGCGTGCGCGATTCCTTGCCCTGAATCACGGCCAGCGGCTTGCCCGTATTCATTTCGAACCAGACGGCCGCCTTCTCGAAGATGGCCGTGAAACCCATGTTGAAGGACCAGCCGGGCTGCATGTCCCACCAACCCTCCACCTGCACGACCAGGTCTCTACCGTAGTCCCAGGACGCGTGTACGCGATCCACCGCGGTGCCGCCCCGCGGGTAGCCCTGGGCATAAACGGCCTTCGGCTCGCCCAGGAGGTACAGGCCATAGTCCACATCGTGGATGTGCAGGTCCAGCAGCGCCCCGCCGCTCAGCTCGGGCTTGAGCGCCCAGTTGCCCAGCGTGTAGTCCGGCATGGCCGCCTGCCGCCGCAGGTGCAAGGCCTTCAGCGCACCGTACTCGCCCGAATCGACCACCCCCTTGAGGTAGACATACTCCGGCCAGAAGCGGATAACCTGGGCGATCATGAACTTGCCTTTGGCCTGCCGGCCCGCGGCCACCATCGCATCACAGTCCGCCACGCTGAGGGCCATCGGCTTCTCGCAGATCACGTGCTTGCCGGCCTTCAGAGACTCGATCACCATCTCGCGGTGCAGCGGCGTCGGGACGCAGATATCCACCGCCTCCACCTTCGGATCGGCCAGCATCTGGCGCCAGTCCACGTAGGGCTTGACGTCGCCGAGATCACGCTTGCTGCCTTTCGAGTCGGCCACGTTCCCCCCCACCTTCGACCAGTCGCCCACCCGGCGATCGGCCTCTTTGTCGCAGAGGGCGGCGACGTTGCACCGATCCTTCATCTTCTCATACTGGTTGAAGTGGTTACGACCCATGAAGCCCGCACCAATGATGCCCACACCGATCATGATTGACCTCGAAGTCTCGATCCGGCCCTTGCCGGCCACATCGTGCCGACTGATGCGGGGAAACCGCCAGATCGGCCTTATCCGAAGATTCCCAGATAACCTTGTCCGGCTGCGCCGCCGGACCATATCCCGCCATTGTACAGCGCCCTGCCCCTGACGAAAACTTCGGCCTCGTTGATAACAAAGGGCTTACGTAACTCCCCACTCGAGTGTGCATCGACTGCCATCCACACACCATGTCTGTAATTGAGCCTGGAGCTGAGTTCGCCGCATGTTGAGTGCGAGTTGTGAGCCGCCGACGCTCCTGTACCGTCCTTGGCAGAACCCCAGGACGCAGGTTCCGCGCGAAAGCCATACGCAAGTGCACGGTCGGCCAGCACCTGTCGGCGGCTTGCCCGGCAGTATGCTTCGAGCTACTTGCCTGTGGAAGACCGCTCTGGAGGCACATAGAAGGCCTCTCGATAAGCATCTATGAGAGGCCATTCATCTGCCATCGAGACTTACAGGCAGGAAGAAACTGGTTCGAGTCCAGTACCGACCCCTTGCCTGCCGTTTGTCCGTCGAAGACGTTCAGTGCGTCATCCTGCCGTCACTCGCTGTGGAGACTATGGCACTGCACCTTCTGCCTGCACTTCCGGATGCGGTGCGTTTCCGGCGTCTGAGATGACCTTGAAACGGCCATTTGGCACTCGACAGGAGAAACGCTATTATACGGCGCTGGCCCGACCGGGTTGGCGGGGCTCTCGCATCTCTTGTGGAGCCTTCGTTTCTGTCTGGGCCGCCGCTGGAATCGGCGGGCGGTCAGGAAGTGATTGGCTACGGATAAGCCGTTGGCCGGGCCGTGTGAGGCCCTGGCAGGTGAATCCCTGTGTCCGTTTTCAGGTGCGAACATGACCAACCATGAAGGATTGAAGAAGTGGATTGACGAATGCGCGGCCATGTGTAAGCCGGACAAGATCGTCTGGATCGACGGCAGCAACGCGCAGCGGGACGCCCTGCGGGCCGAGGCGGTTGCGTCTCGCGAGATTCTGGCCCTCAACCAGAAGAAACTGCCGGGCTGCTACTACCATCGAACGGCCGCGAACGACGTGGCCCGCACGGAGCACCTGACGTACATCTGTACGAAGGAGAAGGACGATGCCGGCCCCACGAACAACTGGATGAGTCCGGATGAGGGCTACAGTCGCGCCGGCGCCATCTTCAAAGAATCGATGCGCGGCCGCACCATGTACGTGATCCCGTTCAGCCTCGGGCCGGTGGGCTCGGTGTTCTCGAAAATCGGCGTGGAACTGACCGACAGCATCTACGTCGTGCTGAACATGCTGATCATGGTGCGCTGCGGCCAGGAAGTCCTTGATATCCTGGGCGACAAGGGCGACTTCACCAAGTGCCTGCACAGCAAGGCCGACCTCAATGTGGATCGCCGGCTGATTCTCCATTTTCCGGAAGACAATACGATTTGGAGCGTCGGATCAGGTTACGGCGGCAACGTGCTGCTCAGCAAGAAGTGCATGGCGCTGAGATTGGCGAGCTGGCAGGCCCGCAAAGAAGGCTGGCTGGCCGAGCACATGCTGATCATGGGCGTCGAGACGCCGGAAGGACGCATCGACTATGTGGCCGCAGCCTTCCCCAGCGCATGCGGCAAAACCAACCTCGCGATGCTCGTGCCGCCAGAGTCGCTGACCCGCAAGGGCTACCGCATCTGGACGGTCGGTGACGACATCGCCTGGATGCGGATCGACACGGACGGCCAGCTCTGGGCAGTCAATCCCGAGGCCGGCTTCTTCGGTGTCGCGCCGGGCACGAACTCGACGACGAACCCGAACGCCGTCGCCACGGTGCGCCGCAACACGATCTTCACAAACGTGGTGCTGACCGGGGGAAAGACGGTCTGGTGGGAAGGCGGCGACGGCCCGCCGCCGGAGAAAGGCATCGATTGGCAGGGTAAACCCTGGAGCCCCGGGCAACTCGACGCCAACGGCAAACCGGTGCTCGGAGCGCACCCGAACGCGAGATTCACCGCACCGCTCCAACAGTGCCCGTCACACAGTTTCCGCAGCGAGCATCACCACGGCGTGCCGATTTCCGCGATCATCTTCGGCGGTCGGCGAGCCCACCTCGCCCCGCTGGTCTACCAGGCGTACAGTTGGCAGCATGGGGTGTTCATGGGCGCGACCATGGCGTCCGAGCGGACGGCAGCCCAGTTCGGCAAGCTCGGCGAGCTTCGCCGCGACCCGATGGCAATGCTCCCGTTCTGCGGTTACCACATGGCCGACTACTTCCGCCACTGGCTCGAGGTCGGCCAGCGTGCCCGCAGGCCGCCCAAGATCTTCCACGTCAACTGGTTCCGCACGGACGAGGCCGGCGAGTTTCTCTGGCCGGGCTACGGCGAGAACCTCCGTGTGCTCGAGTGGGTCCTCGGCCGCTGCCGCAACGAAGCGGAAGCGACGGAGACGCCGATCGGTTTCGTGCCGACGCCGGACAGCATCGACCTCGCGGGTCTCGATCTGCCGGAAGGCGTGGTAGCGGAGCTGCTCAAGGTCAACCGCGACGATTGGCGGCAGGAGGTCGACAGCGCCCGGGCGTTCTTTGGTGAACTCGGCGAGAATGTGCCGCACGCCTTGACGGATGAACTCCATTCACTCGAACGCCGGCTTCGGACGAGCTGAACGGCTGGCTGACGGCTGACACGATCGTGAACGACGGCGGGCGCCCTTCTCGGCGCCCGCCGTCTTGCTCTTCCCGGCCGATTTCACGCGTCCTGAAATGGTCCGAGGCCGGAATCAGTCCGCCAGTACCTGTCGGCGGCTTCTGCGTCAGCAGGCTCCCAGTCGCTCGCCTATGGAAATCCGCTCTGGAGGCACAAAGAATGCCTCCTCTCCTTGCGACAACGTGGACGCTGTTCCCGTCTGTCACGTCCCCATCTATCCCTTTCCGGCATCACATGCGATATCGATCCCGACTTCCTCGAATGTGTCCATCGCGAAACCCTTGACCAGCCCAATGTACCCCGGAAGCCCTGAACCGGTCGCTGCCGCTCAGTTTCGGCTTTGAAGGGGTGCAAGGCGGCGGTATACTGCCCGCACAGTGCTTGGGGGCGGTCCCCGGGCGCCTGTGGAGCCGCGGAAAAGGCCGAACGTGTGGGGTCTGGATGGCGGGACAGGGCGTTTCGGAGGGTCAACGTGAGCCGCAAGGAATCGCCTCCCCTCCCAAAACCCCGGGACCCACGCGGAATCGAACTGCCTATCAGTGGACGCGGGACACAATCACCAGCCAGAGACAACCGTTCGTCCGTGGTGAGCCCGGAGGTCCGGAGAACTGGCTTGCCGGCAGATCATGCGCTGCACATGGCGAAACGCCACGCAGCAGAGCGACTGCACGGGGAGAGTATCAGGGTATCAATCTTCAGACACTGGAAGGAGAAACAGTCATGACACGGAAAACCATTGTATCGGCAGCCCTGCTGATCGCCTTTGTCTTCTCAGCGGCTCCCATCGCGCTGGCCGATTTCGACACGCCCGTCATCAAGGAATGGTCGGAGAAGCAGAAGGATGACCAAGGCAAAGAATTCACGGCCCACTTCATGACCATAGACGGCATCATGGTCCACGAAGAAGATCCCGCTAAACAACCTCAGCCCAAGATCATTACGCCGGGAACGTGCAGCACGCAAGATCAGCCCGGCACGGCACCTTCCGATGCTGTAGTGCTCTTCGACGGCAAAGACCTGAGTCAATGGACCTCGACGGCCGCGGGCAGGCCGACCAAGTGGATTGTCAAAGATGGGGCCATGTCTCCCACCAGGCAATCCGGCATGATCCGAAGCAAGCAGCAGTTCGGTTCGTGCCAGTTGCACGTCGAATGGGCCACCCCCACGAAGGTCGAGGGCGAGGGACAGGGCCGCGGCAACAGCGGCGTGTTCCTCATGGGGCGCTATGAGGTGCAGGTGCTCGATTCGTACAACAACAAGACGTATCCCGACGGGCAGGCCGGCTCGCTGTATGGCCGGAAGGTCCCACTCGTCAATGCGTGCCGCCAGCCCGGCCAGTGGCAGAGCTATGACATCATCTTCCACCGTCCCGTTTTCGAAGGGAACAAGGTGGTCAAGCGGGCAACGTTTACCATATTGCACAACGGCGTGCTGATCCAGGATCACTACGAGCTTACCGGCGGAACCCTGTGGAAGGGACCGCATGCCGTGATGTCTTACGAGCCTCACGGCGACAAGGGCCCGATCGAGCTTCAGGACCACGGCAACCCGGTCCTGTTCCGCAACATCTGGGTCAGAGAGCTGAAGGACTAGCGGCAACGCCTGCGATTCGGCAGCCATTGCGTGGGTGTCTATGCGGCCGGCCTGAAGAGATGGTCGCCCGTATTGATGTGAACCGCAGTGAAGAGCGAGAGCCGTCGAATGATGTGCGACCGCGCTGCACTGACGAGCAGAGTGTGAAGACGATCATGGCAATGCGGGATCAGGAGTGTTGGTCGTCCCTGACCCGCTCGACAGATCACTGGAGGACCATGAGATGAGTGGAAGGCTATCGCGCAGGAGATTCTTGGGCAGTGCCGCCGCCGCTGTGGCCGCGCCGTACATCGTGCCATCCTCGGCCCTGGGGCTGGGCGGCGCAACACCACCGTCCGAACGCATCACCATGGCGGGCATCGGCATTCGCGGACGGGGCATGTACGACTTGCGTTGGGCCATGGGCAACAAGGACGTTCAGGTTCTGGCCATCTGCGATGTGCGTAAGGCGCAGCGCCTGGAGGTCAAGAGAGTCGTCGACGAGCACTACAGCAACAAGGACTGCACCATGTACTCGGACATGCGTGAGCTCCTGTCGACACGACCGGACATCGACACGGTGCTCATCGCGACCGGCGACCGATGGCATGCGCAGGCCTCGATTCGTGCCATGCGTGCTGGCAAGGACGTCTTCACCGAGAAGCCCTCGACCATGACGGTGGCCGAGGGGCGGGCGGTCATCGATACGGCCAAGCGCTACGGCCGCGTCTACCAGACGTGTACGCAGCGAGTGAGCGAGGCCAACCACGTGTTCGCCATCGAGATGGCGAGGACGGGGCGCCTCGGGAAGGTACACACGGCCTACGCGCACATCGCGCCGTGGGACGCAGCGAAGATGCGCCACGACTGGCTCGCAGCACAGCCCGAACCTCCGCGGGATGAACTGGATTGGGACGCATGGCTGGGCCCGTGCCCGTGGCGGCCGTACAACGAAACGTACGTGAAGGGCGGCTGGCGCGGCTTCTATGATTTCCACACCAGTTGCATCGGCGAATGGGGCGCGCACACCTTCGCCCAGGCATTGGCCGGGCTTGAAGGACATACCATTCCCATCAAGTACCACTACGTGGATAACGAGAGCGGCGACGGCATGATCTGCGAGATGAAGAACGGACAGAAGCTGGTGCTGTCGCGGGGCAACAAGTATTGGCACGGGTCCTGCGGCGAGCGATTCGACGGCGACCTGGGTTGGGCGGCCGCCGCAGACGGATATCCGCGGCCGGACGTGTCCTCCCCCGAATTGCTGCGTCAGTTCAAAGAGGTCGTGGGCGAGTATGTAGCTCGCACAGGCCGCTCGCTGGACCACATGCGCAACTTCCTGGACTGCGTGAAGTCCCGGGAGGAAACTGTGGCGAATCCGATCGTCATGCACCAAGGCATGAGCACGGTGCATGCCGCCAATATCTGCATGTGGCTCGGACGGGACCTCCAGTTCGATCCGGAGACAGAGACCTTTGTGAAGGATGATGAGGCCAACCGGCTGCTCGCGCGTGCACAGCGTGAGCCGTGGACGATATAGCGCCCTGCGGTGAAGGAGAATAGCCCCGTGACAACGACTTTAGCGACGATGATCACGACCGTCTGCCTGACGCTGGGCGAGGCGGGACAGGTGTCCGATCCCCTGGCCGTGCTGAAATCGGATGCCCCGTTGAAGGACAAGGCCGACGCCTGCCGTCTGCTCGCTATCAAGGGCGGGCGCGACGCCGTGCCGGTGCTGGCACCGATGCTGTTGCAGGAGAAGACCTCGCACATCGCGAGAAATGCGCTGGAGCCGATGCCCTGTCCCGAAGCGGGTGCGGCACTGCGCGACGCGTTGGGCAAGACAGAGGGACGCCTGAAGATCGGGATCATCAGCTCCCTGGCGATTCGAAAGGACAAGGAGGCCGTCCCGGCGATCAGCCAACTACTTGGTTCGAAGGACGATGCCGTGGCCCAGGCCGCGGCGCGGGCGTTGGGCGTCATCGCGACGGACCCGGCACTGGATGCGCTGAACCATGCGGTACGCAAATCCAAGCTTCCTGCCGAGACGATGCGGGCCATTGGTGACGGGCTTCTCGACGTGGCCGAGCGACGTGCCGCGTCCGGCAACCGCAAGGCGGCCGTTGCGATCTACGAGCGTCTCGCCGGCACCAAGGGTGCGCCGATCGAGGTGCAGGTGGCCGCCATGCGTGGCGGAGTCCTTGCGCAAGACCCCAAGAAGGGCGCCGCACTGCTCAAGAGCATGCTGCACAACACTCGCGAGGAAGTCTTCAACGGCGGACTGCGAACGGCACGCGAATGGCCCGACGCCAACCGGACCACTGAGGTGCTCGTCGGGGCCCTGCGAGATCTCAAGGGAGACCGCAAGATCGAGGTGATCCGGCTTCTGGGGGCGCGGGGCGGGGCTGCCGCAGGACCCGCTCTCATGACCGTGACCGATCGGGGTAACGACGCGGAACGTGCCGCGGCGCTGACCGCGATGACCCGCATGGCCTATGAGCCCGCGGTGCCGGTACTCGCGAAGCTGTCGTGGAACGCCAAGGGTGAAGTGGCGGAAGCCGCACGAAACGGTTTGAGCCACTTCCCCGGCGAAGCGGGCGACAAGGCACTGCGTGCACTGCTCGCCAATGAGAACGCACAAGCTCGCGCGGCTGCCGTCGCGATGATCGGCCAGGGCGGCCTGGCCAAACCGGGGGCATTGTTGCTCGAGACGGCATCGAAGGACTCGGATGACGGAGTCCGCGTCGCAGCATTGAAGGCCCTTCTCGACTATGCCGGCCAAGCGGAGTTGGATGGCCTGCTGAAGTGCATGCTCGCCGCCCGCAGTGACGCCGAGGTGCAGGCGGCCGAGGCCGTCATCCAGAATCTGTGCGGCACCCTGAAGCGCGGGGCCGGCAGCGTGGTCGTCACCAAGGCCGTTTACGGCGACCTTGCAGGCGGCAAGACGGCGGATGTTACCGAGAAGGTGCGAGGGCTGATCTCGGGCGGCACACTCTCAGTAGAAGCGTCCAACGGCAACTTCGGCGATCCTGCGCCCGGAGTGGCTAAGCAGCTACTGATTGAATACAAGGCAAATGACGCGGCCCAGAGCGGCACTGCCAAAGAGGGCCAGACGCTGGTGCTGACCGTCACGTCTATTCCCTCCGATGTGACCGGCCGATTCACCACGGCACTGCAGACCGCCAAGGGTGAGACGCAACTTGCACTGTTGAGGATCCTGTCGACCGCCGGCGGCGAGAAGGCGTTCGAAGCCGTTGCTCGCGCCGCACGTGAGGGTCAGGGCAAGGCAAGAGAAATCGCTGTGGGCGCCTTGATCGGGTGGCCCAGAGCCGCCGTCCTGGACTCGCTGGCCAGGCTCCCCGCAGGCGATAGGAAGGCCATCGCCAGCGCCATGAACTCCGCGCTGAACCGACGGGCATTGTGGCTGACTCTGGCGCAGATCGGTGATGCCGAGGTCCGAGCGGAAGCGGCGCAGGCAGCCGTTGCGATCGCCAAGGCGATCGGTGACGAGGCCAAAGCCGACAACACGATCTTCAACGGAAAGGACCTGGCCGGCTGGGAAGGCGCCGCGAAGTACTGGAGCGTGAAAGAAGGCGCCATTGTCGGCGGCTCCGACGCACAGATACCGCGGAACGAGTTCATCTGGTGGAAGGTGCCCGTCGAGGACTTCTACCTTGCAGTCGATGTCAAGCTGACGCCGCCCGGCGGCAACGCGGGCATCCAGTTCCGCTCGAAGAAGGTCGATGAGGCCGGCCAGGCACTGGGCTATCAGGCCGACGTGGGTGAAGGCTGGTGGGGTAAGCTGTATCACGAGCATGGTCGAGGGCTGCTGGACAAGAACGAGAACGGAAAGGGTGTCGTCAAGCCCGGTGAATGGAACCGTTACGAGATCCTCGCGGTGGGGCCGGCCATCTGGACCGCACTGAACGGCACGCTATGCACGGCCCTGCTGGACGTCGCAGGCGAGGCCTCGGGACAGATCGCGTTTCAGATTCACGCCGGGGCGCCCGAGACGGCGAGCTACCGCATCGTCAAGCTGGTGCGCAATCCGAAGCTTGAACTCGCGGGCAAAGATGCCCAGCAGCTTCTCAACGCGCTGAAGAAGTAACGGAGCGGAGGACGAGCAACCGACTGTTCGTTCCCATAGCTGTCGGAGGTCTTGCGGAATCAGGTTTCCTGGCACTGATAGACCTGTAAGCTTGAGAGGACCTTACCATGTCAGATATCTCACGTCGTAGGTTTCTCGCCGGAACGGCCGCCGCCGGTGCGGCGGTATTGACCGGACGGTTCGGCCTTGCCGCCGACGCGGTGGCGTCGAAGGTCACCTGTGGCACTAACGTGGTGACGCTCGGCAAGACGGGCGTGAAGGCGTCCGTCCTGGGCATCGGAACCGGCACCCATAGCGGCAACCAGCAGCGGGCACTGGGTGAAACCGGATTCATCAAGATGGTTCACCACGCCCTGGACAGCGGCATTCGCTATATCGACACGGCCTACTCGTACCAGACGCACACTCTGATCGGCAAGGCGCTGAAGGGCATCGCCGGCGACAAGTACTTCATCCAGACCAAGACGGGCGCCAAGAATGCCGAAGCGGCCAAGGCGGACATCGAACGCTTCCGCCGTGAGCTCCAGGTGCCCCAGCTTGATTCGCTTTTGATGCACTGCATGACCAACGGCAGGTGGCCGACAGATTTGCGGCCGGTGATGGACGTGTTGTACGAGGCGAAGCAGAAGGGCCAGGTCCGGGCGGTTGGCGTATCCTTTCATTCGTTCGATGCGCTGGCTGCCTCGGCCGACTGCGATTGGGTCGACGTCCGCCTGGTGCGCATCAATCCCTTCGGCATCAACATGGACGACAAGCCGGACAAGGTGGCCGACCAGATCAAGAAGATCCACGACAAGGGTAGAAGCGTGCTGGGAATGAAGATCTTCGGCGAGACCGGCTACGACAGCCCCGAGAAACGCTTTGCGGCGCTGAAATACGTGCTCGGCCTGGGAGCGGTCGATGCGTTCACCATCGGTTTCACCAGCACGAAGCAGATCGACGAGACACTGGAGATGATTCGAAAGGCGACGGCGTAGCGTCCTGTCCCAACCCCCGCCCCCGGGACCCTCGCGGCATCGCATCGCCCGTCGGGCAAGACGAGGTGTCAGATCGTGGTGTCTGACGAGAGGGTGGATCTGGCTGAGACCCAGGAACCCGACGTATTCCCCTTCCATCAAGAAGGCGAGACAGCTACGCTTGTGCCTGCGATACCTGTCAGGGAAAGTGGTTGGGCCCGGAGGACTGACTATGCTCAGGCATCCATCTCTCGCTCGCGGACTTCTGCTTGCGGCGGTCCTCACCTGCACGGCCCGGGCTGAAAAAGTTCCCCCTGCGGCGTCGAAGATCGTCCCGCCGACGCCAGAGTGGTCGGCAGCAGTCACAAAGAACGCCCCCGCCAGGCCGACGGTTGAAGCGCCCGGGCGAAAGCTCCTGGTCTTTTCGCTCCGCACGGGTTTCGACCACAAGGTTATGCCACACGTGGACTACGTCTTTGAGGCCCTCGGCCGGAAGTCGGGTGCCTTCTCGACGACCGTGTCTGTGGACATCGAAGACCTGGCGCCGGCCAGGCTGGCCCCCTATGACGTACTCGTCCTGAACAACAACTGTTCGATCAGCCCGCGCCGAAATCTGCTGCTCGACGAGTTGGAGCGCAACAAGAAGTACGGCGGTATGACAGCTCAAGATCGCCAGGCAAAGTCGGACACACTCGAGAAATCGATGCTGGATTTCATCGCCGGCGGCAAGGGGCTCGTCGCGATACACGGCGCGCCGACGATGTTGAACAACTCGCCCAGGTTCACGAACATGATCGGGGCGGCCTTTGACTACCATCCGCCGAATCAGGAACTGACCATTCGCACGGTCGACCAGGACCATCCGCTCGTCGCGGCATTCCGGGGCAAGGAACCATTCGTCCACTGCGACGAGCCCTACTGTTTCACGGGCGCTTATGAGAAGTCCGACTTCCGTCCGCTGCTGCTGATGGACACCCAAGGCCTGAAGGACCCCAGGGGCCGCATCGGCGACAAGGTCCGTTACGTGGCATGGGTCAAGCCGTACCACAAAGGCCGGGTCTTCTACTGCTCGCCCGGCCACTTCCCGGAAAGCTACACAAGCGCCACGCTCCTGCGGTTCATCCTGGACGGTACCCAATACGCCGCCGGCGATCTGAAGTGTGACGACTCGAAGCCGTAAGGGACGAACGCCTCCAGGAAGCACCGATGCCACCCTATCTGCCTGGGAATTCGGCCTTGAAAGGGCCGGGATCGAGGATATCATGGTCCGCAGACTATTCGAAATCACCGGGTACACCGGGAATAAGGAAGGAGAAATCATGAGCCTGTCGATGCATCGTCGGGAATTCCTCAAGAGCAGCGGGGCCCTGGTCGCGGGCGCCGCGGCGGGCAGCCTTTTGGGCGGGCAGATCGCCTCCGCGGAGCAGGTCCAGTTGAGCACGCCGAACATGGAGAAGCTGGGCTGGAAGATGGGCGTCCAGCTCTACACGTACCGGCGGTACCCCTTCCTCGAAGCTATGGATATGATAGCGGCTCTCGGCATCCGCCACGTCGAGCTCTGCTTCTTCCTCGGTTACGACAAGGCGCGGCCCAACCTCAAGATGAACGAAGACCTCCCGCCCGACGTCCGCAAGGAGCTCAAGGGCAAGCTCGCCGACCGCGGGATGTCGGCCTCGGCCTTCTACGCCGACCTGGCAGGCAACGCCGACAAGACGAAGAAGATTTTCGAGTTCAGCAAGGACATGGGCACCCGTGTGATCGTGGGCGAACCGCGTCCCGCAGATCTCGATATGATCGACAAGCTCTGCGAGGAGTACGACATCCGCGTGGGCATCCACAACCACCCCGAAACGAAGGGCTACAAATACTGGCGGCCGGAGGGCGTGCTGGAAGCCTGCAAAGGTCACAGCAAGAGGATCGGAGGCTGCTGCGATACGGGCCACTGGGTCCGTTCCGGGCTTGACCCGGTGGAGTGCCTCAAGAAGATGGAGGGGCGCATCGTCGGCTTCCACCTCAAGGACGCCGCCGAGATGGGCAACCGCAAGGCCAAGGACACGATCCTCGGCGAGGGCAAGGCCAACTATAGAGAGATCCTCAAGGAGCTCAAACGCCAGGGCTACAAGGGCCTCACGAACATCGAGTACGAAGAGGACACCCCCGCACTCCAGGACGATATGGTCAAGAACGTGGCCTTCGTCGAGTCCGTGGCCAAGGAACTCGCGGGATGAGTGGCACGAAATCGATGACTGTCCCCAATACCCTCATGAAAACCGTTGCTGCGGGCGATCCGTGCAATTCGGAATAGTGCCCATTTGCTGCCCGGCGATGTAGCCGGGCAAGGTTAAATAGAAAATCTCGTACAACGATTCATTGGAGACATCACAATGAAGTGTTCACTCGCTGCAGTTCTCATAACCCTTGTATTCTCTTCGCGAGGGCTGGCTGCATGGACCACCGAATACGTCAATGATGGCGGGATACATGAATTCAACGGTACGAACCACATAACCGGGAATGTGGATGTGGCAATCGACTGGAACTACAGTGGTCCATCGACAACAGTAAACGTTGTCGACGGGGGTTTGGTATGTCGCTTGAGTTACTACGGTGACAGCCAAGGCACGATATCAGGGGGACATTTCACAGAGATGTTGGTTGTGTACGGATCGGCTCATGTACTGGTTTCCGGCGGGGTGATCGATAATGACCTCCGATTGCACAGTGGAGGACATGTAACAATGACCGGAGGTGAAGTGTTCGGAATGGTATCTGCTACCACGGGGTCGATTACCGTTTCGGGTGGATTGATCCATGGATATTGTGCCGTTTCCACTGGAAGTACGTTCACGCTGGTTGGCACTGATTTTTCTATAGATGGCGTTCCGGTCGGCTATGGTCAGTACCTCCTTTCGGGTAGTACGTTTTACAACAATGTCGCCGGACAACTTGCTAATGGAGATTACATTGACACATACTTCTATGCTCACGACGTCGGCTCAGATGCTTATGTTACACTTGCTCCCGTTCCCGAACCAACATCGATGGCGATTCATGCCTTAGGTAGTATTGGGATGTTGGTCCGCCGAAGGGGCGTTGGAAGGTAGCTCTCCGCCTCACGGCTGCCCTGTCATCGCACAACGATTTGCCTGTCAAGTGAGGACGAAACAGAAGGGTCACCTATTTCCAGGGTTACAAAGGTCTCACGACCATCGAGTACGAAGAGGATACCCCCGCACTCCAGGACGATATGGTCAAGAACGTGGCCTTCGTCGAGTCCGTGGCCAAGGAACTGGCGGACGTGAAACGGGGACGCAGCTAGTTTGGCTGTTCCGCTCTTACCACGCCAGGACGGCGCGCCTGTGTGGGGTGAACGCGGCCAGATCGATGCTTGGAATGAGACGGGGCAGGTCCAGGTGTTGAAGAAGCGAGGACGGGCGAATAGCGTGTCTGCATGTCCCGAGTGATCCGACGTGCTCCTGGCGGAATGATGTTTCATGTCTTGAGCCGGATGCTCTGCGGTCTGATGTTTCTCAGCGCCGTTCCGGCCATCGCCCTCGGTGCGTATGAGCGTCAGTACTACACCCCAGAGCGGCTACAGATCCTGCGAGAGAACACCGAGCGTTACCCGTGGGCTCGCGCCCAACGTGACGCGATCCTCGCCGGCGCGGACAAGTGGGCCGGATACGACGATGCCAAGCTGCGATCATGGGTCGTGCCGCCCCAGGTGCCTCGCGCCTACGACATCCACAACCTGGGCTGCCCGGTGCACGGGGTGAAGGCCAACGAGAAGGGCCTGTACCAATGGGGGATCGACATCAATCGCCCCTACCGGATCAAGTGCCCGGCCGGCGGTGAGGAGTACCCGTCCAACGACTTCTCGGCGCTACTGGCCTCTGGGTTCAAGGACCGGTCGCTGCTGACCGGCGACTACCCAGACGACGGCTGGGGCTGGCACCAGCCGGGCGACAAGACGAACTACTGGTTCGTCGCGTACTACGCGCACTGGAGCATGTACCGCTTTACCCTGCCGGCGATCTCGGACCTCGGCCAGGGCGCCCTCGTCACCGCCGATGCGGCGAAGGCGAGACTCTACGCGCACAAGTGCGCCGTACTGCTCTGGCAGCTCGCCGAGTACTATCCGGATTACCTCTACGAGAAGCAGTCGCGCGAGGGCAGGGAGCACAACCCGAACTACCTCGGCCGCTGGACCAATATGATCTGGGAGGTGCTCACTCCTTCGACCTGTGCCCCCGCCTACGACGCCATCCGGCCATTCCTGCCCGAAGATACTGAATTGCAGCGTCTGGCCGGAAAGAGCGCCGCCCAACTCGATACCGCGATCCGCCAGCGGCTCCTCCTGCAAGCGGCCCGCGACATCACCGACGGAAGCCATCGTATCGCCGGCAACTACGGCGCCCACCAGAAAGCACTGCTGCTGGTGGCGACGGTCTTGAACGAGAAAGACCTGCACCCCACGTCGGCCGAAATGATCCGGTACATTACGGCCAATCCGCGGCCGGCCTCCGCTGAGGATATCGGGCTCGATGACGCGCTGGTGAACCTGGTCTACCGCGATGGGATTCCCCACGAGTCGATCGGCTACAACTATGGTTGGGTCGACAGCCTCTCACAAATTGCCGCCGAGTTGGCGGAGGCGGGCATCAACTACTTCGACAACCGGCGCTTCCGAAAGTTCATCACCTGGCCGTTCGACATCATGTTCGCCGGCCAGTTCGTGCCGCCGCTGGGCGACACGGGCGACCCGTTTGCCCGTGGCGGCCCGCTGAGCGCGACGGTAGCAGCCCGCGCGGTGCGCCACTGGCCCGAACCGCGCATCGCACACGTGGCGCGCAGCAACCCCGGCGTTGGCAACAGCCTGTTCAGCAGACCGCTCGACAGTGTGCTGGCGACGCTGCCGCAGGCGAACACGCCGTCGTTCGGGATCCACTCCACTCTGTTTCCCGCCTACGGTCTGGCGGGCCTCCAGAGCGGCAGCGAGCAGAACCGGACCGCGAGCCTGATGTTCTTCGGGAACTACGACTCGCATGCACACGCGGACCAACTGAACCTGCTGCTGTTCTCGCAAGGCAACGCGCTGCTGACCGATATCGGCTACCCGATGCAGACAGACGCCTTCAATCATCAGCGTTTCGCCTGGTACAGCAACACGGTTTCGCACAACACCGTGGTGGTGGACGCGACCCGGCAGGGCCGCGGTCAGGGCAGGCTGCACGCCTATCAGCCGGCCGGATTCGCCCAGCTCGCCGACGCCTCGTGTGAAGGCGTGTATCCCGGCAAGCTCACGCTCTATCGTCGCGTGAACATGCTGGTCGAGCTATCACCCACTCAGAGCTATCTGTTCGACGTCTTCCACGTGCGCGGCGGCCGGCAGCATGACTATGTGGCGCTGGGGGCGCCGGCCGAGACGTCCTGCGAGCCGGCGCTCGGCCCGGTGCAGGCCAAAGGTACTCTCGCAGGCCCAGACGTCGGCTACGAGCAGTTCTACGATGATCCGGCCCTGGCGGCGAAACCCCTCGGCTCGATTCCCTACGGCAGCTACCGCGGAAGTGGATTCCAGTACCTGTTCAATGTGCGGCGCGCGGCCTTGAGCACCCGGGCGGTGTTCGAGTGGAGGCTGAAGAAGCCCGCCCCCGGCCAGACCCAGTACCCCTGGGAGGGAATCGGTCTCCGCGCGCACCTGCTGGGCGATGGCGATGAGATCATCGCCGCCGACGGAAGACCGCAGAGGTACGCCTACCTGCCGGAAACCATGCAGTTCATGTTGCGCCGCCGGACCGGCGACAACCTGGCCAGCGCCTTTCTCACGGTGTACGAACCGTACCGCCAGACGCCATTCATCCGACAGGTCTTACCCGTCCGCCTCAACCCGCACGACGGCGACACCGCGGCCGCCCGTATCGAGCTTGCCGACGGCACCACACACTACGTCTGTCACTCGCTGAAGCCCGGCCGCGCCTGCACGCTGGATGGGAAAGTGCGGGTCACCGGTCAGGCGGCCTGCCTCGTGCTGGACACCCAAGGCAGACCGCAGCGCGCCCTGCTGTTCAACGGTACGGAACTGGCCCTCGGTGAATTCGTGCTGACGAGCCCCGGACCGCGCCGGACCCGGATCAGGTCCATCGATTACGCCGCGGGCGTGGTCGAAATCGCCGAGCCTGTCCTGACCGGGCGGGCCTTGGCCGGTCAAGTCATTCTCGTCGCGCCGGAGGGTCTGGCGGAGGCGCTGACGGTGCGTCAGGTGCTGAATGCGACTCATTTCTCGATCGGAGACGAGGATCTGCGCGTGGCGGCCGGACCGGTGTGCGAGATCGTGGGCGCCGACAACCGTCTGGTCACCCGCGTGGCGACCCCACACGTCCGCGCAGGTATGACCGTTCTGAACGGCCGCCTGCAGCCTCAGGGCCGCGTTTCGCAGCTCCGCAACGGGCTGGTCCTGAATCGCACCGGCATGCCACCCGTGGCGAGCCAAGACTTCCCGGCCGCACCGGACGGCACCGGTCCGCGATTCGCCGTCGTGGTGGCAGGACCGGGCGACGAGGTCTGCATCCCGAGCCTAAGCTGGATGCAGCGATGATTGCCCGCTCGAAAAGGGGTGGCATGGGTCCGACTGCTGCGCGATCATCAGTTGTGTCTCCGTGGAGTGCGCTGCCTCCTGCGCCGACTACCCGCGGCGGCCGGACCCGTGTGTGTTCACGGGACTCTGGCCGGCGTGTGAGGCAACACGGGTCCGCGTCCTGAAGTGCGGCATCGGCTGCTCAAGAAACCTTGATGAACCATGGAAGATCTGTCGCTATCGAGGTACGCGGACCCATGTCACGCTGGATCATAACTGTGCGTTCTTCTCTGCAACCGGCTCAGCGGTGTTCGATCGCGAACCGAAGTGACTCGTGCCCTGTCAGGCGTGACTTGATGGGGGGCGAAGCTCCTGCTGAGCCGCCTGGTTCCAGAAGAAAACAGCTCGCCAGGATGCTCGCCCTCCCACGTTCATCCCTCAATCAGCGCCTGACGGCACTAAGGGAAGGGGACATTCCATTTCTCTAGAATGACCCCTCTTGCACTCTTGCAGCAATCCTGAAACTCCAAATCGACGGCCCCCGGCCGGAATACTGCGAATGGGTAGAATCGCCTGACCCTATCGCTCCGGGTCAACGCTGGTGTATGCTTACGTTTTGCGGCATGACAGGGCAGATGCCGGAAAGGAGACGCCCCGTGGACACCTGGAAGTACTACGACATCACCCATCGAGAACACATCCTGTGCAACCCGATGAGCAGTGAGAAGCTTGACCAACTGATTGACCTGCTGCGGCTGCAGCCGGAAGCCCGGGTGCTGGATATCGCCAGCGGAAAGGCAGAACTCCTGATCCGGCTCGCGGAACGTTACGGCTGCGAGGGGATCGGGGTGGACCTTTCTCCATTCTATGTCGTGGATGCCCGGCACAAAATCAAGACGCGCATTCCTTCTGCGCGGTTGTCGTTGTTCGAGATGAACGGTGCCGACTACCAGCCTGACCGGCTTGAGAGCTTCGATCTGGCCGCGTGCCTCGGTGCAAGCTGGATTTTCAACGGGCACCGAGGGACGTTAGCGGCACTGAACCGGATGGCGGCACCCATGAGCTGGATCGTGGTGGGCGAACCGTACTGGTTGCGCGAACCGCCGGCGGAGTACCTGGCCGCGGCGGGGTTGGAGCGAGCGATGTTCGGCAGCCACCTGGATAACGCCAGGACCGGCCAGGAACTCGGCCTCGAACTGGGCTACACGCTGGTGAGCAGCCTGGATGACTGGGACCGGTACGAGGGGCTTCAGTGGTATGCCGCGGAACAATGGGCGGCTGCGCACCCCGACGATCCGGATGTGACCGAGCTGCTGGAACGGATCCGTCACGATCGGACCGTCTATCTGACCTGGGGCCGGGATGTGCTGGGTTGGGCTATTTACGTGTTCAAGAAGGGTGCGTTCAAGTCCTAGCGAGTCTGGGACGGCCACCCCTCCGGAAGCTCCAGCGTCCAGACCTCGCTGTTGAGCCGCTCTGCGTAGCCGCCGTACAGCCAGAGTCTGTCCTGGAAGACCAGCACCGAGTGCTCGTGGCGGGCCTTCCAGATCACGTTCGACTCGAGCTTCGTCCAATCCTTGCCATTGCTGGAGTACCACACGTCGCCGAAGTTGCCGTTCTCGCGGCTCCAGCCGCCCAATACCCACATGTGGCCGCGATACACGACCAGGGAGAACCACTGACGCGGCTTCCAGGGCGCCGCAGCGGTCACCGCAGTCCAGTGGACGCCGTCCTCGGAGCACCAGACATCATTGTGGAGTACCGTCTTCGGGGCCCAGCGCCCACCCCCCATGATCCACAGCTTGTTGTCGAAGACCACCGCCCGGGCGTTGGTGCGTTTGGGCCATGCCGCCTGGGCAGTCTCTAGCGTCCAGTCCCGGCCGTCGCTTGAGGACCAGACATCGTTCTTGAGGGTCTGGTCGGTGTCATCATAGAAGTTCTCCGTCCCGCCGAAGACCCACATGCGGTCCTTGAAGACGGCGAAGCAGGGCGCCACGCGCGGGCACCAGCCGGCGCGTTCGCACTCCAGCGTCCACCGGGCGCCGTCGGATGAGGACCAGACCGTGTTGCTGTTCTCCTTGCCGGGAAGCTTGCGCCCGCCCATGAACCACATCTTGTTCTTGTAGACCAGGGCCACCGACAGGTCGCTGTGCTCCCAGGGCGCTTCCTGCACCATACGCGTCCAATGCTTGCCATCCGGCGATTTCCATACATCGCGCGGGTTGGCCGCCTTGGCGTCGAACCAGCCGCCGAGAATCCACAAGTGATTGTCGAATACGAACTCGCCCTGTGAATCCCGCGCCTGCCACTCCGCCTTGGGGTGCACCAGCACCCAATCGGGACCCTGTCTCGACTGGCTCGTGATTGCAATATTGGATTGGGATGATGGCGAACCCGGCTCCGCAACCGCAGTCCGAACCGCACCCGTTCCAGCAGAGAAGGCAAGCGCCCAAGCGATCGCCTTCCACGTTCTTCGCCGCATCGCACACTCTCCTTGGGTCGGTTGGGAAACAAGCGAATCCACCGCAGGGGTGTCGTCAGCAATCGTACCGTCCGCACAAAGCCAACGGAAGACTCGATGGCAAGCCCCGGAGGGTAGCAGGAACGCACCCTGTTCATTGGCGACTTGATAATAGGGTCCGTCGCACATATAAGCAGAACCTTGAAACGACACACGTTAGTCCTTCGTGTAGAGTGTAAGTTGGCGGAAACAGTTGAAGGCCGACAACTGCCTTCGGAGGCCCCATCTATGGATAACGCGAGGAATCGTCGCGAAGTACTTCAGCTCGGCATTGTCGGCGGCCTGGGCGCCCTGATCGAGGGAGCGGGATTCGCTGGCCAGTCCAGTGCGGCCGAGCCGTCCCCAACGAAGGTCGCCACGGAAGACGCCCCGATCCGAACGAGAATGTTCTGGACCTGGGACCACAGCACCGAGTGGGCGTTGAATCGCCTGGGCGCACACACGCACGGATCGTGCAACGAGTATGGTCGCACGGAAGGATCGTTCCTGGAGGACTACACGGCGCTGCTTCGCTGGTGCGGACGCCACCATATAAACGCGGTGGTCGTGTGGGGACTCTTGCGCGATTGTCACGGCGGTTTGGAATCGGCCAAACGTCTGTGCGACGTGGCCGCCAAAGAGAATGTCCGGCTCCTGTGCGGCGTCGGTCTGAACGCCTACGGCGGCGTGTATTATGAGGGTGACTCGCCGCACAATCTCGAGCGGCACCTGAACGCGCATCCCGAACTGCTTTCCGTCGATGCCGATGGCAAGCCCCTATGCTTCCTCGTCGATGCCAACGGCAAGAAGACAAACATCACCACCGTCGGTATGCCCGGTCCACGGGGTTTCTACCAGGCCTGCCCTTCTCGACGCGAGAATCAAGACTTCGCGATGGAGTCGCTGGCGTGGCTTTTCAAGAACCTGCCCCTGGGCGGCGTACAGATCGAATCGGGCGATACGGGCATCTGCCAGTGCAAGCGGTGCCGGGACCGCCGAAAACACTCGCCGGCCCCCTTCTCCTGGTTCTCCTGGGAAGACATGGGTCTGATGTATCCGTTGGCAGCCGAGGCCATTCGATCGGTCGCTCCCGACGCATGGATTGTGTGCGAAACGTATTCGCACCCGCAACCGTACGCAGGTCCGGACAAGGCCCCGGAATTCGGCGATGCCAAGCCGGTATGGGCCGACGCGGAGCTGGCCAAGTTCCCTCACGGCACCTTTGTCCAGTGGGTCTGCGATCGATTCATAGACGAGGGCCCAACGGGTCTGGCGTGGACCGCCGAAGGTCGGGTCTCCAACGCCGGGCACCGGAATATCATGAGGGCGCACATGTCGACCTACTGGTCGGGAATCCGCGGCGAGTTGGCCATCCAGAAAATCGCCAAAATGATCCAGAAGAGCGTGGCTTCAGGTTTCGATAGCGTCAGTCTGTTCGGCGAGGTGTCGCCGTTCTGCACAGGTGCAGAACTCAACTACCTTGCGATGGCCGATTTCGGCGGAGCCGGCAACCCCAAGGCAGATATCGACTCCTTCCTCCAGCGTGTCGCCGCGCCGCTCCTGGGTGGCCTGGACAACGCCCGCGAGTTCGTTCGCTACGCCCGCCTGCTGGACGATCGCAAGCAGATCCCGGCGGCATTGACGAGCATCTACGGTCGTCTGCCAAGTCTGCCTCCGGACGCCGCGCGTCGATGGTGTTGGCTGGCAAACCACCTGGCGTCTTTCGTGGACCCACTGCCGGCGTGACAGAAGGGGCCCACAGTCTGAGAAACGACGGACAGCCAACGGCCTCATGGCAGTGAAACGGGTGATCGTTCCGAGTTTCCCAATTCGTCAGCGAGAAAGATTGTGTTCACACAAGCGAATGTCACGAGACGTCGGATGCTCAAGGCCGCCGTGGTCGGCGCGCTGGGCCTGAGTCGTACCAGGGCTCTCTCGGCGGGCGAGCAACGGGCGAACACGGTCGCCGGCGCGGCCACCGCAGACCCAAAGATCCGAGGGCCGTTTCCGATCCTGAGCACGCCCTTCACCGCCTCGGGCGCGGTGGACTTCGAGGTCCTCGCCGATCAGGCGCGATTCGTCGATCGGTGTGGATGCCCCGGGATGATCTGGCCACAGTCGGGCGACAGCATCGATCTGCTGACCGCCGACGAGAAGCTCCGGGGAATGGAGGTCCTGGCCAACGCGGCTCGCGGCCTGCGCACGGCCTTGTGCCTCGGCGTCCAGGGCAAGGATACCGACGAGATGCTGGTGTTCGCGAGACATGCCGAGAAGCTGGCGCCCGCGGCGATCATCTCCCGGCCGCCGGACTCCGGCAAGACGGAGGCCGACCTGCGCCAGTACTGGCGTGCACTGGCGACCGTGGTCAATCGTCCCGTGATCTTCCAGACCACCGGCGGCGTCGCCTACAAAGGACCGGTCCCCTCCGTGCGGCTCCTGATCGAGCTGGCCAAGGAGTCTCGCTACTTCGGCTACGTCAAGGAGGAAGCAGGTGCCGTCATCGCGCGGACCCGTGAGTTGCTCGCGGCCAGACCGCCCATCCGCCGCGTGTTCAGTGCCCGTGGTGGGCTTGGCTGGCTTTACGAGTTGCGACTCGGTACCGAAGGCTTGATCACTGAGCGGGCCGTCTATGCGGATCTGCTTACCCGCATCTGGAACATGCAGCAGAGCGGCGAGAATCCGGCAGATTGCAGAGACGCCTACGCCAAGTTTCTCCTGATGACGAATCTCAGCGAGACGATTCCCGGCGGCTCGCTCCGCGGCGCCCATCTGTACGTATGGAAGAAACGCGGTGTATTCAAGACGCTGCTTTCGCGCAACTACGGGCCTGGCAACACCATTCCCGCCTCGCCTATCGTCTCGGAGTTGAAGTTGACCCAGGCGGACATCGCTGAGATCGAGTACCGATTCGAGGCGCTGACGCCCTATCTGAAGTGAGGGCCTGCCCAATACCGTCCGGCGCTCAGGAGACAGCCACCCACCCTCCCGCAACTGCGGAACGCTGCACAGTCCTGCTTCCCGAACCGTCGCGATTCCACCGGGCGGAACGGAAGCGTCCAGCGGCCTTCCGCAATGGGTGCAGAAGAAGGCCAACATGAGCCACCAGATGCTCCCCGGTCCTTGGTCATCCACCTTCCGGAACTCGCAGCCGCCCAATGCGCTACTTACCAGAATTCTCCTCCCCTTTTCGCCGATACATGAACGGAGGGAGTTGTATACCGACACAAACGACAGAGGCTGGTTTGTGACTCCCTACACCGACTGAGGGCCACGCAGATGTCCATCGATCACAGCATGCCTATGAGCAGCTTCCTCCGCAACCTGGCCGCGGTCCAATCCGAAATCAGACCCTCCGCCAGCGGGTTGTCCGCTCGGAGTAGTGCCAGGCTCCGCATGTGCCTCGTCCGTTTGCTGCTGTTTGTCATGCTGCTGGGCCTCTCCAGCGGGTGTGGCTACGTCATACCAGACAATGGTTGCGCCCCTTCAACGGAGTTCTGGATCTCCTCGGATGGCAGCGATGCCTCGCCTGGCACCCAGTCTGAGCCTTTCCTCACCCTGGAAAGGGCCCGTAACGCAATCCGCGCCCTGGACAAGTCCAGACGAGAAGGCGAGATAGTCGTCTACATAAGAGGTGGCACTTACCGTCTTACGCAGACCTTTGCGCTTGATCCGAACGATTCCGGCCTCAACGGCCATAAGGTGACATACTGTGCCGCGCCCGGCGAGCGGCCGGTGATAACCGGCTCTATCAGCGTGGGGGGCTGGACACCGCACGACCCCAATCTTGGGATATACCGAGCCAGTGTGGGCCACTACGCCGCCCGTCAGCTCTATGTGAACGGACAGAGGGCGGTGAGGGCGCGGACCAGCCTCTATCCATCCGCGTTCCGCCCTGCCCATTTCTATATCCTTGGCATTCCAGAGCCTATTGGCATTCTGTACGAACCCAATGAGCTCAACCCGAGCAGGTGGAGAGATCCTTCAAAGTGGTCGAATCCGCGGGACGTAGAAGCGGTGATCATCACACAGTGGAAAATGATGACCGTTCCCGTGGAATCGGTCACGCCCTATCCGGAGTATGTCGTTCCCTGGTTAGTCCCAGATCCAACCATCCGAAATCGCGCGACAGGCCTCCTGAAGATGAAGGAGCCCGCCTGGACCAATGCGAACATCTTTCTGACAAGCGAAGGATCAGATCCAGACTGGGGGCCGCAGCCGGGAATGTGGAGCTTCTGGCAGGTCACATGGTTCGAGAATGACTATCAGTTCCTCGACGAGCCGGGCGAGTGGTACCTCAATAAGGACAAGGGCTCGCTCTACTACATCCCGCGTCCGGGGGAATGCATTGAATCTGCCGACGTAGAGCTCCCAGTCCTGGAGGTCCTTCTGAAAGGGCAGGGAGATCGTCGGAAGCCCATTGCAGACATCCGCTTTGAGGGTCTGACTTTCTCGGGTGCCACGTGGCTCGGCCCGGCCGGCGATGACGGATATGTCCCAGACCAGAGCGGCTTCCGCGTCGTTGGCCCCGGCCACAAGACCAACATCTGCGGACACGATCCCAACGTCATCCGAACGCCCGGCAACGTGCAGTTCCAATATGCCCACGGGATAGAGTTTCGCCGCAACATATTTCAGCATCTGGGGGCCGTGGGTCTCGATTTCGATACCGGTAGCCAACGAAACATCGTTCAAGACAATCTCTTCAAGGACATTTCCTCGGCGGCCATCCAACTCGGTGGAGTCTCGATCATAGACCACCACCCCGCTTTTCCTGAGGAGATCACGCGGGACAATGTGATTTCCAACAACCTGATCAACAAGGTGGGCCGGGAGTACGTTGACGCCGCGGGAATCTATGTAGGTTTCACGGCGAACACCCTGGTCAGTAACAATACCATCGTTGACGTGCCATGGTCGGGAATCGCCATGGGATGGGGATGGGGGCTCCTTGATGCGGGCATGTTCCCGGGAATAGCAGGCGCTCAAAGGGGTGACTGGGGGACGTACACCACGCCGACTACCAACAGCGGCAACAAGATACTGAACAATCACATTCAGCAGTTCTTGAACGTGCTTTGGGATGGTGGCGCAATCTACACCACTGGCCAGCAAGGCACCGCGATGGACGATCCGCTCTTCATCAAGGGCAACGTGGCCAACGGCAAACGCCCGCTCGCCGGCGGAAACATCTTCTATACCGATGGAGGAAGCCGCTATATCGTGCTGATGGACAATGCCTCCTATGACAACCCTCAAGGCGTGACCGATTTCGGTCCGGCTCCAAAGGAAAAGGACCCGCTTCCCTATCCTGCCTGGTACGCACTAGGCAACATTCCTTACGGCGATGACACCGGCGGCTGCAGAACCTACGGCGACATCAATATCGTCGGCAATTACCTGCTGAGTAGCCCGTTCTTCAGCATCTGTCCTTACTCGGAGAATCGTGTGTCCTACCCCGTCAATCTGGGCTGCGCTGGCAACCACTACATTCAGGGAATCGGAGAAATACCGCAGTCTCTCCTGGATGCCTCAGGAGTGCAGAACCTCCCACAGGACATTCTTGACGCAGCGGGGCCATAGCGGAAGAATGGGAAACGAGGGCCTCACGACCATCGAGTACGAGGAAGACACCCCCGCGCTCAAGGACCACACGGTCAAGAACGTGGTCTTCGCGGAATCGGCGGCCAAGGGACTCGCGAGATAGCGGCCAGAAAGTAGGTGACCGTCGCCCCCGGTTGACAGCAAGGTGTCTGGAGAAGGCTTCCCTGACCCAAGAAAGAGGAGACAATGAAGAGTTGGCATCCTTTCGTTCTGCTTCTCCCGGCGACGGTGTTGTTCTCCACATTCGCATGCGGTGGCGAAATCCCGGTCGAGCCGTATTCGTCACGACCGACGGCCGGCGAGATGGCCTTCGTCGAACAGTGGAGACAGTTTCTCTTGAGACAAGGGGGTGCAAACGCGGGGCGCTACATCGCCGACCTCCCCTTCTCGTTCAAGTGCGGCAATCGAAGCAGCCGCGAATGGGTCCGAATCGAAAGCGCGAAGATCGCGTCGGGCAATTGGCAGGATGACAAGACCCGCACACACGTTCTGAGCTGGAAAGATGCCCAGACCTCCCTCTCCTGTGAAATGAAACTGACTGAATTCCAGGGCCTTCCGGCGCTCCAATGGGTGGTCCGCGTCCGAAACGACGGGCAAACCGATTCGGCGAAGATTCACGATTTCTGGGGAATCGACACCTGCTGGAATGCTGCCGATGGTTCGATGCCGATCCTGCATCGTTCGGTCGGCTCGCCGGGGCACGAAGACGATTTCTACTTCATGGGCGAAGTCATGCACAATTCGATGTGGGACAAACGCCGTCGGATTCCGATGGACACCCCCACAAACACCCGATGGGGCCAGACGCACGCCTACCTGATTCCTGCCGACAAGCGTTCCAGCGCTGTCTGGCTTCCGTTCTTCAACTATCAGACGGGCGGCGACGGGCTCATCACCGGACTCGGCTGGAGCGGCGCATGGCGAGCCTACTTCGATCACACGGGGGGCGGAAAGTCGACGATCCTGGCCGGCGTCGAGAACCTCGATTCCATCCTTCGTCCCGGCGAGACGGTCCGCTCGACGCTGAACCTTGTCCTCTACTGGCAAGGCGAGCTGATGCACGGCCAGAACATGTTCCGAAGTCTTGTCCGTGACCATTACTCGCCGCATATCGATGGAAAACGGGTCGAGTCGCCGATTTCCGGAGTGGTCTGGGGGGGGATTCCGTCCAAAGAACATCTCGACATCATCGAGAAGATCAAGCAGTACAAGATTCCGCTCGACGTGTACTGGTTTGACGCGGGTTGGTACGGCACGGGAACCGTCCCGTCCTATTCGGTGTTCGAAGGCGATTGGGGCCCCATGGCCGGCGACTGGCGACCGAATCCGAATTGGCATAATGGGACGCTCAAGCCGGTCAGTGATGCGGCCCACGCGGCGGGCATGAAGTTTCTCGTCTGGGTCGAGCCGTGCCGCGCCATTCATGGCCGGCCGATCACGCTGGAACATCCCGAGTACTTCCTGACCGGTAACCCCGATGGCAAGATCCGCAACGGGCAGACGCTTCTCCTGGATCTGGGCAAACCGGAGGCGTTCAAATGGGCGGTCGACGTCCTCGCCGGTCTGATCGAGGCTTATGACATCGACTGGTACGAAGAGGATTTCAACATCGAGCCGAATCCCTATCTGGAGACCGCCGCCGAGCCGAATCGCTGGGGGATGAACGAGATGCGGTTCATCGAAGGCCACTTCGCATTCTGGGACGCCCTTCTCAAGAGGTTTCCGAAGCTGGCCATTCTCAATTGCGCCAGCGGCGGACGACGAATCGATCTCGAGACCATATTGCGCGGCCAACCTCTATGGCGAAGCGACTACAACTGTTTCCCCGAAGCGACCCCTGAATCGACACAGGACCACAGTTACGGAATCCTCCATTGGCTGCCCTTTCAAGGGAGCATGATTCGAGGTTGGATGATCTTCGACACCTATGAAGCCCGTTGCGCACTCAGTCCGGGCATGGAAAACGCACTCGTCGCCAAGACGGAGAAAGAATGGCTCCAGACCAGGGCGAACGTCGTTCAGGCCAAACGCTGCAAGAAATACTTCGTCGGCGACTACTACCCCCTGACCAATCAACAGCGAAATCCCGCCGCCTGGTCGGCCTATCATCTCTATCTTCCGGAAGAGCAGGAGGGCATGATCGTCGCTCTGCGTCGCGCCAAGAGCGACGTTCGCGCGATGACCTTTGACCTCCTGACGATCGACCCGGCCAAACAATGGAAGTTCCAGGATTACGATTCCGGCAACACCTGGACCGTTTCCGGCAAAGAGATTCGCGAAAAGGGGTTCGAAGTCGTCATCCCCAATCGGCGCGATTCCCGACTCATCTTTTACTCGATTGACCGTCGGTGATCGACTGACTGAACTGCTCTGAAAACAGGGTCGCCTTCTGACCCGTCGACAGTCGCAAATCCCGGTCTTCCCATGCTCTGCCGGCAACTGAAGGACATTCGATTCCGGGTCGGGCGGCGGCGCGGGCCCGGGGGTGGGGGGTTATTCTCACGTTCGAGCATTCCGCTGCCGTCTCAACGCAGCGAAGCAACCCGCCACAAGCAACATCAGCACGAACGCGCCGTTCCCGGAGCCGTACAGGCACGCGAACCGGAACGGGGAGAAGACATCGGGACGTTCCCAACAGAAGGCGCTCAGAACAGCCCATGCGGCGAGGCTTAGCGGCGTTGCCAATGCGCCCAACACAATGGCGACTGCCGGACGCTGCCAATGCGCCGACAGGAACCATGCGAGTGAGAAGGCCATGACTGCCGCATTCGCTAACCCAAGCCCCATCACAATAAAGGGGGCGTCGTGCCACGCGGCCCAGGTAAGCGTGCTGTCGAATCTCACGGCGCTCGGTACGGCATTGTTGGTTGCCAGTAGGAGAACGAGGTTTGCGGTGCTCAGCAGAAGCGCAGGTACGAACGTAACCGCCAACTTGCTGCCCAGCTCCTTGATGCGGGAAATCGGAAGATAGGACGAAAAGGCAAGGCTGCCCGAAGCGTTTTCTGCGGACATGATGTGCCCGCTCCAGAACGCGAACACGAGCGTGCTCAAGGCCATGCTGATCAGGCTTGCCGTTCGACACTGGCTCGGAATCGTGCCGCTCGCTTGGTGAACGACAATAGCAATTAGATAGGGAGCCACAGTGATTCCAAGACCGATCAGTAACGAAGCCCTTATTAGCCGAGAGTCTTTCCACACCAGAGCCTGAAAGGGTACCGCCCGCTTGTGGCCCACCAGCGAACCGAGTCCGGGCACCACGTCCGACCCGTCTTTGCGCCATGGGAGGGAGACTCTCAGACCAGCCTCCTCTGTGGCGGTGCCGAATCTCACGTAAATGCCGGCACCGGCCCAAACACCCAGAAGACCCGCCGCCAACATGAAGCCTACGGTACCCCAATGGAAGAACATTCGGTTGTCGAGCCCGAAGTACCAATTCACTAGGAACTGCATCAGGTACACCGGCGCCAGAAACATAAGACCTACAAAAGCGGCGCCGACGGCCGATCCGAGGAAGAGTGACAGGAACCACGCTCCGCCGAACGCCATCACTCCCGAGGCGATGTACCCCAGCATCGCCTTCATGACGAGCCAGAGCGTAGACCATTCGTGGCCCATTGCGCGTATGCCCGCCACCATGGCCGCCAAGCTTGAGAGCCAAATAGCCGCAACCGAGCCCGAGGCCACGAGGATCTTGCTGAATACGACGTCCGTTCGCTTTGCCGGAAGGGATGTCAAGAACAGCAGAGAACGGTCTTCGCCCTCGCGGGCGAAGGCATAGGCCCCCAGCAGCGCGCAGATGAGCAGCGAGGTGAAACGCGTCAATGAGGCACCGCCGGCAATGACCTTGCTCCACTGGAATGCAGTCGACTGATCCGAGTAGATGAGCATGAACGCCAGAACATAGGAGCCGCAGAGCAGGGCAACACCGGCGAGAAGAACGTCGACGAAGATGCGCGAATCCTTCCAAAGCAGCGCCTTCATCATCATCTTCGCGCCCCTTTGACCAAGTCCTTGAAGATCTCCTCAAGGCTGATGTCGCACACGTCGCAGCGTTCTACATCGTTCTGCTGCTCGAGGATCCTCTGGGTGTTCGATGAGAATCCGTGCACGGTCAAACACCAACGCCCGTCGGTAGCCTCCTCCAGAACGGTGCCCTCCGGTCGCACCGTGGGCCTGTGTCCTTTCTTCAATGTGACTGTGAGCCGCTTTGTCTTGGCCATCAGTTCGTCCCGCCTTGCACACAGCAGGAGCCGGCCTTCATTGATGATGCCGATCGTGTCCGCCACCTTCTCGATGTCTGACATGATGTGGCTTGAGAACAGGACGGTACGCGAGCGTCTTTGCAGAAGGTGATTGATCCCATCCAGAAACTCTTCGCGAATGAGCGGGTCCAGGCCTGTTGTGGGTTCGTCCAGCAGAAGGAGATCGGGGTCATGCGACAAGGCCAGGACGAGCGCCAGCTTCGTTAGCATACCGTGTGACAGCTCCTTGACCTTTTTGGCGGGATTCAACCCATAGTTCCTCAGCATCTCCTCGCAGAAAGCATTGTCCCACAAAGGATAGAAGGAGCGTGTGAACCAGATCACCTCCGCGATGCTCATCCATGGGTAGATGTGATGACGCTCCGGCACATATCCAACGCGCAGGCGGATCTGTTCGGACTCGGTCAGGATGCTGCGACCGAGAACAGTGGCATCTCCGGCTGTAGCGGGAATCAGCCCCATGAGCAGTCTGATGGTGGTGCTCTTGCCGGCGCCGTTTGGCCCCAACAGACCAAAGGAGCAGCCTCGCGGCACTGTCAGGTTCAACCCATGGACGCCATCGCCGCCAGGGTATTTCTTCACCAGACCCTGGATTCGAATTGCGTCGGAGTTGATGGTATCAACGTCCTTGTCTGTCCCCGCTGTCATGGTGCAAGCCTCAATTCCTCTGCCGACCGAATCGGTTCAGGTCGTGGCCATAGGGCCCGTGGTCTCACTATTGCGATCTCCGATACGAGTTCGACCCACGGCGCGATCCGGAATCAGAATGAATATGGCCTCCAACGAATCGCCGGTCAATGCTTGCGTCCGGCGCCAGGCCGAAGACAGGAGTGGCCATGGTGGATGCCAGAGAACGCTGCGGCGCGGCAATGCCGCGAAGAGCCGGATAGCACCCATGTGGATGTTCACGATTCCAGACTGATAGGGAACCTGATTCCGGGTCGGGCGGCGGCGCGGGCCCGGGGGTGGGGGGGTTACTGCCCTGCAGGCGCGGATTGACACCGCGAAGGCCAGGATCGGCACTCTTCCGGAGGGGGCGAGGCGGACGGCCACCTCGACGAAGAGACAGGCGGAAGAGGCCATCGAGACCGTGCGAAAGGAGCAGTTGTCCCGCCTGGAGTCCCTGTCCGGGAAGGCGCTGGAGACGGCCGAGTCGAACGTCAACAAGACGCTGGAGGAGATTGAGGGCCGCGTCCGCGACTTGGAATCGATCGTCGAGAACAGTATTCCCGAGAGGCAGGCCTTCATCAACAGCTCGCGGGAGACGTTGAAAGGACTCAAGGACCGCATGGACTCCCTGCGAGAGAAGACCGACGCGCTGCAGGAAGAGACCAAGGCCCGTGCGAACTCCGCCCTGGGAAACGCCGAGGAGGCCATCCAGGAAGCCGGCAGCCGCCTGGACGATCTCGGGGAAGCATCCGAAGACGCCGCGGGAAATCCGCGACAACGTCGAGTCCCTCATTCGGGACGCTCGGCAGAAACTGCAGGAGGCTCAGGAGGCCGTAGAGGGCGAGGCACAGACACAGCCGTCCTGTGATCCCGCTACTGATCTGGGCCGTCGGTCTCTGCCGATTCATCCGCTCGTGTGTCTTTCGCCTCCGCAAGAGGCGGCAGGCCGAGCTTCTCGCGCACGGCTGCGACGTCGAGCTTCCTGAGATAGCGTCGAAAGCGCCCGCCGAGAATGTTGCTGCCGTAACCGCCGTAGTGCATCTCGCGGATGGCCTCTTCCGGCGTCCAGCCCTGCACGACGACGCGATAGGTCGCACACGCCCAACTGCTGCGGTCCGAGCCCAGCAGGCAATAGACCAGCACGGGTTGCTTCTGCGTGTCGGTGGCCTTGGCCACGAAGTCGATCAGTTTGCGGAAGTCCGGAAGGAGAGGGCCGATGCCGAGGCGGACGACCTCGATGCCTTCCGGCAGGTTGCGGTCGCCACTGAGCCGCTCCAGGCATATGACGGTGCGAATGCCGAGCTGCTCCCGGATGGTCGGCCAGACGCTGTTCTCGGGATTGGCGCAGCGATACAGGCCGTCATCGACGCGATACAGGCGTTTGACGCCGGCCATCTCTACGGGTTGGGCCCACGTCGCGGGACGCTGGTCGGGAGGGAGGGTGCACCCGGCGATGATCGTCGGAACACAGATCGCAATAAGCAGGCGGGACAAAAAGCACTCCTGCGCCAGGGATTCCGTCGTGCGGCGGCGGAATTGTAGCAGCCCGTCGACCAATTGTCTACCGTCTTGAACCGGCTCTCCGTCAGGGCTGCTGATCCGACCTAACTGATAAACTGCTCTGAAAACCCCTACGCGGCGCGGTCCACCGGGTTGAGTGTGACCTGATGCCCGAGTGATTCCAACCGCTTGACCGAGTAGCGCGTCAGCCGCTGGGGCTGGAGCTTGTCCAGATAGTCGTTCCCCAGTTCCTGGTAAACTGATAGGAAATTTGATTCCGGGGCCCGGCCCGCCAAGTGAGGGGGCCAGGCTTACTTGTGGTGCCTCCCAATCCCGTTGCAAGCGCCATCGATCGCGCAGGCTCGACTCAAGGCGTAGTTTGACAGCCGAAGTCAATAAGTGAGCCTGCCCCCCCCTTTTTGACCTCCTTTCTTCATGACCTCATTTCTTCAACGTGATAAACTAAGGACCAGAAGCGGGAAGACAGGGCAAGGTCGATGTTGGCAAATCATCTCCAACCAACCGGTATGGTGAAAACTCAAAGAGGTCCTACTCCGTACGTATTGAACGGTCTTCTCGTTTTGATGGGTACCGTTGCCTTGTGTCCCCTGCTTGCCGCGGCAGAGATTGTGCGTCCGGACCCGGCCGAGATGGCTGCCATCGAGCGGGCCAACCCGGCCCTCTCGACTATGCAGGCGTTCCAGAACCTCGAGGCCAAGGCCGGCGATTGGCGGGTGGAGAAGAACACACTGGTCCAGGCCGACCCGCACGCGTCTCACGCTCGCACCTTCATCAAGGGACCGCGCTGGATGAACTGCATCATCAAGGCGAAGGTGCGGGTGGATGCCGTCGGCGCAACGGCGGCCTCGCCTGGCGCCCGGCTGATCGTCCGCGGCGATGAGAAGACGGACACCTTCTACACCGTCGGCCTCTGGGCCGGCAGCCGCGAGGTCCGCATTGAAAAGTCGTGCAAGCTGGCCTTCGAGACCATGAAGAGGGACCATTTCGGAACGCCGGCGTCCGCGCCCTTTCCGGTCGAACTCGGCAAGACCTATGAAATGGCCGTGGTGACCGACCACGCCACGATCTACTGCTATATCGACGGCAAGTTCGTGGTGCTCGCGCAAGAGCAGGATTTCACCACTCACCCGGTCGGTCGTGTGGGTTTCTTCACGAACGCTGCAACGGCCACGTTCCACGACGTTTCTATCAAAGGACTCACGAACGTCACCTCGTCACCCGTCGTCCCCTATGCGAAGAATCCGCTGAACGTGCCCACCTACTCCCCCGCGGTGATCAAGGACGACAAGTACCGGATGTGGGATGGGATGGGCCGATACGCCGAGTCCGACGACGGCTTCATATGGACCCGGCCGACGGGCGCGGAACCCGTCGTCACCCAAGGCAACACCAAAGATTGGCCTACCGGCAATCAGTCCGGCGATCCCGACGTTCTGAAACTGGACGGCAAATACTGGATTACCTTCTGGTCCACGTGCAACCGGCGCAATGACGCCTTCGACGGAATGGGCATCAAGCGTTCGACGGACGGCATCCACTGGACGCCCGAGCCGGCAAACCCGGTCTTCTACATGGGGCCCAATGGAGACTGGGATGAGATGGTCGTGGGCGATCACGCGATGATCAAAGATGGAGATCGCTTCAAGCTGTGGCACGTGGGCATCACGTACGGGCACCGGGGCTACCGGAACGAGTTTGGCTACGCCGAGAGCAAAGACGGCATCCACTGGCGCAAGTGCCGACTGAACCCGGTTCTGACCCAGGGCGAACCCGGAACCTGGGACGGAGGCTGGATCTACGCGGCCGGTGTCGTGAAACTTGATGATGATGAGTCCGCAACGCACGTCTATGCAGGGAAGTCCGGCGCCAGCTATCACCTCTTCTACACCGGCCAACCTACGAGCAACGAAGTCATCTGCGGCGTCAAACGCATCGGTTATGCCTTCTCTCTCGACGGCATCCATTGGGTCAAATGGAATGACCCGAACACCACCGAACCGCCCTTCCAAGACAGCGATCCCGTGATTGGCTGGGCCGAATATGAAAGAACAGGCTTCATTGGAGCAGGCGCCGGCACGGCCATGCAGGTGGGCGACGAAGTGCGAATCTACCACTCGGTGTATGACGAGCGATTGGATATCCCAAGGCAGGATGGCGTCGTCGGTACCGCGCTTTCTACGGTGAAGGTGAACACGCTGCGGCACATTGTCGCCGATGCCAAGGCCAAGGGCCTGCTCCAGTGTGCAAGTCGCCAGGAAGTCGAAGCCACACTCGATGACCCCCTGCCCCAGTCCATGTGGGATGATCTGCAGGGCCAGGTCCTGGCAGCGGTGCAAGCGAGGCAGTCAGGCAACGCCAGCGGCGAGAAGTCGGCTCTGGCCGAGATCGCGGCCACCCGCGCCAAGTTCACCAGGGCCCTTCATCGCTTCTACGCAGGTGCGTTTGCCCCCCTGAAGAAGGTCGTCGACCACTTGGAGGCCGGACGGCCCGTGACGGACAGAGTGCTCTGGACTGCCCCCGCGGAACGCAGGGGCAAGAACCCGCCGCAGATCGAATTCACAGGCCTGAACGTTGCTGATGGGAAACATCCCCTCATGATCGAGATCGAGACCCAATGCAACCGCTTCGCCGTCGCGCGGGTAGCGTGGGCGACGGGCAACGAGTTCAAGCCCGGGCAGGAAATGGAGTTCACCGCCGGCTACCCCGGCGTGGAATGCCCGACCCATCGCATCACAATTGCCACCGGCGGCCAAACCATCACCGCGCTGCGGTTCCACTTCCCTGGCGGATCCACCGTGGATCTGAAACAGGTCCGCATCCGCGAACTCAGTTTCTAGCCGCTGCCGAAGCCCTGGAAGTCTATGGGGTTGGCGGCACCGTGCATAATTCGTCGTCAACGCCCGCCTTCGGGTCATCGATGGGCAGATACGTCCATCTTCCCGTCGGATCGGTGAACTCCGTGAGCTGGAGGATCAGGTCGGCCGGCTTGGTCCGGTCGCTCGTGGGCCCCCAGGCGCGCACCTCCAGGGCCAGGCCATCCGGACGGACAGTAGTATCCGGGACAGAACCACCGAGCGTAATCCAATCGAACTTCGTCTTGCCGACGGCTTCATCGACGCTGCGTTGAATCTCAGCAGGGTTTGCGCCTTGGCCGGCGTACACGGGATACCGGCTGGCCTGACGCGCAGCATTGAAGCAGAAGACCAGCGGACCGCGCATCACGGCCACCTTGCCCCTTTGCAGTTTCCGCCCACGCACCAATCGGGGCTTCATGGGCATTTCCAGCGTTACCACATCGCCGGCCTTCCACAATCGCTTGATCGAACACCAATCGCCAGGTTTGGCCCGTCTGCTGGCTGGTTGGCCATTGACGGAGACCGCAGCCGACTCGCACCACCGCGGAATTCGCAGCCTGACCGGAAACTCCGCCGCTCGCGACGGCTCGACCGCGAGAACCACCTTGCCCGAGTTCGGATAGTCGGTCTCCTGACGCAGCCGCACCGAGAGGTCCTTGGCAATGGGCACATCGGCCGTCGAGGCCGCGTAGAGGTTGACCAGCACTCCGCCGTCGGCCGAGCGGTAATAGATCATCTCCGGCAGCTCCGCCACGATACGCCGCCAGTTGCCGGGACAGCAGTAGGTGTCGCCGGGATGGTATGTGCGTGGCCCGTCGATCGCAGTGTAGTAGCGCAAACTCCGACCGTCGGGCGATTGGGCGGCGAACAGGGCGTTGTAGATCGTCCGCTCCATAAGGTCGCCGTCGAGCGTGTTGCCTTCCAACTGCAGGAGAGTGTGGGCCAGGCGAATGAAATAGGCCGTGGCACAGCTTTCGCCCACGTCCCCGCGGGTCTCCTGGTTGTTGCGGAACCGCTCGGTCAGGCTGCACGTACCGGTGATCATCAAACCGTCGTCCTTGGTGAGATAGTCGATCACGCGATGGCTTTGGGTTAAGAGCGACGCGTCCGGATGCTGGCGGTACAGATCCAACTGCGCCAGGCACGTGTTCATGAACGTGTAGGCATGGCCGTCCCCACTGCTGTATCGGCCGGTGTTGACCACGTCGATCGGCGAGTTCCAGCGGCGCAGCCCGGTACGTTTGACGATGTAGTCGCAGTAGCAGGCATCGCCGGCGGCTTCGCTCAGTGCGATCATCGATCGCTCGAGGTCAACCTTGCACACCAGGTTCGGGTCCAGTTCCGCCGTGGCGCTCTTGTAGTTCTTGATGTAGTAGTCGCCCAGTTTGCGAGCAGCGTCGAGCGACGGCTGGTCGTGGAATCGACGGTAGTTGTCAACGAGGGCGTGGATATTGTAGGCGATCTCGTGCTCGTCGAAGACATCACGGATGCGAGCACCGGGCGGAAACGTGCCGATGTAGCCGTCGTCGAGCTGGGTGGCGATCAACTGCTTGACGAGATGATCCTTCAGTGCGATGACTTTGGGATCGCCGGTGTAATAGGCGAAACCCACCGTCGCGTCAATCAGCTTGCCGAGGCCGATGTAGTCGAATAGCCGGCTTTGCTTGCGACGAAAGGGGGCAAGAAACTGGTTGTCGACGTCGATGACCAGCAGGTTCTTCTGGATCGTCAGATCGATACGGCGGCCGATCTCGCCCCCGACTTTGACCTGTGCCGGATCGATCGCGGCGAACCGCAAGGAGGAATTCTCCCCGGCGGCGGCAACTGTGGTGGTGGCAGCAATCGTGGCAATAACGACGACACGGAGACGGTCCATTGGCTTATCCCATCTGAAATCGCTGGTTGACGGTACGGCGCCACCGGACGTTCTGCCCAATGGGGTATTCCGGTGAGCAACAACTGGTCGGCATCATACACCAAAACACACGCAAGACAGACTTCTGGCAACAACGGGTGGGGAACAACAGGGACACACACTATTCACTGGCGATCCCATAATCGGTTCCCTCCCCCTTTGACCCCGGATGATTTGTTGACGCGACGTGACGCCTATCAAGCGCCAAGGACGATCAAGAAGGCTTGGGTCTTGCAGATGACGAAGAAAGCAAACAAGATGACACAGGGTCAGCCATCCAGAATGGCCGCTCTGTTGACCATTCGCCAGAGGAACGCAACGATGACGCACGATGAAGTCACCAGCGTCGCAGCGTGGGAATAGCTGACCGTCCCGCGCTTGCCCATGTTTGCAGAGCGATATGGCCAAAAACGTGGCCTTCGTGGAGTCCATGGCCAAAAAACTCGGAGGATAGGGATCCATGTCACCGTTTGTGAGGGTCGCCTTGATACTCTGCACCCTGTCGGCGGAAGCCGGTGATGAAGCCGCCGCCGGATGGGTCAAGCACCCCGGCGACCCCGTTCTCGACGGGGATATGCATCCTGGATGGCCACGATGAACACCGATTACCTCCGCGACCGGACGCCCGCCCCCCCAGGACCTCGCCGCCGCCGGACCCGGAATGGGACCTCCTGTCAGTCATGTGCGTCCGCGGTTTGGGTTGCCCTGATCCTTGTCCATCCATGCTTGTCGGTCGCAGACGACACCTCACAGGCGATTCCGGCAGCGAAAGGCTCCTCACAAGCTGCCGGCAGACCGGCGGAATCGTCCAACAAGAAGGATAGAGACTGGTTCATTCCGACGCGGATGAACTACGGCACATGGGCGCAGCAGATCCAAGAGGATTTCCCTGACGGCGACCTCGACGCCAGGCTGGCCAGGATGGCGAGCATTGGCATGAGGGACTACTTCTTCTATCGCAAAGAAGATACGTTCTGCCGCCGACTATACGCCGCAGCCGAGACACATAGCATCCGGCTCTGGGTGCGGACCTTTGGACAAGCTGGGTATTCAGAAGAGGATGCCAAGAAACACCCGGAGCGTCTCTTCCAAATGGATTGGACCAAAGCGAGACGCATCGGGTGCCTTTCGTGGCCCGAGAATCAGGTCGAGTGGGTGACGTGGACGGAACCGCTTCTGCATGAAGACCGTGAGCATCTCTACGGCGTGAACCTCGACTTCATTCGCTATCCGGACGACAGCCCTTGCTCATGCGCCGCCTGCCGCGCGCTCTACAGAAAATGGCTTGGGCGAGAAGATGTGTCTGAGCAAGACTTGGAGAATAGGGACCTTGCCCCGAAGTATGCCGCCATGCGGAATTCCGTCATCGGCGGCATGGTGCGGAAAGTGCGGGCGATGTGCGACCGTGTGGGCCTGAGACTCTCCGTGTGCGTCTTTGCCGACCTGAACCACGCGAGGATGCTGGGACAGGATTGGCCCAGATGGGCGCGGGAGGGATTGATCGATGTGGTGTGCCCGATGAGCTATACGAGCGATCGCACCCAGCACCAGCGGTGGCTGCGAGAGCACCTGGCCGCCATGGACAACGAAGCCGAGCTGTGGGACTCCGTCGCTCGGACGTGGAACCGCGGCAAGAACTCGCCCGAGGAAGTGCTGGCACAGTCACTCAACGTGCTGCGTGAGGGCGCCCATGGTCTGGCCAGCTACAACATGGCGGCATTCAGCGAGGAGGACTGGCGGCTCCAGGCAGCCCTTCCGAAGCAATGCGGTTGGAACGTCTCGGTCCGGGAGCACACATTGCAGGTGGAAGGACCGCCGTTTGCCTGGATGAAGTTTCCGTCGGAGCCAATAGTCCGATGCGTTACATCCGGTGTCGAACTCAAGACCCGGGCGGAGGGTGGCCGTGTGATAGTGCAAGGCACGCACGTTTGGATAGAAACGCCTCGGGCGTTTTCGGCAGGAGCGCCCGGCCAACGGGTGAAGTCCCAAGTCGTAGTACACAACGGCTCGGCCGCTGATGCCACAATTCAGATCAAGGGAAGACTGCCCGACGGATGGTGCATCGAAGCCCCCTCGACCACGTTGCGCCTGGTCGCCGATGAGTGCCGGACGATTGCCGTTGACGTTCGCGTGCCCGAGTCCGCGTTGCCGGGCCGATACTGGATCGACATCCGGGCGGAAGACACGAAATCGGGACGCCCTGTTCCGCGTGCAACGAACGTTGTCGACCACAAAGTCAACGGAACTCTCTTTGAAGTGCTTCCGTTGACCCGAACGAGGTTTACCTCGTCGCCAACCCTTGCGTATGTAGATGTCGTCGGGAACGTGGGCAAGTAGTACCGGACAGACGGAGACGCGTTGCCCGATATTTGATAGAAGGCGGGAAGGCTGGTAGCCTCCGAACCAAGGAGGACTCAAGGAAAGACTCACGTATTGACTGTCCTCTTGACAACGACGTGGACTATGGATGCCCAGACCAGAAACTGGACCTGTCTCGTTTCTGTCAACCCGTCCCTGGAGAAGCATGAACATGCGAACGAGCGTCCTGGCAGTGATCATTACGGTGACGTCGGCGAGCGGCCCCGTTGCGGGGAGCGATGACACGCTCCCTCGCGCAGTCGTGCAGCCGGCCGAACGGATTCAGTTCCCTGGCGTGGCCTCAAAGGGAGCCGACCCCGCCAAGCCCGGCGACGTCGACTGTAACAGCGGCGCCCACTGGGACGGAAACACCCTCTACATGTTTTACTCCACCGGCCATCCCTTCCGCTCGCACGGCCCGGACCTGATGCACCTTAGCCGCCCGTCTCAGCGGTGTACCTTCGACAACGAAAAAACCTGGAACGCGGGCGGCCGCTGGATCGAAGCCACTCATAAAACCGCCGACGGCAAGCTCTATATGTGGTATCACAACGAACCTCCGCTTGAGGGGGGCCGTACCGCACCGCGGATCGGGCAGATGGTTTCCGGCGACAACGGCCTCACCTGGCGCGATCAGGGGCTTATCATCGAGGCGCCCGCGGGCTCCAACAATGCCCAATCGGTGAATTTCTACTTCGTCGGAGGTAACGGCGATTTCTGCGTCAACGCGGACCGCGGGAAGAGACACCTCTACTTCTTCATCAGCACCTACAACAAGGACGTCGCCCAGCAGGGCGTCTCCGTTGCTCGCATGGACTATGCCGACCGCGACAATCCGCGGGGCAAGGTCATGAAATGGTACAACGGCACCTGGAGCGAGCCGGGAATTGGCGGCCTTGTCAGTCCCATCTTCAAGGTCGCGATTGACTGGCATCTGCCCAACGCTGACGCCTTCTGGGGACCGTCCATCCACTGGAACAGCCACCTCAATTGCTGGGTCATGCTCCTGAACCGCGCAAAGGACAAGGACTGGTTGCAGGAGGGAATCTACGTCAGCTTCAACATGGGCGACCTTGCCGACCCTGGCCGCTGGAGCAAGCCGGCAAAGATCCTCGACGCGGCGGAACTTGAGAAGTCCAAGTGGTACCCACAGATCATGGGGACTGACTCAGCCGCCCGCCAATCGGACAAACTTGCCGGTCGGAAGGCACGCCTTTTCGTCGCCGGCCTGTCCAAGTGGGAGATCACCTTCACCAGCAGGACATCGGATTCCGCAAGGGGCGGCGGCGTGGCCCCGGGGGAGCGGGGCTAGGGAAGAAGGGAGACCGTCTTGCCCAACGACCGAAACGAGGGTATCCGAAGGAAGGCGACCTCGACAACCGTCGATTCGTGGACGAGCACGTCAAGGGCCACGGAGCCCTGGGCGATCTGTTCTTCAGCAAGAAGAAGGACATCAAGATGGGAGACACGCCTTCGGTGCTCTATCTGCTGCGGGGCAACCCCGGCGACCCCACCACCGAGAGTTGGGATGGGAGCCTCGAGCGAAACCCTCATGGTTCGCGGTTCAAGGAGCGCAGCCGATACCCAGGCGTCAGGACGGTCAACCGCTGGCGGGAGGATTACCTCCGAGACTGGCAGCAGCGGATGATGTGGGCCGCCACTCGCCCCGATCGCCGCTGATCCACCCGGAGGAGCATCCGGCAACAGTGGCAGACACCCGCCCGGCGATCACGCGCGAGGGACGGCGGTGCGTGAGGGAAAAGGAAACACTCTGATTTCATGAAGAAGTAGAATGCTCCATTCTGCTCTATTGTTCGCTCACAACTTCGCGAGGAACCACAATGACCATGCGTTTCCTGCCTCTCGTCTTCACCATCACCACCGTGTCTCTCGTGTCGGCGGCAGACGCCTGGAAGGTGCCGGATCTGGCATCATCGGACGAACTGCGCCTGAGCGGCATCTGGGGCAAGGCCCAGGCCCGAAGCGCCAACCGCATGGCCCAACCCCCTTTGGACAAGCCCAGCTTTATCCTGGCCGATCTGTCACAGAAGATGAAACGCCGCTACATCGACTATAGCGGTGACGTATCAGGCCGCTGGATTGGTGCGGCCACCTTCCTTGCTCCGCTGTACCCGGAGCCGTTCGCGGCATTCCCAGCGATCATGGCCGAGATACCTTCCTATCAGAGGCCCGACGGCCACTTTGGCGTCGATCAGGACCTGTCGCACGTGAGCCACGACCGCGATATGGCCATCCTCTGGGGAAACGGTCGTCTGCTCATCGGCCTGATTGAAGTCTACGACCGCAATGGCGATCCGAAGGTATTGGAGACGGCCAGGCGAATCGGCGACTACCTCATTGCGACCGACGCCGTGTTCAACAAGCCCGAAAGCCTGATCCGAAGGCCCGGCGGCTACTCGGCGAATTGCGAAACGTACACGCTGTCGGTCATTGAGGGACTGGTCGCCTTGGCGCGTGTGACCAAGGACAAACGCCACTTGGATCAGGCCAGGCGTACCGCCGAGTTGGCGATGACGGTCAAAGACTTCGACAGCATTCACAGTCACGGCCGGTTGTGCGCCGATCGGGGAATCGCCGATCTCTACGCCCTTACCGGTGACCCTCGGTGGCTTGCGGCGGTTGAGCGCGATTGGCAGATATTCATCGAGAAACACCGCTTGCCCACGGGCGGCGTCAAGGAGGTCCTTGAACCGGGTTGCGACCGCGATGAGGGCTGTGCCGAAAGCGATTGGCTGCGACTGAACCTCTCGCTGGCACGATTGACCGGCAATGGGCGCTACCTTGACGAGGCCCAGCGCTGCCTGAACAACCATTTCATCGTGAATCAGTATCCCAACGGGGGCGGTAGCCACCGAACCTTCCATCAGATCCACAGGCAGCCGGTCGCTTTCCAGGCCAGGAGCGAAGAAGCCTGGTGGTGTTGCAGCGAACACTGGGCCCGCGCGACCGTCGATATCGCTCGTTGTGCCGCAAGCAGCACGAAGCAGGCATTGCATATCAACCTGATCATCGATGGCGATGGCACGATCGCCGGCCCCGGTGGGAAATGGAAGATCACACTGCGCGAAACCGACGACGGCCTCCAGGCTACCCTGACAAGTCCCGTCTCGACCAAGGCCACCGTCCGCATTCATCGTCCGGCCTGGGCCAGGGAGGGAGCCCGCATCGAGAAGCCGGCAGCCCTCTCGCTCAGCGAGACTCCGGATGCCTGGCTGATCGACGGGGCCTGGAACGACACGCAGGCAATCGCCGTTCATCTGCCCACGACCTTGCGCAGCGAGGCGGCGCCGGGCAATGCGGGCGTGTTGCTGCACGGCAACGACCTGCTGGCGGCGCATCAGACCCCCAATAATGCGTGGCTGACTGACGCACTTCCCAAGGTGCGGCCGGTCGTGCTGTGGGCCGCGGCATTGCCCATGAAGGAGGGTCGCATCGTCGTGCCCGCGTCACTGGATGCCGATGCCGAGCCCACTCGTCCGGGGCAGTGGAAACTGCTGGAATTGGCGCCGCTTCGTTCCGTGGCCGGCCAACCACACCGCGTTGCATGGTTCTCCTTTCAGTTGCGCGCCGCAACAGCGGAGCACATCACCGACCTGATAGGCAAGATCCGATGAGCACGACATGCGCAGAGAGATGGGGGTCAGGCTCACCTATTGACGGCTATTCGCCTCACCGTAGACTGTCGCCATGCTCAGACGCCTTCGAATTGACCGCGCATACTTTGTATCTCATGCTCCCAATCGTCGTGCGGAGCGATCCTCTCGGTTCGAGAAGGATGAGGACTACGCTTCCTTCGAAATGGTTCTGGACGAAGCTACCGAAGGGTTGCGGTTCGGATACCGGCCTATGGCCTCATGGCCAACCATTGGCCGTGGTGCCCGCGAGGGGGACCGGGGATTCCGTAGACAAGCCTGACCCCCTTACTTGATCGTTGCGTTCGATGCAGGGACAAGCATGAAGATCGAGCAATGCCTCCTGATCGGAACCCTGACGTGCCTGGCACCATTGCAGGCATACGCTGACCGCTGGGGGCCGATCAAGCAGACGGAGTCCTTCTCCGAGAACCACAAGCACATGCTTAGGATCGAGCCCCATCCCGACTGGCCCAACAAGCCTGGGCACTGTCGGGCCACTTTGTTCCGAGGGCAGAAGGAGATCTGGTCGCGTTATCTCATCAACAATCATGCTCCCGTGCGCGTGTTCGTAGCCGACTCAGGGAAGTATGTACTCACCATGGATGAGTGGAGCTCTATCGGAAGACTGCCTGTGGTGATCTACGGACCTTGCGGGGATCTGATCGGAGTGCATAGCATCGACTCGCTCGGTCTGAAGAACGATGCCCAGCGCATCAAGAGGTCCGTCTCAAGCTACTGGTGGAACGAAGATTCCATCAGCTTCTTCGCCCCTGATGAAGAGATATTCTTCATTCGTCTGCACTGGGGGAAATGGATTGTCCTCGAGCTGCGCCGTGGCGAACCACTCGAGAACGAGGAGACGTTCTTCAGCGACGACCTGCGCAAGAAGCACAAGCAGGAATGGGAGAAGTTGGTGCAGTATCGACAACAAACCCTCGCCAAACATGTGATCCGCATGCTCGACTCCAAGGAAGCAGAAGAGCGGAAGACGGGCGCTATCGTTGCCGGTCAGGAGAAGCTGACGCAGGCCATCCCATCGCTTCGCAGGTTGCTGGACGACAGGGAATCCTTCACCACGAATGAGCCCAAGAAATGGACGCGCGTCTACTTCGTCCGAAAGGCGGCCAAAGAAGCCTTGGAGACGATGGGGCAGACTGTCCAGGGAGTCACCATTGAGGAACCTGACAAGAAGTGAGCACCGAACAGCCACGTGCGAAACGAGGCAAACCAGTCACGAGTAAGCCGGCCACAAAGAAAGCAGGGAAGACCAATGAGCAAAGGCAATCCAGATGAGTGCTGTCCGAAATTCGACCCCGCGCCATGGGACGGGAAGGAACTGCGATGGCAGGATAGACGTTTTGTGAAGGACCGAGTGAGGAGCTTCCTTCACGTCCCGCTCAACTTCGGTGCGGTGATGAAGCGCAACGTCGGGCAGATCGAAGAGGCGGGTGCGAGCAGCGATACCATGGTCGTCCTCTCGGACGAGAACTCTCTGTGGGGCGCCGATGTGTATATCGAGGTCGCGAAGGATGTCCCGGGGGCCATCATGGCCAGCATCTCGGGAACGTTTCTCTGCAAGGTGTTTGAAGGCCCCTATCGGAACATGCGGAAATGGATCGAAGAGATGAAAGCCTTCGTTCAGAGCAAGGGCAAGAGCTTCCAGAAACTGTACTTCTTCTACACAACATGCCCGAAGTGCGCCAAGAAGTACGGGAAGAACTACGTAGCCATTCTGGCGCAACTATGACATGGGAGACCGCCTGAAACAGGGAACGGCCAACCCATTTCGACATGGATAAGCACGTGATTCTGTTTCCCTGTTTCGAGAGTATAGGTGAAGAAGCCAAGCGGAGGTGGCGACGAATGTGCACATGGAGGTCCGTCACCGTCCTTGCCGCGACTCTGCTTGCAGGAACGAACACCTTCGCTCAACCAGCAACCTCCACCCGACCCGGGCCCGGACCCACGATTCCTTCAGTCCCTGTCACCCTGAACGGCAAGGAACAGACGCTCGACTGCCTCGCGTACCTTGGAAGTTGGGAGGTGAGGGGTGGCGAGATTGCCATGACCGACCCCTGCCTTGCGGTCTCGGGTGACACGGGCGGTTTGAGCCTGCCGGTGCAGGTGTTGGGCGACTTTGAGCTGGCCTGCGAGTTCATCATGGACAAAGGAGAGGGCAACGGAGCAGGCGGGCCGGTGATTGGGTTCAGGACGCAGCCGGGTGGGTCGCGGTATGAATTCCGGTACACCAGCGACTTCAATGTGTGCGTGCTGCAGAAGAAGACCCGCAGCCAACCGTGGACAGAGATCGGTTACGCCGCGGATGCCGGCATATCCGCAGGTTCCTGGCACTTTCTGAGACTCGCGGTGCGCGGTGACAGGTTCAGCGTTGCGGTTGACAGAACCGAAGTCGTGACGGGTCGGGACGCTCTCCTCGAGTCCGGCGGGATCAGCCTGGGGTGCACCGTGCGGCCCGTCAGGTTCAGGAATGTGCAGATCAAGGGTGATAGAATAGCCGCCGCGAAGGCGTTCTCACCTCTCAAGGAGGAGCCGTTCACCGTGGTCTGCGAGGACGCGGGGTTGGGCGGCTACCAGGGCTTCCCAAGGCTATGCAGATTGACCGGCGGCGACATCCTCTGCGCATTCTATGCCGGCTGGAGCCATACCTCCCCACCCGGCGGCCTCCGGGCAGATGGAGGTGCATCGGCCCTCTGCCGCTCCACCGACGGAGGCAAGACGTGGTCCACACCCACCATCGTCCTTGACAGCCAGTACGACGACAACGGGGTCTGCATCTGGCAGTGCGACGACGGCACGGTGCGCATCCTCTCATACGGCATCGACCACAAAGCCTGGGTCGACCTCAAGAACTACCTGCACTACTACACCACCAAGTCCACCGACGGCGGCCGCACCTGGAGCGCCATTGCGGAGATGGTCTTCGGGGGGGTGAGGGTCGGGGAACTCAACCCGTGGACCAACCCCCTGCGATTGAAGAACGGCCATTGGTTGTATCCAGTCTACTGGGCAGGCGGGCCGTCCGGCGCGGGGTATTCTAAGTGGCGGTTCCGGGCGGGCTTCTCAAGATCGGTTGACGGCGGCCACACCTGGGGGCCGATGGAATATATAGAGGAATCGAGTTCCTTGATGGACGAGGGAGACATCTGCCAGTTCCCCGATGGCTCCATCCTCTGCGTATTGCGCGACGAGAAGCAGCATATGTGGCAGACATGGTCCTGCGACAACGGCCACACCTGGACCAAACCCACCCAGCTCCCCTGGTACGGCCATAGCCCGAACCTTCTGCGGACCTCCTCTGGCATCACACTCCTGGCCCACCGAGTTCCCGGCTTGACGGTCAGATACAGCCTCGACAACGCCAAGACATGGTCCGGTGCGGCAATGATCGACCCGGCCGGCGGCGCCTACTCTTCGATGGTCGAACTCCCCAACGGTAGAATCCTGATAGCCTACTACACCGAGGGCCGCTGCTCCCAAGTCCGAGCGCAGTTGGTTGACGTGCGAAGGACGGAAATTGAGACCACGATTCTTCGGTAGGAGCCTTGGATATGGGTGACTGTCCGCCACAAACAACAATTCCACTTTGAAGGAGAACCACCGTGCGACGATCTCTCTGTGTTTTCGGAATCCTCATCGGCCTTGGGCCTCTTCTCGTGGGTGGCGGCCAGGGCGGATCGCCGGCAGCAGGCGAAACCGCTCCGGTTATCGCCGCGGCAGATAGCACGGCGATGCAGAACCGCGCTCCGGCGGAGGACCAAGACGCAGGCGATAAGGACCCGCTGACTCGATCGGCGCGCATCGCCCACCGGACGAAGCAGCACACGCCGCTCAGGATTCTCGTCGTGGGCGCCCATCCGGCCGACGTCTTCGATCAATCAGGCGGCACGATGGCCCATCACATCCAGCGAGGTGATTGGGTCGGCTGCGCGGTCCTCACCCACGGCGCTCGCGTCCACGACAAGGTCGTGGCAGACGACATGTTCCGCCGCAAGGAGATCCCCGAATCCGCGGAGCTGAAGAAGATCATGGTGGATCGCGCCGACGTGAAGTCGAAGGAAGTGATCAAGGCCTGTTCGATCCTGGGCGTCAAAGAGGAGGATGTGTTCTTCCTGGGAGCGGATGATGCCGTGCTGTTGCCCAATGATGCGATCATCCGCCAGGTGGCGCGTCTCATCCGCAAGCTCCACCCGAACGTCATCATCACCCATTTTCCCCGGGAGGATGGTGGCGTGGGGAATCAACACGCGACCACGGGCCAGATCGTGATGCATGCCATCGGGTTGGCGGCGGCGGTGGATCCGGGCGACAAGACGCCTCCCTGCCAGATCGCCCAGGTGTTCTATTTCGGCTGCGGCGCGGCATTCGTACGCGGCAACCTCTGGGGTGCCGACGGCGGTTTCACGAACGACATCTTCATCGATATCACCGATGTCGCCGACAAGAAGACCGCCGCCCTCGATGCCATGCAATCCCAGGGCTACGGCGGTGCCTATGCGCGAAAACGTATCGAGACCGAGGACGGCGCCTTCGGCAGCCGCGTCAAAGTCCCCTATGCCGAAGGATTCATCAGCCTCCACTCGACAACCCACTACTATCTCCCGGTCTCGGAAATCACTCTGGAACATGCGAAGGATTCAAATCACGAGGCCATCCGTCGCAGCAGCTATCGCGCGAGAATTCCACTCGCGGCCGAAAAAGGGGGTCAGGCTTGCTTGGCTGGGCACGATCCAGTTCCGTTGATGGATCGGCCGTCTGGCTCAACGACCGAAACGAGGGTATCCACATGAAGGCTGACACGATGAGTATTTATCGCCCGCTATGTTCCCTGATGCCCCTGCTGGTTCTCAGTACGGTTGTCGCAGCCGCTGCGGCAACCGGCGAAAGCCATGCGCCGGTTCTCCTGGCGACGGTGGTTTCCTCGACGGCCGAGCCGAAGCCGTCGGGCGGGGCCCTGGCCGGCGAGCGGTTCCGGGTCATCGTGTCCACCGATATAGGCGGATCCGACCCAGACGACTTCCAGTCGATGGTCCATCTTCTGATCTACGCCGACGTGTTCGATATCGAGGGCCTCATTTCCTCGCCGCCGAAGGGCGGTCGCAAGAAGAACATCCTTGAGGTCATCGACGCGTATGAGAAGGACTACGAAAACCTCAAGAACCACTCGCCAAGATTCCCTACCCCTGCAACGCTACGGGCGATCACCAGGCAAGGCGCGATCGATCCGGCACCGGAACCCGGCCACACCCGCTCCACCGAGGGCTCCACATGGATCGTCCGGCAGGCCCAGCGCGACGATTCCCGCCCGCTGTACATCCTGGTGTGGGGTTCGATCACCGACATCGCCCAGGCGGTCCACGACGCGCCTGCGATCAAGGAAAAGATTCGGGTTTACTCCATCGGAAGCTGGAATACTCGCGAAGACCCCGCATCCCGGAACTACCTGTACGTTCACCACCGTGATCTCTGGTGGATTGAAGCGGACGGCACCTTCCGGGGAATGTACATCGGCGGCAAACAGGAAGGCGATCTCGATAACCGCCGATTCGTCAACGAGCACGTCAAGGGCCACGGGACCCTGGGCGATCTGTTCTTCAGCAAGAAGAAGGACATCAAGATGGGCGATACGCCTTCGGTGCTCTACCTGCTGCGGGGCAACCCCGACGACCCCACCACCGGGAGTTGGGGCGGGCGATTCGAGCGCGACCCGCACGGCCCGAATCGCTGGAAGGACCATTCCGATCCGCAGCTCAATGAGGGTGGTCGGTACCCCGGCGCAAAGACGGTCAACTGCTGGCGGGAGGATTACCTTCGAGACTGGCAGCGGCGGATGCAGTGGGCCGCCGCAAGCGCTGATCGCCGGTAATCCACCCGTCGCGCGCAACGACGCTGAATGGGAGTGTCTACAGCTTCCCCAGTGCCAGTACTCGGTTCCTGGCCTTCAGGCTGAACGGCTTGGAGTAGTGGTACACCTGGCACTCCCCCTTGCCGTCCTTGCTCGCCGGCGTCGGCTGCTCCACCACGAAGTCGGCAAAGTCCGGGGCGTTGAAGGCGATGAAGGCCAGGCTTAAGCACTCGATCGGCGGATCGAACCGCTTCGACAGGTCCGGATACGCGATCGGGCCCGTATCGACCTGATACATCTTCTTGTCCAGGCTGACGTTCATCGTCTTCGTCGGGCACTCGATCACCGCCCGCAATCCGGTCTCCGCGCCAACCAGCTCGGTCTGCGTGACAATCGGAATCGCCGCCGCCGTCGCGTCGCGAATCTGCTCCCATGTGGTCAGCTCAGTGACCTCGCGCGCCTCGCGCAGCTTCAGAATCGGCTTGTCCCAAAGCTTCTCGGTCTTAGCGACGCTCCGATAGTTCTCATTCAGCCATACCTTGCGCCGGAAAATGAGCCAATGGTCACCCCCGAGAATCGGTGTGAAGTCGTAGTTATCCTGCTGAAAGAGATCCTTCAACCCGAACGTATTCTCGCTCTTGCACGCCCCGCACTGGTAGTACGCCGTCGACTGCCCCGTCTTCTCGTCGGTGATAGTCGTCCGGCTTTCCACCCAGAATCGGACCGAGTTCATCGCCGCCGTGTTACAGATGAACGAAAGTCCGTAATCCAGGCATCGCATCGGCTGACCGCCGGTGTCCTTGCCCGCTTCGGCGGCATCGGCATGATCGACCAGCATCGCCGCGCCGAGAGCGCCAGCGCTTACCCTGAGCATCTCACGTCGAGTCGTATCCACGTCAAGTCCTCCACGTTGAACGTCCGGAGACCCCCGTCCCGCGTCACGGCCGATACGTTATCAGAAACGCCCCCGCCGTAAAGGCTCCCACCCCCCCCCACCCAAGGCGCCGGGATTCATCGCCCCGAACACGCCGCCCGTGCGATCTTCGGGATCCATCCGCCCCCCCCGAGATTGCCCCCCACCCCTGGGGTCTTGCCGCCGCACCACGCCGACGCCCATGTGCTGTTGGCGGAGAGTGCCTCAGTACCCCAGCAGTTTCGAAAGGGAACAGTGGCAGGCGAGCCTCCAAGGCAACGAAGACTTGGATTGAATCAAGAATACCTGCTTGATTGTTCTGCGGACCTTTCAGCCTTCTGACGCGTTGGCCAGTGTATATAGCGCCGAAAGCGACACCGGAACTCATCCGGCGAGCGGCGAGCCCTGGCGTCGCTGAGCGCGGACCCTCGTTATGGAGTGGGCTCCCTTCGAGCGCACATCGGACGTCAAGGATGAGCGATGGTTCCGATAGCACGACGTAACTTGCTGCATGACAAGCTGAAGCTCGCCACCGCTCTGGTCGGCGTCGTCTTCTCGGTGCTGCTGGTCACATGCATTGGCGGTCTTTATGTCGGCAGCAGTGGGAACGCAGCCGGTATCGTAGAACACGCCGGCGTAGACCTGTGGATCGTGGCTCACGGTACGCGGTCCGTGGACCTGAGCGAACCGATCAGCGTCAGACGCCTGTACCAGACTATCAGTACTCCCGGGGTCTTGTGGGCCGAGCCCCTGTTGGTGCAATTCTCGCAATGGCGTCTGGCCGATGGCCGGGAGGAGATCGCCCAGGTCGTCGGCCTGGAGTCGGGAACCAGGCTGAATCTTCCCTGGGCCATGCGTATCGGTAAGCGAGAACACCTCCGCCACAACTCGGGGGTCATCATTGACGAACGCGAGCGACGGCGCTTCGGCGCGTCCGACCGTCTGCTCGGGTTGGGCGATCGGGCCGAGGTCTTCAACGCTCGTGTCCGGGTTGTCGGATTCTCAAGGGGCGTGGGCAGTTTTACGACGATCCCCTACGTGTTCATGACCCGCAAACAGGCCGAGCGGTGTACGCCGCTTGAGGAGGGGCAGACGAAGTTCGTGGTCGTCAAGGCCAGGTCCGGCGTGCCGGTTGATGAGCTGAAGCGGCGGCTGGCTGCACGCATGCCGGATGTCGATGTCCTCACCTCCGAGGAGTTCGCCAGGTTGAGCCGCAACTATTGGCTTTTCGGCACTGGGGCAGGCGCGGGTCTGATCTTCTCTGCGATCCTCGCCGTGATCGTGGGCTGCGTCATCGTCAGCCAGACGATCTATGCCTCGACATTGGACCGGCTGGGTGAGTACGGAACCCTGAAAGCGCTGGGAATGGACAACCACCGCTTGGGAATGATCATCGTGCGGCAGGCGCTCTTGATCGGTACGAGCGGCTACGGAATCGGTGCCGTCCTCGCGGCCCTGTTGAGCCTCAAGCTACCGGAATGGCACCTGGCGGTTCAGATTCCGCCCTGGCTTTATGGGGCCATGTTCTTGCTCACCATGGTCACATGTTCCGTGTGCAGTGTTGCGAGCGTCGCCAAGGTGTTTCGTCTGTCGCCGGCCACCGTTTTTCGAGGGTAGCATGGTTGCGCAAGGGTACTCAGGATTGGGGCCGCCGATGCCGTACGAACAGCCCATTGTGAGGATTTGCGGAGTCACCAAGCAGTTCGGCCAGCCCCCCCATGAACTGGTGGTCCTGCACCATATCGACCTCGAAATCCGAGCGGGTCAACTGACGTTGGTCATGGGGCCCTCGGGCTCCGGTAAGACCACGCTCCTGACCATCCTGGGTCTGCTCCTCAGGCCCACAGCCGGCACCATCGAGATCAACGGCTGCGACGTCACCAGGTACACCGAAGGGGAGTTGCCGGCGATTCGCCGACGGGACGTGAGCTTCATCTTTCAGGGGTTCAACCTGCTCAGCGCGCTCACGGCGGCGGAGAACGTACAGGTGGGGCTCGAATTGCAGGGAATTCACGGAAGTCAGGCACTCTCACGGTCACTCGAACTCTTGGATCGCGTCGGTCTTGAGGACCGGGCCGGACACCGGCCCGGCGAGATGAGCGGCGGAGAGAAACAGCGCGTCGGCGTAGCACGGGCACTGGCATCCCCGGCGAAACTCATTCTTGCCGACGAGCCGACAGGCAACCTCGATGGCCAGACGTCGAGGCGCGTGGTCGACCTGCTTCGTCACTTGGCCCGCGAGGAAGGCCGTGCCGTCGTGATCGTGACCCATGATCCGAGATTGGCACCTTTCGCGGACCGGATCGTGCATATGGAGGACGGACGAATCATCGCAGACGGAAGGGAGGCGAAGTCATGAAGCAAACCAGATGGGTGATCGCGTTTCTCGTCATGCTGTTTGCCGTGGGGCTGGGATACGTGTGGTTGCCGCTCAACGGAGGACACGTCGTCGTTGCCGATGCACCCGGAAAACCCCTGTTGCCGGAAGACGACCCGGAGGTCCTCTTCAGTTCTCCCGGTGTTACGGAGCCCGGTTCCAGGACGGTACAGATCCTCAGCGAAGTCTCCGGCACCATTCGGGCGATTCATGTCAAGGCCGGCGATCCGGTCAGAAAGGGCCAACTACTCGTCGAACTGAACAATGACATCCAGAGGGCAGGCGTCAACCTGACCGAGGCAACACTGGAGCGGACGCGGGCTGAACTGACCCGACTGAGAAACTGGGAGCGCCCCGAGGAACGTGCTATCGCAAAGGCACAGTTCGATGAGGCAGAGGCTTCGCTCTGCATGGCGGAGTTCGAGAGACGGCGCGTCGAGGCCATGACAAGGCAGAACGCGGCCTCCGAGAAGGAAATCGCCAATGCCCGCAACGCCCGGGCGCTGGCTCAAGCGAGGCGGGACGCCGCAAAGAAGCGATGGGAACTCTCCGAAGCCGGTCCGCGGAGTGAAGACCTCATCAGAGCCCAAGCGGCGGTTCGCGAGGTGGAGGCACAGCTTGCGGCGGCCAGATACACCTATGAGAAGACGCAAGTCCGCAGCCCGATCGACGGCATCGTGATCTACCGCTATCGCGAGCCGGGCGAAACAGTGGTTACGGATGTGCCCTCGCCGATCCTCACCGTCGGTGATCGCAGTCGCCTGCACGTCCGCGTGGACGTGGACGAAGCCGACATTGCCCATATCTGGTTGCACCAGGCCGTATATGCCACGGCCCCCGCCTACGGCGAAAGGCGATTCCCCGGCCATGCCGTGCACATTGAGCCGACGCTCGGCCGCAAGAATTTCCGGACCAACCGTCCCAGTGAGAAGATGGACACAAAGGTCCTGGAGGTCGTCGTCGTACTCGACCAGGCGGATGAAGTACCGCTCGAACTCCAGATGGTCGTGTGGTTCTTGAAGAAGCCGGAATTCGGCAGGACCTTGGTTACGTCCGATCGTTGAATGGAAGAAGGTGTTGAGAACGCTGGGGTACGTTCAGACCCGCCGGCCCTGATGTCGTGCGAAGACCCCACTCCCTGCGAGATGTCCCCCTTGCTCGACCCCAAAGGCCATGCCCTGTGTGTATCGTACTCCCGTCGTTTCCTGGCGTTCCTTCAGCGGCCCCCATGCTCGCAGGTTGCAGCCGGGGCGAGAAGCTGCTTTCGGCGGGTATGGCCTGACCGATGCGTTGAACGCCATACGCAACGTGCCCGCTGGCCGGAATCTGTCTCGGTGGCAGGCCCATTCCAGCCGTGCCGCAAGCGAATCCACGATAGCATTGACACCCGATTCACCGACACCATAATATTAGCGTATGCAACGATTGTTGAATGCACATATCGGCGCACCTCCCGCCGACTCCTGCGCCGAGGGGCTTCTGGCGGCATTGCCGTACGTCATGCGCTTCATCCGGACCGAGGTGCAGCGGCACCGGGCAGGCGAGTTGACCATGCCCCAGTTTCGGGCGCTGGTCTTCGTCACCCACAACGACAACGCATCGCTCTCCGAACTGGCCGAACACCTGGGGCTTTCGATGCCGGCGGCGTCGAGAACGGTCGATCTTCTGGTCAAGCGGGGGTTGCTGAACCGCCGGACGCGATCCAACGATCGGCGGAGCGTCTCGCTTTCGCTCACAAAGCGAGGACAAGCCTCCGTTCAGACCGTCGAACGAATCATCCGGGAGGCACTCGTCGGAAGATTCAAGGCCATCCCGCCGGCCGATCTGGCGGCGGTGCAGCAGGCAACCACGATCTTGCACCGCGTGTTCGAGCCAAGAAACTGTCAGGAGGAGGCGACACGGTGAAAGAGAATTCCCAACCGCAAGCTCAGGGAGCTGTAGCATGAAGAAGGCCCTCATTCTACTCGTCGTGTTGGCACTGGCCGGTGGTGCAGGCACCTATTATTGGCGACGTTCGGCAAATCCGCCCGCCTCGTTTCGCATGGCCGCGGTCAAGCGCGGCGACATTCTGGTCGCCATCAGCGCCACGGGTACATTGGAGCCCATCGAGGTGATTGACGTCGGCGCCCAGGTGGCGGGAAAGATCGAGACCTTCGGAAAAGACCCTAGAGGCAACACGATCGATTACGGTTCCCCGGTCGAGGAGGGCACCGTCTTGGCGCACATCGACGACGCCCTCTACACCGCCGACGTGGCCCAGGCCATTGCCCTGGTCGATCAGGCCAAGGCCAACGTCCTCCGCGCCCAGGCGGACCTCGAACAGATGAAGGCGAGACAGATCCAGGCGGAGCGTAACTGGAAAAGGGCCCAGGAGATCGGCGTATCCCGTGCGCTGTCCGCGACCGACTACGACATGTACGAGGCCAACTACGAGACGACCAAGGCCACGGTCGGGGTGGGTGATGCCGCCGTCGTGCAGGCCCAGAAGGGCGTTGCGCAGGCCGAGGCGGCACTGAGGAAGGTTCAGACGAACCACGGCTATTGCACCATCAAGTCACCCGTCAAGGGAGTCATCATCGACCGCCGCGTGAACATCGGCCAGACGGTCGTCGCCAGTCTGAACGCACCCAGCCTGTTCCTGATCGCCAAGGACCTGACGAAGATGCAGGTATGGGCCTCGGTGAACGAAGCGGACATCGGAAGCGTCCATCCAGGCCAGCCCGTCCAGTTCACCGTCGACGCCTATGCGGGCGAGGTCTTCCGAGGCGAGGTGGGCAAGATCCGGCTGAACGCCAGCATGACCCAGAACGTCGTCACGTATACGGTCGAGATCAATACCGATAACTCCAATGGGAAGCTGCTGCCCTACCTGACGGCCAACGTGCAATTCGAAGTCATACGGCGAAACAACGTCATGACCGTACCGACCGCGGCACTGCGATGGACGCCGGCCGAGGAGCGGATCGCACCCGAAACGCGTGAGGAGGCCTCTCGGCTCGTCAGCCGCATGCCCTCATCGACCCGGAGTTCGGCGCCGGGCAGCAGACCCAGCACGCGAAGCTCCGGTCGCGGCACGCTGTGGGTCAAGGATGGTGAGTTCGTGCGCCCGCGTGCCGTCAGGACCGGCGTGAGCGACGGCACCATGACGGAGATTCAAGGCGAGAACCTGGACGAGGGTACGGAGGTTGTCGTCGGCGAGGTCAGCCAGGCCAGCGGACGGACTGAAACCACCAATCCGTTCGTCCCGAAGATCACCCGCGGCAAACGGCCGTAGCAGACAGGAGGTGCCGCTCGTGGAGTTGATCAGGCTCCAGGACATCTACAAGACGTACCACCTCGGGCAGGTGGACGTGCCCGTCCTCAAGGGCATATCGCTGACCGTCGCGCGCGGCGAGATGGTCGCGCTGATGGGCGTCTCGGGTTCGGGCAAGACAACGCTCATGAATATCCTCGGCTGCCTCGACCGGGCAACCTCCGGCAAGTACTGGCTCGACGGGGAAGACGTCTCCGGTCTTTCCGCCGACGAGCGGGCCCTGCTGCGAAACCGCAAGATCGGTTTCGTATTTCAGAACTTCAACCTGCTCGCCCGAACGAGTGCACTGGAAAACGTGATCATGCCGGCGTCCTACGCGACCACGGGGCAATCCGATCGCGAGGTCCGCGAGCGAGCGATCGAGTTGCTCCGCCGCGTGGGCCTGGAAGATCGGATGGACCACGAGCCTTCGCAGCTCTCCGGCGGTCAGCAACAGCGCGTGGCCATCGCGCGAGCCCTGATCAACCAGCCCTCGCTGCTGTTCGCGGACGAACCGACCGGCAACCTCGACTCGCGCACCAGCGAGGAGACGCTCGAGATGTTCGGGCGGCTCAATAGCGAGGAAGGGATCACCATCATCCTGGTGACACACGATGCCGGCGTTGCCCATCATGCGCAACGGATTATTCACATTCTCGACGGCCAGATTAACGGTGACGCCTCGACACCTCGCACGCCCGAACCGTCAGACAGGCCGCGTAAACCGAGAAGCGACGGTCGAGGGGCGTCGAAGGAGTCTTCGCCATGAGAGGATTCTCGGCGAAGCGATATGCTCGGATTATCCGCACAGCGTTTCGTGCACTCGGCCGCAATAAGATGCGATCGGCCCTGACGACTTTGGGCATCATCATCGGCGTGGCCGCCGTCATCGCCATGATGGAAATTGGCAACGGATCGTCGCGCGCAATTCAGAAGTCCATTTCGAGCATGGGGGCCGACAACCTTTCCGTCTCGCCGGGCGCAGCAGCCAGCGGCGGCGTCTCCTTCGGAGGCGGAAGCGCGCGGACCCTCACCCCCGAAGACGGTGAGGCCATCGCACGAGAGTGCACCGCCGTCCGAGCCGTAGCTCCACAGGTACACGCCCGTGCGCAGGTCATCTACGGAAACCGAAACTGGGTGCCGGCGGTCATCGACGGCTCCACGCCCGCCTACCTCGATGTCCGCGATTGGCGAGACATGGCAGAAGGAGAACCATTCACCGATCAGGACGTCCGCAGCGCCACCAAGGTCTGCTTGATAGGCCAGACCATTGTGAGAGAACTGTTTCAAGAGGCCTCGCCGATTGGACAGGAGATCCGCATCAAGAACGTCTCCTTCAAGGTCATCGGTGTCCTGCGCCCCAAGGGGGCGAATATGATGGGCATGGACCAGGACGATGTGATTCTGCTGCCCTGGACGACCGTCAAACGCAGGCTTTCCCGCTCGATGCTCGGGACTGTCAATCAGAGCGCGGCCTCTGCGCAGGATTCGCAGCAGGTGAACACGCTGAGCGACCTGTACCCTGGGCAACCGAGCTTGTACCCGGTGCGGTCGGCTGCGCAGGTGGCTAACAATCCACTTCCGGTCCGATTCATGACCGTCGATCACTTGATGGTCGCGGCACGATCTCCCCAACTGCTCCCGCAGGCCATGCGGCAAGTGACGGAACTCCTGCACGAGCGGCACCGGATCCGCGACGACGAACCGGACGACTTCAACATCCGCGACATGACCGAGATCACTCGCGCCTTGAGTTCCACCACAACGCTGATGACGAATCTGCTGCTGTGCGTGGCCCTGATTTCGCTCGTGGTGGGCGGCGTGGGGATCATGAACATCATGCTCGTCTCGGTGACCGAGCGGACGAGAGAGGTCGGTCTGCGAATGGCCGTGGGAGCCAGGGCCCGAGACATCCTTCGCCAGTTTCTCATCGAGGCCGTGGTTCTCTGCATGCTCGGTGGAGGCTTCGGAATCGCTCTGGGGCGAGGGAGTTCCTGGCTGGTGAGAACCATCCTCAACTGGCCGACGGAACTCTCCCCGGGGGCTATCATTGCCGCCGTCATCGTCTCCGTCAGCGTCGGTATGGTGTTTGGCTACTATCCGGCCTGGAAGGCCTCGCGGCTCGATCCGATCGAGGCGCTGCGTTACGAGTAGAAAGGGTTGCCCCGCACGACCAGCAGATCATCCGCAACCGGTACGGCCTGATGGCGGTCGGTTTGCTCAACATCTGCGGCCACGGTCGCCGGAGGCCCGCCTGAGATGAAGATGGGTGCGGTCCGACTGTTCGATGGGATGTCGTTCAGAGAGGGTTTTCGATGAAGCGCTATGTCCGAATACTCCGCACGGCGTTTCATGCGCTCCGCCGCAACAAGATGCGGTCGGCGCTGACGACTCTGGGCATCATCATCGGCGTAGCCGCCGTCATCGCCATGATGGAGATCGGCAGCGGGTCGTCGCGCGCCGTCCAGCAATCCATCGCCACCATGGGCGCCGACAACTTCTTCGTCCTGCCCGGCACGGCGGCCAGCGGCGGCGTCTCCTTCGGCGGCGGCAGTGCCATGACGCTCACGCCCGAAGACGGCGAGGCCGTCCTTCGCGAATGTCCGGCCGTTCGAGCCATCGCGCCCGTCGTCCGAGCGCGAACGCAGGTCCAGTATGGCAACCGGAACTGGGTCCCGTTGTTCATCAACGGATCCACGCCAGCATTCCTCGACGTTCGCGACTGGCACAACCTGGCGGAAGGAGAACCGTTCACCGACCAGGACGTCCGAAACGCCAGCAAGGTCTGCTTGCTGGGCCAAACCCTGGTCCGCGAGCTGTTCCAGGGCGAATCACCCGTCGGCCGGGAGGTCCGAGTCCAGAACGTATCATTCAAGGTCGTCGGCGTGTTGGCCCCCAAGGGCGCTAACATGATGGGCATGGATCAGGACGACATCCTGTTGGCACCGTGGACGACGATCAAGAACCGTGTGGCCGGCACGACCCTCACCAACGTAAACCAGAGCGCCGCTGGCTCCTCCAGTTCCGATCAGGTGAACACGTTGAGCAAGATCTACCCCGGAAAACCCAGCCTGTACCCCGTGCCCTCGGCGGCTCAGATGGCCGACACCCCTATGCCGGTACGTTTCACCAATATCGATCAGATTCTCATCGCGGCACGATCTCCGGCGGAGGTCCCTCTGGCGATCCAACAAGTCACCGCTCTGTTGCACGAGCGCCACCGAATCCGTGCCGGTGAGCCGGATGACTTCAATATCCGCGACATGTCCGAGATCACCCGAGCCCTCAGTTCCACCACGACGTTGATGACGAATCTGCTGCTGTGCGTAGCCTTGATCTCGCTCGTGGTGGGCGGCGTGGGGATCATGAACATCATGCTCGTCTCAGTAACCGAGCGGACACGAGAGATCGGGCTGCGAATGGCCGTCGGGGCCCGGGCTCGCGACATCCTCCGACAGTTCCTCGTGGAGGCAATTGTCCTTTGCTTGCTCGGCGGCGGACTCGGCATCGGGCTGGGCCGCGGCAGTTCGTGGTTGGTCAGGACCTTCTTGCACTGGCCGACGGAACTCTCGCCGGGAGCGATCGTGGCCGCCGTCATTGTCTCCGTAAGCGTCGGTGTAATCTTTGGCTTCTACCCCGCCTGGAAAGCCTCACGGCTGGACCCGATCGAAGCGCTCCGTTACGAATGACGACGATTCCATCGACGACGACTCCGACAGTGATCCCCGGCGATCGAAATGCGTAAGATAACGCATACGGAGCGAGAGCCGACACCGCTCTGCGTTACCATGCAGACTTCGAAGTCGTGAGCCCATGGCAGGAGAGGACATGACGGCAAACTGGGATCTGCTGGGTGAGCGGTACAGCCTTGAGATCGCTCCTTGCCAGGAGGGCTGGCTCAGCCTGTACGAGGAAGAGGCAGAACGTATTCGTTCCGCCTGCGGCAGCGTGATCGTCGCCATCGAACATGTCGGCAGCACGGCGGTACCAGGTCTGGCTGCCAAGCCGATCCTGGACATCATGCCGGGACTAACGAGAGTCGAGAACGGGCATGCCACGGTTGAGCCGATGAAGAAACTCGGCTACGAGTACTTTGGCGAATTCGGCATACCAGGCAGGTTCTACTTCACCCGACACCACGACGGTCGCTGCGTCGTTCACGTTCATATGTTTGAGGTGGGTACAGAAGAATGGGAGCGGCATCTGCTGTTTCGAGACTATCTCAGGCAGCATGCAGACGTGACGGCGGAGTACGAAACGCTGAAGAAAAAACTGTCAGCCCGTTGCCGTCCGGACCGGACGGCGTACACGGATGGTAAGACCGAGTTCATCAAGTCGGTCGTTGGGAAGGCTCGCCGGGAGAGGACGCTCCCTCTATAAGAGAGACCCGGAGTGATCCTCATCAGATCAGCCCGCTGTGACAGGTATCCATAGTCTCGCCCCTGGGCGAGCTTTCTTCGCCACTCGACCCGGGCTTATCGCCGACGGCGAACGGCCAGCATGCCTGCGAGGCCCACTGCCATCGGTGGCAGCAACGGAGCGGCTCCGCTCCCGCACTTGAACGCCGCCTCAACGGCGTAGTCATGGTCCATCGTCAGTTGCAGCACTGAGTTGCTGTCTATCACAGCAAGGTTGGCGTCAGGATAGCCATTGGGATCGCTCCAGATGGTCCATTGCCTGAACGACTTGCCCTCCAGGGGAATGGCCGTCAGAGTCACTGCTGTCCCGCGGGGATACAGCGGCAGGTTCGGCTCCACCACAATCGTTCCCATCGTCGGGTTCACGACATTCACCGCCAGCAGATGTCCCACTGTCACGCTCATCAGGTTTGACTCGATGTTGCCGTTCCCGACCCCGTCCCAAGCGGCGTTGCCCGGCACACGGCACGTTACCGTACCCTGAGCCGAGGGCGTCACCGGAAGCGTGTACGTGCTGCCGCTCCCGCTCAAAACGCCCTTCGTCCCATTCGTCACGTCAATGCCCGCCGCCGTCAGGCCGGTCACCGGCCTGTTGAACGTCAGCGTGAATACGATAGGCGTGTCGTTCGTCGGCGATGCCGGACCTGTCACCGCGCACGTCAGGGCATAGTTGATGTAGATAGGGTTCGAGAGAGACTGAAAGACACCAAAGGCCCCCCTGAGTTCGGCACGAAGGAAGTCCTTCGTTTCCGAGGTGACGTCGGCCTCGTAATCAATGCGCCAACAAGGAGAGCCGCTGACGGAGGAAGTCTTGACGCCAGCGCTCATCGAGTAGACCATCACGTTCCCTAATAATGCCCCGCCGTACACCTCCACCCTGAAACGCAACCGTTTCGGTTGGGTCACCACAATGTTCGTGCCCATGGGCGTCTCATATACGCCGTCGCCGTCCTGGTCGCACCAGACAAAGGTGCGCGCAGCGTCTTTCGATCCGGCGATCGATATCCTGCCGGCTTCTACAGCGGCCTGGACGTCGGCAGGCTGCTTGCTGGCCGCCAATACATAGTTGCAGGGCACCAACGAATTGCTGATTGCGGTGCAGATAAGTCTTGGCAAGTGATTGTCGCTTTCGCCTATCCCGACCAGAATGCGTCCCGCGGTGACGTGGGCGGCCCACCATCCCCGTGCGTCCGCGTTCGGAAAGGGCGTTGTCCATGCTCCCACGCCCCGGATTCCGGCCTGGGCAAAACCGGTCGGCCAAGGATTCCCATCATCGAAGGGATGGTTGATGAATATGGTGCCGCCGCGCGCCAACATCAGAGGAATCATCTCTTCGGTGGTGTACGAGGCTCCGCCGGGCTTCACGTCGAGCGGGTCGTTGCCCGTCATGTTCAGGACACAAGCGTGTCCCCTCCCACCTCCGCCCCACTCGACGCCGCGCATTGGTATGCAGCCATCTTGTTCGATAAACCACGGGTCAGTGCACTGCTCCAAGGTACGATGGTCGCAAATCGAGACAATATCCGCACCAAAGCTCGCAGCTTCCAAGATGCGGTTCTGGACCGTATCCATGCCATCACTGTAGTCCGTGTGGGTGTGGTGCGCGAAATAGATCCAATTCAATCCGGCAGGCGGTGTCACACCAGGCGCACTGCCGGACGCCGTCTGCTGAAGCGTCATGTTGACAGCGCCGGCAGGAATCCCTAAGGACAAGATAATCAACAGGCTCAACAATGCACTGCGATACACAGAGTACATGGCAACCCCCACTCCGAATACTGGCTTTTGGATCATTAGGACTCCCACCTTTGAAATGACGATTTCACTTTAGTCGTTGGCGTATAAAAATGTCAACGCTTTTTCCGATCACTACAGGCGCCGTCTGCGGCCAACTGGCCGGCGCATTCTACGGCGAGCGGGAGATGCTTGAAGCGTGGCGTTCGAAGCCGACACATCGTCAGCCCATCGAGAACGTCGCTGACAGCCTTCTGAAGTTGTCCAGCGGGATCTGACAACCCAAGGGAGCGAACCCTCGGAATCATCGCAGCGACCCCGCGTGGCTCTTGACATGGAGGACGGCGCATGGAATAGTATCGATACTTATCGATAATGTGATGCATGCCCTCGGTTTCGCGGCATGTCGTCGCAACATATGAGGTCGCAATGACACGATCAAAAGATACGTCCTCCCAAAGCAGAGCCTCGCGACATCAGATTCGGGAAGGTCTGCGCGAGATGATTCTCGGCGGGACGTACCCGCCCGGGGCCAAGTTGCCGCAAATCCAACTGGCCAGGCACTTCGGCGTCTCTCAGGGCGTTATCCGGGAATCGCTTCTTGAACTGAAGTCCTGCGGGCTGGTTGAGGCCGTCGACAACCTCGGCGTCTTCGTCAGCAACCTTAACGAAAGCAGGGTGATCGAAGCCTATCAGATCCGTGAGGTTCTGGAAGGGATGGCCGCCCGGCTGTGCTGTCGGCGAGCCGCTCGCGCGGACCTTGAAGAACTGAGAACGATGGCCCGGCGAATGTACGAGTTTGCGTTGAAGAGCGACAAGGACTCCATGGCGGCGCTCGATCGGGAATTCCATCACCGCCTCATTCGCATCTCCCACAACGAGATGCTGGAGCAGTTGACGGAGAGTTACCGCGTGCTGGGGAAGATTCTCCGGGTCGATCGCAACGCCAAGGCCGTGCGGGACGAACACCTGGCCATCCTCAAGGCGATCGAGGCGGATAAGCCCGACGAAGCCGAGAGGCGGATGCGCGAGCACATCCGGGCGGCCGAGAGGATCATCGCACAACAGGCAGCCAAGGGAACGTTTGCCCCGAAGTGGGTCAAGGACACACGCGGCTGAGCGCACTTGCCGGGAGTACTCATCGGATTGTCTCCGGCCGCAAGCACGCGACGGCGATCGATGTCCAGATGTGCCGGGAGCACAGCGATATGCGCATGCACGTCACACGCCTTGCGTCGAATGTGGTGATTCTGATCGCCGCTTCCGTTCAGACTCCACCCTGGACCTCCGCGGTTTGGGGCGTCGAGCCGAGCAGCCACACCGACGTCGTTCGCGAGGACTTCTCCCACGATCCAGGTTGGGCAGGGCGCCTGAACGCGTCTGACCCGTCTGCGGGTATCACCAAAACCCAGGACTTTGGCTTCAGCATGACTCATCATGCCGGAGGGCAGCCCGGAGAGATCGGCGGCAGCGTGTGGCGATCGCTCACGCCGGCCAGTTACGCCAGGCGGATTCCGAAGAAGACGTTGAACGACAGGCTTTCCGCCGCCGGACGATTCTCGGTCACACGGTCGGAAGGAGGGAGCGGTGTTCTGATCGGCTGGTTCAACAGCACCTCTCGCGGATGGCGGACGCCCAATTCGCTTGTCTTCCGGATCGACGGGGAGGGTGGCAAGTTCCGCGTGTTCTTCGAGTACGGCACGCAGACCTGGCACACGGGTGGCGGCCAGACGTTCGAGGGGGCATATCAGACCACGCACACGCCGATGTGTGTGGCAGACGGTACGCCGCACACATGGTCCTTGGACTACGATCCGGCGGGCGCCGGCGGGCTGGGCGAGATAGCATTCTCGCTCGACGGCCAGATCTACAAGGCTGCCCTTGAGCCCGGGCACAAGGCCGAGGGGGCCGTCTTCGATCGGTTCGGCATCATGAACGTGCACATCTCGGGCGATGTTCTGAGCGTCTGGGTCGATGATCTGGTGATTGATGGTGTGAAAGATGACTTCGCGTCGGATCCCCAATGGGAGGGTGCAGGCAATCACGTCACCTTCAAAGACCGTGCGATGCGCCCCTGTCATGACTTCGGCTATCGCACGACCTCATGCGCGGGCGGCCAACCCGGCGAGGTCGGCGGTGTGGTCTGGCGGATTGAGAGCACGCGGCCGCAGGAAGCAATGTCCTACGGCGTGCCGGTCGGTCCTTTGTCGCTCAACGGCGAACTGAAAGCCTCAGGCAAGATGTGTTTCCGCGCGGCGTCTGCCGACAGCGCTATCCTCCTGGGCTGGTTCAATTCATTGACGCCTATCGGCGCTCCACCCCCGAACTTCGTCGGGATCTTGATCGAGGGGCCCAGTCGCGTTGGACACTATGTCAGGCCGGCGTATGGCACCTCCGAAGATCAGAAAGGCATCGGGAATGTCGGGCCGATCCTTCGACCCGATGGCACGTCGCATTCCTGGGCGATTGAGTATTCGCCGAAGGGCAATGGAGGGCGGGGCCGGATCACTGCGACGCTCGATGGCAAGGCGGCGGTGCTCGACCTGCCGGAGGGCACTCGCAAAGCCGACGCCGCGTTCGATCGGTTCGGCTTTCTGAGCTGGCAGCGCGGCGGGCATTTTGTCGAGATGTACTTCGACGACATCTCATACACCACCGGAGCGAACGAATCGTCCTCGGCACGTGCCGAAAGGGCTTCGAGCAAGAGATCGCCGATTCCTGTCGGTTCGGCCAAACAACTCTTCATCGATCATCGCTTCATCGAGGCCGGCAAGGACGTCACCCTGGTCGTCAATCCGCCGACCAAGAGACGGAATCCGGTCATTCGCAGCGACAGGCCATGGGATGCATTCCGCATCATCTGGTTCACGGTGGCCGAGGATCGAGATGGCTTCACAATGTGGTACCAGGCATTCGACAACGATCAGTGGGCCGGCGGTCACTCGCGGCTCTGCTATGCCACATCGAAGAACGGCCTCGATTGGACCAAGCCGAACCTCGGGCTCGTCGAGTTTCAGGGGTCAAAGGCGAACAACATCATCATCGACAACATCGTCAACTCAACGGTGTTCGTCGACCCGCACGGCACACCCGATCAGCGATACAAGCTGATCTACACGGTCCACACCGACGGCAAGTGGAATGACGTCCGCCTGATCACGTCATCCGACGGCATTCGCTGGCAGATGCCGGGCAAGTCCGTCGCGAGTATTGCCGCGGACACCCAACATGCGGCCTTCTGGGACGGACGGATCAACAAGTACGTCGTGTTCTTCCGCGTGGAGATCAGCAGCAGCGGGAAGTCACCTCATCCGTTTGTCGCACCGATTGAGAGCAGCCCGCCGGTGGTCGCACCGAAGGTCATGCGACCGGGTCGGGCGATCGGCCGACTGGAAGTGGATGACATCACCGCCCCATGGCCCACGCACAAGACTCAGACGGTCCTTGCGGCCGATGAGATGGACCCGCCCGATTCAGATATCTACACGCACTCGCCCTTGGCTTACCCCCATGCGGCGGATGCCTACTTCCTGTTTCCAATGACATACCAACACTTCCGACCGAATGAGACAAACGTCGGCAACGACGGTGTCAACGATGGCCAGTTCTGTGCCAGTCGCGACGGCATCCACTGGATCCGCTACGACCGCAAGCCCTATCTGGAGCGAGGGCTGCCCGGCGAACCTGACTTCGGCGCGGCACAGCCGTTGGGCTGGCATGTTCGCGTCGGCAACTACCTCTATCACTACTACATGGCCTGGCCGTGGACGCATGGGGGCTTCCGGCGGCTGACACCCGAGCAACGGCAGAATAAGGAGAACTGGGGGCGTGAGTTCATCGGCGCTGCCGTTCAACGGCTGGACGGCTTCGTGTCGGCCGACACCCCGTACGCGGGCGGATGGCTCCAGACCCCGCCCATCGTCTTCGACGGCAAGCGGCTCGAACTGAACATCAACGTGGCGGCAATGGGCGAAGCCCGGATCGAGATACAGGATGCCGACGGCAACGTGATTCCGGGCTACCGCAGCGATGACTGCGATCGAATCCTGTTCAACGATGTGGCCCACGTGGTGAAGTGGCAGGGCAAGAGTGATGTCTCGTCGCTGGCCGGCAGGCCCGTCCGGCTGCGCTTCACCATGCGGTCGGCGAAGCTCTATGCGTTCCAGTTTCGGAACTGAAACGGCTGAAAGGACACACCCATGACTGCGTACTCGATGGCATTCATTGCGGGGCTTCTTGTGGGTCAAGCGGGCCCTCAGGCCCCTCTGAAGGTCGGCTCCGATCCGCAGTTGTTTCTGGACGACTATGCAATCGCACACATGGAAGGGCTGGTGCGAACGGTTCATGCCCCGACCCGTCTGCCGAAGCCCGTCCTTGACAGTACCCACTTCGGAACCTGGCAGCCGTACCTGACCGTGTTGTACGACGAGGCGACGAAGCGCTTCCGGGTGTGGTACAACCGCGGCCTGCGGGTCGGTTACGCGGAGTCCGAGGACGGCATCCGCTGGGAGAATCCGCGGGAGCTGGATCTGCCCTGCACGTTCAGTTGCGCGGTCGTCGACGACGGTGGTCGCGAACCGGACGCGAAGCGCCGATACAAGCTGATGTATTGGGAGCAGCACAGTCCCCGGCCGCGGGGCATCTACGTCGCCTTTTCACCGGACGGTCTTCTCTGGACGCCGCATCCGGAGAATCCGGTGCTGGAGGCATACGGTGAGGACGAGGCGCACACCCAGGCTCACCACGTGGGTGACATCGTGGACGTCGTCTACGATCCATCCCAAGGCCGCTACCTTGCTGCCCTCAAACTGCCCGCATTGCGGCAGGACGGCTTCGCTCCCGGTCCTAAGGCGAGTTTCATCTACCGGCGACTCGTCGGCATCAGCGAGAGCCGCGACTTCGTGCACTGGTCCAAGCCCCGCCGGATCTTCGTGCCGGATGACAAGGATGAGGGCCTGATGGAGTTCTACGCCATGGGCGGAATGCACCGCCGGGGTTCGCTCTGGATCGGCTTCGTTCGGGCCTTGCGCGACGATCTGCCGTGCGATCCCGGGGGGCCGAAGGAGGGCATCGGCTATTCGGTCTTGGCCACCAGCCGCGACGGCACGACCTGGCACCGATACCGCGAACCCTTCTTCAACCGAAACCCGGCTCCGGGAAGTTGGGACCATGCGATGACGTGGATCGGAGCGATTGTGCCGGTCGGCGACGAGGTCCATCTCTACTACGGGGGCTATGCACGAGGGCACAAGATTGAGGCCCGGCGCGAACGGCAAATCGGTCTGGCCATGCTCCGCAAGGATGGCTATGCGTCGCTCCGTGCGGGCGACAAGCCCGGATCCCTGCTTACGCACAGCCTGACGTTTTCCGGTGGGACACTCTGTGTGAATGCAGCGATGGCCGCTGGGGGTGAGCTCCGCGTCGAGATTCAGGACGACCGTGGCCAGGCTGTTCCGAGCTTGTCGCTGGCCGACTGCGATCCGATCACCGGCAACGAGATTGCCCGCCGTGTAACGTGGAAGGGAAAGCCCGATGTGTCCAGGCTCACCGGCCGGCTGATTCGCCTCAAATTCGTGCTGCGATCCGCAGACCTGTACGCCTTTCAATTCACCGGAGGTGCACATGACTGACATCGGGACAGGCATAAACCGTCGTGAGTTCCTGCGGCGGACAGCCGCGGCCGTTCCAGCCGCCGCCGTCCTGAGTGCGGCCGACGGCCCCGCGGCCGGATCGCCCGCCGGCATCCATGATCTGGGCGGCAACCGGCACGTGTTCCTCGATGAGTTTCTCATCGCTGAGAAGCACAACGTGTCGCTCTGCGTGAATCCGCCCGAGCGGAAGGAACTTGCGCTCATCGCAGAGAAGCCCTGGGAGCGCGGCGGCCTGACGAGCTACGCCAATGCCTTCCACGATCCCATCGCCAGGGAATACCGACTCTACTACGTGCCGGTGCACCTGGAATCGAATCCGATCTTCCGGTTGGCGCTGGCCGTCTCGAAGGATGGCCTTCAATGGACCAAGCCGGACCTGGGAGCCGTGGAATGGAACGGATCGAAGAAGAACAATATTGTCATCGAGGGCCAGCGTGAAGGTACCGTCCTCGTCGATCCCAACGCGCCCCGCGACAGGCAATACGCCTTCCTCTCCAGTGAGGGCGGCCTCAAAACGCGGCTCTTCACATCTCCGGACGGCATTCACTGGAAGATGCACCCGGAGCCGATTGCGCCAATTCACTCCGACAGCCAGATCTCCACGTTCTGGGATGCTCAGCTCAAGAAATACGTCCACTATCCCCGTATCGGGCACCGTGGCCGAGCCGTCGGGCGGGTAGAGACCTCTCGTATGGACGAACCCTGGCCGCGGCAGATCCCCATGGTCATGTCCGGTGACGATCACGATCCTCCGGATACCGACCTGTATACCAATGCGGCCGAGAAGTACACGCTGGCGTCGAACGCCTACGTGGCCTTTCCCACACCGTACTATCACTACGATCCCAACCATCGGAAGTACCTCAACGAGCCGACGCTCAAGATCGGCGGCAAGACCAACGACGGCACGCTCGACACGCAACTGGCCACCAGCCGCGACGGCAAGGCATGGATTCGCCATCGGGTGCCGTACGTGCCGCTCTATCGACACGAAGGGCTCGATTTCAAGGTGTGCATGGTCTTTCCGGGCCTGCTCTACCATCCCGATCGGATCGATCATTTTCTCGCCGCCTACGCCTTCACGCATGGCGACACTCAGGCGCGTGTCCGGCTTCAAGGACGTGCATTGGGCGGCTATGTCCGTCTGCAGCAACGGATCGACGGATTCATGTCGGCCGACTTTGCATACGGCGGCGGAAGCCTGACCACCGCTCCCTTCACGTTCAAGGGCAAGCATCTGGTGCTCAATGCGAACACCTCGGCGGCGGGTGAGGCAAGGGTGGCCCTGCTCGACGCCGGCGGAAAGCCGATGCCCGGCCATGGCATCGAGGACTGCCGCATCGTCAACGGCGATTACCTCGCCAGACAAGTGACGTGGAAAGGCTCGGACGACCTCTCTGCCTTCGCAGGGCAGCCCGTGCGACTGCGGTGTGAGATGCGCGGCACCAAGCTGTACGCGTTTCAGTTCGTCGATGTCCTGGGCGGAGCCTGAGGCCCGTTTTTCAAAGGGGTTACCGCGTGGGTACGGGATTTCACTGGATCGATGCCGTCATCGTAGTGGTCTATCTGGCCACGCTCGCCGGCATTGGCGTCTATTTCTCGAAACGGCAGTCTGGTCTCGATGACTTCTTTCTCGCGCGGCGGGGCATGTCCTGGCTACCGGTCGGCCTGTCGCTGATGGCCGCGCTGAACAGCGGCATCGACTATCTCACCCAACCCTCGGCCATCATCAAGTTCGGTCTCATTCTGACCATCACCAGCGGATCGTGGATCCTGGTATACCCCTATGTGAGCCGTGTCACGCTCCCCTTCTACCAGCGGTTGAACGTCTACTCCGCCTATGAGTATCTTGAGCGACGCTTCGACGTGCGGGTCAGAACGCTTGGTGCGATCATCTTCATCCTCTGGCGCGTCGGCTGGATGGCCACCGCTCTCTATGTGCCCTGCCTGGCGGTCAGCGCGGTCGCGGGTGACTGGCTGCTGCTGCCTATGATCATCGTTCTGGGGTGCGTGGTGACGCTGTACACGGCCCTCGGCGGAATCAAGGCGGTGGTGTGGACCGATGTGATTCAGTTCTGCATCATGTTCACCGGGCTGGCGGCCACTGTGTGGATCGCGGTCGCACACGTGCCCGGCGGCCTGTCGACGATCTGGCACACGGCACAAACCTCCGGCAAGACCTCATTCAGCTCAACGATTCCGGGGATGGCACAGGCGAACCTTCTTCAGAAGGTCCACCTCTTCTTCAAAGAGGACATTACCCTGACCGGCCTCATCGTGGCGGCCATGGTGGGGCGGCTGGCCCTCTATACGAGCGATCAGGTCATGATCCAGCGACTGGCGACGACCCGTTCGGTCCGCGACTCGCGACAAGCGTTCCTCGTCAACGCGGTCACGGATACCATTTGGATGCTCGTACTGGCTTTCGTGGGCCTGACGCTGCTGGCGTACACCCAATACCACCCCCTGCCCGATGGGTTTCCGACAGACAAGATCCTGCCCTATTTCATGTCGAAGGTATTCCCCATCGGCGCAACGGGCCTGGTGATCGCCGCCATCTTCGCCGCCTCACTGTCGAGCATCGATTCGGCGATCAATTCCTGTACGACGTCGGTCGTCGTCGATTTCTATAACAGGCTCGTCCTGGGTCGCCATGATCTGAGACAGACGCTCCGTGCTGAAGAACAGCGGGCGCAACTCCGCGTATCGAGGGTGGCCACCGTCATCTTCGGGATCGTCGCGATGATTCTCGCGGCCAACGTGAGCCGCCTCGGGATGCTCCTGGAAATCGGCAACAAGGTGATTCAGAGCTTCACCGGTCCCATCTTCGGGATCTTCATCCTGGGAATGTTTACGTCACGGACCAGTGGCACGGGCGTACTGGTCGGCGGCGCCGCCGGCACGCTGGTTGCCTGTTATGTAGCATTCCTCACCGATCTGAGTTTTCTCTGGCCGGCAGCGTTTGGTCTGGCGGCCACGCTCGGTATTGGGTACGGTTTGAGCTTCTTCGGTTCGTCGGGTATCCGTCAGAATACTCAACCGCTGACGTGGCGTGTCGTATTAGCCGGACGGGGCGAACCGCCATCTGAGGATAAGCGATGAACGACGTCTTCAAGAACGAACAGGGTCAGCCGCGTACGCTTCGCGGGGTCACGCTGATCAGCGGCTCACCGCGCCTGGCCGAACTGGCCGGGCGGATCGGTTTCGACACGGTGTGGATCGAGGTCGAACATGGTCCGGCAGGTTTTGCCGAAGTGGAGACGTTGTGTGTGGCGGCCGAGGCCGCCGGGGCGATCCCGAGCGTGCGTATACCCGACGCCCAGCGGCACCATGTGTTGCGGGCATTGGAGGTGGGAGCAAGAATCCTGATCGTCCCCATGGTCAACGACGCCGCCACGGCCCGGCAGATCGTCGAGCACGGGAAGTTCCCGCCGCTGGGCTCGCGGGGCTACAACACGCGAAGCCGTGGCGTCGGCTTTGGGTTGACGGATGCCGAAACGGCATTTCAGCAGGCCAACGAGCGAACGTTCCTGTTTGCCCAGGTGGAAACCCGCAAGGCCGTTGAGAACCTCGAGACGATCTGTGCGGTCGACGGGGTGGCGGGCATCTTCATCGGCCCGGGCGATCTTTCGGTCAGCTACGGACGGGTCGGCAAGCTTGCGGACCCCGAATTGATTGCCACGGTCTCAGATTGCATTCGTCGAGCGAGATCGTGGGGCAAACACGCGGGCATCCTGGTAGAGCCGGGCCCCATGTTCGACGCGGCCATGTCGGCCGGCGCCGACCTGATCTTCTGCGGTGGTGACCTGGGCACCCTGACCAAGGCATGGCGTGCCCTCCTGGCCAGTATTCAAGGAGCTGAGGCCAAATCATGAAGAGTTTCACGATTGCGTTGTACCCCGGTGATGGAATTGGGCCGGAAGTCGTCGATCAAGCGGTCCGGGTGCTGCAAGCACTCGAAGAGACGACCAAAGACTTCTCCCTCAAGATGACCCGGTTTCCGTGGGGAGCAGACTATTGCGAACAGAACGGCCGCGCGGTCCCGCCGGACTTCCTCGATATCCTCCGAGGATTCGACGCGATACTCCTCGGAGCGGTCGGATGGCCCACCCGATTCCCGGATCACATCACACTCGATCCACTGATCCGGATCCGTCAGACGTTTGATCAGTATGCCTGCGTTCGTCCCTCGCGGCTGATGCGCGGGGTCCGGTCGCCGCTGGCGGTGCCGGGCGCATCGTCGGTCGACCTGGTCGTGATTCGCGAGAACTCCGAAGGAGAGTACGTCAACAACGGCGGTCGATTCAAGGTGGGCGAACCCGACGAAATCGCGATTCAGACGGCGATCCATACACGGCGTGGCGTCGAGCGGATTCTGCGCTACGGCTTCGATCTCGCCCGCAAGCGGCGGAAGCACCTGACCATGATCACCAAGTCCAATGCACAACGATATGGATTCGTGCTCTGGGACGAGGTCCTGGAGGTGCTGAAGACTCAGTATCCCGACGTCTCGACAGACAAGCAGCATATTGACGCGGCGATCATGAACTTCGTTCGGTGGCCCGAGAAGTTCGACGTCGTGGTGGCATCCAATCTCTTCGGCGACATCCTGACCGACCTCGGCGGTCTGATCGGCGGCGGGCTGGGCCTGGCGCCCAGCGCGAACATCAATCCGGAACGCCGGTTCCCGTCGCTTTTCGAGCCGGTTCACGGTTCCGCGCCGGACATCGCCGGAAAGGGCATCGCCAATCCGGTGGCCACCATCCTCAGTACGGCGATGATGCTCGAGTGGCTGTCGCTCGACACGGCAGCCGATCGCCTGACAAAGGCCGTTGAGGCCACCCTCGCCCGCGGTGCCGGCACAACGGATATCGGCGGCACACTGAGCACGGTGCAGATGACCGACGAGATCCTCCGAACACTGAAGGGCTGATGAGATGATCGATTCACCGCTGCTGAAGCCGTGTCTGGGCTACATCAACGGGCGATGGGTGGGCGCCGTCTCAGGACAGACGTCGTCCGTGCGAAATCCCGCGACGGGTGAGCATCTGGCCGACGTGCCGAAGATGGGCGAAACAGAAACGTCGGAAGCCATTGAAGCCGCCGCCGGAACGATGCATCCGTTCGCATCGGCGAGCGATCGCCAAAAATGGCTCCTGTCCATTGCGGCGGGCCTGCTCGATCACCGCGACGCCCTGGGCAAGATCATCACGATGGAGCAGGGCAAACCCCTCCGCGAGGCCGCCGGCGAAGTCGAATATGCCGCCGCCTTCTACAGCCACTTCGCAGGTGTTCTCGACCATGTTGCCCCCCGAGCCCTGCCGGAGCGCCTGCGCAATTGCCGGTGGACGGTTCACCATCGCCCCGCGGGCGTCGCCGGTCTGATCACACCCTGGAACTTCCCGCTGGCGATGTTCTCCAAGAAACTCTCTGCCGCGATGGGCGCCGGTTGCGCCGTCGTCATGCGACCTGCATCGCCCACCCCGCTGTCGGCCGTCGCGTTCTGCCATGTCGCCGAACGGGTCGGAATCCCCCCGGGCTGGATCAATCTCGTGATCGGAGATTCCAAGGCGATTGCCCGGGTTCTCTGTGAACACCCCGCTGTTCGAGTCATCAGCTTCACCGGCTCGACGGAGATCGGACAGACACTGGCCGGTCAGGCCTCGCCGCGCGTCAAGCGGGTGGCGATGGAACTCGGCGGTAACGCACCATTCATCGTCTTTGAGGATGCCGACCTCCCTCAGGCGGTGGAAGCACTGGTAGCCAACAAGTTCCGTTGCGGCGGCCAGACTTGCGTGTGTGCCAATCGGGTATTCGTCCATGAGTCTGTGATCGGCGCATTCATCGAACGGCTTGCACCACGCGTGGAGGCACTCAAGGTCGGCGATGGCCTCGCACCCGATACCAACATCGGCCCGCTGATCAATCGGTCTGCATTCGACAAGGTGGCCGGCCACGTGGCCGATGCCCTGAGCAAGGGCGCCCGCCGCATCGTCGGAACGAACCCCCTCCGGCCTCCGGATGATTGGGGGTGCTTCTACCCGCCGACGCTGCTCTCGAACATCACGCGAGACATGCGGGTGTTCCAGGAAGAGACCTTCGGACCCATCATCGCCTTGACGCAGTTCAGCTCTGAAAATGAAGCGATACGACTGGCCAACGATACGGAATACGGTCTGGCCGCCTATGTCTTCACCGCCGACAGCGAGAAGGCGCATCGGTGTGCAGAATGCCTGAGCTTCGGCCATGTCGGCATCAACACCGGCACCGGTCCGACTCCGGAGGCCCCCTTCGGCGGGATGAAGCATTCCGGCTTTGGTCGCGAGGGCGGAACGGAAGGCCTTGCAGAGTTCTGCGAGCCACAGACCGTGGTGATGGGGTAATGGCACGGCCACGCATCGTCATCCTGAACGGAACCTGCCTCGATCTCGCCGATGCGCACCGCGAGTGGCTGGCTGGTCAACCGGCCGAAGTGATTGCCGATCCCTCCTTTCGATCGATCAGCCCCGACGGTCTCAACACGATATTGGCCGGCGTGGGTGGGCTGATCCTTCCCTCCACAACGCCGGTTCTGCCCATTCACATGGAGGCACATGCATCGCTCCAGGTGCTCTCCATAGCGGCCAGTGGCTACGAGTCCGTGGATATCGAGGCCGCGACACGAAACGGTATCGTGGTGACGTACGCCCCCGTTCCTGAAGGCTCCGAGGTGGTCGCCGATCTGACATGGGGGTTGATGCTGGCCGTTGCGCGACAGATCCCGCACCATCATCGACTCATGCAGGCCGGACAATACGTTCGCGGCATGGGCACCAGCGTGTGGGGCAAGACCCTCGGCATCGTCGGCCTGGGCAGCATCGGCAAAGCGGTAGCCCGCCGGGCCCGCGGCTTTGATATGAAGATCCTGGCCTGCGAGATCGCGCCGGACCACGCGTTCCTTCGCGAGCACGCGATCGAATGGGTCGGACTCGATGAACTGCTCAGGCGTGCGGATTTCGTATCACTGCACCTTCGAATCAACGAGCAGACACGGGGCATCATCGGTCGGCGAGAGCTTGGCCTCATGAAACAGTCCGCCTTCCTGATCAACACGGCTCGCGCGGGCCTGGTCGATGAGACGGCATTACACGAGGCCCTTCTAGCCGGCCGGATCGCCGGCGCGGCGGTGGACGATCGGCCCGCCGCGAAGGACAGCCCTCTTCTGGGCCTTCCTGGCTTCGTCTGCACCCCCCACCTGGGAAATCGCGCGATCGAGGGTGCGCTCGCCGTATTCCGATGCGCCGTCGAACAGGCGGTCGATGTCCTGGTGGGCCGACGACCGCACCACGTTCTGAATCCGCAAGTGTACTCAAGACCGTCGTTGCGGGCATCGCCGCCCGCGGATTGAGGCGATTGACATGAAGATCAAGGACATCCGGACACATATCGTCCAGGCGCCGGGCCGAACGCTCGTGATCATCACGGTAGAGACCGACCAGGGGATCACCGGCGTCGGCGAGGCCGGGCTGCAACGGCGCACGCACGCCATCGCCGGTGCCGTAGACCACCTCCGCCGCTGGCTCCTCGGCGAAGACCCCATGCGAATTGAGCATCTCTGGCAGCGGATGTTCAGAGGCGGATTCTATCCGGGTGACCGTCTGATCGGCTCGGCCATCGCAGGTGTCGACATCGCTCTGTGGGACATCAAGGGTCAGGCACTGGGCGTCCCCGTCTATGAGCTCCTTGGCGGGCGGTGCCGCGACTATGTGCAGTGCTTCCTGCAGCCCGGCTATCTGACATCGGATGCGACCCGCTCGCCCGATGATGTGCTGAACAGGGCAGCCGCTACCGGCGATCCCGTCGCGACAGCCGAACTGGCGAAGCTTTGCCTGGCAAACGACCACAAGTACTTCCGCCTCGGTCCGCTCGCGGAGGGCAACCTGTTTGATTCCCGCAGGGCGGTGCGACAATTGCTGGCCCAACTGCGGGCGGTCCGCGAGGCCATCGGCGACAAGATGGAGCTGATGGTGGACCTGCACGCCCGGCTCGACCCGCCGGAGGCGATCTGGTTCTGCCGAGAGGCCGAGCCGCTGCAACTGTTCCTGGCCGAGGATCCGATCCGTTCTGAAAACGCAGCCGGTTATCGGCATATCCGCCGGCACGTGAACGTGCCGCTCGCCGCGGGCGAACAGTGGGCCAACAAGTGGGAGTTTCGCCAAGCCATCGAGGAAGAGCTGATCGACTATGCCCGTATCGACGTCTGCATCGCCGGCGGCCTGACCGAAGCCCGCAAGATCGCCGCAATGGCCGAGACGCATCACATCAACATCCTGCCGCATAATCCCCTGGGGCCAATCTGCACGGCCGCAGCGCTGCACCTCGATCTGGCGTGCAGCAACGCCGGACCGCAGGAGGTTGTATTCCCCCCGGCCACCATGCTTCCCGATGTCTTCACCTGTACGTTTGAGCTCAGGGGCACGCGCCTGACCGTTCCCCAAGGTCCCGGCATCGGCGTCACATTCGACGTCGATGCGGCCAGACGATATCCCGGCGAAATGACCGAACCGCCGCACTTCCATCGTCCGGACGGCTCATATACAAACTACTGAAACACGAGCGATGCGGACTCCGTCGATCGGCCCGGCCTGAAGGGCTGCCTGTATTGCTGCCTCATCCCCCGCGGCGTCTCAATGCAGCGTAGCACAGATAGCACAAACACATGCACCTGTCACGAACGGCTGGGAATCCTGGCAGCCGAAGCATGCCGCGCCATAGTGCCCAACCCCCTTTTCTCCTTCATCACAACTGCGTCTCTCCCCGCGGTTTCCTCCCGGAGGCATCGCGAGACATGATGGCTTGGTTGTGACCCTCGACATTCCAGCCGACTATTCGGGACGAAGCGGAATCGCTGCCTTCACCACCGCGCAAACGCCCAGTTCGAATACATCGCCTGGCCTGACAACCATGCGTCCACTACTGGTATCCATGGCCCAACATTCTCCGTTGGTGGTCAGAGGGGGGCTGGTCATGTATGCCCACTCTACACACGGGGAGGAACCGGTATCCGATTTGAAATCGTAAGTCCCATCCTCCTCGGAGAACATGTTCTGAGGCACCTGAAGGGTATTGGTACCCTCAACCCGAACAGCCCCGGGCAGACTGATATACGCCGAGCCATCCTTGTCGTAGTACAACATGCTCGCGCCGCTCGCCCGCTGTTCCGCGAAGCTGGGATAGGTGAAGACAGTGACATACTGAGAACGCCCGTTGTTCATATCCACAAAGCGAAAACGTTCGATCTTCAACGTCATCGGCTCCGTGCTGTTCAGCTTGAACAGGCACTGGGTTCCCCGCTTCTCTCTGTCGTCACCAAGTGTGGCGCGTATCGATATCTGGAGATTCCCGAAAGGCGTCGGGGGAGACATCCCCAGATGCATGATGACGCTCGTGCCTGATGACTTGACGCTCGGTTCGTACACATACGAACTCACGATCTTGTAGTACCAGACATTGGGGTCACTGGGGTCACCGCCGTAAACAAGGGGATCCTTCGGATCGATCTTCACATCCGATCGAAAGAGCGTACGGGCCCCCTGTAAGAGTGAGATAGTAAAGGAATCCGGTCGAACGGGTCGCCCCTCAAGTGACGGCTGTGACTCGTACTCATTAGGATCATCGACGTGAGATGTGTAGGAGGGCTTCAAGGTGATGTCCTTGGTCATCTTCACCGTCGTTGAAGCCGCATTCGGATCCGCAACCGACTCCGTGTCACCCGTCCATTCCGCAAACTGCTTGCAGCCTGGAACCTCGGCCTGAATCGTTACCAACGTGCCGGCCTCGTAAACGCCCGAACCGCTGCCGCCGTACACAGTCAGCTTGTATTGCGGCAGGCTGGAAACAAGGATGGGGACGAAGGTAGCCGTCAAGTTGATGTTCTCGCCGATCGTGACCGTGGTTGTGGCCGCGTTCGGGTCGGCTACGGAAGCGGCGGTACCCGTCCACCCGGCAAAGCGTGACCCCACGGGTGCCATCGCCTGAATGGTCACCACATCTCCACGCGCGTATACGCCCGTCCCTGCACCACCTGTAACTGTTAGCGTATACAGAGAAGTGGCCGGCGGTTGGCATCCAAATGCATAAAGTATCGCGATCACACTGAAGATCACGGCCCCACAGGCGAACAATCCGTCACGGTTCGCGTCGCCACGGGTCACTTTACCGGCATGTCGGCGTGTCTCTCTCTGCAACCCCAATCCGATGGCACCCCCCGCCGATAAAACCGGTTCTCGCGACATGGACCTGGACACAGGAGACAGTCTTTGAGCCAAGGATGGAACCAAGTTGTGACGCCTGAACATGTGTTCTATCCCGCGATACCGGCTGTTCACCTGGTGGAGGATTGCTCAAATCCCCTGTTTCGCCCTCACCATGCGCGAGTAAATACCAACCATCCAATCGGATCATAATTATAGTAGGCTGACATCTTGGAGGCCAAGCACAAACAATGCAATGAATCTTGGTTTCTGGCTTGTTGGATCATGTGCCTTGGGTCGTTCACAGATCGCAGTGTCGCCCTCCTGCTCGCTCCTCGGCTGCTTCCTTCGGCCCTGTCAGGGTAGGTCGGTTTTCCGCTGCCGAAATCCGCATCCTCCTCATGACTTCAGCCACAACCACCGTTTCAGTGGCAGGCAATTCCCCTTGACGGTCAACTTGTATTGGCCCGGTTGCGCCGTAGCCGGAACGGTTAATGAAATCGTTGCCGGCAATGTCACGCCCCGCGCTGAATCCATCAGGCCCACAACGTCAATGAGAACCTTGTACGCCTCCGCCTTTCCACGCCAGGGTGCGAAAGCGGCGAGCCGGATCTCACACGTCTCGCCCTTCTTGAGGTCTTGAAGTCCGGCCACCTCAACCAGTGGCGGACAATCAGGCCTTGGAAGCAGAACCGCAGAGAAACCGGCAGCGGTTGTCATGAAGATTCCGTCCGCAGTACGTTCCAGATGCGCGTCCCGCATGGCGAGCGTTTCTGCGTCGAATTCAAACGCGTGCGTGATGTCCTCGGGTAGCTCACGCAATCGGACCCGAACAGCCTTCTCCGGCCTTAGGGCGGCGCGGTCGCCGCATGTAACGAGCCAGTACCTTTCGGATTTCCACAACCTGCCGGCCCATTGCTCCGGATCTCTCACCATGCCAACAGGATTCACATCCGCGGGCTGGCCATGGCGAACGGCGGCGACAAAACTGTGTCCGAGCTCATGCCAGCGAAGAGGGGTACCAGGAAGTGGGTAGTTTGCGGGCTTCTTCTCCAGTCCCGGACTCCAGATAGTCCCATGATGGGAATTCCACCAACCCTCGCGACTGCACGCATTTGCGAAACCAGGAATGAAGCCATTCAAGGCGCAGTCCACTTCCCCAAGATGATAGGACAGGCCGACATAGTCTGGAATCACAAGCCGCACCGGTGATATGTCCGGCCCTGGTGCCCAGAGGTTCAGAGTGCCGTCACAATACAGCGACAGCATATCCGTGGCGTCTTCTGTGAAGAGCAGAATCTGCGAGTCAACCTCATCTATGGCCGCCCGGATCTTCCGAAGGAACTCCATGGTTTCCGGCATCGCATTGAACGGGCTGGGATGCTTGTGAGCGCGATTCCAGCAGGGCTCCCACGTAGAACCGAATTCGTCAATCCGGACGTACTTGCAGCCGGATTCCTTCAGCATCTTCTTGATTGTGGACGCCAGATGATCCTGCCAGGGCGCGTAGCGAAAACACATGTGCGCCGTCTTGTCGCCCCTTTCATTGGTAGACTGAAATGTGGTTGTGGGCGTCGTCTTGATCATCCAGTCTTCGGCCTTCGTCCCTTCACCGGGATGCCCCTTGGTAAAGAAGATGCTGTCGGCGCGAACGGACCGTGAGGCGACATAGAGACCCACATGACGCCCAAGTCGCCCAACACGGACGACACCTTCCCGAAAGGCGCCGATACCGCCCAGGTCTTCCCGGAAATCGTAAATGCCATCCGTGTGATTGTAGGCGTCGTAGATGTTGTGGCGAATGACTCCCTGCCAGTATTGGGCCCATTCCTGAAGGTCATAGTTGCCGCCAAGGTATAGAAGCGGCATCCTCTCGAAGGATGTGAATGAACCCGGTGCGTCTCCAGCCTTCCTGTTATCCTCAACCACGGAAGGCTTTGGAATCCAGTTTCCGACAAACATGTCAACGTCATCTATCCACTGCGGCTGTTGACGTAACCGGTATGCAGAGCGAAACCATGTGCCATAGCGATGAGCCACGACCTTCCAATTCCCCTCATGGACAAGCACTTCGGCAACGGGATACCGGGTCAAGTCTCCGGGTTTCAGAACTCTCTTCGTCGGGTAAGAAACATGCATGACACCGCCAGGATGCCGACAGAGAGCCTTGTCCTGCATCGAGGTGTCCTTCACGATCAAGCCCAGACCATCACAGGTTGAGTTCTCATAGACGGAGTTCCATTGTCCGCCCCATTGCCAACCGTAGATGCTGCCGGCATTTGCCCATGCCTTGCCGCGAGACTGCCCGAAACCGAGGAGTCTGACACCGAGATTGCTGTCCGCATTGCTACCCAGACAAAGACCGCTGAAGTATGGCACCGCCGCGATGATGTCATACTCAGCCTTTCCGGAATTGCGAACGCTCAAGGCAAGAGACACCACCATATCCTCGTCGGGCAGAGAGACCTCCAGTTCACAACAGATCTCGGGGTTGGCGTGAAGAGACGTGAGGCGAAGAGTCCCGGCGTTGCCCTTGTGTTCGAACGATGCCTTGAGCAACGTGCAGTGTGCAGGATCAATCAGCTTGCCGCCCAGCGCCCCGGGGGCATCGGACACCTTGTCACTACTGAGAAACCAAGGGATCTGTGTTGTATTAACATAGGCCCGGAACGGATTGCCGTCGCCGCCGGTAGTCTTCAGGTATTCGTCCCGTGTGGCAAGGTTCTTGAGGCTGACCATCGCCCCCGTGTGTTTATCAAATGCCACCTGGACCATGCCATTTGCCATGCCTACGACCGCGTCTGTATTGATCTCCCTTGTAGCGACGGCATTCGCCTCACCACACACAAGAGCAAGGACAATACCGGTGAGACTCAGGCACGTGCGAAGGATCTTCCCTGTCGCTCTTGATGGAATATTGCTCATGAAATGGTCTCATCCTATTCCAGGAATCGGACTACGCATGCTCGAGTGATTGCGCTCAAGCGCTATGACGTCGTGGCCCCACACCGCCATCACTCCGAACGAGCGGAAGGGTCTCGCCCGAAGCCTGGCCGTAGCGTGAGGACCAGCCTCGGCAAGGCGATAGAGACACCTGCGATCAGCACGCTGGCGCCGAACGTCTCCAGAATCACAGGAAGCGGAACCGGCGGCAGGCCGCTCAGAATGATCCGCCTCGATATCTTGTCGCACACCAGCCAGTACGCCGCGAACGGCGGCACCCAGGCCACAACGCTCAGCGCCAGAATCAACGATACCAGCGCCGGCCACGTCGCGGCCAGAAACTGACCCGACGTCATGCCCCAATTGTGAAGACAGACATACAAACGCCGCGACTTCCGCACGTTCTGGATACCCACCAGCGTGACCGTCAGCCCGCCCAACGTCACAAACATTGCGATCATCGGCGGGAAGAACCGTGTGATGTCATCCACCATCCGATCCGTCTCTTCCTTCGTCGCTCCCGTAATCCAGGCACCGAACCCGAAACCCTGCTGGCTCGCCTTGCGCGTGATCCGAGACCGAGCTTCCGCATAGGTCGAAGCATCCGAGGTCGTGAATCGTCCCACGACGATGGACCGGTCGGCATCGGTCAGCCGCTCCAGTTCAGCCAACGGAATCAGCAAACCCTTCTCCATCGGCAGGGGCAAGACCCCGACCACCATGAACGTGGTCTCTTTTCGGTCTCCGGCCAGCGTGATCGAGTCGCCCGGTCCCATACCGAGTTGAAAGGCCAGATTCGTCGAAAGCTGGCAGGTGGGATACACCTTTCCCCCGGCGGCGGTTGTCGACGACCGCCACGAACCCTCGCGTTGTGGTGAGAGCGAGAGCAGCATCTCTCCCAGCACGTCCGGCACGCCGCCCGCCTCCACTCGCATCCGGTGAGATGGCAGATCGACGAAGGTAATCCTCCCCGTGCCGACGTGGCGGCAGATGTCATCCTCTGAAAACAGCCTTTCGAGTGACGGTGCATGCCGGGTCTCGATCATGCACATGAACAGGTCGCCCCTGATCTGGTTCGCGAAGAATCGCACCGAGAGAATGATCAGCAGCAGTGAGATCATCGCGCCCACCACGCACGAGCTCAGAAACGTCTGCGACCGAATCGTTGAGGCGTCGATCGCCTTGAGAAACGTGCTCTGTAGAACGTTGCCCCGCATGCCATGCCGGCCCGACCACAGGCGGGCCAGGACGCGCGGCACCCAGGCCCCGATCGTATACACCACGGCCAGCAGGAACGGCCCCACAAAGAAAGTGGCAACCATGTCTCTCCCGTGGAAAGCCGTCGACGTTCGCGTCAGACGATAGAGAACGAAGAACAGAAGGCATGCACCCAGCCCCTGAGCGACCACCTCAACCGGTTTGGGAAGGCCCAATCGCGTCGGGGCGGACACGATCGGCAGGAGATACGGATTCATGCCGATCAGAACCGTCGCCACCAGCGTCGAGAGACAGAGCCCGAGCTGCTCAGGCGTCAGCCCGCACTCTGATCCGGCCGTCATCCATGCCGGACCTCGATGAAGATAGACCAGCGTCCAGCCCGCCACCCGGGGTCCCACGCCCAGCGCGATGGCAGAGGCAATCCCAAGGAAGCCGAACATCCGAAGCGCAAACAGCCCTTTGATCGCCACCGAACCGCATCCCAGACCATGCAGAGTCATCACCGCATACCGGTCGTCCGAAAGGTCGTCCACCACGAGCGATCGGATGAGAAACACACACACGACGACGCTCGCCGCCGTCAGCATGCAGATCATCGTTTGCGAAAGGGCATCCTCAACCGAAATATCGAGGGCAGGATTCTGACTCGGCCGCTCCACCCGTTGTGACACGAGCATCTCGCGAAGGCGAGGGAACACCCGAAACGCCTGAGTGTCTGTGGGCAGCTCAATGTAGACCTTGCCCAGGGTGTCGTCACCCGGCACGGCGTCGAACGAAGACACCCCATGCGAAGGCTCGCCGGGAAGCACCAGGCCCCCATTCGCGATGAGCCCGACGATCGTAAACGAGCGAGCCCCGCCCGGCATCGTCAGGCGGATCCGATCGTTCAGATGATAGCCCCGACGGGCCGCAAAGCCCTGCTCCAACCACAGAGGCCTGACATCCTTCGGAATCTCATCGGGACGCCTGCCGCGAACCAGCCGGATCAGGTTCATGCGAAAGGCCTCGACCGGATGCGTGCACAGGATGGCAACGGGCTGACCGGAGGCTGTATCGGCACCCGTCACGATCGATCGCACCGAAACGATGCGGGCATCCGGAAACTCCCGGCCGAGCTTCTCCACATCGGCCGGCCTGAGACGATCGCCCTTCGACTTCGGGCGAACCAGGATCTGAGCGTTCCCGCTGGCAAAGGCCGCCTTCATCCGCCGGTAATACCGATCCGTCCCCGTGTGCAGGGCGAAACTCGCCGCGAGTTGGGTCAGGGCCAATGAAAGGCAGGCCAGAACCAGCAGGTGATTCACCCATCGATGGGCAAACCACCGCCACAGCGCCGTAAGGATCAACCCGATGGTTCGACCGTGCTGCCGCATTCAAGATACATCCGTCAGTTGGCCATCCCTCAGATGGAATGTCACATCCGCATGTTCATGGGCGACCGGGTCGTGACTGGCGATGATCGCCGTGGTGCCCCCCTCGCATACCCGATGAATGTGCTGCCAGACCACCGCTGAAAACCGCTCATCGAGATTGGCCGTGGGTTCATCCAGCAGCAGGATCGACGGATGGCACACGAACGCCTGGGCCAGCGCCGCCAGCACCCGCTGCCCGTCGCTGAGGTGGACAGGCCGAGCATGAGCCAACGTCCTCAACCCGAGGTCGTCCAGAATCGGGTCGAGCCGGTCGGCGTGCGACGGTCTCTTGATCGCGATCCCCACCAGAATGTTCTCTCGAACAGAGAGGAAGTCCAACAGAAGCGGCTTCTGATGAACCAGCCCGATCCGGTTCCTTCTCATCGACGTCAGCTCTTTGTCGCTGAGCCGGCCGACATCGTGGCCGTCCACATGAATATCGCCGGCATCGGGCCGTTCAAGACCCGCCGTCAGCCGCATGATTGTGCTCTTTCCCGAACCGTTCGGCCCGCACAACAGCGTGACGGAACCTCTCGCGATCTCCAGGTCCAGTGGCCCGAGATGAAATGTCGTTCCATCATTCCGCGCAAGCTTCAGAGCCACCTGGCGGAACTGAATCACCACCCGCCCCAATCCCTCACTGGACACGTCGCAATGCTCCATCAGCCTTCTGACCTCCAGGGCCCGCTGCACTCACAGGCGATCGATCCTCCCGCGGGTACAACCAGGCCGTATCGGATGCACAACGCGACTCTCATCGCTCTCGGGGTGCATGAGTTGGGGTGGGGGGCCCACCGACGCCTCGCGCGGCGCATCGACGGATTCACAGCGCCTCATTCTACTCCGTCCCACGCCCCGGTGGGACCTCAGACCGTCCCAGGCCGGCGGCGGAGTGTGGCATACGACCCGAAGGCAACGAGAGCCATCAGAATGACAAGAAGGAAGCCGGTCGAAGCCGAATACCATACCTGCAGGTCACACGTCATCGGATTGCTCAACATCATCTGCGAAACAAAGATAGCCACGATGGCGGCAAGAAGGCCGGCATGAACCAGAACGGCCAGAACGGCCGCCGAAAGGATCAAGCTCGATACCAGCGTGATGCCCCGCCCGTATTCCGAACTCAGCATGTAAGCCAGTGCAATGATCGCAACAAACGCCAGCCCTGCCAGCCACGATGTCCGCAATACCACCCGAAGCAGCAGCATGAGCATCAGCGCGATCATCCCCCGGCCGATCCCTCCCAGAATCGCATGCGCAACCGTGTCGACGCAGTGGAGAAATCCGACCAGCCGACCCAGGTCAAAATCGACGTGCGATATAGCCGGAATCAGCGGTAGCCCCCCGGTCCGCGACGACACCAGGACGTTCACCTGCTGCAGGATCACGATAGCCACCCCCAACGCCGTTCCCACCAGGACGTCCCGGCCAATAAGCGGATCGGTAGTCTGACCGGATAGCAGTCGGCTCCACGAGATGATCGATTGGGGCCAGAACCGACGCACGTAGGGCTCGAGCGCCACATAATATATCCACACCATGACGGCCCCGAAAACGGCGATGCGAAGGGCAACCACCAGTGAACTCAACTCTATCACAAGGTCGGCCACATGGTGATACCGCACGAGCCACAGCAGCAATTGCACCACGAACATAAGGGCCGCGACGCGCCCGGCGCCGCGCCGATCGCCACGCCCGGACCGCAGGTTCCGCCAGGCCAATGGCAGCCCCCCCAGCAGGGTGATGAAGAAGAAGGTGCCGACCACCTTTCGACTCATCGGTTGAGCGGCCTCGTTCAACAAGGTGGCGTTCCCCGACGACGGTCCCGGTGCCGACGGCAGAGCGACCCTCAGATAGACGATGGAACCATCAGCCGATGCCGCCTCGACATGGAGCGGAACAGAGTCATCATGCGGGTGAACGCCTTGCCAGGCAAGGTGGGTATCCGCATACACTCGCGGCCTGTACTTTGGAGCGGTCGTCGTGAATGAAGCAAAGTCCAGACCCGCCAGATCAAACGCCGTCTTCCAGTCGGGCTCCGCGGGGCGCCGATCGGATCCGACCGGCGTGTTGGAGACCCCCCAATACTCGCACAGTCTGCCCAGTGCATCGAGGCGAACAAAAGACTCTGCCGTCGTAGAGTACCGAAGATCGAATCGCTGCGGCTCCTCCAGCGGATCCACGGGTCTCTCCGCGCCGGTTCGAAGGTAATAGTCGAAGAACAGCACGGCCGGCCGATGCTCGCCGGTCCATCGAGCCGAAGGAGCATCGGCACGCATCCTCCGGAGAGAATCAAGTCCCGACGGATCGATCACGAAACCGCACGACGGTCGACCGCCCGATGGTGCAGCTCCCAGCGTCCGGAGCACCTGGTCGGCCCGATCCTCCAGCACGTCCGGCGATTTGCCCAGCCCAAGCCGCGAAAGCAGAAGCGTGTGATCCGCCAGAAGGAACACGGCAACAAGCCCGACGACAGCGGCACATGCCCATGCGATCATCCTGACCGGTCGCAGGTTCGTCTCCGTTCGTGCGGCGGCGATAATCTCCGGCGAGGGCGTCTCGCCCGCCGCCAGTGCCGCCGCCAACGGATCTGCCCCCGGCAACGCCTTCACGACATCCATCACCGACGCCGGCCGATCCTCCGGAACGTCCGAAAGACAACGGAGAATCAGCCCTTCCAGAACCGGATCGATGCTCTCGAACAACTCGGACGGAGGAATCAGCTTCTGTCCTCCCGGACGCCCCGTGAGAGTCGCTCCCTCAAAGGCCCTTCGACCGGTCACCATCTCGTACATCACCGCGCCGAGAGAGTAGATGTCGCTGCGAAGAGAGGGCGGACTGCCGCTCAGAACCTCGGGGGCCATGTAACCCGGTGTCCCGGCAACATCCGTATCCTTCCCGCGAGGTTCGAGTAGAACCGCAATCCCGAAATCGGTAATGCGAACCTCTCCGCGCCCGTCGATCATGATGTTGGCCGGCTTGAGATCGCGATGAAGCACACCCTGAGCGTGCGCGGCCGATAGCCCATAGCAGAGCTGCCTCGTAATGTGTACGGCCTTATCACACGGCAGTCGACCGATCCGCCGCAGCAGCGAAGCCAGGTCCTCGCCGTCAACGTATTCCATCGAAATGTAGACTTCGCCGCCGGACTCTCCGAGGTCATGAATGCGGCACACACTCCGGTGGGTCACGCTGAGCGAGATACGAGCCTCGTTGTAGAACCGAGACAGCCAGGCAGGATCGTTCCCACGCCCGTGCGTCAGGAACTTCAACGCCACGGGACGATTCAGCTTGACGTCCTCCGCACGATACACCTCCCCCATCCCGCCCCGCCCCAGAAGGCTCACGATGCGGTAGCGATGTGCGAAAAGCGCCCCCGTCAGAAACCGTCCTTCGTCGGGAGCCGTCGAACCGACCGAAGCCGACTCCATCCCCCGAGCGAGTGCCCGGCCGGCCTCAGCAACCGCTTCGCCCCTTCGCTCTCCGCTCGAAGCCTCGATGATCGTCGCCGGATCGTGGTGTTTCAGAAGTGACTCAATCTCGGCCCGAAGTTCCGCATCACCGGAACACGCCTGATCGAGGAATGCCGAGCGAGAAGTGTCATCAAGAGTGCAGGCGGCGAGAAACAGTCTCTTGACCTGCTCATGGCGCTCGGGGCTCATCGGGTGTTGCCTCAGCGACTCAGTTCTCGCCGCAGCCACGCACGAACCATCGTCCACTCGCCTTCGACCGTGCGCTTCGACACGCCGAGCACCTCGGCAACCTCGGCGACACTGAGACCGCCGAAGAAACGAAGCTCGACGATGGCGGCCTGACGCGGATCCGTCTGTGCCAGCTTGCCCAGCGCCTCGTCGACTGCAATCAGGTCTTCATCCCGCTCCGGCGAAAGGGCAACGTTCTCCTCCAGCGAGATCCGATGCCGATGCCCGCCCCGTTTGACGCGGTGCTTCCGTCGAGCGTGATCCACGAGGATGCGCCGCATGACTTGCGCGCCTACCGCAAAGAAATGCGTCCGCCCCTGCCAGTTCGCCTGATCTTGATCGACAAGCCTCAGGTAGGCCTCGTGAACCAGGGCGGTGGGCGAAAGCGTGTGGCCGGGCTTCTCAGACTTCAAGTACCGCGCCGCAATCTCATGAAACGCATCGTAAACGAGCGGAAAGAGCCGTTCGACCGCGGACGAATCGCCGGCCGCTATCTCGTTGACCGTCCGGGTAATCTTCGATGTGTCTTCACCAGCCATAATCATCCGGCCGTAGTCATGCCCAACGCGGCCAAAGCCTCTTCCTCGTTGGCGCGAAACGTGAACAGCTTGACCAGCTTCGTAATCTCGAAGACCTTCATCAGGTCCTTCTTCAGACCGCAGATGACAAGCTGCCCTTTGATCGCGGCAGACTTGTTCCGCAGATTGATCATAACACCCAACGCCGCCGACGACATGAACTGCACCCTGCTGAAGTCGAGCACCAGCTTCTTGCAGTACTTGACCTCGACCAGCTTGTACACGGCATCGCCGAAGGCCTGAATCTGAGCCGTGTCCAACATGGAGGTACTCTCAACGTTCACGATCGTCACGTCGCGAATGTGCTGGATCAGCAATCCCTCTGCTTGGTCCATGAGATGCATCACCTCTGCCATAACCTCGGCTTCAATCGGCGCCGAACCACTCCGACCCCGAATCCTGACCGCTCACACTACGTTCTCTCCGGCCAACCTGCAACAACTTATGGTAGTACAGGCCAACAATGCAAGCAAAACCTTTCCACGAAGTCCGGAATCCAACGGCTCGCCGGCGGCCAGACCACGGCTCCGATCACAGCCCAGCCATCACAGCATCGCACCCCACCCCGACCGCGAGCGTGACGGACAGTCCCGGCTCTGTCTTGCAGAATCCTCACAACAAACCACACTCAGGGCCCAAGGCTCCGAACTCGCGCCGGTGCATACCCCGCCACCCCCCAAGAGATCGCCGATATGGAGGTGCCCCCCCAACCGGAAGTTTGCAGCTCACCGCGTTGACTTGAGCAGACGGTCGGTTATACTCACAAGGGTCATCGACACGAGGAGGATGGTGTCGTATTGACCGCTTCAGTCCCCGTAGCTCAATTGGATAGAGTGTCGGCCTCCGGAGCCGAAGGTTGCAGGTTCGAATCCTGCCGGGGACGTTCATCCCTTCTCCGCCCAACCGCCCGATACAATGTGGTTCGACGACTCCCATGGGTCCGGCCGACGTCAAACGGAGTGCTACCGAGCATCGTCATCTTGAATGCCTCATGAGACTGTCGATTGAACAACTCGGCCATCATGATCACGCCTGTTTGGTGTACGCGGACCGACAAGAGCCGGTGAGTGTTGTCAGACCGTTGATTCGAATCGGACTCGAGCGAGGAGAGCGATGTGTCTGTATCGTCCGCCCCGAGACCCTGCCCGAACTGGTCGATGCCCTCAATCACGATGGAATCGCCGTAGAATCAGCCATCGCGCACGGAAGGCTGCGGTTGCTGCCGCATAACGATGCCCGCCTGCAAGACGTCCACAAGAACCTCTCTCAGTTGGGCACGTGCCTCGCCGAAGAAGCGGCCAGCGCTCCCTCACAGGGCCTGAGATTCTTTGCGGAACTGACCGAGGCCACCGTAACACACCCCGTCGTCGAGGAATGGCGGCAATATGCCACCCTCGTGGATCGACTCTGCCGCGATCACCCATTGCTCGTCGTCTGCCAGATTGACCAGAACCGGATCCCGCAGAGCCTTCTGTTGGACATCGTTTTCAGCCATCCCGTCGTGGTGTCCCACGGCAAGATCAGTCGCAACCTCTCCTGCGAACCTGCCGACGAAATTCATGAGCCGCAGCGCGTCAGCCACTATGTGACGCGTCTGCTCTGCAGCATCCACGAACGATACGACGCGGAAACCTTCCTCCAGCAACGGGCCTGCGATCTGAATGAACGACTCAAGGAACTGAACTGCCTCTACGGTATCTCCGGACTTCTGGAGCGCCCTGATGAGCCGTTGAACGAAGTCTTGCAGGGAGTCGTGAGACTGATCCCCCCGGCCTACAGGTTCCCGGAAATCGCCTGCGCCAGAATCCGGGTCGAAAACCAGGTCTACGTCACGGCCGACTTCGTTGAAACCTCGTGGAGACAGGCTGCCGACATCGTGGCAGACTCCAACCCCCTCGGCTGCGTGGAAGTCTTCTACCGCACGGCCGCCCCGATCATGGACGAGGGGCCCTTCATTCGCGAGGAGCGAGCCCTCCTCAACGCCGTCGCCGAACGACTCGGCAAGGTGATCGTCCGCAAGAGGGCTGAGGCCAGAAACGCCGAACTGCAGGATCAACTCCGACAGGCACAGAAACTCGAAGCCGTGGGAACGTTGGCGGCAGGCATCGCACACGATTTCGGCAACCTGCTGACCGCGATCTCAAGCTACATCGAACAGACAAAGGCGACCCTCCCGCCGGGACATGCCAGCCTCCAATCGCTGGATACCGTCGAAAACGCCCTCAGCGACGCCCGAAGGGTAACCAACTCCCTCCTCACCTTCACCCGAAAGGGAACCACCCGCAAGTCACCCGTGAACCTCTGCACCACCGTACTGGACTTCCTCAGGATGGTCCGGGGAATGCTCCCGAAATCCATCGAAGTCCGTGAATCCATCCCCGCCGAAGGGCAGGTGTGGGTCCTGGCCGACCCGACGCAACTCCATCAGGTCCTGATGAATCTGATCACCAACGCACGAGACGCCATGCCCGACGGTGGAAACCTGACCATTGCCGTATCCCAGGGCAGCCCCGATGCCAACCACGAGTCTCTCAAATGGGCCGTCCTCACCGTGGAAGACTCCGGAATGGGAATGACCTCGAAGGTCGTCTCACGTGTCTTCGAGCCGTTCTTCACCACCAAGCCGAGAGGACAGGGTACCGGTCTGGGCCTGCCTGTCACCCTGGCCATCGTGGAAGACCACGGCGGAAAGGTGAGCTTGAAGTCGTCGCCGGGAAAAGGAAGCCGATTCGATGTCCTGCTGCCCCGCTGCGAACCGCCGGTCTCCGCCGGTGGGAAGCTCCAACCGGCGCGCGACGAGAAGCTCGGACACGGAGAACTCATACTGCTCGTCGAAGACAACGTGTACATCGGCACGATCATCGCCGATACACTGCGGGAAGCCGGATTCGAAGTTCGACACCTGCCCGACGGCGGAGGAACCCGGGAGGCCCTCGTCGATTGCTCGCAGCGAATCCGGTTGGCAATACTCGATGCGGACTCGCCGACGCCCGACGTCTCGGCTATCCTCCAGAGCATTCGAAGTGTCCGGCGAGATCTGCCGGCCATTCTCACAACGAAAAACCCGGCATTCAGGCCGGACGGATCCCTCAACCCGGAGCCCATCGTCCTTCGGAAACCGTTTGGAATGTCTGAACTGATCCAGACGGTGTGCGAAACGATCGGCCGGGGAATGCAAGGAGCAACCCGATCGTGAACGAACCCATCCGATTGTTGCTGGTCGATGATCACACCCTCTTCCGCGATTCCATCAGCGAGCGGCTCGCACGAGAGCAGGACCTCGGCGTCGTAGCCACCGCCGGCGACGGAAGCGAGGCCGTCGCCAAAGCCATTACCTTCCGACCCGACATCATCCTCATGGATATCGATATGCCCGGCACCGTATGCTTCGATGCCGCCAAGCAGATCACGGCCAGCCTCCCCGACGTGAGGTTCATCTTCCTCAGCGCCTTCTTCCACGACATGTACATCCAGCAGGCCCTGGCCGTCCAGGCCCGAGGCTACGTCACCAAGGGCGTCCCCTACGCCACGCTCCTCGAGGCGATACGTCGAGTGGCCTCCGGCGGCGTGTACTTCTCCGAAGAGGTGCGATCCCGCATCGTCGTCGACGACGATGGGGCCCGACTGGGTCAGCCGAAAAGCTCGCGTCTCTCGAAACTGACCAATCGCGAACTCGAGGTCTTGCGCTACACCGCCAGGGGGCTCGCCAAGAAGGAAATCGCCGCCACAATGCACCTGAGCTATAAGACGATCGATAACCACACGGCCCGCCTGATGAGCAAACTCGACATCCACGACCGGGTCCAACTGGCTCGGTTCGCCATCCGTGAGGGATTGGCCGAGGCATAACCCGTACACCATGAGGATTTCGCACATTATCCCTTGGCTCGGCAAATTCATCTTGACTCGGACAGTCTCGAAAACCTATTACTCCATGGAATCGCGTTCGGTCCAGGCGTGGAAGGTGTCGAGGGGGCACATACCCGGATCGACGGCGACTCAATAACAGTGACACGCACCACCGGGTCGCCCCGGGCGAGAAATCGCCCAGGGCGACCCAGCTTCTTTGCGCCCTAACCTCCATGCAACCGATCCCCCAACCCGCGAGGCCCCTTCGATGAACGAACACGAATACAGGCATCCCATGTCCAAAATCCGTAGCCTGTTGGCACTCGCCGGTACCCTCACCCTCCTGTCCGGGGTCTCCTCTGCCCAGGACCGAACCATCTCGTCCCTGATGCTGGGCGCCAATCAGCCCTTCAATATGGCCGGTCTCTACTACGGCACATTGCCCGCAAGTCACCCCGAATCGCGCCGGGGCGACTTCAGAAAGGCCCTGCTCGAATCCGGCATCAAGGCGATCCGGTTCCCCGGCGGAACAGACGCCAACCTCTTCCTCCTGGACGCCGACGCCCCCATGAGAGATGTCCTCGGCCTGAGGTTCATCCCCGAAGGCCACAAGAACGTGTGGACAAGCCCCTGGTCGTTTCTCGATTTCTGCCGCGAGGCCAGGATCGAACCGATCTACCAGCTCAATACGGTGCTCTACACCGACGGAACCAGGGTCTACAGCCTGGCCGACACGCGAGAAAAGAAGGTGTGGGGGGTGCCGGGTGTCGCACTGGACCCGTCCAAGCGAGAACCGGCCGCCCGGGCGGTAGAGTCGCTCGTGCGGCAGGTGGCCGAACGAGGCTTCCTGGTTCGTCACTGGGAAATGGGCAACGAGGAATACGGCCACCCCGTCCTCGACGCCACCGACTACGCCGATATCGCCACGCGCTTTGCCCGGGCGGTCCGTCGAGCCGATCCGAAGGCCCGCGTGTGGATCACACTAGGCGACAATGCCCTCGGCAAACCCGAAAGCGACGGCAGCCGCTGGGCCGAGACCCTCCTGAGCCGGTTGGCCCAGACCGAACTCTCCAAAGACCCGCAGGTGGGTTTCACGCTGCACTACTCCTGGAAGGCGATCGTCGAAGCGGCGGCACAACGGGTCGCGCGGCACGGGTTCACCCCACGTTTTGCCGTCACGGAATATCACTTGGCCGGCAACGGCCCCTACTGGGACCTCAGCCCCCGATTCGGCTACGCCCTCGAACTGGCGAAGTACCTGATCGCCATGGCACCCGACCCCAGAATCGACATACTCTGCATCCACGACTTGGTCTCACAGAACTTCGGAATCATCCACTACAACCAGAAGAGCTACGGTTTCCCGGACATGCGCACATGGGACCCTTCGTTGGGATACCAGCTCATGCCGTCAGCCTGTGTCATGGGATTGTTCGCGAACCTGATCGGCGGAACGTGCCTGATAGAGGCACCACCGGCATCAGACAGGCTGGTCGTCGTCAAGGGCCCGGAGAGACACATCCTGGCCGTAAACACCGCGACAACCCCCCTGTCCGTTCGCTGGAATCGACGGGTTGTCGGACCTCAGACGCAGCGCTACGAGTTGACGATCCTTCTTCCCAAACCAGAGAAGGACGTGGACCCCCTTCGCGTCGATCAGGTCGTTCGGCGGCAGCACACCGGCCACATCCCTCCCGAAGGCCTGAACCTCGACCTCCCGGACCGATGCATCGCATACGCCCGATGCCTCCAATGATCGACTTGGGACGGCGAGCGTACTCGCGAGCCGCGATCCCGTCATGCCCCCGAACCCAACCGCTCACCGCCTCGGCCCCTGCGATGTATGCCGCTGCGTCATTTCTTGCCCCGTTCACGGGGCTCCCCCGGCCACGCCGGGCTATTAGGCCGGTCCTTTCCAGGGCCGGTTGCCGAACCCGCCCACTATTCCTCTCTCTCTCTCTCTCCGCAACCAGCAGCCCGTCTTCAACGGGCTTCTGCCCCTCCGGTTCGCACACACACCTCCCCAAACGTCATCGCCGGTCGTGAGCCCCTTTCTCACCTGTGGATCAGTAGAGACCCTTCATGGAAGGAGCAAACAATGTCATCCACAGAACCAGAATCCGCCACCCCAAACACCGTCCCGAACCTCGCGCAGGCCCGCCCCACCGCTGCCAGGAACAGCCCCCGATCCGGGTCATCTCGAAAGACGGCCCGACGTTCATTCCCCCTCCGCTGCATGGATAAGCGGTTGGAATCACTGGACCATCAGGCTACACTCAATAGGGTTGACCGGGCCGCGTGAGAGGTATTGTCAGAGCAGATAACTTCAAAAAGGAAGTCCGAGCTATGGAATCGACCAAGTGGGTCACAGTGCTCACGAGTATTCTCTGCATCGTCGTCCAGGCATCATCAGCCAATGCAGGACCGCTTCCGCAGAATTGGTGGGGAACCGGCGTTGCGGATATTGCCGTGGAGGGCGGCCTCAACGGCGGAAGGACTTTCGCTCGCGGCGGAACGGTCACGGTCAGGGTCACACTCCTCAGTGACTACTGGTGCTCGTCCGGGCTATCCGTGGGCTGCCCCGGTGCGATGGTGGATGTGCTCGTCAACGGGCAACACGTCACCGCACCGGACCCCAACTCCAACTATTGGCAGGCCAAGAGCCCCGAGTTGTGGTTCCGTGACTCCGACCCAACGCCTATCCGAAAGGGCGAACGCGTCTGGGTGGACATTCCGGGATACGCTGAGTCAACTACCTCGACGGTAGTCTTCACGCTCGAGCCCAACTACGTCGCCGGGTTCGAGACCTCTCAGACGACGGATGGCCGGACCGCCTGGTACGGGCCCTTTGTAGCTTTGGCTCACCCGTCCTGGGGCGAGATCATCGGTATTGAGGTGGTCGCCCCACCGTATATGTTGAAGACCACGGTCGAGGGGGGCAACGGCAGCCTAACCCCGACGGGCGGGCTCTATGACGAAGGGACCCCCGTGGAATTGCGGGCAACGCCCGACGCCGGCTACCAGGTCAAAGCGTGGCATGACACCGACAACGACACCTCCACGGCCGCCACAAACACCGTAACGATGAACGCGGATAAGACCGTGAAGGTGGAATTCGAGAAGACGAGCGCGGCTGGGATCCCCACTCCCTGCGCGTCGGCGCCGGTGGCGATGACGTTGCTTCTTCTGCTGGGCATGACGGCCATGCGCCGGCGGCGCGAACACCAGTGTTCTGTGTCGTAAGTCGTTGGGACACCGTAGGACGCTCCTGCGCATTCCCCTCCTCTACGGCAGAGCCGAAGGCTCATGAGAAGCTGTCACTTTTCGTCTCTGCATCTTTGGTTTCGCCGCTTCCTCCTTTCCTGGCCCCCCTGTCCGGCCGCTCAACCTTGCCCTGCCGCTTCAACCCACATCGCCACGTCCTCCTGCATCGTCTCCCTGCCCTGGAATGTCAGAGACAGGTGGCTGCTTCGCACTGAGTCTATTGATCATCCGGTCAACAGCGGTAACTACAAGTATGGCGCACAGACTACTGGCGGCAACTGTATTGGCAACTCCCTCGACAAATGGATCTGCGGCGGGCCAGAAGTAGCCGAAGTACCCTCTGCTCCTCAGTCCCATGCCACAGCCAAAGAGAGTCCAAATCACAACCCGAATGAGGTCAATCGCCCTAAGACTCCGACGTGAACAAATGGCGTATCCGGAAGCGATAGTCAGTCCCAGGAGGCCGCCTATCGCGGTGGTAAAGGCGAGCGTTCCCAGAATGTCCTTCACCCCGCTGTGGCAAAAGGTCTCTCTTAGCAGCAGTACCAGAGCAGTCCCGAGTGTACACCAAACCCACACGAGGAGGCGAAGCCTTCCTCTGCTGTCCGCCAAGCACCGATGACCTCGAATGCTCGTCATCTCAGGTCTAATCCCTCGCTACACAATGACCCGATCCGAACCTCTTGGCCTTCGGCCCGGCATGCTGTTCCCGCCTCCAGACACGCAATGTACACTGACTTCTCCTTCGTCGCCAGGCACACAAAGGGGACGCAGCCCAATCGCATAAGATAAGGCCACATGTCTTTGAGAAAGAGAGGGATACACAGCGTTGATACCAGGGACGCACCCTATGTGTGTGCCGTAGGCACGTCCGACAATAGCCCAGCGATTGATCGCTGGGAATCCGGACGCGACACCCCCTCCCCCAAGTCCCGGAGGGACGACAGAACGCCAAAGACGCCGCCCGACGTTCCCGTCACACGCGTCTGCCCCAACACCAGTCCCCCGCCCCTTTCTCACCTGTAGATCAGTAGAGACCTTTCACAGAAGGAGACGATCCATGTCATCTCAGAAATCAGACTCCACCACCCCGACCCACGTCCCCGAACCCTCGCGCCAGAAACCCAGCCCGCCCTTCGACCAGGTCATCTCGACGATCCTCCATCGAGTCCTCATGGCACTCTCCTGTCGCTCTCTCTTACCCACCGACCTCGCACGTCTCGCCTCTGCCGCCG